>CAZGVI010000009.1:0-36808 GCA_964529395.1 uncultured Acetatifactor sp.
TCTGAAGATATTGGATTACCGTATGAATTCATAAAGTTTTCTAAAAGTACAGTATGATTATTATTGTCAGAGCAGGCGGAATGTTTTGAATATTGCAAGAGCGAACACTTGAGGAAGTTTGGATTTCGTAAAATTCATCTTAGAAAGCATAGGTATTTATTAGCGGATGGGGGCAATTATCATGGCAAGAACCATTGGGATTGGTATCCAAAATTTTGAGAAATTAATAACGGATAATATTTTTTACATTGATAAAACGGATTTTATCAGGCAGTGGTGGGAAAACAGAGATGATGTAACGCTGATTACCCGTCCACGCAGATTTGGGAAAACTCTGAATATGAATATGCTGGAGAGATTTCTCTCTGTGGAATATGCAGGGAAAGGTAAAGTTTTTGAAGGATTATCTATATGGAAGGAAGAGAAGTATCGTAATCTTCAAGGCACCTGGCCGGTAATCTTTTTAAGCTTTGCTGGGATAAAAGTTTCTTCTTTTTCTGAGGCAAAAAAAAGTTTGTTTTATCTGATAGAAAAATTGTATAACCGATATGAATTTCTTCTAAAAGAGGATTGCTTAAATGATAAGGAAAGGGAATTTATAAAAGGCATTTCTGCAAATATGGATGACTATTCTGCCATTTCTTCTCTGGGTACGCTGTCCGAGTTTTTATATCGCTACTATGGGAAAAAAGTTATTATCCTGCTGGACGAATATGACACACCTCTTCAGGAGGCTTGGGTGTATGGTTACTGGCAGGAAATGGTGGAACTCATAAGGGGACTGTTCAACTCTACGTTCAAGACGAATCCCTATTTGGAACGGGCGGTTATGACGGGGATTACCAGAGTCAGCAAGGAGTCCATTTTCTCTGATCTGAATCATTTGACAGTAGTGACGTCAACATCGGAGATGTATGCGGACTGCTTTGGTTTTACGGAAGAAGAGGTATTTGCTGCACTGGACGAGTACGGGATGCAGGATAAGCGTGCTGAGGTAAAAAAGTGGTATGACGGTTTTACTTTTGGAAAATGCAAAGATATATATAATCCATGGTCTATCATAAACTATTTGAAAACAGGGAGACTTGCCACCTATTGGGCCAATACCAGCAGCAACGGTCTGGTGGATAAGCTGATTCGGGAGGGAAGTGCAGAGATAAAGATTTCTATGGAAAACCTGCTGAAAGGGGAACATCTGTACAAAGAGATCGATGAACAGATTATTTTTGACCAACTGGATGTGGATGAGAACGCTATTTGGAGTCTGTTTCTGACCAGCGGATATCTGAAAGTGGAAAGCTATGCATTAAATGAGGATACAGGAGCAGATCTGTACGAACTGGCGCTGACAAATAAGGAAGTGCAGATCATGTTCCGAAAAATGATAAAGAAATGGTTCTCCGGTACAGGGACAGTATACAACGGCTTTATCCGAGCGCTCTTGCAGGATGATGTAAAGTCCATGAACGCCTATATGAATCGGGTAGCTTTGGCCACATTCAGCTATTTTGACAGCGGAAAAAATCCTTCTATGGAAACGCAGCCGGAGCGATTTTATCACGGCTTTGTGCTGGGACTTGCTGTGGAGCTGGCAGATCGCTATGTCATTACTTCCAACCGGGAAAGCGGCTTTGGAAGATATGATGTGATGTTAGAGCCGAGAAATGAAACGGACCCAGCTGTGATTATGGAATTTAAGGTCAAGGATTCGCAGGAGGAAACATCTTTGGAAGATACAGCGGATGCGGCATTGAATCAGATTGAAAGGCAACAGTATGAGTCGGCCTTGAGAAACAAAGGAATCGCCAGTGAACGAATCCGAAAATACGGTTTTGCGTTTGAAGGTAAAGAGGTTTTAATTAAATAATTAAATTTTTGCCCTAACTTGACAGAAGAGTATGTGAGCCAGATCGAGAAGAAAGCCCTGGGGAAACTGAAACTGCGGGAGAAACTTCCGTGCAGGCTATCTGCCGGAATACGGAAGGAACGGGGATGCCATGGATATAAAAGCCATTTTTCTCGCTCCTGCAAGGCGGCGGCCGGGGCATTCATGACTACTGCAAATGGGCGTTCGGTAACGGTATCTGAGCAGGGAGAGCCGATGGGAATTGAACCGAAAATACTTATAGCGCAGGCTTAATAAGGCGGGAATGCACCGCTTGGCCTGACAAAAAAGAGGTGTCATATGGCAGCTGTCATAAACATAAACTGTGTGTTGCGCGATGTGGCGGATATCGCAGATATTTTGCAGGAATTGAAAAAAGGCAAACCGGATACCAAAATCGTTAAGGCGTTCAGTATGGATAACTGGCGCTGGGAGAACCAGCGGGAGATCCATGACTTATCTGCGGCTGACCAACTGCTGCGAGATCAAAAGATCATAGTGGTAAATACAGGTATATACCCATTCAGGGATTCCGGAATGTATATAGAAAAGAGCGGGGACAAGTACATCTATGATTTCTGGATCAATACAGAGGGATTTCCGGAACTGGATTCCGACGATATCAACGCGCGTAATAAGCGGTTCTTAGAGAAACTGCAAAATATTGTGATGCAGTTTGTGACAAATCATATCTCTGTCTTTGAAATGCTTTCTATCGGGAATGAGACTGTTTTCAAATACAGGGGGAATATCGAAGACACCGTGCGGGATACCGCAGGCGTCTTCGTGTGGATGTTTCCCCAAACATTGAATATCGCAATCCCGATGCAGGGATACAGTAAAAGAGAATGTGACTGCGTAGAGATTTATAGTAAGGGCAGTTCGGTGTAAACAGGACAGCGCCAACCGAATGCAGTCAAAGCAGTCGCCTTCTGCTATAATTTGCGCGCTTTTACAATAAACGCGGGATTGAAGAACCGGGCCCGGCCGGCGCAGTAGAATCTTCCCTCCTCAAAAACAGCAGCCTCTTTTTCCTCATACTCCGATTCCTCCACTACCTGTTCAATGAGAAATCCGTGTCTGGTCAGGCAATTTAAATAGGTGGACAGTTTCCAGTTGCTTAAGTGGAATATCTCTCCATGCTTGGAAATCGGGATTTTCTCTTCCTCCAAATAGGAGCGGTAAAAGCTGTGTTTCCCATTCTCAGAAACAACGCATTGCATCAGCGGGTTATCCCAGGAAAACACCAGTCTTCCGCCGGGCCGCAGGTATTGCGTTATATGGCGTATAGTCTTCTCCAGATCCATGGACCAGCCCAGACCGTAAATGGAGAATACCAGGTCAAAATGACCGTGCGGCAGCCCCGGATTCAATTCCATCGGTGACACAGACAGATTCGCCTTCATTCCTTTTTTCTTCAGCAGTGCATCGGCCCGTTTGATCTGGGCGGAGGAGATATCCAGTCCCCACAGTTCTCTGGCGCCTTTTTGCCCCAGCCAGACGAGGGACTCCCCGCCGCCGCAGGCGATCTCCAGCACGTTTTTCCCCCTCATGTCTCCCAGCAGGCAGAGGGTGTCCTCCGTGGGAGTAAAGAATCCGTAGCGGGGGAGCGCGACGGTGGTCAGATCAGTTTCCGAGATGCCTGCCCACCAGTCGGCATGCTGTCTCAGCACAGCGGCGGAATCCTCCGGCAGCATATTATCGTTTTCACTGATATAAAACAGACTGTCGATCGTCACATCAAAATATTCCGCCAGCTTTGGCAGTAGCATCAGGTCGGGATTCGCGGCTCCTGTTTCCCATTTGCTCACGGCCTGCGCCGTAACCCCAATTGTGTCCGCCAGATCTTCCTGGCTCACCAGACGTCTGGCGCGCAGGGCGCGTATACTTTGTCCTATCTGGTTTCTCATGTTTAGCTCCATGTGCTTATCTCCCTCTTATGACATTTTTTATTGTCGCCGTCAACTGCGTCACAAACCGGACTTGCCTGTCTGGGCGGAAACGGCAATCGAAACAGGTATAATTCCGTGCATGCAAGGTTTACATTTTCATCATACTGTAAAACAGAGATATCCGCAAGCGAAGGGATTTTGGGGAGGATAAACCTGCGGTTGAACTGAATCTGTCAAGCTTGATTTTGCTTTCGGGAAATTGTATAATCATAAAAAAGCCTATTTGGGGAGGAGACTATGGATTCCGTCAATATGTTGGTATCAGGCATTATAAACAGGAAGGATAAGCGGTTTGCCAGAGTATCTTTTATCCGCGGAAAGGACGTAGCGGAGGGAACCGTGCCAGATGGGCTGATCGATCGCGCGGAGGGGTTCTCGGACGAGGAAGTGGCGAAGTTGGAGCGCTATCTGCGTGAGAGGAGCGGAGAGATCCTGGAACAGGCCCGGCAGGTCAATCCGATCAAAAACTGGCTGGGCATATAAGTGCGGACATAAGCTTGGAGTATGACAGAAAGCAACAAATATGAAGGAGGATCGGCTATGGATGCGGGAAGGAGCGAAAACAGGATCGAGGTCATTCACCGTCTCGTCACCGACGAATATGGGGAGAATTATTGGTTTAACGGCTGTGCTGGCTATGTGATGGAGTGCCTGGGAGAAAGGGATTATGATTACTGGTTTTTTGCGGGAATGACCGGGGACTTATTTACGCAACACTATACATATACGAAATATTCGGGTGATGCCCTGTCCTGTTACCGGATGGACGAGGATCCGGATCAGTTTGTTGCAGAGACCTTTGCGGAGTGCGGATACGGGGCGATGTATATCTCCCGGCAGGAACTTGAGCGGGATACGGAAATGTATCTGCGCAGACTGAAAGCCTATATCGACAGAGGGATCCCGGTCATCGCCTGGGGGCAGATCACAGGCGTCTACGTGGGCTATCAGGAGAGGGGCAGGATACTGCTCTATATCTCGGGCAACAGCGATCAGCCCCGGTGTATAACATTGGAGGAGGCGGTCCGCAAGACCCAGGGAGGGACGGAGAACCCTCAGGGACAGGGTGGCTGGATATTTGTCGGCGAAAAGAGGGAGACGCCTTCTCTGGCGGAGATTTATCGCAGGGCCGCCGTCGGTCTGTCGCGGTATTTTCATGTGAGAACGGACGGGTACTGTTTTGGGCCGGAGGCTTTTCGGGCCTGGGCGGCGGATATTGAGAACGGCAAGTTTGACGGGATGCGGGATGAAGAGTTCGACGCATGGGGACATTATACGAATTTTTTGTGCGTTCTGGCTACCAACGGCAGTTGCAGTCACGTCTTTTTTGAAAGGGCAAGAAAGCTGAATCCGGATCTTGTCTGGTTAGACCGGGTGGAGGAGCAGTACCGCCGCATGGGACGGATGTGGAATGACAACAGCGTGAACGATTTGGAAACCCTGGGCGGCGGGTTCAATGTTACGCTGGAGATATTGCGGGATCGGGAGAAAAGGACAAAAATCGCAAAAGTCCTTAGAAAATGCGGCGAATGTATGGACACGGCCGAGGGGATCCTAAAGGAGAACAGAGAAACACGGCTTTTATGATGGACGGGTTCGGCGCAGTCCTCCGTGGAGAGGCGGCGTGGGGACTGGAATGGAGGAGACAGGGAAATGTTGGCGGTACTTTTAAACTGGATCTATATGTTCGCGACAACCTTCTGCCTGGGCTGCGGTTTCGCGGCTTTGTGCGGAAAACTGTTGGGGTACAGGATAAGGAGAATGGACAGCCTGTTGATGGCGGGGGTGATCATCGCCACGGTCTATGCCCAGCTATTCAGCTTTGTTGGCGGCGTGGGACTGGCGGCCAATCTGTTGCTAGCGGCGATATGCGCCGTGGCTGCTTTTCTGTGCCGCAGGGAAATGAGGGCATATATAACTGGAGGATGGAAAGCATACGGTATTTCCAAAAAGATATTGCTGCTGGCGCTGATCGTTCTGTGGGCGTTTTTTACGTCCAGAGGTTATATCCACTACGACTCGGATCTGTATCATGGGCAGAGCATCCGCTGGATCGAGGAATACGGGGTAGTGCCCGGGCTGGGCAATCTGCACGAGCGTTTTGCCTACAACAGTTCATTCTTTGCCCTGAGCGCCCTGTACAGCATGAAGTTTCTGACAGGGGAGTCTCTGCATGCCTGCAATGGCTTTTTTGCGCTGCTGCTCACTGTGACGGCGCTGGACATCACTGGGAGCTGGAAGAGAAAGCGCTTTGCGCTCAGTGATTTTGCCAGAGTGGGAGCCGTCTATTACCTGACGACGATCACAAACGAAGTGGTTTCCCCGGCGTCGGATTACTCCATTATGTGCGTTGTATTCTTTATTGTGATCAAGTGGCTGGATCTGTTGGCGGAGGAAGAAAAAGATATCGCGCCATACTCTCTGCTCTGTGTGGCGGGCGTATACGCGCTGACTCTGAAACTCACGGCGGGACTGATCCTGCTGTTGCTGCTAAAACCGGCCCTGGGGCTGATACGGGAAAAGCGTGTGAAGGAGATATTGCTGTACCTTGGAATGGGACTTATGGTTGCGGTCCCCTGGTTTGCGCGCACTGTGGTGATCTCCGGCTGGCTTGTCTATCCCCTTCCGCAGCTTGATCTGTTCAACGTGGACTGGAAGATGGACGCGGCAGCGATAGAGGTGGACGCCGCGCAGATATCCGCATGGGGCAGGGCGCTGTACAATGTTGCGCTGCTGGATACCCCCGCGGCGCAGTGGATACCCAATTGGTTTATGAGCACTCTCTCCGTCATGGAAAAAATACTGATTCTGGGCAGCGCGGTCTGTGTGTTTCTATTCCTTGGAAACGCGGTCTATATATTGGTCAGAAAACGCTGGAAGGATCTGGATATCATGCTGGTACTGGGTATGCTGGTATGCTCCTATCTGTTCTGGCAGTTCAGCGCGCCGCTGATGCGCTACGGCTACGCCTACGTGCTGCTGATAGATTTTCTGACCGTGGGGTGGTTCCTCGACCGCTTAAACTGGAACCGGTTGCAGAATCT
The DNA here is from genome assembly GCA_964529395.1 of uncultured Acetatifactor sp. Classification (GTDB taxonomy): domain Bacteria; phylum Bacillota; class Clostridia; order Lachnospirales; family Lachnospiraceae; genus Acetatifactor. Next base: position 6,882 of record CAZGVI010000009.1, read on the forward strand.
GGTTTATTTCTCCCTGCTTTTGTACGGCATCTACAAGGCCTTTGCACTGGGGCAATATATTTATGGCTGCAGGCTCCAGAACTATTATATATGGCAGGCGGATTACGGGACTTATGAGCTGGAAAGCTATGAGATAGAGGGCTTTACTTTCTATAAGCCGGTCACGGGAGACAGAACGGGATATGATATGTTCCCCGCGGCCCCCACACAGCCGGATTTGGAACTGCGGGGAGAGGACTTAAGGGACGGTTTCAGAAAAAAATAGTGTAGGTTCTTGCCATCATGCATTTTTTCGTGTACAATAAATATATTCAGACAATTAAACGATTTCGGTTTCATACGGTCATATGCGGAACTATAAAACAGCATATGACCGGACAGTACCCAGAGAATTTACGGACGCTCGCGGCCGGAAATTGCTCTGCCAGTCAGGAACTGGGAGGTCATATGCGGAACTATAATTAAGAAAAGAGGAAAGAATATGCCTACAATTGAGGAGATCCTATCAGCGGCCAAAGAGGCGGGTGCGTCGGATGTGCATCTGACGGTCGGCATACCGCCCAAGATGCGGGTAAACGGCAACCTGATCACCATGAATTACCCCAGAATGCTGCCTGCGGACACTCTGGACGTATTGGTGTCCATTATGACGGAAACCCAGAGAGACCGTTTTGAGGAAAGGGGCGAGTACGATATGTCCTTTTCCATCCCCAATGTGGGACGTTACAGAGTCAATGCATATAAACAGCGAGGATCCGTGGCCATGGCTTTCCGTCTGGTAGGCACCAAGGTGCCCTCTCCCGAGGAGCTGGGAGTACCGGTGTCCGTGGTGGACCTGTACCAGCGAAAAAGGGGTTTGGTGCTGGTGACCGGCCCTACCGGCAGCGGTAAATCCACCACTCTTGCGGCGATCATCGATAAGATCAACAATAACAGGGATGCCCATGTGATCACGTTGGAGGACCCCATTGAGTACCTGCATCAGCACAAGATGTCCATGGTCAACCAGAGAGAGATCGGCTTGGATTCCGAGACGTATGCCAACGCCCTGCGGGCGGCTCTGCGTGAGGACCCGGATGTGATCCTGGTGGGTGAGATGCGTGACTTTGAGACCATCAGTGTGGCTATCACCGCTGCGGAGACGGGGCATCTGGTTCTTTCCACCTTACATACCATTGGCGCGGCCAGCACGGTGGACCGTGTGATCGACGTATTCCCTCCTCATCAGCAACAGCAGATCCGTGTGCAGCTTGCCAATGTGCTGGAGGCGGTCATTTCCCAGCAGCTGATCCCTACAGCGGACGGCCGGGGGCGGGTGGCGGCATTTGAGGTCATGCACGCCAACCATGCGGTGCGGAATCTGATCCGTGAAGGCAAGTCCCACCAACTGGCATCCGTTATGCAGACCAACCGCAAGATGGGTATGATCACCATGGACGAAGCTATTTCCCAACTGTATTATGAGGGTAGGATTGACAGAGAACTGGCGATTCAGTTTGCACAGGATCCCGACGCCATGATGAATAAGATATAACATTAATGCCTCTGCAAACCATGAACTGTTTCTCATGGCGCAGAGGTTTTTATAGAGCAATTCTGTATGTCTGGGAAGAAGATGCTGAATAAATTTTCCTGTTTAACGCACACTATCTGCTAAAGGGTTCTTTTCTCTGTGGGAAAATCCCCCAAGTATAGGTAGAGGAGTGTAGAAAAATGGAAGACGATACGATCAAATTGTTGCGGGAGTGTAATGCGGGAGTGAAGATGGGGATCGCCTCTCTGGATGATGTGATGGAACATGTGCAGAGCGCGCAGTTGAAGGATCTGCTGATCCAGAGCAAGGAGACGCATTCCAGGCTGGGCAGCGAAACCCATGAATATCTGGCAAAATGTCAGGACGACGGCAAGGAGCCTGCGGCTATGGCTAAGATGATGTCCTGGATGAAGACAAATATGAAACTGGTGGGTGAGGATTCCGACAGGGTGGTGGCGGATCTGGTCACAGACGGCTGTAATATGGGAGTCAAATCTCTGTACAAGTATCTGCATCAGTACCAGGCGGCCGACCAGGACAGTAAGAAACTTACAGAAAAGATCATTCAGGCGGAGGAAACCCTGATCAAGGATCTGCGGGAATATCTGTAGCTAAGGCGGCATGGATTTATCATAAAGATCATAAACCCGGACAGGCAATATCCGATACAAATACGGCGACAGACAGCGGACTAAATGCGTATGATGCGCACTTGGCCCGCTGTTTTTTGTATGGTAGGATATTTTCAAAGCATTTAATGAAACAGGAGGAATAGCGCGTATGGACGGGAAATCGGAATCGGTAAGACAGGCCAGGGAAAGTTTTGACCGGGCTTTACGCAGTCAGACGTACACGGAGATCATAAGAGATGACCGGCAGAAAGAAATACTGCTGGATATGTTGGACGGAGGTGTTTATAACAGGATTCTGGATATCGGAACAGGAACGGGCTATCTGGCATTTGCGCTGGCTAAAGCGTATCCCCATGCCCTTGTCTGCGGGATCGATATAGCGCAGGGAATCATGGAGGAAAACAGAAGACGCGCGCGAAGCGGCGGTTTTTCCAATCTGGTATTTCAGACCTTTGACGGGCTTGCCTATCCCTTTGAGGACGGTACATTTGACCTGATCGTGTCAAGGTACGCTTTCCATCATTTCCCGGATCCGGGAAACGCGGTAAGGCAGATGCACGGGCTGCTGCGCCCTGGCGGGAGGGTGCTGCTCTCGGATCCTGTGCGGGCTGCGCAGGACCGGGATGGGATCATGGACCGTTTTATGCGGATAAAACAGGACGGCCATATACGGTTTTATGCCAGAGAAGAGCTGGAGACATTGTTTACCGCTGCAGGATTTTCCGTGGGGGAACGGAGGGCGACTTATATGTCGTTTCCCTTTGCTCCCCGGAAAGAGTATGAGCTGCTATATGATACATTGACAGACCGGGACAGGGGCTGTTATGGTATAATGAGTAAAAGGCATTCGCCTTTAACTCTACTGAATAGAGAGTGCGCAGCAGCGGACAATATTATGACGATTTGGGTTGAAAAAATGGAGGTGGGAAATACAATTTTTATAAAAATGTGATTTTTCTGTGACAAATACAGTGGTTTACTTGTCTTATAGGGGAGAGGAGGAATACTATACGGCGGTTTTTGGACACAGACCATAAAAGATGCGGGAGGGTATAGGAATATGGACTTACAGCTAAAAAATATCGGGAATGAGCAGGAACTGGCGGCAGTGCTTAAAATGTGTTACCGCATTCTGGGGGAAGACAATTCTGAAATGTATGGGTATGACGCATGGCGTCAGCGGCTTGCGGATGGTGAACCTCTGCTCTATGGGGAGAAGGACGGCAGGATCGTGTCGGCGGTTTTGGGACGCAGAGAGAGCGGTGAAAGTCTTGTGGTCGGATTTGTGGCCTGCGAGGAGGAGTACCGGAGACAGGGGATCACCCGGGCGCTTATGGAACGCTTTGAGCAGGTTGAGGAGGAAGTATCCTTATGACGGCTCTATATGCAATACTGCATCTGCTGGTGGACGGCGTCTGCGCCTATGCTATGTTTGGAAACTATCTGGGGCAGGAGCAGGGTTATGTCTATGTGCTGCTGTATAACTTTTGCGCATTTGCCCTGCAGATGCCCTTTGGCGCGGCGCTGGATCTTTTAAACAGAAGACGGGGTAAGTCGCTCCCCCTTGCCGCTGTGTGCGCAGGCGTGCTCCTTACCCTGGCCGGGGCGCTGACCCATCCGGTGGTATTGGGGACAGGGAACGCTTTGTTCCATATCGGCGGCGGGGTGGGAACGATCTATGAGGATGAGGAAAAGGGCTGGCTGGGCAGGGGGCTGGGCGTCTTCGTAGCGCCCGGCGCGCTGGGGCTGTATCTCGGTATGCGGCTTGCCAGGGGCGGCGCCGGGCCTGCATGGCTATGGTCTGTGGGCGCATTGATGCTCCTTGTCTGCGCGGGGACGGTCTGGAGGAATCTTACATACGCCAAAAGGGCGCAGACTGCGGGGAGAGAAAATGCCCGGAGCGGGACGATGCCGGGTCCGGAGAGAAACAGGGGCAGGCTTGGAACGGCGCGAAAACTGTCGGATAACGACATTTGGAGCGGGATGCAGCGAAAGGGAAAAACGGGAGCGGTATGTCTGCCGGCGATAGCTGTTCTGCTGGTGGTGATATTGCGTTCTTACATTGGCATGTCGGTGACGTTTCCATGGAAGACCACAGCTTTTGCAGGTGCCCTGAGTACGTTGGCGATCGTCTGCGGCAAGGCAGCAGGCGGATTTCTGGCGGCGAGGTTTGGAATACCGCGAACGGTACTCCTGTCCCTGACGGCGGCTGGGGTGTCGTTCCTGTTTTCCGGGTCTATGCCTATGGGAATCCTGGCGTTGTTTTTGTTTAATATGACGATGCCGGTCACTTTATATCTGTTGATCCGCAGGCTGCCGCTCTTCCCGGGTTTTTCCTTTGGATTTCTGACCTTTGGGCTGTTTCTGGGGTTTTTACCTGCCTATTTGGAATTGCCAACCTGGCAAAACGGTAGTATGATGGGATGTGTGGGGAGCGTGGTTTCCCTGGTGATCTTGTTGGCGGTGGGTGGGATATGTGTATCAGTAGGTGATATGCGGTACTCTAAAACAGCATATCACCGGATGATGCACTGAACAATATCGGGACGCGGAGCGTACGGATATTGTTCACGGGATATGTGTATCAGTAGGTGATATGCGGTACTCTAAATAGAGGAGTGTGAGATGGCGGTTTACCTGTTTTGTATGTTTGGAGGTTCCCTGGCGCTTACGGTCGTGATCGAGCTTGCGGTGGCGTTTTTGCTGGGAATGCGCACAGGAAAAGACATGCTCCTGGTAGCGCTGGTAAATCTGCTTACAAACCCGCCCGCCGTACTGTGTAACTGGCTTTGCAGCCTGTACCTCCCGGAATACCGCGGGATTCCGGTACAGCTTGCGATAGAGGCGGCGGTTGTGGCGGCGGAGGCGTTGATCTATCATATTTTCGCGGCAGACCGGCGGTGGACGATCAGAAGACCGGTACGGTTATCACTTGTATGCAACGGCTGCTCGTGGTTGTTGGGGCTGCTTTTTTAGTGAGGAGAGGAATATTATGAAAAAGTCAATCTGTGTTATGAGCCTGTTTATCTGTTTTATGCTGTGTGTGGTTCCTGTCCGTGCGGACGTGATCTGGGAGCCGCAGGATTCTTTTTATGAGGAGCATACCTCCGAGTGTATCTATGAGGGCCGCTCCTATACGGCCAACGGGCCGGACGGAGTTGTGATCCTATATGAGAGTCCCCAGTCTTCCAGACAGATCGATACATGGGAGAATGGACATAAGGTATACATCTCCTTTACTTATGAGGACAAACAGGGAAGACTGTGGGGAGTTTGTGAGGAGGACCGGAAAAGCGGCTGGGTGCCTATGGCATATATGGATGAGATCTATGACAATGTCTCTTTTGCCCGGGAATATGTGGCTGAGATACAGGAGCAGGACGGTGAGCTGGACGAGCGGTATATGGGAGAAGATATTTATCTGTGGGATTATCCTGCGTCTCCGTATCAATCCACCATGACAGTCAGCGATCATCTGCCCGATTATCACCGTACATATGAGGACAGTGCGGGTCATCTCTGGGGAAATGTGGGGTATTACTATGGTCATAAAGACGTGTGGGTCTGTCTGGACGCGCCGGATGCGGGGATGGATGCGCTCTATCCCGATACCGCGCCCGGGATCGGGGAGACTCAGCCGGTGGAAAAGGATTTTACCGGAGAGCGGATCGTACCCGAAGGAGGGCAGGGCAATGTGGTGGTATTGGCGGTGATCCTGGTGCTGGCGGTCATATTTGTCACCGGGGGTCTGCTGCTTGTGCTGAAACGAAAGGGACGATAGGGACCGCCACAGAAGGGAGCGTATCAAATGTATATCCAAGGTAAAAAAATTATGCCGCCGCCCTGGCTGGCTTATCCGCATATCGAAAGAGGTTCCATTGGCTGGCGCATGGGATATGGGGAAGATTATATGTTCCGTTTTCATGACTGGCTGAATAAGCTCTCCCAGGAGGAGAGGGAGGAGTATCGGAAACTGTTTCCTGAACCGGTCACATGGAACGGCTGGTGGGAGCATGAGGATACACGCGAGATGTTGAAACAGGGCGGACTTTGCCTCCCTTTGTGGAGGCCTCAGGGAGCGCCGAAATATGCCCGGACCTGGCTGGTACAGGAGGCCGCTCAAGGCATAGGGTATGATATGTGCCTGTTTTGGAAGCATCATCCGGCGGAAGACGGAAAGATAACGAAGAGCTGTCTCAGCCAGTGGTGGATGCAGGAGTTTAGATATTCGGTCACAACATACTGCTGTATGGAGCAGTTTATGATGGAGCAGAAGGCGAGACTGTTCGAGGATGAGGAAATCGGGAAACAAATTATGGATAGCCATAATCCCCATGAGATCAGGGAACTGGGGAGAAAAGTCAAAGGTTTTGACCAGGCGCTGTGGGATGAGGCCAAATATTCTATAGTACTCAACGGAAACTGGCGCAAATTCAGCCAAAACCGGGATCTTCGGGATTTCCTGCTCTCCACCGGAGACAGCGTACTGGCGGAGGCCAGCCCCTATGATGCCATCTGGGGGATCCGGCTTTCTGCGGAGGCTCCGGGCGCAGACAATCCGTTTAAATGGCAGGGATCTAATCTGTTAGGTTTTGCCCTGATGGAGGTGAGGGACGAACTCCGCCGGGTCACGCAAAATGAAGAACTCTGTGACTGGAGTTTTGTCACATATTGAAAGAACTGTCGAGATTGGCGTGACACCATTGCCTTTACAGAGGGGAAAATGCGGGAGATGCTGATGATTTTCTTGCATGGCGGCGGAATGTATGTTACAATAAACAAAATGTTCCGCACATAACTCTTTTCAACGGGAGTGTGCAGAAACGCAAAATATGCTATAATGGATAAAATGTTCAGCATATAACACTTCTGAGCATAGTGTGCGTTGAAACGCACATAGATATGGTATAAAAACGAAATCACAGGAAAGGAGGGCGCAGTATATGAACCGCTTTGGACGATTAGGTTACCTGCCGGTCTGCAGCAGCAGTTCCGTATCTAGAACATGCAAAAAAGTACGTTTACGGGATTACTGCGCCCTTTTTCAGCATATTTTCTGAGAGCATTGTAAACAATACGCAAAGCTCCGGCAGGTAGGACGTAAGAAGGTCATAGTAATTCCGAGATGCAGTTTAACCAGGAAAAGTATAGGTTAAGCTGTTTTTTAATGCGCTTAAAAACGGATAGGAAACGAGGAGAAACTATTATGAACACCAATATAAAAAATAAACTGCAGAGAAATATTAAGCTGGATTACCTGAGTATTTTTATCACGAATTTAAACATGCAGAGCACCATATGGGTGCTGTATCTGGCCTACCATGGATTGAGTCTGGCCCAGATCGGTTTGGTGGAGGGGATCTACCACGCCACCAGCATAGTGTGTGAGATTCCCTCCGGCGCCGTGGCGGATCTGCTGGGGCGGAAAAAGAGTATGATCCTGAGTAAAGTATGCATTATGATCTCCTGTCTGGTCATGCTGTTTGCCAGGAGCTTTTGGGCCTTTGCCCTCAGTTTTATCATTCAGGCGCTGGGCAATAACTTCAATTCGGGGTCGGAGGAGGCTCTGGTCTATGACAGTATGAAGTGTCTGGGCCGGGAGAACGAGTACATACGCGTGAACGGCCGACTGAATTTTCTGATAGAGGTGGCGCAGGGAATCGCCACGGTCATGGGAGGCATTTTAGCGGAGCGATCCTTTGTCTGGTGTTATAGCGCCTGCCTGGTCATAACGGTATTGACAGTGCTGCCGGTGGCCGGAATGACGGAACCTCCCTATGCGGAGGGACGCGGGAAACGGTCAGGCATAGGAAATATGGTCGCGGCGCATTTTCGCACCAGTTATGCAATCCTCAGATCGGACAGCCGGATACTGAAGGTCATAGTATATTATTCCATGATATTTGCCATGGAAACTATGTTTTTTTACTATAGTCAGCAATACTATTCAGAATTGGGCTACAACAAGGTTCTGATCAGTATGATATTGCTTGTCCATGGAATATTTTCCTGCGTGGGGGCCGTTATGAGTGAGAAGGTGTTTGACAGGGTCGGAAAAAGGATAGGATATGGGGCAGCGGTGGTCATAGCCCTATGTATGCTCTGTTATGGTTTTAAAAATATCATCCTGTCTGTGGCGGCATTCGCAGTGACGGGTTTCTTCAATTCCATGCTGTATCCGGTACAGTCGGCGCAGCTTAACGGGCTGATCCCATCCGGACAGAGGGCGACTCTGATCTCGGTGAACAGTATGTTTTTTTCCGTGGGGATGATTCTCCTGTTCCCTCTGGCGGGCGCATTAGCCGACCGGTGGGGGCTGACCCGAGTCTTTGGCGGGATGGGGCTGGTGCTGCTGATATTTGCGCTGTTGTGGAACAGGAAAAAACAGCACTGAACGAATTATATTTTGCGTATGGACTGTGGGGAAAAGATTGTATATACTGGAAGCATAAGCAATACGGCAAAAGAAATCAAATTTTTTGTTAAAGGAGGATGTGTTATGTATCAGGCTTCGTTTGAATCGCTAAGAAATTTTCAGTGTCCGGATTGGTTTCGGGATGTCAAATTCGGTATCTGGAGTCACTGGGGCCCCCAGTCCGTTCCCATGTGCGGCGACTGGTATGCCAGGAACATGTATATCCAGGGGACGGAGCAGTATGAGTACCATTTAAGAACCTACGGCCACCCGTCGGAATTCGGATACAAGGATATCTGCGCTCTGTGGAAGGCGGAAAGATTTGATCCGGACGCATTAATGGAGAAATATTATAAGGCGGGCGCCAGATTTTTTGTGGCGCAGGCTACCCACCATGACCATTTCTTTAATTTTGCGTCCCAGTACAATCACTTTAATTCAGTGGAAGTGGGGCCGGGCAAGGATATCTGCGCCCTATGGAAGGCGGCCAGTGAGAAATGGCATATGCCTTTTGGCCTGACGGAGCACCTGGGAGCCTCCTTTGCCTGGTGGCGTTCCAATAAGGGGGCGGACACCTACGGACCTTATAAGGGCGTTCCCTATGACGGCAACAATCCCGTATACCGACATTTTTACCATGACAATTATGAGCATGTATCCGAGCCGGGAGAGCCGGACCGGTGGGTATGGCTCACAGGCAATCGAGATTTCAGAGAGTACTGGCTGAAGGTGGCAAAGGAGATCATAGACAGATTCCAGCCGGATCTGCTCTATTCGGACAGTTCCCTGCCCTTTGGGGAGGGGGAGGATCCTCAGGATGAGGCATACCGGTACGGTCTGGAGGCGGTGGCTTATCTGTACAATACCTCGGAGAAACTGCACGGACAGAATCAGGCGGTCTATACCCAGAAAAACCGCTCCGAAAATATATACCGGGTGGGCGCTCTGGACATAGAGAGAAGTCAGCTTGAGGATATTTCTCCCGTTCCCTGGATGTCGGAGACCTGTATCGGAGGATGGTTTTACGACAGGAAGGCAAAATATAAAACGCCCCGTCACATTCTGGACATTCTGGTGGACACCGTCAGCAAAAACGGAACACTGCTTGTCAATATTCTGCAGCGCCCGGACGGCACCATAGACGCGGAGGCGGAGTGGATACTGAAGGAGCTTGCGGGATGGTTTGCGGTAAACGGGGAGGCGGTATATGGCAGCAGGCCCTGGAGAGTGGCCGGGGAAGGTCATGCCTCCGTGATCATTGACGGCTTTAGGGAGGAGCAGGTGGCATGGGACGACGACGATTTCCGTTTCGTGCAGAAGGACGGCAGGCTGTACGTTTTTGTGATGAAGTCCGCCGGCCGGAAAAACACGGTGATCACCAGTCTGCGGGAGCAGGAGAAAGTGAAGAGCGTCCGACTGCTGGGCCATGGAGAGGTGGCTTTTGTCCAGCGCTATGGGACATTGCTCGTGGATCTGCCGGAAAAAATGCCCACAGAGTATGCCAGTGTGTTGGAGATTTCTTTCGCGGAGTAATAAAGCGATTCTTGTTGTGTGGATGCAAGCCGGAACGATAGAGTCAGGAAACAAATTTTATAATATGACAGAGGGTGTCAGGTTTATTGGGTTATGATAAAGGCATATCTTATGTCAGGGGAGGATGCCATATGCTTGAAATACCGGAGAGTCGTACCATCGCGGCACAGATGAATGAAACCGTAAGGGGGAAACGTATACGGGAGGTGGAGGCGGCTCATACGCCTCATTCTTTCGCTTGGTACAGCGGTGAACCCGCATTTTATGCCGGGATTATGGAGGGACGGGAAATCGGCCGGGCGGCGAGCATCGGCAGCATGATAGAGGTGGAGCTGGGAGAATACAGTTTCGTGGCGGGGGACGGAACCAACGTCCGCTATTTTGCTCCCGGCGAGAAACTACCGGAAAAATACCAGACCCGCATTACTCTGGAAGACGACAGCCATGTGATCTGCACGGTGCAGATGTATGGCGCCATGTTCCTGGTACGGCCGGACATTTATGACAATCCTTATTATCTGGCGGGAAAACAGAAACCCATGCCCAACACGGAGGAGTTTACCTATAAATACTTCGGGCAGTTGTTTGAAGGTCTGTCCGGCAACTGCTCCATGAAAGCATTTCTTGCCACTGAGCAGCGGATTCCCGGGCTGGGGAATGGGGTACTTCAAGATATTCTGTTGCTGGCAGGGCTGCATCCCCGGCGAAAGATCAGTCGTCTGACCTCCGGCGAGCGCAGAAAGGTTTTTGATGCGGTGCAGGAAACATTGGAACGGATGACCTCTGCCGGAGGCAGAAACACGGAGAAGGATTTTTTTGGAAACAAAGGAGGCTATCCGTCAATGCTTTGCAAAAACACCGTTGGGAAACCCTGCCCCTATTGCGGGAGCGAGATCCAAAAAGCGAATTATCTGGGAGGGACGGTATATTTTTGCCCCTGCTGTCAGAAATGTTAGTCCTTGCGTGATAAATATCAGCGCATAAGTTCTTTGGCGGCTTTGCCGGTCATATACTCTATGCGCATACAGTATGGCAGACCATCGGCGGCAGATCAATTGTAGGGAGCAATCTTAACGGAATGTTCAAAATCGGAATATATGACATTGACTATATGTTTTCCATATGTTAGGATAGCGTATAGAATGAGAGAGGGGTGAAAAGATGATTAAGTAGTCTATCCACAAAGAAACAATCGGGAACTCGTAGCTTGACGCAGTGCTGCGTTTTCTTTTTGTTACCTGAAGGATAGACGGATCATCTTATTTTGTAGGCCCGGCTCTAATTGAGAGGCAGGTTTGAAACGGGTGTTTCAAATCGGCAAGTCCATATCGGACTTGTCTCTGCCATATTGGCACAGGCAGCAAAGGCGAATGATTCTGTCAGGTATCGTTCGTCTTTTTTTGTGCGTCTGCGGCGTAGGTTTGCCGGGGGAGGAAAGGACAACGACATGTCCTCGGGGTAACGGAACGAAAAGCACCCTGCGGGAGATGGTGGCCTATGCCGCCAGCGATATGCCCAAAGCGGACGGGAAACAGAAACTGGTGTTATTCGAGGGACAAAAAGCTGTCATGGATGCCGCCGAAAGGGCCGGCTATACAAGATGCGGCGGTTACAATGAGAGGGTTTTTGACTTTGAAAAGTCCCTGGAGTATCCGTTGCCGGAGGGATTTCGCTTTGTGGAGCCCGGAAAGCTGGAGCCGGATAAGATCGATGAGTGCTGCTGGAAGGGATTTGACCATGAACGGGAAGAGGGCCCGTGGAACGGGGACGGTGAGAGCGTCAGGAGAATTATGGCTGCGCCCCACGCTACACCGTTTTTCCCGGTGGCGGTTGAAAATGACCTCCAGGAATACGTGTGTTTTGCGGGGATGTGGTGGACGCCGGAAAACCGCCTGGCCTATATGGAGCCTTTGTGTACGGTTCCCGAATACCGCGGCAGAGGGCTGGCCAGCGCAGCACTGTCCGAACTGTTTCGCCGGATGAAACCGCTGGGCGCCAGTCACATGACGGGTGGCGGAGATCCCTTTTATGAGAAGATCGGATTTGAACCCTGTATTGGGTGGACTTTTTGGGAAAAAGAATTTTAGTGGCAAATAAGGGCAGGTGCCGTATATCGGCACCTGCCTTATTTCCTGATATTATAATACCACATTTTCCCCTGTTTTTCAAGGCTTGTATTACTTTTTGGTGAGAACTATACTTAAGGAACTGCAAATAATTCATTTTACAATGGAGGTATGCGTATGAGCGGAGAAAACTGGATGGAGCTGGCAAACAGCCGTATGTGGCTGGAGCAGGTGCGGGAGACAAACAGGTACGCCGAGAGGTACGGCCTGACTCTGTCGGAGGAGGATATGGAACTGCTGCTGTCGGAGAAAAGCCGTATTCTTAAAAAGGAGGGGAGGATCGAATTTGGGCGGAGTATATTGCCGCAGATCATTCAGACGTTCTGCGACTCCTCATATATATCTCAGGACAATTATGTTGAGACATTGATCCGTCTGCAGGAGATTTTCTATCAGTATAAAAATGAAATGCAGGATGAGATCACGGACGAGGAACTGCTCTCGTTTATGAAGGAGCAGTTTGAGGAGGTCTGCTTTGGAGATCTGCAATATCTGGAGGGAACCTGCCTGGATATATTTGCCCAGGCGATCAGAGCCGGGTACAGCGGGTTTCAGGAGACGCAGGGAAGAGGAGAATTTGCCCGGTTTGATATTGTGGAAAGATGGGACAGGGAGCTGTATCTGATGGCGTTGTCACAGAGATTTTAAACCCTTTTGCCGGGAGAGAGGAAACATAATGGATCATAAAATGGAAGAATTGCTGCCGATCGTCACAAAGCTGGCTCAAAAGTATGCCGGTTGGGAGAGCACGTCCATAACCTATGAGAGAGCGCAGACATTGATGGAAGCCGTTTTATACTGCCTGGAGGAGTATCGGAATCAGTCGCCGGATACTCTTTCCCGCGGAGATATAAGCACAGAGGAGCAGTATACCATAGGAGCGGAGCTTGTGTATATAAAGACGGGACAAATCAGGGAAATGTATAATGAGTTAGCTGTTTCTTTTCAGGACTATGGAGTCAGATGCCTGGGGGATACGGTGCGTCTGGGCATTCCGGAATTTCTGAAACGGTATGACGCGAAGTTTTGCCCACAGGATACCATTCTCACGCTGGATTACCCGGTGCTGGCGGATCTGAGCCGCCGCAGGGGAGCTGACGCGATATATGATTATCTTCGGGCGATTTCCATAGAACAAACATTTCTGGGGAAATTTGATAGCGGTTATGTGAGGGAGGTATTGGAAAAATATGATCCGTTGTACGCTGATTCGTATGACAATATTTGCGAGATCATGCTGCTGAATATCTTTGGTCATGTGATTCTCCATAAATCCTTTCAGGAGACCGGGTTTGAGGAGGGAGAGTATGTCCGGTTGAGAGAGTGCTTTCAGGAGAGGCCGCTTGAAGATACGGCGGAATTGCTGCTGCATATCATCGGAGATACAGTGCGTGCATCCTGGAACAATGATGCCGAACTGCTGAAATATCTTGGCGGTAATGTGCAGAACATGGCAGTACGGATCATGCTGGCGGCTGAAAACAACAGATTGGACAGAATTTTTCTGTTATGAAACGGCAGTAATATGAAATTGCCTGTTGCGTTTTCCTGATATTTCGTATACACTAAAAATAAGAGTTTACCGTATGAAAGAGTATATTTTCAGGAAAGGAAAACACGGCTATGAAAAAAATTTTTACGCAGCGTCTCTTTGTCTATATGCTGGCAGCACTCATTGTTACCATTACTTCGGTTTTTATATTACAGACAGTTATCACGCAGAGAAACAACACCTCATCCAGCCGTGATAAGTTACAGGACGTAAGAGAAAAACTGATCAGCAATGATGAAAACATAGAGCGTCTGACCAACAATCTCAGCGCGGACAATCTGGCCAAGGCCAGGGCCTTTGCGGATATGCTTGCCGCGGACAAAACCCTTGCGGGCAATGCGGCCAGGTTAAACGAGATCAAAGATCGGCTGCAGGTGAACGAGTTACATATCATTGACGAAGACGGAATCATCACCAGCAGTACCATTGACGCTTATATAGGATTTGATATGAAGAGCGGCGAGCAGTCTAACGCCTTTATGGTGATCGTAGACGATCCCTCCATTGAGATCGCGCAGGAACCTCAGCGCAATGTGGCGGAGGGGATCGTGATGCAGTATATCGGCGTGGCGCGCAAGGACGATAAAGGTTTTGTGCAGGTGGGCGTGAGGCCGGAAGTCCTGGAAGATATGCTGGCCAGCACGGCGCTGGATCTGGTGCTGAGAGATATGGATTATGGAGAGAAAGGCTATATCTATGCCATAGATGCGGCCAGCGGCGAGATCCTCGCGCATCAGAACGCATCGCTGATAGGAACCCCGGCGGTGGATGCCGGTTTTCCCGCAAACTATCTGGGACAGGGCAGCGCCAGGATAGACGGGGTGAGAGGCTATTATCTGGCGGAAGAATATGAGGGGAAGATCATCGGTACGTTTATGCCTGCCAATGAGTATTACGCTCAGCGCACCAGCCAGACACTGGTAGTCTCACTGAGTATGGTGATCATTTTCGGCGTACTGCTGGTGCTGATCAACCGTATGGTAGACAGCAAGATCGTTCAGGGGATCAATCGCATCACCAATTCTATGAGAGGAATTGCTGACGGCGACTATAGTACTGCGATCCATGAGAACGGCAATCCCGAATTTGTGATGCTCTCGGACAGCATAAATAAAATGGTGGGTAATATCAGTCAAAACATGGCGGAAAACCAGAAATTGCTGGAGCAGCAGAAAAAGGATATGGAAAACTCGCAGATGATGATCCGCAATGTAAAAAGCGCCTGCGAGGAGTTGGACGCCGTATCCGGGGAAAGCCTGGAGAATGCGGATCATATTTATCATGGAACGGGAGAGCAGGAGAAAGCTGTTGAGGATCTGAAAGAGATCATGAATCAGTTGACCAGAGAGTTGAACAGCAGTGTGGAGGCGGCTGTCAGTATCACCACAAATACAGGAAATACCACTGAAAAGATCACGCAGACCCAGGAACAGATGAAACTCCTCAGCGAATCCATGCAGCGGATCAGCGAGATGTCCGCCGCCATTGAAAAGATCATCGGCGAGATCAACTCCATCGCCCAGCAGACCAATATGCTTTCACTGAATGCCTCTATCGAGGCGGCCAGAGCCGGTGAGATGGGCAAGGGATTTGCCGTGGTGGCGGCCCAGGTGGGTGAGCTTGCGGCCAGAAGTTCTCAGGCGGCCAAGGAGACCAATGAGCTGATCACCAACTCCATTAATGCGGTGGAGAGCGGAAAAAGGATTACCGATCAGACCGTCAAGGCATTTGGTAAGGTGGCGGAAGATATTGAGAAATCCAACCGGGATGTACTGGCGATCACGGATATGGTGAGACAGAATGTGGACATTGTAGAGGGCGCCGTGAGCCAGATCGGCAGGATATCCAATGTGGTGGAGGAGAATGTACAGATCTCCCAGAACACGAAACAGGCGTCTTCCAATGTGGCGGACATCACGGCCAAGCTGCTGGAGCTGGTAGAACAGTAATACAAAAAACAATAAAAGCGTAAAGCCTGTCCGACAGGGAGTATTTCATCGGACAGGCTTTTAACGTGCGCCTTGGGGCGCACGTTTATTAAAGACTATATATTAAAAAAAAATAAACTGGCAAAAAGAGTCTTGCAAAACTGACCAGACCCTGTTACTCTAACTCTAGGGTATAAATTTCGGAAAAGCATTTTCAATATTCTATTTTTCACAGGACATGTGTTCTTTTATGATTTCCCGATTTATGCAGAAATGAAAATTACAAATGGGAAGGAGTTTTTATGTACAGTTCTATATTGACAGGGTCTTTGTATGGTATCGAGGCCAATCTGATCCATGTGGAAGTGGATATTTCCACGGGGCTGCCCGGCTTTTCCATGGTAGGCTCCCTGAGCGGCGAGGTGCGGGAGGCCAGAGAGAGGGTGCAGGTGGCGTTAAAAAACGCAGGTTATGATATTCCACCCAAGAAAGTGACCATCAATCTTGCGCCGGCCAACTTAAAAAAGGACGGGACAGGGTTCGATGTGCCCATTGCCGTGGGCATCCTGCAAACTTTGGGATATTTCAGGGAAAAGTCCACAGAGAATATTCTGTTTGCGGGAGAGCTGGGGCTGGACGGAGAGATCAGACCCATCAGCGGTATACTGCCCATTGTGAAAGCGGCGGCGCAGCGGGGAATAGATACCTGCATCGTCCCATGGGACAATCGGGCGGAGGGCAGTGTGATACCGGATATCCGGGTCAGAGGCGCACGCAACATCTGTCAGTTGACTGCTTTTTTGCAGGAGACGGACGCAGGCAGACAGGAGGAATTGCTGCCAGTGCAGCCCTGCGCTACCCTGCAGATCCTGGAGCGGGAACAGTATCATAACGACTGTGATTTTTCGGAGATAAAGGGGCAGGAGGCCGCAAGAAGGGCAGCGGAGATCGCGGCGGCAGGATTTCACAATCTGTTGATGTCGGGACCGCCCGGGGGAGGTAAGAGTATGATCGCCCGGGCCATGGCCGGGATACTGCCGCCCATGACATGGCAGGAGAGTATTGAGGTGACGGCTGTTCACAGTGTGGCCGGTGTGCTGGACCGTGACAATCCCCTGATCCTCCGCCGTCCTTTTCAAAGTCCACATCACACGGTTTCAGGCGCCGCACTGATAGGAGGCGGCGTCCACACGCGTCCCGGGGCCATTTCCTTAGCCCACAGAGGGATTCTCTTTCTCGACGAGTTGACTGAATTTCCCCGAAATATATTGGAATGTTTAAGACAGCCTCTGGAGGACCGCCAGGTCAATATAGCCCGGGCACAGGGGAACTATGTGTACCCGGCGGATTTTATGCTGGTATGCGCCATGAATCCCTGCAAATGCGGTTTTTATCCTGATAAAAACAGATGCCGATGCAGTGAACCGGAGCTGAAAAAATATTGGAACCGCCTTTCCGGGCCGTTGCTGGACCGTATGGATATGTATGTGGAGACCAGCCGTATCGAACTGGAGAAATTGCAGACTCTGGGACAGGGAGAGAGCAGCGCGCAGATAAGGAGGCGGGTCATGGAGGCCAGGACGATCCAGGAAGAGCGCTTTCGAGGCAGACCA
The DNA here is from genome assembly GCA_964529395.1 of uncultured Acetatifactor sp. Lineage (GTDB taxonomy): Bacteria > Bacillota > Clostridia > Lachnospirales > Lachnospiraceae > Acetatifactor. The sequence goes on from CAZGVI010000009.1 coordinate 24,215, forward strand.
TATTCATTTAACGGAGATATGGACTCCAGAGAACTGGAACGCTTCTGTGAGCTGGGGGAGGAAGAAAAGCGGCTTATGGAGCTGGCGTACAGGCGGTTGGACCTCAGCGCGAGGACTTATCACCGGGTTTTGAAGGTTGCCAGGACCATTGCGGATCTGGGGCATTCGGAACGTATACGGGAGGAGCATCTCAGCGAGGCACTGGCTTATCGGTTTACGGAAAGGGCATAGGGGAAAGTAGAGAAAATGGATAAATATCTATATTGGCTGGCCAACGTGGAAGGCATTGGAACAGCGGGACGGGAGCGGCTGCTGGAAGCGTTCGGAACAGGGGACTCCGTATACGGAGCGGAGGAAAAGCATCTGGAGATGGTGCTTGAAAAAGGCAGAGCAGAAAAACTTGTGGAAATGCGCAAAACCTGGGATGTGGACCGGGAGTATGAGCGGCTGCAGAAAAAGCAGATATCATGTGTATGTACGGCGGATGAGGAGTATCCGGAGAGATTAAGGCATATTCCCGATCATCCCTTCTGTGTCTACTATAAGGGGCAGCTGCCTCAGACGGAAAAACTGGCAGTAGCGGTTGTAGGCGCCCGGGAATGTTCGGATTACGGGCGTTTTATAGCCACGGAGCTGGGAAAAGAGCTGGGGGAGGCGGGAGTCCAGGTGATCAGCGGCATGGCCAGAGGGATAGACGGCGTCAGCCAGCTTGCGGCTTTGAACGCGGGAGGAGAATCCTTTGCTATCCTGGGAAACGGGGTGGATATCTGTTATCCCAAGGACAATCGGCCCATTTATGACCGTATGCTGGTGCAGGGGGGCATCCTCTCGATCTATTCGCCGGGAACGGCTCCCAAACCCCAGCTCTTTCCGCCGAGAAACCGTATTGTCAGCGGGCTGGCGGATGTGCTGGTGGTGGTGGAGGCGCGGCAGAAAAGCGGCACTTTGATTACGGTGGATATGGCGCTGGAGCAGGGGCGGGAAGTCTATGCGGTTCCGGGACGGATCACGGACAGGCTCAGTGACGGTTGCAATAAACTGGTCAAGGATGGCGCCCTGGTCTTTTTGTCCCCCAAAGACTTTATGGAAGGATTGCGCCAGTCTTTTCCCGAAAAGCTGGCAGGCTGTATAGGAAAACGGGCAAAAGAAGACGAAGGCCCCGCCATGCCTCCCATCACGCCGGAGGAGGCGGTGGTGCTGGAAACTCTGGACCTGTATCCCCAGCCTCTTGAGAAGATACGGGAACAGTTGCAGTTCAAGCTTACGGAGAGAGGTTTTCGCACTTTCTCCAACAATCTGTTGACCATATTGATGCACCTGTGTCTTAAGGGGGTGGCAAAACAGAACAGTCCGGGATGGTTTTCTTTGGATATTTGACGGGGCAAAGGTTTGTGGTGTATAATTGGGTAAAATGTGCTTGCAAGGGTGAAAATAATGGACAAAGGTTATGAGAGTGAAGAACTTTGCAGAGCCTGCGGAGGGGCCTGCTGCAAGGCAAACGGATGTAGTCTGGCGCCGGAGGACATGCTGCGGGAGTTGGCTCTGCGGAGGGTGGATGAAGAGCGGGATGAGCAGAACGGCGCAGAACAGGCCAGCGCAGAGCAGGACGGCGCAGAACAGGACAGCGCAAAAAGGCAGGAGAGGCTGCCCGACAGCGTGGAGCTGGAGAGCTGGCTGCGGGATAGCCGGTGCGCTATAGACTCCTTTACCGGACAGGCGGGGCAGTGCTATTATATCCGTATGAGACATAAATGCTTTACATTCATAGGTGTGGACGCTATGGGGGAATGCGTCGCATTGACGGAGAACGGATGCAGCCTGCCCTATGCGCGGCGTCCCCGAGGAGGACGGTATCTGGAGGGCAGACAGGACAGACGCTGCCTGCAGCATTATACCCGGGAGCAAATGGAGGAGGACTGGAAACCATACCAACCGTTATTGAAAGAGATTTGGGACCGGTGGCATGACAGACTGGAGAATGAGGGGGTGTTTGAGCGGTGCGAGGAAGAATATATGCGCTGGCAGCGGGAAAAAAGACAGACGGCAGGAGGAGAATGGCGGTAAGATGAAGAAGAGAATAAAAACAGGATTAGCAATGATGATGACAGCTTTGCTGCTTTCGGGCTGCGGAGGTTCCAAGATACCGCTTGCGGAAGTTTTTCAGCAGGAAGAACTGGAGCAGCAGACGGCGCAGATCGTGGAATGGCTGAATGCGGAAGAATATGAGCAGGTGTATGAAACGTTCCGGGAGGATATGAAGGAGGTGCTGCCCGCGGAAGAACTCAAATCGGCCTGTGACGAAACATATGGAAACGGAGGAGCTTTCGTGCAGATCACAGGCACTGAAGTCAACGGGCAGAAGATTGAAGGACAGGACTATGCCGTGGTCATGGTAAAAGCGCAGTACGAGAAACAAACAGTGACATTTCAGGTGGGATATGACGCCAATATGGAAGTCGTGGGACTGTATATGAAATGAGGGGAGTCTGGAAGATATGAAAGTTCTGGTGATCGGCGGCAGTTATTTCTATGGCCGGGTATTTGTGATGCAGACCGCAAAACAGCAGGAGATCACAGTGGTAAACCGGGGAACCTATTCTATGGCGGAGCTGGGGGCGGCGCAGATAAAGGGGGATCGCAGAGATCCGGCCCTTTGGCGGGAACTGTCCGGGGATTATGATGCGGTGGTGGATTTCTGTGCCTATGAACCGGGAGATATCAAGTGTGTGCTGAACAATATGCCTGTTAAGCCCGGCCAGTATATTTTTATCAGTACAGTGGATGTATACCGCCGGGGAATCGGGGGATACAAGGGGGAAGATACACCCTTTGAGGAGAGGACTCTGCCCGGAGAGGCGGGAGCCTATATCGCAGGCAAGGTGGCTCTGGAGAAGGAATTGCGGCAGGTATGCGGGGAGCAGGGAGTGGACTGGACGGTGCTACGTCCGGGAATCCTTTATGGCCCCTATAATTATGCTCCCCGGGAATCTCTGTATATCCAGATGATGGTGCGCCAGCAGATATTGCCGAGGATCACGGACGCAGAGGGAAAGTTCCAACTGGTGTATGTGAAGGATGCGGCGCAGGCGGTACAGCAATGCCTGTGCAATCCTTCGGCATACAAAAAGGCCTATAATATATGTATGGGGGAACCGGTGACATACGAGGGTCTGGCGGATATCCTGCTGCGGGTATGTGACAGGCCGGTGCGGGAGCTGCCCCTGTCTGCTGAGCAGGCACAGAAACAGGGGATACCGCTGCCCTTTGCCGTCCGGGAGCAGGAGACGGAGCTGTATGACAATGGCAGAAGTCTGCGTGAGCTGGGGCTGGTCTATACCTCTCTGGAGGAGGGGATGGGCAAGACGTACAGGGCCTTTAAGAATGTGTATCAGGACTAATGTGCTTAATATCAACGGGTCAGTACACTGGTACACCCGGCCGGCGCTTGCTGTTGCAATATGGAATAAAATAGTATACAATAGTGGCTGGAGCGGGATACAACCGCAGGTAGAATTCTGCTGTCAAATGTGAATTCCCCGTTATTGCGCTATATAAGAGAATGCGCTAAAATGGGGGTATAAGGAACTTAAAACAGCAATCTCCGGCCAGCGCACTGATAAACATGGGGACGCCCAAGCGGCGACATGTTTATCACGGCGATGTGTGCTGACCGGGGATATGCGGAACTTAAAATGGGAGGAGAAAAGATGCAGGAATTAAAACCGATAAAGGAAGGAAAAGTACGGGAGATCTACGACAATGGGGATACTCTGATCATGGTGGCTACAGACCGCATCAGCTGTTTCGATGTGATCCTGAAGAACCGGGTGACGAAAAAGGGGGCTGTGCTGACTCAAATGTCCAAATTCTGGTTTGATATGACCAGCGACATACTGCCCAACCATATGATTTCCGTGGATGTGAAGGATATGCCCGAATTTTTCAGGCAGGAGCGCTTTGACGGCAACAGTATGATGTGCCGTAAGCTGGAGATGCTGCCCGTGGAATGCATCGTGAGGGGGTATATCACAGGCAGCGGCTGGGCCAGCTACCAGAAAGACGGCACCGTGTGCGGCATCCGGCTGCCGGAAGGGCTTAAAGAATCCGATAAACTGCCGGAGCCTATTTATACGCCTTCCACCAAGGCCGAGATAGGCGATCATGATGAGAACATATCTTTTGAGCAGAGTGTGGAATATCTGGAGAAACGTTTCCCAGGTAAGGGCCGTGAGTACGGGGAGAAACTGCGTGACTACACCATCGCCCTGTACAAGAAATGCGCGGAGTACGCACTGACTCGCGGCATCATCATCGCGGACACAAAGTTTGAGTTTGGTTTGGATGAAGATGGAAATATCGTGCTGGGAGATGAAATGCTGACTCCGGACTCTTCCCGTTTTTGGCCTGCGCAGGGGTATGAGCCGGGGCATGCCCAGCCTTCCTTTGACAAGCAGTTTGCCCGGGACTGGCTCAAGAGCCATGAGCATGACTGGGAACTGCCCCAGGAGATCGTGGATAAGACTATAGAGAAGTACTTGCAGGGGTATGAATTGCTCACAGGAAAACCTCTGGAATGAGTTATAGAGGAGTGTAAACGGAGAAAGGAGGCGCGGGCCTCCTTTCTTTTATTAAGATTGTCAAGTTTACTGCTCCAAATTCTTGTTTGCGGTGGACAGCATCAGTTTGATGCGGTTTAACTGATTGACCTCGCTGGCGCCGGGATCGTAGTCAATGGCCACAATGTTGGACGCAGGGTAGGCTTTCCGCAGAGCCTTGATCACGCCCTTGCCCACCACATGGTTGGGCAGGCAGCCGAAAGGCTGGGTGCAGACAATGTTGGGCACGTTCTCATGAATCAGTTCCACCATCTCCCCGGTGAGGAACCATCCCTCGCCGGTCTGATTACCGATAGATACAATGGGTTTGGCGTATTCCACAATCTTCCGGATAGGAGTGGGCGGGTCAAAATGTTTGCTCTTGGCAAAAGCTTTGGCCGCAGCGCCCCGCAGCACATGTTCGATGGCCCAGATTCCCAGGGAGGAGAGTCTGGCGGTTTTTTTGCTGGTCCCCAGATGCTCTGCCTTGTAGATCTGGTTGTAGAAACAGTACAGCATGAAATCCATCAGGTCGGGTACCACGGCCTCCGCCCCTTCGGATTCCAGCAGTTCCACCAGATGATTGTTGCCCGCGGGGGAGAATTTCACCAGGATCTCGCCCACGATACCTACCCGGGGTTTCTTGATATCCCGGAGCGGTATGGTATCGAATTCCCGGATCATCTTCCTGCACATACCGGGGAATTTGGCCAGATTGATATGTTTGGCGGATACATAATCCTGGGCTATTTTCAGCCATTTCTGGTGCAGGGCTTCCACACTGCCGGGAACTTCTTCATAGGGGCGCATCCGATAGACGCAGCGCATGAAGATATCGCCGATCTGTGCCGCCAGAGCCGCCCGTATCAGCACATCCAGATTCAGATGGAAACCGGGGTTGGTCTCTATGCTACCCAGATTCAGAGATATTACCGGAATCTGAGCCATGCCGGCCTTTTCCAGCGCCCGGCGGATAAAACCGATATAGTTGGTGGCCCGGCAGCCGCCTCCGGTCTGGGTCATGATAACGGCTGTTTTGTTTAAGTCATACTTGCCGGAGAGCAGGGCTTCCATGATCTGTCCAACCACCAGCAGAGACGGATAACATGCGTCATTATTCACATATTTCAGTCCCACGTCCACGGAGTGCTTGTTGTCGTTGGTCAGTACTTCAAAATGATAGCCGCAGGCGGCAAAGGCTTTTTCAAAAATATCAAAATGGATAGGCGACATCTGCGGGCAGAGGATGGTGTAGTCTTTACGCATCTCCTCGGTAAACTGCACTTTCTTGATGGCGCTGGAATGAATGGCGCGCTGCTCTGCCTTCTGCTCCCGCACACGGATGGCGGAGAGAAGGGAACGCACGCGGATCCTGGCGGCGCCCAGGTTGTTTACCTCGTCGATCTTCAGACAGGTATAAATCTTGCCTGAACCGGAGAGGATATCGTTTACCTGGTCTGTGGTCACTGCGTCCAGTCCGCACCCAAAGGAGTTGAGCTGGATGAGGTCCAGATTATCCACCAGTTTTACATAGCTGGCAGCGGCATAGAGCCGGGAGTGGTACATCCATTGGTCGGAGACGATCAGGGGCCGTTCCGGGGCGGCCAGATGGGAGATGGAGTCCTCCGTCAGCACCGCTATGTCATAGGAGGTGATCAGCTCCGGGATACCGTGGTTGATCTCCGGGTCAATATGGTAGGGGCGGCCTGCCAGCACGATTCCCCTCTTTCCGGTCTGTTTTAGGTACTGCAGGGTTTCCTCGCCCTTATCCCGCATATCCTGCCGGGTTTTCTCCAGTTCCTCCCAGGCTTTTGCCACGGCCTCACGCACCTCCTGGGCGGGAATTTCGGTGAACTCTTTGATCAGGGCGTCGGCAATAGTCTCCTGGCTGGTAAAGGCCATAAAAGGGTTGCGGAAAGTGATATTTTCACTCTTGATCTCTTCCACATTGTTCTTGATATTCTCCGAGTAGGAGGTCACAATGGGGCAGTTGTAGTGGTTGTTGGCCTCTCCGAACTCATTTCTCTCATAGAAGAGCGCCGGGTAGAAGATGAATTTTATCCCCTGTTTTATCAACCAGCTCACATGGCCGTGGGCCAGCTTGGCCGGATAACATTCGGACTCGCTGGGAATGGATTCGATACCCAACTCGTAAATCTGGCGGGTGGATACGGGGGACAGTACCACCCGGTATCCCAGATTGGTGAAAAATACATGCCAGAAAGGATAATTTTCGTACATATTCAGCACTCTGGGGATACCCACGGTGCCCCTGGGCGCCTCGTCGGCAGGCAGGGATTCGTACGCAAACAGGCGGTTTAGCTTGTATTCAAATAAGTTGGGCACATTGTGGGCGTTTTTCTGCCCGCCGATGCCCCGCTCGCAGCGGTTGCCGGAGATGTACTGCCTGCCGCCGGAGAATCTGTTGATGGTCAGGCGGCAGTTGTTGGTGCAGCCCTTACATTTGGCCATGCTGGTGTCAAACTGCAGATTGCAGATCTGCTCGTAGGAGAGCATGGAAGTCTGGGAGTCCGCAGCGCGGCATTGCGTATAGCGCTCCCGGGCGATCAGGGCAGCACCGAAAGCTCCCATGATGCCGGCGATGTCCGGACGGATGGCCTCGCAGCCCGCTATTTTCTCGAAACTGCGCAGTACGGCGTCATTGTAGAAAGTGCCGCCCTGAACCACGATCTCCCGGCCCAGCTCGGAGGCGTCGGACACCTTGATCACTTTAAACAGGGCATTTTTGATCACGGAGTAGGCCAGACCGGCAGAGATATCCGCCACACTGGCTCCCTCCTTCTGGGCCTGTTTCACTTTGGAATTCATGAACACGGTACAGCGGGTGCCCAGATCGATGGGATGCTGCGCGAACAGAGCCGCCTGGGCGAAATCCTGAACGCTGTAGTTCAGGGATTTGGCGAAAGTCTCGATAAAGGAGCCGCATCCGGAGGAACATGCCTCGTTGAGCTGCACGCTGTCCACGGTCTGGTTCCTGATCTTGATACATTTCATGTCCTGGCCGCCGATATCCAGGATGCAATCCACCTGGGGATTGAAAAAAGCGGCGGCATAGTAGTGGGCCACTGTCTCCACCTCCCCGTCATCCAACAGGAAAGCGGCTTTCATCAGGGCTTCGCCATAACCGGTGGAGCAGGAGCGGACGATCTGCACATCTTCCGGCAGCAGCTGATAGATCTCCTTCAGAGAGCGGATGGCAGTCTTTAACGGGCTGCCGTCATTGCTGCTGTAAAAGGAGTACAGCAGGGAGCCGTCCTCCCCCACCAGAGCGATCTTGGTGGTGGTGGAGCCGGCGTCAATGCCCAGAAAAGCGTTTCCGTGGTAGGAGGCCAGATCTCCGGTCCCCACTTTGTGCTGTGTATGACGCAATTGGAAGGCGTCATACTCCTCCTGGGTGGCGAAGAGAGGCTCCATGCGCTCCACCTCAAACTCCATCTTGATCTCCCCGGAGAGCTTGGCAACCATTTCCTCCATGGTGTAACTGACTTCCTCTTTGGCGTTCATGGCGGAACCTATGGCGGCAAAGAGGTGGGAGTTATCCGTGTCCATGATATGCTCTTCATCCAATTTCAATGTGCGGATAAATGCTTTTTTCAATTCCGACAAAAAGTGCAGCGGCCCTCCCAGGAAGGCTACATGTCCCCGAATGGGTTTGCCGCAGGCCAGGCCGGAGATGGTCTGGTTGACCACGGCCTGAAAAATGGAGGCCGCCAGGTCTTCCTTGGTGGCGCCTTCGTTGATCAGAGGCTGAATATCGGTCTTGGCAAATACGCCGCAGCGGGCGGCGATCGTATATAGGGATTGATAGTTCCTGGCATACTCATTCAGGCCCGCCGCGTCCGTTTGGATCAGGGAGGCCATCTGGTCGATAAAGGAGCCTGTACCGCCGGCGCAGATGCCGTTCATGCGCTGCTCCACGTTGCCGCCCTCGAAGTAGATGATCTTGGCGTCCTCGCCGCCTAGCTCGATAGCCACGTCGGTCTTGGGGGCCAGCTCCTTTAAAGCGGTGGCTACGGCGATGACTTCCTGGGTAAAGGGCACACCCAGGTGGTTTGCCAGGGTCAGTCCCCCGGAGCCGGTGATCATGGGGTGCAGCAGGGCATTGCCCAGCCGGTCATAGGCTTTTTGCAGCAGGGCGGACAACGTCTCCCGGATATTGGCGTAGTGCCGCTCATAATCGGAAAAGAGAATTTTGTGATCTTTATCTAACAGGGCGATCTTGACTGTGGTGGAACCGATGTCGATGCCCAGGGTGTATTCGGGGAGATGCATATTTTCCGCATCGCAGCTCATACAGTTGTTGTTCATGTAAATCATCCTTTCTGGATAAACTAGAGGGATTACAAGTTCCTATTAAATCTATGAATGGATGCTTGACTTTAAGCATTCTCTGACATTATACGACAGAAAGACAGAAAATGCAACGAACTCTGAGCCGGGATGCTTGTTAAATTTTTGTAAAATTGTATGGTGGAGAATACATTGCCCTGAGCAGGAATCGGGTACGGTTATGCTTTGCAAAAATATAAAAAGTTGACTTGCATGTTATAGTAAATATAAAATGAGAAAAAGAATATCCGGAGCTTCCAGAGCGCGTGTCGTTTGACAGAATTGCCCCTTGAAGAACGAAAATGCGTGGTTTATGCTATGGATGTAAAAGGGGACACATAGTGAATTGGGTCAGCGTTTCCCAAAGAGGATATTTCATGGTGTCTAAAATCAGTGTCTCAAACCAATCTGATGTTACAAACATGAAAGAGCTATGCCCGGTTCAGCTATGTATGACAGAGCAGTACAGAGTTAAATCTGGCACTGCTCTGTTTTTATGTATACAGTACACCAGGCTTGAATGAGAAAAAGATATTGCTTTAAAAGTGGAAAACAGATATATTATAACTATAAGGGAGAGGTATAAATAAGGGAAAGAGGTAAAATATGGCCAGAACAATAGGAATCGGGAATCAGGACTTTGAGACAATCCGAAAAGAGGGATATTTTTATGTGGATAAAACCCATTTTATACGGCAGTGGTGGGAAAGCGGAGACAATGTGACGCTGATCACCCGCCCCAGACGTTTTGGCAAGACGCTGAATATGAGTATGCTGGAGCAGTTCTTCTCGGTGGATTACGCCGGGCGCGGCGATCTGTTTGAGGGGCTTTCCATCTGGCAGGAGGAGAAATACCGGCAGCTGCAGGGCACATATCCGGTGATCGCGCTCAGTTTTGCCGATGTGAAGGAGAAAACCTATCAGGATGCCAAAATGAGGATCTGTGAGATAATCATGGATCTATACAATAAGTTTGGCTTTCTGACAGAGAGTGAGCGGCTAAGCGACAGTGAGAAAATGATATATCGGCAGTTCCTGGCGGGTACGGGAGAACGTACGGTGGCAGGTTCCTTGAAAACATTGTCCAATTATTTGATGCGGCACTATGGCAAAAAAGTAATCATTTTGTTGGACGAGTATGACACGCCCATGCAGGAGGCCTATGTGGAAGGATATTGGAACGAATTGACGGCGTTTACCAGGAGCCTGTTTGGTGCAACCTTCAAGACAAACCCCTATATGGAGCGCGCCCTTATGACTGGCATCACCCGCGTGAGCAAAGAATCCATGTTCTCTGACCTGAATAACCTGAAAGTGGTGATGACGACTTCAGAAAAGTATACGGACAGCTTTGGATTTACGGAAGAAGAGGTATTTGCGGCGCTGGAGGAGTATGGCCTGTCAGACCGGAAACAGCAGGTCAGGGATTGGTACGACGGCTTTACCTTTGGCAGCAGAAGAGACATCTACAATCCTTGGTCTATTCTTAATTTTTTGGATGAAAGGAAAGTGGGGGCCTATTGGGTCAATACCAGTTCCAACAGGCTGGTCAGTAAGCTGCTCCGGGAGGGCGACCCTGGCATAAAGAAGACTTTTGAGGAACTGCTGTGTGGAAAAACACTTAAAATGGAGCTGGACGAGCAGATCGTTTATAACCAGCTATCCACAAAAAAGAACGCCATATGGAGTCTGCTGCTGGCCAGCGGATATTTGAAAGTGAAGAATTATAAGGCATATGTCACAGAGTATGGCGAGTGGCGGCAGGATTATGAACTGGAGCTGACGAATTTTGAGGTACGGGTTATGTTCCGGGACATGGTGCGAGGCTGGTTTGACGGCTCCTCGTCCAATTACAATGACTTTATCGAGGCGCTCCTGCTGGGAGATGTGGAGGCAATGAATATCTATATGAACCGGGTAACACGGGAGATGTTCAGCTATTTTGACACCGGCAGGAACCCATACAGCGAGCCGGAACGGTTCTACCACGGTTTTGCGCTGGGCCTGATGGTGAATCTGTCCGACCGGTATACGGTCACATCCAACCGGGAAAGCGGCTTTGGCCGATATGATGTGATGCTGGAACCCAAAGATACAGCCAAAGACGATGCCATCATCATGGAATTCAAAGTGCAGGGTATGAAAGAAAAAGAGTTGTCTGACACTGTATCCGCGGCCCTGCGTCAGATAGAGGAAAAGGACTATCAGGCATCTCTGGTGGCAAAGGGAATACCGAAGGAGCGTATACGGAAGTATGGGTTCGCCTTTTTCGGAAAAGAGGTGCTGATCGGTACTGGAGAGACAACTTGATTGTCTGTTGTCAATCAGATGTCACAAACATGAAAGAGTTATGCACGGTTCAGCTATGTATAACAGAGCAGTACAGAAACTAATCTGGCACTGCTCTGTTTTTATGCAAACAGTATATATTTTCCTGGATGAACATGACATGTCCTGTCCTGACTATTGCTGAAGGTCTGTTTCCTCATCATCAATATATTCCATTATATCCGTCACATTACATTTAAGAAGTTTGCACAATTGATTGATTGTGTTTGTTGAAACACTGTTGCCTTTTTGGATGGAGTAATAAGTAGCTCTGGAAAAGCCCATTTTTTCCAAACGGTAGGAAGTTATATGTTTTTCTTTCATTGTTCTAAAGAGCGGGGCATAGCTTATCACAATATAACCCTCCTGATTTGAGTTCAGCATCTGCATAAGCAGATGCTGTTTGCTTTTTAATGGGGTGTTATCGGTTTTATTTTGCAGGTGTTCGATCAACGGGCCTGTCGGTATAGATTAAGAGTCTTTACAATATTTTTGAATGTAATATTGTATGCGCAATGCATGGCGGCTATTCTTGTAAAAATGTAAGTCGTTGTAACCATTTTAAGTAGAAAAAAATGGCTTGACTATGTATGAATATCCGAGTATAATTAACAAAAATATGTACGAATATCCATACATATAGAGCATATGAGTAAGACGAACTAAAGCGGGAGATGCATAAAAAAGAGTTTACTAAAGATAAATTATCCAACAAGAAAAAATCTGTAGAGTAAGGGTAAATCAAAGGGAGGAAAAGCGGACATGAGAATGATCAGTAAGAAAATATTGGCGATAGGTCTGGCGGTAATACTGCTGGCTCCCGGTCTGTCGGTATTGGCGGAAGAGACAACAGAGACTGGAGATGTGAGTGGTGTGGAGATATCCCAGACTGTTTCCGGTAGTGATATAAATACAGAGATTGAAAATGTGGATGATCAGATAGTGCCCTTGGCGGATGGTGATATTGCCAGCGGTACAGATGGAAATATTACTTGGGTGATTGATAGTAGTGGGAAACTGATAGTGAATGGGACTGGAAATTTGGGTGTAGACGCAACATTCGGGATTAATTACGATGGCTCTTATGATGCGCATATGTGTGGAGCGTGGGGGCCATATCGTGAACAGATTATGTCAGCGGAAATAAATGTGCAAGGAATGACAGATGCATCTTATTTATTTGCGGGTTGTAAATGGCTGACAAACTTAGATGTAAGAGGATTTGATACAAGAAATGTGGCAAGCATGGAGTGCATGTTTCATGGTTGTAGTAGCCTGACGAGTTTGGACATAAGTGGTTTTGACACGAGCAATGTGGCAG
>CAZGVI010000009.1:36908-90664 GCA_964529395.1 uncultured Acetatifactor sp.
ACATGGATTACATGTTTTCTGGTTGCAGTAGCCTAGCGAGTTTGGATGTAAGTGGATTTGATACGGGCAATGTAACAGATATGGGCGGGATGTTTGATGGATGCAGTAGTTTAACAAATTTGGATGTAAGTGGTTTTGACACGAGCAATGTGGCAGACATGGATTACATGTTTTCTGGTTGCAGTAGCCTAGCGAGTTTGGATGTAAGTGGTTTTGACACGAGCAATGTAACACATATGGGCGGGATGTTTGATGGATGCAGTAGTTTAACAAATTTGGATGTAAGTAAATTTGATACAAGCAATGTAACATATATGTGCGGGATGTTTAGGATATGTAGTAGCTTAACAAATTTGGATGTAAGTGGCTTTGATACAAGCAATGTAAAATATATGGACATGATGTTCAATGACTGTAATAGCTTAACAAATTTGGATGTAAGTGGCTTTGACACAAACAATGTAACAAATATGACCATGATGTTTGATGACTGCAATAATTTGCAAAGCATAGATGTGAGCAGCTTTGATACAAGAAATGTAACACATATGGGCGGGATGTTTTGGGGATGCAGTAACTTAACCAATTTGGATGTGAGTGATTTTGATACAAGTAATGTAACAAATATGGGTGGGATGTTTTGGGAATGCAGTAGTCTATTCAATTTAGATGTAAGTAGTTTTGATACAAGTAATGTAACAAATATGAGCGGAATGTTTACGGGATGCAGTAGCTTAACCAATTTGGATGTAAGTAACTTTGAAACAAGCAATATAACAGATATGAGAGGGATGTTTGAGGGATGCAGTAGCTTAACCAATTTGGATGTAAGTAACTTTGAAACAAGTAATGTAACAGATATGGGTATGATGTTTTGGGTATGTAGTAGCTTAACTAATTTGGATGTAAGTGGCTTTGATACAGGTAATGTAACAGATATGGGTGTGATGTTTGCGGGATGCAGTAGTTTAACCAATTTGGATGTAAGTGGTTTTGATACAAGTAATGTAACAAATATGGTCTTGATGTTTAGGGGGTGCAGTGGCTTAACGAATCTGGACATAAGTGGCTTTGATACGAGTAATGTAACAGATATGAGCGAGGTACTTAGTGGCTGTAATAGTTTGACCACGGTTCACAGCCCCCGTAATGTAGCGACCATTGCCACATTGCCTTCCGTTCCAGGCACGTCTTGGCATCTCCCGGACGGAACGGAAGTAACTGAACTTCCTCAGGGACTGGATTACAGCGTCACCCTGACCCGCAGCGGCACTCCAACCACGCCACAGATCACAACCACCACTCCCGACCTGAACATGGCTGATGTGGTGAGAGTGAAATATGTTCCATACTCCTACACAGTGGAAACCAACAACATAGATCCGGACAATATAGTCACTTTCTCTATAGAAGAGGGCAGACTGGCGGATGGACTGGAACTGTACCCGGCCACCGGTGAGATTTACGGCGTTCCGCTTGAAACAGGCTCATTTCCGATCACGGTGAAAGCGACCTACAGCAATCCGGCGTACCTTCCCTCCTATGCGGAACTGACACTGACCGTTTTGGACAATACGGATGCCAATGTGGGCATAGCTACAGACTTTGGTTATGATATTACCCAGCCAGTAACAGGCTTTAATGCGGAAACTGTGGATGGGAACGGTACACAGACCTTGGTTTCTCAAGGCGAATACGCACAGTTCCGGGACGTGTACATAGATGGTATCAAGCTGACAGCAGGGCGGGACTATACCTCCGAGTCTGGCAGTACCCGGATCACGATATTGAATCAGACCCTGTCAAGCGTTGGCGAGGGAACTCACACGCTGGGTATTGAGTTCCGCACGGAGGACGGCATTCTAAAGCGTGCGGCCCAGAACTATGTGATCGGTAAAAGCAGCGGTGGTAACGGCAATACGGGAGATCACAGCGGAGCCAATGCAGGTGACAAGGGCGATGGCAATGGGACAAACAGCAATACAGACAGCCTTACAGCCGCTGACTCAACAGATACACTTCAATATGATTTCATATTTTACACAGTGGAAAAAGGCGACAGCCTGTGGAAGATAGCCTCCAAATTCTACGGTCACGGCAGCAGTTGGAGGAGAATCTATGAAGACAATAAGCTGGTGATCAAAGATCCCAGCAGACTCTACAAAGGCCAGCAGCTTATTATTCGGCTGACCAACACGGCAGGCTGCGCGCCGGACCCCATCGTCTCCCTGTCGGACGGCGGGGCTCTGGAAGGAACAGTCTACCGGATACAGCCGGGTGACAGGCTCTGGACCATCGCCAGCAGAGCCTACGGCAGCGGAAAATTGTGGACGCTTATCTATGAGGCCAATAGGGTTAGCATAGTGGATCCGGAACGCATAAGGGTCGGACAAGTGATCAATATTCCACAGAGATGAATGCCAGCTTTCAGGAACATGTTTTGAACAAAAAAGCCAAATTTTTGAACAAAATAATCAAGAAAAGGCAGCTTTATTGAATGCAAAAAATGGAAATGATATAATGACAGGCAGTGCAAATGGCAATAGATATAATGCGAGAGAACAGAGCACAAATTTACGCGAAGACATTGATTGCTTAGTGGAGAATGGTTATGGGTGCGATCAGAAAAAAGGGGTTGGCAGTATGCATGATGGTATTGCTGGCACTGTTAGGAACGAGAGTATCGGCAGAGAGACAGCAGGAAACTTCTTCTGGAGGAGATGCGGCAGGGGAACAGGTGATGCCCTACGCCGCTGGTGATATTGCCAGTGGAACGGATGGCAATATCACATGGGTGATCGATGCCAGTGGTAAACTTACGGTGAATGGAACGGGAGATTTGTCCGGGAATCATGCGGATGGAAACTTTGCCTGGAAACCCCACTGTGAGCAGATAACTTTAGCAGAGATCAATGTAACCGGAATGACGGATGCATCATTCTTGTTTTATGGCTGTGAAAATATGACGAGCGTAAACATGGGAGGTTTTTCCACCAGCAATGTGACGGATATGAGCTCGATGTTCTATGGCTGTACTAGTTTGCAAAATATAGATGTGAGTAGCTTTTCCACCGGTAATGTTACCAATATGGGCGGAATGTTTTTGGGGTGCACCAGTCTGACCCGCATAGATGTAAGCAGTTTCGATACAAGTAGCGTGACGAATATGGCATCTATGTTTGCGGCTTGTAATGGCCTGACTGATTTGGATATGAGCGGTTTGATTTTAGATAATGTTATGAGTATAGGAGGAATGCTTTCCGGCTGTTTCAATCTGGAAACGCTCAAAACCCCGCAATCGATGGGGGCGGTAACGGTAGATTTGCCGGAAACCTTTGTAAACGTGAGCGGAATGGAAATGCAACAGTTGAGTCAGGAGTCTTGTAATGCCACGTTGACAAAAAAGAGCCTAGCGGACTCCGGTGATATTGCCAGCGGCACGGACGGAGCCCTCAACTGGGTAATTGACGCGGCCGGTAAGCTGACAGTAACGGGGACGGGAGACCGTACAGGATCAAGTTTTGCATGGGGGTCCTACAGCAGCCAGATCACTTCGGCAGAGATCAACGTGACCGGAATGACAAATGCGTCCTACTTCTTTTCAGGATGCGAGAATATGACCAGTGTGGACATGAGTGGGTTTGCCACAGATAATCTGACGGATACCCACGGTATGTTCCAGCATTGCAGCAGCTTGACAGATCTGGATGTCAGCCATTTTAACACGAGCAATGTCACAGACATGTCCTATATGTTTAGGGGGTGCAGCAGTTTGACCGACCTGGATGTCAGCGGCTTTGCCACAGCTAATGTGACTGATATGTCGGCAATGTTTCAAGACTGCAGCAGTCTGTCTGGTTTAGATGTCAGCAGCTTTGACACAGGCAATGTGTCGTCTATGTACAATATGTTTTATGGTTGCAGCGCATTGACGAGCCTGGATGTAAGTGGCTTTAACACGTCTGGCGTGACAAATATGTGGCAAATGTTTTGCGGATGTAGCAGCCTGACCACTTTGGATCTCAGTTCCTTTGCTACCCACAATGTAACAGATATGAAAAATATGTTCAGCGGATGCAGCGGACTGCAAAGTCTGGATGTGGGCAGCTTTGATACCTCCAATGTAAATAATATGGAATCCATGTTTTCCGGCTGTAGTAGCTTGACAAGCCTGGATATCAGCAGTTTTGATACCACCCAGGCGGTATATATAGCAGACCTGATCAGCAGTTGTGATCGTCTGACTACAATCCAATGTCCTCCGAATCTGAATAAGGAGGTTTATCTGCCAAATGTATCGGGGACTGTATGGCAGAATCTTCCCGACGAGACAGTACTGACGGAAATACCCCAGGGATTGGGGTACAGTATCACCTTGACTCGTCGCAACACCACAGACACCCCGGAGATCATTACCACTACCCCGGATCTGAATATGGAAGATGTAGTCAGGGTAAAATATGTACCATACTCCTACACGGTGGAGACAAACAATGCAGATCCCGATAACACGGTCACTTTCTCCGTGGTGGAGGGAAGGCTGGCGGACGGGTTACAGATGTATCCGGCCACCGGTGAGATCTATGGCGTACCCATAGAAACCGGCGAATTTCGGATCACGGTGAAAGCGACTTACAGCAATCCCGCATATCTCCCGTCCTATGCGGAACTGATATTAACGGTTCTGGACAATACGGACAGCAACGTGAACGTGTCCACGGATACAGGTTATGATATCACCCAGCCAGTGACAGGCTTTAACGTGGAAAATGTCGGGGGGAACGGCATCCAGACTTTGATCTCCCAGGGTGAGTATTCTCAGTTTCGGGATGTGTACATAGACGGCAGGAAATTGACAGCGGGACAGGAGTATACTTCCGAGGCAGGCAGCACCAGAATCACGATCATGAACCAGACTCTGGCGGAGGGCGGCACGGGAACCCATACACTGGGTATTGAGTTCCGCACCGAAGACGGTGTTCTGAAACGAGCGGCACAGAACTATGTGATCGAAAGTAATACCGGCGGCAATGCAGGCGATCAGACCGATAGCAATGATAACGCAGATAGCGGAACTAACGACAATAATAGTAACGGTAATAATAATGGTAATAATAACAGCAATAATGATAACGGCGATAGCAATAATACCGGCAATAGTGGCAACAACATTAAAAACAGCGCTGATCCCGTCTCTTTTATTCCCACAGAGACTCTGCAGCAGGATTTCGTTATATATGTCGTGGAGCGCAATGACAGCCTGTGGAAGATAGCGGTCAAATTCTATGGTCAGGGTGATCGCTGGAGGACAATATACAATGACAATAAGGCAGTGATCAAAAATCCCGGCAGACTCTATGCGGGACAGCAGTTGCTGATCCGTCTGCCGAACGCGACAGCGGCAGTTCGGGAAACGGCTGCAACCTCTGCTGCCCAGGCTGCCGCGACGGAAAACACCTATATAGTGCAGAAAGGGGACATGCTTTGGAGTATTGCCGACAGAGTCTATGGAGACGGGAAACTCTGGACGGTCATTTACGCGGCCAATAAGGATAGCATCAAGAATCCGGAGCGCATTCGGGCGGGACAGGTGCTTGATATACCCAGGACAGGTGATAATAGATGAAATCAGATATACTCTCTTTAAAAAGCATATATCAGTTTCTTACGATCAATGATTATCCTGTGTATTCGGCCGGGATCATCACCAGGAAAAATCATGCGGGACTTACGCTGACAAAGTTTTGGCGGGAAAACATCCTGCTCGATTTCAGGAACCGTAAATGTGGAAAACAGATATGGAGAAACGACGGCGGGCGCAACCGCTATATTTCGGATATATGCAACCGAAGCGCGCGCATGGGCCTGTATGGAGAATATGCGGAAGAAATACTCGATGCGGCCGATCCGGAGACGGTGCTCCGACAGATACAGCAGTTCATGGATGTGCTGCTTACGCGAGATTACAGCTATGGGACTTTTTGCCAGAAATTGCCTTGCTATCTGGAACTTATCGCGGAGTGGGACAGGAATTTTTCCCCGGAGGCCAGACTTTTCTTTGAGAGTGCCATGGAGAAGAGAGAGAAATTCGAGCAATATGGCAATAATGGACGCGCTTTTTTCTGCGGGTGGTTTCTCACGGTATTGATGTTTCATGCTCTTGCCGGAAACGGAGAAGGAGACAGCGCCATGTCCCGGCTCAGGCAGGATTCTTCATTGCAGATCGAGAATCTGGGCAGGACATATTTAAAGGAGGAAAAGCCTCAGGGAAAAGCCGTATTTTTGACAGGAAGAAATACAGAGCTCTGTAGTTCTCCTCTTCCCCGGCAGCATTTCTTCGGCAGGGAAAAGGAAATGTTTGAACTGCGCAGAATGGTGATCCATGGCGGGAAATATTTGGTAAGCGGCATGGGGGGCATCGGCAAGACAGAGTTGATGCGCCAGCTCTTAAAATGCTGCGAGGAAGAAACCCTGACAGATTATATCTGCACGATCCAATATGAGGGAAGTCTGGCCGCAAGTTTTGTAAAGGCGTTCCCACAGATACGCGGCGCCAATATGGAGGAAAATTTTTATGAGGCTTTGGCATGTGTTCGTATGCATGAGAAGGACAGCGTGCTGATCCTCATCGACAACATGGATCAAAACAGGAATGAGGAGCTTGCCATATTGGCATCGCTCCCTGCTACGGTATTTGTAACTTCCAGATATCAGGAATTTAAAGGATTTACCACATATTCTGTTCCACTGCCCGGTCGGAGCGCGGCCCGGTTGATCTTTCAGGATAATTATGATAAAGCGATGGGCATCGAAGACGACAGGATACTGACGGATATTCTGGAACAGGATATCTGGAGGCATACATTGACTCTGCGCCTGTTGGGACGTGCCGCGGCGGACAGAGGGTGGACATTGCCTCAGTTGCAGGAGCGTCTAAACAAGGGAATCATGCCTGTTTCCATGCAGAAACGGGATATGTATGGAGACTTGCAGCAGATGTACCGCAGGATATATGCGGACTCTAAGCTGAAAAAGGAGAAGAAAGGTCTGTTGCGGATATTTTCCGTGCTGCCCCACCAGAATTATACGCCGGAGTTTGCAGAGAAATTTTTGCAGGGGTTTCTCACTCCCGGATCCGATATGCGTAAGGCGCTGAAACGGTTGCATGAGACTGGATGGCTGGAGGAACACGAGAGCGGATATTCGATGCACCCTTTCATTGCGGAATGTGTGCGCAGCGGTGGAGTAAAGGAGAGCGAGATCACTCCCTTTCTGGAGAGTCTGGCGGATGCATGGGAACGATCCGGCAGAGGTTTTCGGATAGAGAACGTTTTATCCATGGCGCTTGAGTGGGAGGGCAGTTGGAAGGATTTTGATGCGGGACTTATGGAGAGTACCGCGCTGGTTCCCAACCTGTGCTTAAACCTGGCCGGGAAATGCAGCTCTTTACTGTCGGAACTTGCACTGTTAGCGTATGAGATTCAGTTTAACAATTTTGGACCGTCCGCAGAGGAGTTGGAAAGACTGGTGCAGGTGAAAGAGAAAAGTGATCTGCGGGGTGCCAGGGCAAGGGCTGTTCTCTGTATCCTGTTGTGTGATTACAATTATAGTGAGCTGGATCAGCTAAAGGGAGAATATCGGTTCCTGGAGAGCAGTCAGGAACTTAAGGCAGAGGAGAAGGCGATGCTGGCCAATCAGTTTGCCATGGCATACTACAACGGCAAGAATCTGGAAGGGACGGAGGAAATGCTGGATGAATTGAAAAAGTACGAAGGAGAAAAATATGTACATGTGCTGGTATGTCATCTGCAGGCGCTTATAGCGGTACAACGGGGAGACGTGGCGGCTCTTGGCGAGTGGCTCATCAAAGGGTATGAGACCGGTAAGAAGGAAGGGTGGAGAGAGAGCCGGATCATGCAGGAGACATTACTTCACCTCGTAAGTTACTATATTGGCATTAAAGAATTTGCAAAGGCAGAGAGGATTTTGGATGAGGTGGAAATATGCGTACGGCAATCCGGCGGAATGCTTGCCCGCTACGAGTGCCTGTTCAGCCGCGGGTCACTGGCGGCGCACAGGGGAGATGACGGTTTTGGTATAGAGCAGTTGGAAGAGGCATGTAAACAGGCGCGGAATTTTTGGTTCAATGTTCTGGACGGGGAATACGCTATAGTTATTGAGGAGCTTGCTCTGGCATACAATAAGGCAGGCCGCAGGGAGGAAGCACTCAAGCGCTACACAGAGGCGCTGGATATTTTCAGACAGCAGCCGGGACAGGAATTTGACAGGCTCAGGATACTCAACAATATGAGCGTTATGTATTTGGATTGGGGCAGACCCGAGGAGGCGCTGTCGTATCTGGAGGAAGCACTGGTCATTGCAGAGAAAATGGGCGGCTTGGGGCTTGCGGAGACACAAAATAATCTGTCCAGGGCGTGGAATCAACTGGGGGACAGGAAAAAAGAACTGCAATATTTAAGGAAAGCGGCACCGGTGTTAGAACAGTTCTATGGCGGTGAGCATCCCAAGGTGACAGACGCGAAGAGAAGACTTGGGGAATATAATCGAGATATTGAGGAGCAATGTTTGGATGTTCCACATTTAGATATGCATTAACGCAGTATCGCAGGCTCGGCCTGCGATATGCAGGAAAGAGGAAAGTATGAAGATCAGACTGGCAATTCTGGAAAAAGATGAAGTTTACTTAAAACGGCTGGAGTCTGTTTTCAACGTTAAATACGCGGACAAACTGGAGATCCTTACCACCACGGACAGGGAGTTTGCCCTGCAGTCACTGCGTGAGAAACGGATCGATGTATTTCTGGCAGACGAGACATTTGATATCGAGACGGCAATGCTCCCTTCGGGCTGCGGCTTTGCTTATCTGGTGGACACGGCGGACATTGAAAGGGTCAAGAACGCTGCGGCTGTGTGCAAATTCCAGAAGGCAGAGACCCTTTACCGCCAGATTTTGGGACTATTCTCGGAAAAAACGGCGGCGGTAGTCGGAGCGCATATGGAGGGAGAGGGCGGCAGGGTGCTGGCCTTTGTGTCGGCGGCTGGTGGTACGGGAAGTTCCGTTGCAGCTGCCGCCTGCGCCATGGGTTTTGCCCAGAAGGGAAAAAGGACACTGTATTTGAATCTGGAGAGATTCGGCAGTGCGGACGTCTTCTTTCAGGCGGAGGGAAACGCCTGTCTGAGTGACGTGATCCGTGCCGTTAAGAGCAGAACCGGCAATCTGGCTATGAAATTGGAGAGCGCGGTCAAGCAGGACGTTTCCGGCGTGTTTTTTTACTCCTGCGCGAGATTGGCTTTGGACATAGCGGAACTGAGCGCCGATGAGATACGGCAGATTGTTGGCACGCTGAAAGTGTCGGGCGGTTATGACTATATCGTTCTGGATATTGACTTCTCCATGGAAAAGGGCGTGTTAAAGATTCTGGAGGAATGCAATACCATCGTGTTTGTGGCGGACGGTTCCGCGGCATCCAATGTGAAACTGGAGAGAGTAGTGACATCCCTGAATGTACTGGAACAGCAGACAGATCAAAAGCTGCTGCCGCGGTGCGGGATCCTGTATAACCGTTTCAGCAGCCGGACTTCCCACAAGGCGCGGGTCAGCGACCTGAAGGAATATGGCGGGATAAACAGGTATGAAGGATTTGACACAGGCAGACTGTTGCAGCAGCTCAAGGATCTGCAGGTTTTTGAAACGCTGATGTAGAAGGACGGGAGAGGATGAGATGACCTTTGAGACGGAGCAGCAATTTATAGCGGACATAAAAAAATACATAGGAGAGAATTTCCCTTTGAGCAAGCTTTCGGACGAAGAGCTGCAGGAAAAGATCGAGCAGGTCTGCGACCAGCGTCTGGAGGGGCAGTATGTGTCCATAGAACAGCATGTGTCCATTGCGGAGCAGGTATACAGTTCCATCCGTGGATTCGGCTTGTTGGACAGTATTATCAAGGACGACACCATCACCGAGGTCATGATCAACGGGCCGGAAGATATCTTTATCGAGCAGAGCGGGCACTTATTCAAGTTGGATAAGCAATTCGAGAGTGAACGGCGGCTGGAAGATATCATCCAAAGGATCGTGGGTCTGGCCGGGCGGGAGGTCAACCAGTCCAATCCCATCTGCGATACCCGTCTGCCGGACGGTTCTCGTGTGAATGTGGTGCTGCCGCCCATAGCTCTGTGCGGTCCCACGCTGACCATCCGTAAATTCTCTAAGACCCCCATGACCATAGAGCGGTTGATCAGCTACGGCTCTATCACCAGAGAGATTGCGGACAAGCTGGAGCTGTTAGTGAAAGCCAAATACAATATTTTTATCTGCGGCGGGACGGGCTCCGGCAAGACCACTTTCTTAAACGCTCTGTCCAACTATATTCCCAAGGATGAGCGTGTGATCACCATAGAGGACTCTGCGGAGCTGCAGATCGTGGGTGTGGAGAATCTGGTTCGGCTGGAAACCCGTAATGCCAACGCGGCGAAGGAGGGAGAGATCACAATCCGGGATCTGATCAAGTCCTCTCTGCGTATGCGTCCGGAGCGTATCGTGGTGGGCGAGGTCCGGGGCGGCGAGGCTCTGGATATGCTCCAGGCCATGAACACCGGTCACGACGGCTCCCTGTCTACGGGTCATGCCAATTCCACCCAGGATATGTTAAGCCGCCTGGAGACCATGGTGCTCCAGGGCGCGCCGGGACTCCCCCTGGAGGCTATCCGGCAGCAGATCGCCTCGGCGGTGGACATCATCATCCATCTGTCCAGACTGCGGGACAAATCCCGCAAGACCATGGAGATCACGGAGGTGGTGGGATATCGGGACGGACAGGTCGTTTTAAATCCGCTGTATGTGTTTGAGGAGGACGAGAAGAGTACTCTGGAGAAAGTATCCGGCGGACTGAACCGCACAGGAAATAAGATGCAGAATGTATTTAAGCTGCAACTGTCAGGCATAAAGACAGAAATCTAAGCAACAGCAGGGAAGAGGAATCAGAGGACATGGCAAAAAAAGAAAAAGCCCTAAAGGAACCAAAGCAGAAAAAAGCAAAGAAAGTCAAGGAGCCGCAGTATTATCTGTCCGCCACCAATATGCGAACTCTGAACTATAAAGTGTATTACATGAGCGGGGTGGAGAAAGTACTGTATTTTCTGATGGGATTCATTGTGGGAGCCTTCGTGGGCTATCTGTTTTACGGAGGACTGGCCAAAGACGCTTACGGGGATCCCACTGTGACCACTCATATACTGAATCTGCTAATTTCCGGAGCGGCGGGCATAGCAGCAGGCTGCGCGTTTCTTCCCATCCGGACGGATATGATACAGAAGGCCAGGATCAAGAAACTCAAGGCGCAGTTTCGGGATATGCTGGAGGCGTTCAACACGTCCCTGGGGGCGGGTAAGAATGTGACAGACTCTTTTCACTCGGTATACGACGACCTGAAAGTGCAGTACGAGGAGGACGCATACATATTAAAGGAGCTGGAGGTCATTCTCTCCTGCATGAACAATAATGTGGATCTGGAAGTGCCTCTGGCAGACTTCGGCGCCAGGAGCGGTGTGGACGATATCGTCAGCTTTGCCAATGTGTTTCAGATCTGCTATCGCAAGGGCGGCAATATCAAGGATACCATACGCAACACCCATGAGATCCTCAGCGATAAGATGGAGATAGCGGAAGAGATTGAAACCATAGTCACGGGAGCCAGGTCGGAACAGTATCTGATGCTGATCATGCCCATCCTGCTGATCGGCATGATCAAGACCATGAGCGCCGATTTTGCCGCCAATTTCGCTACGCCCTCGGGGATCATCGCCACTACAGTCGGTATCATTATGTTTGTGACCGCTTATCTGGTGGGGCGTGCCGTTTTGAATATTAAGATATAGAGGTGCGGAGACATGTTTACTATAACGGATATTACGGTGTTCTCGGTTGGAGCGGTATTTTTGCTTATGTGGCTGTTTCTCTTTCTGAAAGGCCTTAAGAACGCCAAGCTGTTTGATGTGCTGGAGGAAAAAGAGTATCCACTGAAAGAGATCTATTTTGTGGGTTATGAGGCCCTGCATATTGTGAAATACTCCTACCGCAGCAGGAAGGACAGGAAACTGCGCAAAGAGATTTCCATTCTGTATGGGGAGAAATATGCGGATTATTATCTGCGTGTCATCCACTCCCAGCAGGTGACGATAGCGCTGTCCCTTATCGTGCTTTCTTTTGCCATGTATGGGCTGGCAAACGACATTCTGGCGCTGGTGGTGGTGCTGCTGTTTGCCTTTGTGGCTTATTACTATTTTGGGACTGTCACCGGCAACAAGATACTGAGCCGCTCTGAGGAGATGATGAGCGATTTCTCGGAGGTGATCTCCAAGCTGGCCCTGTTGACCAATGCGGGTATGATCTTCCGGGAGGCCTGGGAAGAGGTGGCCTACACCGGGGAGCGGGCGCTGTATAAGGAGATGCAGACATCCATAGAAGAGATGAACAATGGGTACGCGGAGGTGGACGCGCTGTTTCGGTTCGGGACCAGGTGCGTAGTGCCGGAGATCAAGAAATTCACATCCACTGTGGTACAGGGCATTACAAAGGGCAACAGCGAACTGTCCGTCATGCTACAAAACCAGAGCAAGGAAGTGTGGAATCTGCGGCGGCAGACGATCCGGCGACAGGGAGAGAAAGCCTCCAGCAAGCTGATGATCCCGATCCTGATCATGTTCATAGGCATCCTGGTGATGATATTAATCCCGATCTTCTCCAACCTGGGAACCTGAGCCGTCCGGCGCGATACCGCGGCTGGGCAGTATGCAGGTGTGACAGAACAGAGGGGAGCAGGGGTATTAATATAATTCATTTACGCTTTGAGAGGAGGCGAAAGATATGTTTCAGCAACTGGATTTACTATTGTTCATGGCAAAGCACAGGCTGCATGCGTTCCTCACCGATGAAGACGGTGATGTGAACATCGTGTCCATGGTCGTACTGATCGGCATCGCGGTGCTGTTGGCAATCGTTTTCAGAGACGCGATCAGCAATCTGATCAAAAGTCTGCTCAATACGATCTCTAACAACGCAACCAATGCAGTGAATGGCTAAAGCTGTGAGGGGCTGTGAAAATGGAGTGTTGGCACAGCCCCATTGCCATGTACGCGGCGCAGGACAACATGTATGGAGGGCAGCGGTCTATGGAATATAGGGCGATGCCCTGTGTGTATGGTGGCGGCAGGCCGCAGAACGACATAGCCAAAGACCGGGCTGTCAGGCGGATATCTGAGAGGACAGATGTGATAGAAACACAGAGGAAGACGGGAATGAAAAAGGGAATGAAGGAGGAACGGGGAGCCGTGTTTGTAGAGGCAAGCATTGTGTTTCCAGTATGTTTGATCGTGATATTAATGCTTTTATACCTGGGTAATGTGTATTACCAGAAGTCCCGAATCGAGGCCATCGTGGTGGAGGCCGCGCTGGACGGCGCAGCGTACTGCGCGGATCCGCTGCTGCGGGCCATTGAAAGCGGCGGCGGCAGGGTACCGGCTCTGGGCAGCGCAGATTACGAGCCTTACCGATATCTGGGCGGGCTGTTTGGCGGCATGGACTCCATTGAGGAATCGGTATCTTCCCTGATCACAGGCAGGGTTCGCGGCTTGAATACGGGACTTTTTTCGGGCATGAAACCTACAGGCTATGACACGGGGGGCCTGCAGGTGGAATACAGGAGCAGTTTTATCGCTTCCTCCATCAGTGTGGATATGGAATACAGGATCGAACTGCCTATCCGGCTCCTGGGGGACAGGGAGAATCTGTCCATGAAGTTTCGCACCCACACGGAAGTACCGGTGGGGGACACCCCGGAGTTTATCCGCAATGTGAATATGGTGGATGATATTTTCGAGGTGACGGGGGCCAAAGAGGCAATGACAAACAAGATAAAGGAGCTGCGATCGTTTGTGCGCGATCTGTTTCACAGATAAATTCGGAGGCAGGGTTATGTTATGTTTTCATAAAAACAGAGGGGCGATATCGGTATTTCTGGTGATTATATTGGTGCCCTGCATGCTGATCGCCAGCATCTTTGTGGATATCAGCAGAGTGCAGCTTTCCAGGGCGGTGGCGGAGTCCTCCGCGGATCTGGCGCTGTCTACCCTGATGAGTAATTATGACTACGATCTGAACGAATATTATGGACTGATGGGTTCCTGCCAGAATATCAGCGAGTATTACGCGGTGGCGGCGGAATGTTATGATGTCTCTCTTCATTCCCGGGATCTGGACAACGAGGAGGTTCAGCTTTTGTACCAGCGGGTGATGAAGGATGTGGGGGACAGGTTCGGGAATGAGACTGTCAGTGATCTTCTGCGGGTGCAGAATCAGACCCAGGGAGCGATGATCTCTCCGCTTGAGGACGCTGATATGTACAATGCCACTATCTTGCAGGAACAGATCGTGGAGTTTATGAAGTATAGAGGGCCTATTGTGATCGGCCAGGAGATCATTGAAAAGATCAAGGGCGACCCTGGCGTCAGCGAGATGCTGGACAGCGATAAGAACAAGCCCATCGTGGACGATAAGATCGAGTTTTACGAGGCGGAGGGGGAGTTGCTGCAAAAGGCTTTTGACGTGTACTGGCATACCAGAGCTTACACTGACAAAGTGGGAGATAACGGGGAGAATATGTCTGCCGGAAAACTGCGGGAATATGCGGAAAGCCTCAAGGAATACAGGGCAGCCTATCAGGAGGTACACGGCTATCTGGTGAGTAACCTGACCAATACGCAGAACCTGACCGGGGCATACAGCCGGGTGACGATGGAACTGGATGTTCATGAGGACGAGTATGACAAAACCAGCGCCGAGATATATTCCCGTAAAGAGACGCCAACGCCGTCACCGGCTCCCTCATCCTCGCCTGCTCCTGCCGCGTCGTCAACGCCGGAACCGGTTTATTATATTGACGGGGATAAAGTGACCTCTCTGTTAAACGGTCTGGAGACGGCGAGGAATGATTTCGTCACGGCCAAGAACGATTACATAACCGCATGCGGCAGCCTGCCTGACACGCCGCCGGGAACCGGGGACAGCGACGCTCATGCGGTTCAGTGGTGGGTGCGGATGGACAATGCGGTCAACGCCTCCGCGGGAGTCAACTATACCGATGAGCTGCGAAACAAAGCGGACGCTATGTTGGACGCCTATGCAAAAGTGTTGGCGATCAAGGACTGTGAACCCGGCAATGACATGCCTGCCGGGTGGGAGGCTGAATGGGAAAAACAGGTAAACGATACACGCTCCGTTCATGGCCAGTATCTGGTCGCGAATATTACGAACGATACGGACAAATACCTGAAGGCGGTCACTCTTTTGGAACAGGTTTCTGCCGCCAACACGGACAAGATCCGTTCAACGGGGTTATATGTGACGGTGGACGGGCAGAGCCGTACACTGGAGGCGGCGGTTGGACATATCCGGAGCAGACTGGATGAGATGCAGCAGGATGTGGACGTCTATATCGGTCTGCTGGATAAAGTGATCGGCGGCTCTCCCTCCGAGATAGATAACTTAAGAAGTCTTGCGCAGAAGTACAATACAAAGTTAAACGAATGGGACGGCTCGGTGAGCGCCGCCACTGGGTTGACGGGGAAAAGTAATCTGGCGGGGGAACATAGAAAGGAGATTGACGCCATCAGGGCTACTGGGTCGGAACCGCTGGACAACACGGCAGGGGGCGCGGCTTTAGCTGACGCCAGCGATGAGGCGTCAACAAAGATATGTCTGAGTATCGACGCCGCGGCGGTGGACGCGATGAAGACCCGTCTGACACGTATCCGCAGTCAATATCAGACTCTCCATGATGCCATTGAGGGGATGCAATACGGGAGCTTACGTCTTCTGGACATTGCCAATATGAGTACTGTGAAGACCTGTTCCCAGACAGTGGTGAGCGCCAGCGCCATCGGCCTGACCAACGGGGAGGTAAACAGTTATGCCGCCAGCACCTTTCCCCAGCTCTTTCAACCGGCCGAGGGGGATATTGCTGCTCTGCACGGGATGGAAGGAGGCGGGGACAATGCCTCCTACAACCCGCTGATGAGTCCGGTGACAGAGCAGATCGATACGCCGGATCTGTATATTTATATGCACGGGAAGTTCAAGGATACTTCCCAGGACGCAGTGGAGGATAAGAAAGCGGAGCAGGAGGATGCCAAAAATAAGGGAGATGAAGCCGCCGATAAGGCGAAAGACGCGAACCGGTATCACGGAGGCGGCACGGATATCACCCCCACGGACTTATCGGAAGGGGACGGTTTCAGCCTTGGGGACGGTCTGATCGGAGGTCTGGTAGGTATTGTAAAAGCACTGTCCAGCGGCAATGTGGACAATATCCGCGACGATCTCTACGCCACAACTTATATGATGGAGATGTTCAGCTACGCCACGTTTGAAAATGAGGGATATTATAACAGTGTATTGAGTGAAGAAGAGAGGAAAGATTTGAGTCTGCGGGAAGGAAATGCAAATTATTATAGAACAGTTTACAGCCGTCATGAGGGTTCGGAACAGGATGAGGGGACATGGCGCAGCGCCAAACCCCAGAATGCCTATAACAAGACCCTGACCAACAGACTGATCAACCGGGAGAACAATGCGGCTTATCTGGCGGAGGTGGAGTACATCCTGTACGGGAAAGCAACCAATGTGGATAATGTGAAAGCGGCTTACAGGGATATCTATGCTATCCGTTACGCGCTGAATCTCATCTCGGCTTTCGCCAATTTCTGGAGTCGTGGGAATACCACGGCCAATGTGATAAACGACATCGCGGATGGGATCATGAGTGTCACTGCGGGAGTGATCCCGGCAGCGGTCACCAAAGTGATACTGCTCCCGATCCTGACCATCTTTGAGACGTGTAAAGATATGGACAGGCTGGAGGCGGGGTTCCCGGTGGAACTGTATAAGCAGGAGGGAGACTGGTGGTACAGTCTTCCCAGCGACGCCAAAAACATAAGTGATTTTATGAAAGTGTTCAGCGGTG
Source organism: uncultured Acetatifactor sp. (assembly GCA_964529395.1). GTDB lineage: Bacteria > Bacillota > Clostridia > Lachnospirales > Lachnospiraceae > Acetatifactor. The sequence goes on from CAZGVI010000009.1 coordinate 53,949, forward strand.
ATACGGATAAGGGCAACTCCGGCAAGGGCGTGCAGTACAGCGACTACCTGACCCTGTTCGTCTATCTGGGCCTGCAAAGTGAGGATCAGGGCTCGGAAAAGATGTATCTGCGCATGGCCGATGTGATACAGGCCAATATGCGCAAAGCCACGGATAATACGGAATACGCGCTGACCAATACCCAGGTCTATTTCCGGTTGAAAGCAAAGCTGCGTGTGGAGCCGCTGATGCTGACGCTGCCATACTATACAGATTATGTGAATGATCCGTCCATGAAGGACGATTGGTGTACCTTTGAGGTAGAAACCATAAGGGGCTACTGATATGCAGAGCACAGAGATCAAAGACGGAATAGAGAAAAAATTCATGAGAGAAAACAGGGAACGGGGAGCTGTGGTCGTGGAGGCGGTACTCTCCATGACGGCCTTTATTTTTACCATGCTGATTATACTGTCCATCACGGATATCGCCTACACCCAGAGCAAGATGGCAGTGGCGCTCAACTCTGCCGCCAAGGAGATATCCCAGTATTGCTATCTGTACTATAAATTTCAGTTGGACGAGGTCAACGCAGCTCAGAGCGACGGCACTCAGGGCGCGCAGAAGACGGTGGAGGACACCATGGCCGGGCTGGGGCAGATGATGGATTCCTTTGGCAGCGCGGGGTCCGATTTTGAGGAAGGAAATTTTGACAGCGCGGTGAACAGCCTGATGAGCGGCGCGGATTCTGCCAACCGGACGGTGTCTGATCTGGCGGATCAGGTGGCGGAGGATCCCAAGGCATTTTTGGTGGGCATGGGCAAACTGGCGGGCCGGGAGGTGACCGAGGCGGCCAAGGTGTATCTGGGACAGATCATGGCCAGGGCATTTATGTCCAAAAACCTGAAATCCTTTGCGGGGGACGATCCCGATGCATTTCTGCGCAGGCTCCATGTGGTGGACGGTATGGACGGGCTGGATTTTCAGTATACCTCCCTGATGGCCTACGGATCCTCCAATGAGATCCAGTTGGTGTGTACCTACAAAGTGCGGGTGATGCGGCTGCTGAATACGGATTTTACCTTTACATTCCGCCAGGCGGCCAGGACACAGGCCTGGGGAGACGGCGTGTCTTTAGTCACGCCCAGGAGCGTCTGGACCAGCATGACCCCCGTGTCAAGAGGAAAGTATATCGTGGGGCAGGAGAAGGCGGGATATGTCTATACTTCCAGCGGCCAGGGGTTTGATGCCTATGTAAACAGCGGCGGCAAAAATGAGTTTGTGTCGATCACGACGATAGACCCTACCAGTGGCAGCTATCAGGATGTGGACGGTATCAAAAACCGTCTGGGCGGATGTTTCAGCGATATGTATGAGAGAGTGGCCGCGCTGGACAGTTCTGTCACGGTAACAAAAAACAACGGCCAGACAACGGTGGACTCAGACCCGGCGACCAGAACTTACCGGATCGTGCTGGTGCTGCCGGAGAAGACAGATCCCGTCTACAAGGACAGGGTAAACGAGGCCATAGCGCAGCTCAAGGCCAAATACCCGGACACGACCTTGGAGGTGGAGGTAAAGCAGGGGTACGGCAGTATTCCGACAAAACCTTCGGGCAGCGACGGGTCTGAAAATAAATAGTCCGCGGACAACATATCCAAGGCCGTGTCCGGAGGAAATACACGGAGCAAAAAATAAAGAGGAGGAACCATCGAAATGCCTGTATGGATGACGCTGTGCAGTATCCTTGTCAACGGAGCTGCCGCCGGTCTGTTTTACTATGAATTACATAAACATGGAGAAAAGTATCCGGCCCGGCAGGGTGGAAAACTGCCTGGGGCGGCGCTCCCGTACAGTGTTCTGATGATGATCGCGGCGGTGGGATTGTCCCTGTTCATCACCCTGTTTTACGGTGAAAATACGTTTCTTTTCACGCTGAAAAGAGTGGTCATGCTCGCCCTCCTGTGGCCCGTGGCCTACACGGATCTTACAGCTTACCGGATCCCGAATCTGTTTATTGCGGCGGGCCTGACCGCAAGGACAGCAATATTGGCGGCGGAGTTTATCTGGGAACGGGATGTGCTGCTTTCCTCTCTGCTTACGGAGGTGATCGCGGCGGCAGTTTTGTTTTTGGTAGCGCTGCTCTGCACGGTAGTTGTGAAAAACAGTATCGGCGGCGGAGATATGAAACTGTTTGTGGTGATGGGACTGCTGCTGGGGGTTCAGGGAACCTGGGGAGCAATCTTCCTGTCGCTGATCGTCTCGTTTATCGTGGCTGTAGCGCTGCTCGTCACCCGCAAAAAATCCAGAAAGGACGCCATTCCGTTTGGCCCGGCGCTGGCAGTGGGGACGTACCTGTCCATATTTTTGACGGGAATGTGAGGAGGAAGAGGAAAGTTTGAAAGTAAACTTTCAAATATTGATTGGTATGCCCGCTGAAGCGGGCAGGGGGTATAATTATGAAAAACTACAGATTTTTAGCGCCGATTGTGTTGGTGGCCTTGTTTGCGCTGGGAGTTTATATGATCGGCAGCGGCAATGCGAAGGAAGAGGCGCAGTATCGCCAGTATCTGGAGGAGGCCAGATCCTATGCCTCACAGGAGATAGAGATTTATGCGCTGCAGAACTATCAGGACGCCATCGCCATGCGCCCTTCACTGGAACTCTATATGGAGGTGGCGGAGTTTTATCGGGATATTATGCATAACCGGAGCAAAGCGGAGCAGTGGGGAGAGATGATGCTGGAAAAATATCCCAGAGAACCGGGCCCCTATGAGTTCCAGATGGATCTCAGTCTGCAAAGGGAGGACCTGATCGCCTTTTTCGAGCTGTATGACAAACTGACAGGCCGCCATGTGGTATCAGAGGCGGCGGAGGCCATGTACCGCTCCACAAAATATGCGTTTTACGAGCAGGGAGAGTATGATGAGATGTCCATATTCAGCGGGAATCTGGCGCCCATTCGCAAAAATGAGACTTGGGGGTACTGCAACATCAAGGGGAAGAAAAAGATCGGTACGTTGTATACCCACGTGGGCGCATTCAGCAACGGAATGGCTCCGGTCATAGATGGGGACGGCGAGGCTTATTATATTGACGATGGCGGCAATAAAGTCATGGCGGTGGACGTGGAGGAGGATATTCAGGAGCTGGGCATCATGTCTTCAGCGCAGATATATACTGTGTACAACGGAAATGAGTGGAGTTATTACAACCAGGCAGGGGAGCGGCTGCAGGGCGGTTTTTCGGCAGTTTCTGCCTATGCCAACGGTCTGGCGGCGGCCAGATCCCAGGAGGGCTGGAAGATTTATGACACGGAGGGGAACGTCAGGCCGGGCGGGCCTTATGAGGACGTGGCGATGGATGAGAAACAGATGGCATATCGAAATGAAAGACTGTTCGTTTGGGTGGACGGCGGTTATATCATGATCGACAAAGAGGGCGGCCGGATCGGCACGGATACCTATGAGGACGTGAAGATATTTTATGAGAATACCTATGCGGCAGTAAAGACGGGAGGAAAATGGGGTTTTATCGACAGGGACGGCAACTGGTTTCTGGAGCCGACGTATGAGGATGCCAGAAGTTTCTTAAACGGATTTGCGGCGGTGCAGTCGGACGGGCTGTGGGGTTTTATCAATATGGACAGAGAATTGTGCATTCCCTGCCAGTTTGCGCAGGTTAAGGACTTCACGACAAGGGGCACGGTTCCGGTCCGCAGAAATCTGACCTGGTCAGTATTGCTCTTGTATAAGGATAACCATTGAGCGCGCCTGCCGGGCGGTTGTAGGGCGCAGGATAAGGAGAGGCAGAAGATGGCATTTACATTTGAGACAAGCGGAAACAATACATTTTTGGTATATGCGGTGGAACAGGAGGATACGCTGGATACCATGACGCTGGGGATGCTCACCAACAATCGGATCACGGGCATGATCCCCGTGCTGTATACCCAGATGAACAGGGATTGTTATTTGAAATACAATGTGACAGCCAGAGTCACGCTACGGCAGTTTTTTTCCGGCACAGTGAACAGGCGCAGGCTGTTGGGGGTCTTTTCGGGCGTGACGGCGGCGCTGGCATCGGCGGAGGAATATATGATCGACATCTGTTCTCTGCTGCTGGATATGGATCATATCTACGCGGACGTCAGGAGCTGCGCCGCGGAGGTAATCTGTCTGCCCCTGATGCGGGAGGCCGGCGCGGCGGATATAAGCATGTTCTTTAAGAACATTATGTTTTCCACACAGTTTGATCAGACAGAGAATTGTGACTATGTGGCCAGGATCATCAATTATCTGAACGGTTCACCGGTGTTTGTGGTGGAGGGTTTTCAAAAGCTGTTGGAGGAGCTGCAGAGCGAGACGGGGTCCGCAGCTCCTCAGCCAGTCCCCCCAGCGTCCCGGCATGCTCCCACAGTACCCCAGCAGTCTCAGCATGTTTCCACAGCACCCCAGCAGTCTCAGCATGCTCCCACAGCGTCTCAGCAGTCTCAGCATGTTCCCACAGCGTCTCAGCCAGTCTCGGCAGTGCCTCAGCCTGGCCCCACGGCTGCGGCAAAGGCTGTGCCACCATCCGGTTCTGCTGGGAAGGCCGCAGCGTCGGGAGCCGGTTTTGCGATACCAAAGCAAAAGGCAGAGGAAGGGTCCGCATCCTCGCCGGGTTCGGAAAAGGAGATATCCATGCTGTATCTGCTGCAGCATTACAACAAAGAAAATGCCGCGGCTTACAAGGCACAGAGAGAGGCCCGCAAAAAGAGCGGGAAGGCGTCGTCCGCCGGATCTGCGTCTGTCGCCGGGTTTGCGGTACCGGGGCAGAATCCGGAGATGCAGCCTGGGGAGGTACGATCATCCGCGCCGGTTCAGCAGCCATCCGCACCGGTTCAGCAGCCATCCGCGCCGGTTCAGCAGCCATCCGCGCCGGTTCAACAGTCATCTGCACAGGCATCACGACCATCTGCACCTGCGCAGATGCCGCGGCTACCCGTGCAGACGCAGCAGCCACCGCAGCAATTCCAGGCTGGTTCTCAGAAAATGCCTGCCCCCGCATATTCCCAGGAGGATAATTTCGGGGATACGGTGGTCATGGGAGCCGAAGATTTCGGGGAAGATACGGTGGTCATGGGCGAATCCATGGCGGCCTCTGTCATAAGACCCTATCTGCTCCGGGGAAGTAATAACGAGAGGATCTATATAGATAAACCTGTCTTTCACATAGGGAAGGAGAGGAGCTATGTGGATTACTGTATCAGCGGCAATGCCACCGTCAGCCGCAGCCATGCGGATATCATCAGCAGGAACGGGCAGTTTTTTATCGTGGACAACAATTCCACCAACCATACTTATGTTGACGGTCAGATGATTCCCAGCAATACGGAGGTAGCGCTGTCTCACGGGACAAAGATCCGTCTCTCCAACGAGGAGTTTGAATTTTTGACATTTTAGGGGAACCGGCAGGCAGGAGATGGGATGCCCCTGGCGGGAAAGTCCGTGCAGCTTGGCACAAGAGAGACAGGTGAGAGACAGAGAGATGAGATTCATAATTTCTGCGGGTACGGATGTGGGCAATGTCAAAACCACCAATCAGGACAGCGTGAGCATACAACTGCTGGAGCAGGGCGGACGCCAGTTGGTGTTTGCCGTACTCTGCGACGGCATGGGTGGCCTGCAGAAGGGGGAGTTGGCCAGCGCCAGCGTAATATATGCCTTCCGCGGCTGGTGCCAGCGGCAGTTGCCGGTCCTGCTTGAGAGCGGACTGCAGGACGGAGATATCCGGCGGGAGTGGACAGGGGTCATCACAGGATGCAATGAGAGGATCAAGGCTTACGGCGTGAAAAACGGTGTGCGGCTGGGCACTACGGCCACGGTTTTACTGCTGACAGAGGATCGCTATTATGTGGCCAATGTGGGAGACTCCAGAGCCTATGAATTGCAGATTCGGATGAGACAGATCACCCGGGATCAGACGGTGGTTGCCCGGGAGGTCGAGCAAGGGCTGCTGACCCCGGAACAGGCGGAGAGGGATCCCCGCAGGAGCGTGTTGCTACAGTGCATCGGCGCGTCCAGAGAAGTGTATGCTGACTTCTTTTATGGGACACCTCTGCCCGACGCCGTCTATCTGCTGTGCAGTGACGGCTTTCGGCACAAGATCACGTCAGGAGAAATGCTGACTTATCTGTCGCCCTGCCGTATGGACAGCCCAGAGAGTATGGCACAGAACCAGCAGGCATTGATCCAGTTGATAAAGGAGCGCAATGAACGGGATAATATCACAGTGGCTACGATCAGAACCTATGTGTGAGGCGGCAAAGCAGCAGGGAAAAGGCTGGGGGCTGTGTCTGCCGGAGTACGCTTTGATCGGGCTTGTATTGGTGGCAGCCATATTGCTGGGACTTTGCCTGATTCTGTTGCTCCTAACGTTGGCAAAATGGCGGCGCAGGCGGCGGACTGCTTTTTCACAGTCCGGCGAGGCGGGGGATTCCATCACTCAGGAACTGCCGGTAGAGGCAGTGCGGGCGGCTGCTGCGGATCTGCGTATACTGACAGAGATCGTCTATTGTGAGAGCGAGGAGGTTATCCTGTAGGGAATGATATGCGCATGGAAAGAGAAAGCGGTACGAGAAATGAAGTGTATGTGGCGAAAGAGTGATTAGGAAGAGCGATGAATAAAGCGACAAAATACGTGTTTTACATACTGCTGGCCAGCGGAGGGCTTGGCATTTTACTCTGGTGCTTTGGCAGAGGGATCAGTGGGAACGACTTCTGGTGGCATATTAAGGCAGGGGAGTGGATCTGTGTAAACGGGCGTGTCCCCAACAGGGATATCTTCTCCTGGTATGGGACGGCCCATGATTTTGCGTGGGTGGCTCATGAATGGCTGGCGGAAGTAATCTATTGGCTGTTGTATCGCTGGGGTGGCGAGGGCAGTATATTTCTGTTCAGTTTATGTGGGGCTATGCTGATGGTACTTCTGCTGGCGTGGCGCATCCGGCCTTATGCTATGGAAAATTGTGTTGTGACAGCGCTGTATCTTTGCATGTTCTGTGTGCTGACCAGCCTGTTTTTCTATGGGCGTCCCCATGTATTCGGCTATTTTCTGCTATATGGGGAGCTGTGGTGCCTGTACGGATTTGCGGAGGGAAAATGCGGATGGAGCCTTAACCTGATCCCGGTACTCGCTGTCTTGTGGAGCAATCTACATGGGGGTTCTTCCAATCTGTCTTATCTGCTGGTACTGGTCTTTTTGCTGTGCGGGTGCAGGGAATGGCATGTGGGCAGGCTCTACAGCGTCAGGTGGAGTCGGGGGCAGAAGATCCATCTTTCCGCGGTGCTGCTTGCGACAGTATGTGGAATCGGCATCAATCCCGCGGGATACGCAATGCTGAGTTATCCCTATGTATGTATGACGGATCCGGTGGCTATGCGGGTGATCAGTGAATGGGCGCCGCCGGATGCCAAGAATATCGGCGAACTGATCCTGTACTTCCTGCCGATCCTGGCGGTAAGTTTCGGACTTCTCTTCGGGAGACGTTCGGTGAGAGTCTGGGACGTTGTACTGATGCTGTTTTTTATGTATCTATTTTTCAGAAGTGTTAGATTTATTGCTTTATTCTATATTACAGCGTCATTTTGGGCTTTTCCCTACGGGATACCGTGCAAGCTGAAACAGATTGAAAAGCCTTTGGAAAAAGGGCTGTTGGCGGGAGCGGAACTGCTGCTGTTGGCGGTGGTGTGCATGGGGATGAGCAGATGCGTCAGTACCATGGGACAGGGGGAGAGCATTGTGAGCGCACTGGACAAACGATTCGTAGAGCTTGTCCGGGAGGATGCGCCGGAGAGGCTCTACAATGACTATAACTATGGAGGAGACCTGATCTTTGCGGACATACCGGTGTTTATTGACGGACGGGCGGATGTATACGCACAGGACAATCTGCTGGCGGAGAGTGTGTCTCTGATGCTGTTGCAGCCGACGGTGCCGGGAGCGCCCGGCACGGAGGCACTTATGGACAAGTACGGATTTGACGCTTTTCTGATCGGGAGAGATCGCCCGCTATACAGCTACTTATGCAGCGAACGGGAGCGGTATGAGACGGTGCTGGAGACGGAGGAAACGGCGTATTTTCGGCGGAGGTAACAGGAAAAAATACAGAGATGCCCATGGGGAGAGGAGAGAAATCATGTTTGGTCTATCGGAGAGTGAATTATTTTTCTATGGCGGTATTGCTATTATGGCGGCGGCGGGGATACTGGCTGCGCTGTGTATCGCAGTCTTTCTATGTACCGGCAGACGACTAAAAAAGAAACTGGAACAGGAATACGGAAAACCGCAGCTATAAAGAGGAAATGCAGGGAAAGGGAGTAGAGAGAAGATGCCACAGATAATCGCGGGAATGTATGAGTTACAGCAAAAAATAGGAGCCGGAGGCGGCGGGGTGGTATACCTGGGGCGGCATATACGTCTGGACAAGCCGGTGGTGCTCAAGGCGGATAAGAGGACTTTAAGCGTGGGTGCCGAGACGCTGCGGCGGGAGGTGGATCTGTTAAAGGGACTGAGCCACACCTACATTCCCCAGGTGTATGATTTTGTTCAGGAGGACGGCGTTGTCTATACTGTCATGGACTATATCGAAGGGGAGAGTCTGGACAAACTGATTGCCCAGGGGCGGCTGCCCAAACAGGCGGAACTGGTGGGCTGGGCCTGCCAACTGTTGGAGGCGTTGGTCTATCTGCACAGTCGTCCCCCCTACGGAATCCTGCACGGGGATATCAAACCGGCCAATATCATGAGACGTCCCAATGGGGACTTGTGTCTGATTGATTTTAATATAGCACTGGCACTGGGTGAGGACGGCGCCGTAAAGGTGGGCTTTAGCCGGGGATATGCCTCCCCGGAGCACTATGGGGCGGACTATCTGGTGAGTCATCAGGCGGCGGCAGGCGTGGGATCCCAGTTTAAGAACAGCAGTTTTTTTAAGGCTCCTCGAAACGGCAGCCCGGCTCCGCAAAGCCTGGAGGAAGGGGCCGGGAGTACGCAGGTGTTGGAGGAAGGGGCCGAGAGCACGCAGGTGTTGGGGGAAGGGGCCGAGAGCACGCAAGTGTTGGAGACAGGGGCCGAGAGTACGCAGCTGCTGGAGGAGGGCATATATACAGCGGCTCCCCAGGTGTCTGCCGGTGGACATAATTCCCATGATGCAAGCCCCAGGGCCGGAGCGGATGCCTCCACGGGCAGTACTTCCAGCGGAAGAGGGATCATGTTGGATGTACGCTCAGACGTCTACAGCCTGGGGGCTACTCTGTATCATCTGCTCTCTGGCAGGAAACCGCCCCAGGACGCCCGGGAAGTGCAGCCTTTGGGAAAAGATGTGTGCAGCGCCGCTGTATCCGCTATTCTGCGAAAAGCCATGGCTCCCCGACCGGAGGATCGCTACCAGACAGCACAGGAGATGCTGCATGCTTTTCGGCAGCTGCACAGGCAGGATATACGGGCCGTGAAACACAGACGCCGTATGGCTGTGTCGGCGGCAGTGCTGACCTGTGCTTTTCTGGCAGGCGGGGCATGTACTTTTATCGGAATGAAACAGTTGGAGCAGCGGCAGAGCGCCCTGACACTGGCGGAGTATTCCGCCAATGCCCTGGCGGAGGGGGATGCCACTGCCGCGGTGCGTCTGGCGATGCAGGCCATTCCCAGGCCCCGGGGGATATTGGATGCTCCTGTGACGGCCCAGGCGCAGAAGGCTTTGACGGATGCGCTGGGAGTCTATGATCTGACAGACGGCTTTAAGACGCTGGATGCCATCGGTTTGCCGGGTGCGCCTTTTCAGATCGCCCTGTCGCCGGAGGGCGAGCGCCTGGCCGTGGTATATGCCTATGAGGCCGCTGTCTATGATCTGGCAACACAGCGGCGGATCGCGGTACTGTCTGCGCAGGAATCCGCATTGTCAGACTGTGTGTTTGCAGATGAGAACCACATTGTATATGCGGGAGCCGACGGAGTGACAGGCTACGATCTGGAGAATGGACAGGCGGTCTGGACCGGGGAGGTAGCTACCACGCTGATGCTGTCCGCAGATGGCCGGGTGGTAGCGGCCGTGGACAGGGATGCCTGCCGGGTGGTATTTTACCGGACGTCGGATGGAACAGTTCTGTCGGAGCGCGATTTTGAAGGCCGACATTTGCATGTGCCGGTGAACGATATCTTTGCGGACGCCGGTGACGATATCTTTGCCCTAAACGCCGACGGCAGTATGCTGGCGGTAAGCTTTCACGACGGAGGGCTGTGGATACTGGATATAAATGATCCCAAGGAGGATCTGATCCTGTATGAGGAATCGGACTACAGCCATTTTGAAGGCGGTTTCTATGGAAAATATTTTGCTTTTACGGCGGAGAAAAGCGGGGAGGCGCAGTTTGGGATCGTAGATGTGGAGAAAGCCGTGTTCACAGGCGGTTACAGTTCCCAGGATCGCCTCATGCTGCATGTGGATGAAAGCGGCATATATCTGGCCAGCGGCAATCTGCTGGTAGAGATAGACCCGGATACCTTTGAGGAACGTGAACTGGCCTATACGGAGGATGTGGGCATTACAGGTTTCTCCGTGGGAACGGGACATACGCTGGTAGCCATGGAGGATGGAAGATTCGCGTTTTATGATGGCGCGGCCTGCAGGATGTCCGTGGAGGAAGGGCAGCAGGCCAGCGATTTTACGGCGCTCTCGGAAAAGTATGCGGTGGTGGCTAACCGCAATGAACCCTCTTTGCGGCTGATGGCGCTGGAAGATCATCGGGAGGCGCAGCTGTTATCCTATGATCCGCGATATGTCCATGATGAGGCAAGGGTCAGTCAGGACGGACAGACGGCGATGCTCTTCGGATATGAGGACTTCCGTATCTATGATATGGAGGGAAATATGCTGGCGGAAGGGGCATTTCCGGATGCGGATCATATCTATGACCAGCAGTTCCGAAAGACCCAGGAGGGCTCCTGGCTGGAGGTGATCTGGTACGACGGTACCAGGCGGCTTTACAGCGCCGTGAACGGAAACGTGCTCTCAGAAGAGAAGGGCGCAGCACCGGAAAAAGATCTGTATGAGGAGTTTGTCACGGAGCGCTACCGGGTAGCGTCCTCTCTGCACAGCGCGCCAATGGTATACGATCTGGGCACAGGTAAGCAGGTGGCAGTGCTGGAGGAGGACGGCTATCTGACTTATGTGAGTCAGGCAGGAGAGTACCTGATCACTGAATATATTGCCACGTCTGGGGAGCGGTATGGCCTGCTGCTGGACGAGCATATGGATAAACTGGCGTATCTGCCCGGACTCTGCGATATAGAGGGAGAGAATATGATATTTGACTGTGGTTCTGGGAATCTGCGGCAGTGCCGCTTATATTCCCTCCAGGAGCTGATCGCTCTTGGAGAGGCATACATAGAGGGGTAAACCCTGACGCCGCAGGCAAAAGCGCCTGCGCGAACAATAAGAAAGGAGTTTGTGAGAGATGAGATTTATCAGACGAGGTATAGCAGTGCTGCTGGCGGCACTGCTGATCATACCCAACTTGCCAGCGAATGCGAGGGAGGGTGTCCCAGATGGGGCCGCTGCGGCCGAAACGGTACAGTATAACACCGGCAGCGGTGCCTATACGATCGTAAGTTCCCCTAAGAAGATCGGGGAGGAAGAGACAGTGTCGGGGAATACTGTGTCAGGAAACGACGGGGATGCGGGGGCTGAGCTGCCGTGTCAGTATGGGGACGATATTTTTGACGGGGACGGCAGTTATACGATCCGGATTCCGGAGACAGATCCCTTTTTCCCCTATGAGGTACAGTTTGTCTGTGGAGGAGAAATAAGCAGCCAATGGTTTATGACACCTGATGATACAGTAGAAATCGGAGGACATATTTTCAGGGTGTCCGCCCGGTTCACCGAAACGGTTATGACACAGATGAGTCTGGACGTAGCCGGGAAAAAGGTTATCGTCTACCCGGAGCCCAAAGACTTTGGCGCGGATCAGGACGTGGCGGCGGGGGCGGATATCCCGCAGACTTATTCCCTGTTGCCGCTGGAGGAGAAGTCTCTCAGAGTGGATCTGCAGGGCTTTACACCCGCGGAGCTCTCCATGGTGTCTGTGGATTCTATTTTTACAGGGCAGAATGCCTTGACAGATACTGCGGACAAGATCATGTGGGCGGCATACAGCAATGACGATTATGCCATTGGCGGAGCGGGAGATACGCTGGATCTCAGTGGAGCCACTTCATGGGAAATGATAGTGGGTGCGGCGGATCAGCTTGCGGTGGACAATATCCGCTATCGTGTCTATATAAATAAGACAAGCGCTTCCAATTGGCTGGTTCCCACAGTCTATGTACAGGCCGAGGATGGCAGCCGCAGGCAGCTGACGGTAAACGATCCCAGATATTATGATACATACAGTGATGAGGATGCTTCGGGATATATGAATTTTGATCTGTTGGAGAGCGAGATTGGGGATTGTTATGAGGCTTATGTCAGCCTGAATCTGAATACCAGCCTGTTTGCCAATACGAACTATGATCATGTGAGGATCTTCGAGGGGGCCTATCGTACCGCCGCAGAGGCGGAAACGGCTGCGGAGATCACAAATAAGATATGCCAGACGGATATGACTCAGAAGGATGCGGGGTATCTGACAAGACGGTACAATAACAATTATATGACGATGGTCATGTACAACGCCGCGAATCAGGTGATTGGAGTACTGCCCATGTATTTCTATTGGGGGGTGGACAGAAGTTATATCAGCTCTTATTATTTATATTATGGTCCGTTGAGCTATGATTATGTCTTTGGCGGGTCTTCATATACGGGCAGTGACGGGATAGATAGAAGGACTTTCACGCTGCCGTCAGGCTATGCGGCAAATGGAGCCTACCGCCTTCCTATGTCCTACTATCGGGATGGTTCTCGCGATAATGGCGCCGTGACATCTGCTTATGTGGGACTGTACGCCTCTATTGCGGAGGCTGCTGCGGCGGGCGCAGGGGATATCAAGGATCAGCTCTTCGGAAACGGATATACGACGGACTATAGTCAGGGAGTGTATTTTTCTGTCTTTGTGGGCCTGGACGGCGCAGCGGAACAGGAAATCTATCATATGTATTATATTGTTGAGGAAGGCACGGCAGCGGCCGTCGATCTGCACAGTGGTACGGCAGTGACATTTAACGGTCTGGTGGACGGCAATGGGAATCCTGTGGATTGTTATGTGATGAGTACCATGGAGGATTCTTATGCCGAGTATAACTTCCCCACGATATTGGTGGCCGATGATGTGGATGTGACAAATCTGGCTCCCACATTTTATACTTCTACGGGGGTCAATCTGTATGCCGCGGGGAGCAGCTCACCGGAAATCAGTGGTCAGAGTCTCCATGATTTCTCGAGCGGCATGGTACAGTATACGGCATCTGCGGAGAATGGGGAGAGCTCTAAGAATTATTGGCTGCAGATCGTCAGAGCCAGGCAGGGGGCGGGTTCTCTGTATGTCAACAGTCTGGCGGACCCGGCGTCCGGGACAAACGGCATAAATTCTACCCGCGAGGTTATGCTGGATGAATATCACGATGATATACATGATATTGTACTGATCAACACAGGGACGGAGGCAATTCCCGCGCTGACGGCGGAGGTGGTATCCGATGTGGTGGAACTGGACGAGTACTGGACCCTGAAGGGAGTCTATGATCTGGCAGGTTTTGCCGGAACAGACAGAACGCAGTCCTACGGTGAACTGCCCAATATGGCCAAGCTCCGCCTGAAAGTGAAAGAGGGTGTAAACACCGGCTCGGATATCAGCGGTACATTAACGGTCAGATCCGGCGGTGTCCCTGTTATGATTCTGACACTGACGGGTACCGTGGGCAATCCCTGCATCACTACAACAGAGATTCCGGAGGCGGTAAAATATGTCCCTTATGGCTCGATGATCCAGAACAATAACAAGTACAGTTGGAATACGGTCAGTTACAGGCTTAATGGCGGTTCGCTGCCGGAGGGAATGGTGATTCGTCCCAACGGTGAATTATACGGCGTGCCCAGGGAGACGGGTGAGTTTACTTTCATGGTGCGTATGCAGAACAGTGCCCCGCAGTTTAGTGATTCGTGGAAGAATTTCACTCTGATCGTGAATGAAAATACGGATGCCAACGTGGACGGCGCCACCGATGCGGGCTATGACGTTACACAGCGTATTCCTGCCTTGCAGATGGGCAATGTGTCATCTGGCCAGCTGTTTGTATCGCAGGGTGTATTTGACCAGTTTGCTTGTGTATATTTGGATGGACAGATGTTGGAGTCAGGCAAAGACTACACGGCTGAGTCCGGCAGTACCCGAATCACGATCCTGTCACAGACTTTGAACAGCGGTCTGGACGAGGGCACGCATACTCTGGGCGTGGAGTTCCGTACTCCAGATACAAATACATTAAAAAGAGCCGCGCAAAACTTTGTGATAAGCACGACCTCCAACAGCGGAGATAACGGCAACAGCGGAGATAACGGCAACAGTGGAGATAACGGCAACAGTGGGGGCAACAGCAACAGCGGGGCCGGCAGCGCGAACAGCGGCAGCGGTACTCCGGTTTCCAACGTTTCTGCCCCTGCGGAAACCATACAGCAGGACTTTATTATCTACACGGTAGAAAAAGGCGACAGCCTGTGGAAAATAGCAGCCAGGTTTTATGGTCAGGGCAGCAGTTGGAGAAAAATCTACGAGGATAATATGGTGGTGCTCAAAAATCCTGGAAGGCTCTACAAGGGGCAGCAGCTGATCATTCGTCTGGTTACAGAGACAAATGCGCTGGAACCTGTCGTTTCCGTACCGGAGAGTGCAGCCACGGAGGGAACGATGTACAGAATACAGTCGGGCGACCGACTTTGGACGATCGCCGACAGGGCTTACGGCAGCGGAAAATTGTGGCCCCTTATCTATGAGGCCAACAGGGATACCATAGTGGATCCGCAGCGCATACGGGTAGGACAGATGATCCATATCCCTCAGAGATGATTCGCAGAGAATCGTAAAACATATTTTTGTAAAAGCCTGCCCCGGCGTACTGCTGGCGGCAGGTTTTTACGACTCATATCTTATCGGACTGAGGAAACTGTAAAATGATTATTAAATCGCATAGAATGAGTTTACTTTTTTTCTGCCGGATGCTACAATGAACTAAATATATGTGCTGAAACGCGGAAAAATAAAGAATAGATGTTAGCGAACGGATACAGGTTCCCAGGAGGGTATTCATGAGTAATTTTGAAAAGAAGTTCGGCAAATACGCGATAAAGAATATATCCCTGATGCTGATTTTGTGTTACGCTGTGGGGTATGCGATACAGTTGATCGGCGGCGGTTTTCTGAGTTTCCTGACGCTGGACCCATATAAGATCCTGCACGGACAGATATGGAGGATCGTGACATGGATCATTGTTCCCCCGTCCTCCTTCAACATTTTTACGATCATCATGCTGTTTTTCTATTATTCGGTGGGGACCACGCTGGAGCGCACCTGGGGAGCTTACCGATACAATGTATATCTGTTCTCCGGTATGTTTTTTACGGTGGTGGGCAGCTTTGTGGCCATGGGGCTGTGCTATCTGTTTTATGGGGACGCCATGGCGATCCCCGGCAATGCGGAGGCGATATGCGCCGTCTGCGGCCGCCTGTTCAGCACTTATTACATCAACATGTCGATCCTGCTGGCTTTTGCTGCCACTTTCCCTGACGTGCAGGTGCTGCTGATGTTCGTGATCCCGGTAAAGATGAAATGGCTGGGGATCATTTACGGGGTCATGTTGGCGCTGGATCTGTTCCAGAGTATGGGCAATCCCATGGCAGATATATTCTATCGGACAGCCATCGTGGCGTCGCTTTTGAACTTTGTGATCTTCTGGATCACCAGCAGGAGCCATATCAATATGTCGCCCAGGGAGATAAAGCGCAGGCAGGAATTTCGGCATGAGGTGAAAAAAAATATGCGGCCCAGCGGGCACAAATGCGCGATCTGCGGCAGGACGGAGGCGGACGACCCTACGCTGGAGTTTCGGTTCTGCTCCAAGTGCGACGGCAATTACGAATACTGTCAGGAGCACATTTTTACCCATGAACATGTGAAAAAACAGTAGGACCAAAAGGATTGTAAAATATAGCGCCGCCCGGTGTAACCCACTGGCGGCGAAAGCTGTCTATAATGGTTAAGAAAGGAAATCAGGATGAATCAGGAGGAGTTGTTTGCACAGACTCTGGAACAGGTAAGGGATCGGGCCGCAGGGCAGGGAGGCTGGATCAGCGATGCGGATGTACAGGAGGCTTTCGCCCCACTGGGACTGTCGGAGGAGCAATTGCAGATGGTCTACGACTATCTGATAAAGCGCAAGATAGGGATCAACGCGCCAGTGGATCCGGACGACTATCTGACCCAGGAGGAGAAGAACTATCTGAAAAACTATCTGGATGAGTTGGAGGCTCTGCCGGAAGTGAAAGAGGGCGAGAAGGAGGCGGTGACGCTCTCGGCCATGGCGGGGGATATGGACGCCCAGAGTATGCTGGTGACCATGTATCTGCCGGATGTGGCCCAGGTGGCCAGACTTTACAGCGGACAGGGAGTGCCGCTGGAAGACCTGATCGGCGAGGGGAATCTGGCGCTGACCATGGGAGTGTCCATGCTGGGAGCGTTGGAGCATGCGTCCCAGGCCCAGGGAATGCTGGGAAAGATGATGATGGACGCCATGGAAGACCTGATACAGGAGCAGCAGAATATATCCAGAGCTGATCGGAAGATGGCGGAGCGCATCAACAAAGTGTCGGATGCGGCAAAGTCTCTCTCGGAGGAGCTTAACCGCAAGGTGACGGTAAAGGAACTGGCCGACGAGACCGGACTGACCGAGAAGTCTATCCGGGACGCCATGCGCCTCAGCGGGCACAAGATCGAATATCTGGAGGAGATATGATGCTGCTGCAAACCCAGAACTATGAGGATTACAAATATGTGATGGCGGATACGGGCAATATATATATAGGCGCAAAATATTCCTATGAGGAATTGCTGGCAAACGAGGATGTCCCGTTTAAAATCCGTACCATTGTGGAACGCTATATTTTGCCCCAGACGGACAGGGAAACTACGCTGGAGAGCGATTTTTACTATATGACTCCCGACAGTCTCTCCTATCGCACATACCGGCAGTTGAAGGTAAAGGTCAAATGCAACCGTCTGGTGGAAAAGCGGAAACTCTTTTCCGGTGGGAAAAAGATCAGGCGCTATGGGACAGAGATGATCGGCCTGGAGGAGTTCGCCGCCATGCCTTTTGCCCAAAAGCAGGCGCAGGGGATCGTGATACAGGAGATCGTGGTCAACAAACTGGCTATGGTTGTCTTCACGGTGTGAGTGAGGATGTAGAATATAAGAATAATTCATTAGAAAAGGAATGTGACAAAAATGCAGATTGAAGAATGCAAGAATTATGAGGTTGTAGAGAAGAGAGAGATCAGGGATCTCAATTCCATGAGTTATCTGCTGCGGCATAAAAAGACCGGAGCCAGAGTGGCGCTGCTCGAAAACGACGATCCTAACAAAGTGTTTTATATCGGATTTCGCACGCCGCCGGAGGATTCCACCGGCGTGGCCCACATTCTGGAGCACTCCGTGTTGTGCGGTTCCAGGGAATTTCCTGTGAAAGATCCCTTTGTGGAGCTGGTTAAGGGATCCTTGAACACTTTTTTGAATGCCATGACCTATTCGGATAAGACGATCTATCCCATAGCCAGCTGCAACGACAAAGATTTTCAAAATCTGATGCATGTGTATCTGGATGCGGTGTTCTATCCCCGAATTTATGACACAGACAAGATCTTCTGTCAGGAGGGGTGGCACTATGAGCTGGACGGTCTGGACGGAGAACTGACCATCAACGGAGTGGTCTACAATGAGATGAAGGGGGCGTTTTCCTCCCCGGACAGCATACTCTTCAGGGAGAAGATGAAGTCCCTGTATCCGGATACCGCCTATGGCAAGGTGTCCGGCGGCGACCCGGCGGTGATACCGGAGCTTTCCTATGAAGAGTTTCTGGAGTTTCACAGAAGATATTACCATCCCTCCAATTCCTATATCTATCTGTATGGCAATATGGATATGGCGGAAAAGCTTAGGTTTTTGGACGAAAAATATCTGTCGGCTTTTGAACGCCTGGAGATCGACAGCGAACCTAAGCGGCAGGAGCCTTTTGCGGCGCCGCGCAGGGTGGTGCGGGAGTATCCGGTGAGTGACGAGGCCAGGGAGGAGGAGAGCGGGTATCTGAGCTACAATATGACCGCCGGAGACTGTCTGGACAGGGATCTGACCGTGGCTTTCCAGATTCTGGACTACGCGTTGTGCGGCGCTCCCGGCGCGCCGCTGAAACAGGTGCTGCTGGACCACTCCATGGGCAAGGATATCTACAGCGAATATGACAACGGTATCAGACAGCCTTTCTTTTCCGTGACGGCCAGCGATACGGACACGGCCAGGGAGCAGGAATTTGTGGAGCTGATCGATGAGGAACTGCAGAGGATCGTCCGGGAGGGCTTTGACCGAAAGACCCTGCTGGCCGGTATCAATCATTATGAGTTCCGCTACCGTGAGGCGGATTTCGGCCGTTTTCCCAAGGGACTGATGTATGGGCTGCAGGCATTGGATAGCTGGCTCTATGCGGAGGATAAGCCGTTTATCCATGTGGAGGCGGGCGACACCTATACCCGGCTGCGGGAAAAGGCAACGCAGGGATATTTTGAGAGCCTGGTGCAGACCTATCTGATTGATAACCCGCACAGATCCGTGGTGGTGTTACAGCCCAAAAAAGGATTGACCCGGCAGCAGGAGGAGGCACTTCGGACAGAACTGGCAAAACGCAAGGCGGGTATGAGCAGGGAGCAGCTTGAGGATATCATGGCCCGGCAGCAGGCGCTGACCGCCTATCAGGAGCAGGAAGACCGCAGGGAGGATCTGGAAAAGATCCCCATGCTGGCAAGGGAGGACATCGGCAGGGAAGCCAGAAAACTGGTAAACGAGGAGAGCAGGCTGGGAGATATCCCGGTACTGCGCCATACGCTGTTTACCAACGGTATAGCATATATCCGCATGGTCTTTTCCCTGGAACACGTACCGGAGCGCCTGTATCCTTATGCAGGGATCCTAAGCGCCTGCCTGGGGCTGTTAAACACGCAAAACTACAGCTATGGAGAGCTGTCCAGCGAGATAGATCTAAGCACCGGAGGTATCAGCACGGTAAACAATGTATACTCGGATGTGGAGGATGCGGACAGGTATAAGGCGACGCTGGAACTTAAGACCAGGGTGCTGTATGACAATATAGGCAAGGCGGTGGAACTGCTGCGGGAGATCGCCATGACTTCTGACTTCACCGACGAAAAGAGGCTGCTGGAGATCGTGGCTCAGGCGCAGTCTCAGATGCAGACCCAGCTCTCCGACAGGGGAGATTATACAGCCCAGAACCGTGCGCTGGCCTATGGCAGCGTGTCCGGCGCAGTCAGTGAGACGCTCTCCGGGATACCTTATTTCCGTCTTCTGTCCCGGCTCCAGAGTCATTTCGAGGAAGAGAAGGAGACGCTGATAAGCGCACTGCAGGAGCTGGCCGCCATCATTTTCCGCCGGGAAAACCTGATGGTGGACTATGTGGGCGACAATGAGGGCTGGGAAGAGACGAAAACGGCGGCGGAGCGTTTCGCGGGAGAACTGTATACCTGCCCGGTGAAAACCGGAAACTTTGCGCCTGAGCCCACGAGAAAGCAGGAAGGATTTATGACTGCCGGGCAAGTGCTGTACGTGTGCCGGGCCGGAAACTTTAAAAAGAAAGGCCTGCCCTACAAAGGCACTCTGCGTTTTTTGCAGGTGATGATGCGGTACGACTATCTGTGGGTCAATATCCGTGTTAAGGGCGGCGCTTACGGCTGTAACTGCAGTTTTGGCGCGTCCGGTGAGAGCTGCTTTACCTCCTACAGGGATCCCAATCTGAAGAGTACAGTGGAGATCTATGAGAAAGCGGCGGAGACGGTGGCGAATTTCACCGCGGACGAGCGCGTTATGACTCAATATATCATCGGCGCGGTCAGCGAGCTGGACACTCCCATGAACCCCGCGGCATACGGACTGTTTTCACTGGGAGCATATATGTGCGGTATTACGCAGCAGATGCTGGATCAGGAGAGGGAGCAGTTACTCACCGCCACGCAGGAGGGAATCCGGGAGCTGGCAGAATATATCAGGGCGTTTATGCAGGACGAATTTCTGTGCGTGGTGGGAAACGCCCAAAAGATCGAGGAGGAAAAGGAGCTGTTTTTGACAACGGAAAATCTCTATTGACCCATGGAGGACAGGGAGAAGGAGGGGGGAAAATGACAAAGGTAAGACAGATCATAATGAGTATGTTGGCCGTGACCATGGCGTTAACCATGACGGCCTGCGGTTCCGCGGCGGACATGGCGGTAAGTTCTTCGCCATATCAAAACGGGGGCATGGTTGAGCCCAGTGCTGCCTATGAGAGCATGGAATATGAAATGGCGGATTCCATAGGTATGAGCACGGGGTCATACAATTCCATGACGGAGGAAGGCTACAATCCCGGCGCAGGTCCCGAGAGCGGGGAGAATCCGGAGGTGACCGGCCAGCAGAGCGACCGCAAGCTGATCCGTACGGTGAATATGTCCGTGGAGACAAAGGAATATGATACCGTCATGGACACCATCGAGCGGAGGATCTCGGAGCTGGGCGGATATATAGAGAACATGGAATCCTACAATGGCAGTTCCTACAGCAGCAGCCGCTCAAGTCGTAACAGTTCCATAACCGTTCGGATCCCTGCGGGACAGCTGAATGTATTCTTAGGCGAGGTATCCGAGATCAGCAATGTGGTCCGGCGCACGGAAAACGTGCAGGATGTGACGCTGGAATATGTGGATCTGGAAAGCCATAAAAAGACGCTGCAGGCAGAGCATGAACGGCTGCTGCAGCTGATGGAGCAGGCGGAGAGCATAGAGGATATCATTACCATCGAGCAGCGCCTGTCCAATGTGCAGTATCAACTCGAGAGCATGGAGGCGCAGCTTCGTACATACGACAACAAGGTGGATTACAGCACCGTATATCTGGATGTGAATGAGGTGCAGGAGTTGACGCCGGTGGAGGAGGAAACTCTGTGGGAGAGGATCGGCGGCGGCTTTATGGACGATCTCAAAGGAATCGGTAACGGAATTCTGGAGATCGTGGTCTGGCTGGCGGTGCATATCCCTACGCTGGTCATGTGGACGCTGCTGATCGTATTGTTCATCCTATGGATCAGATGGTACATGAACCGGTCACGCCGGAAGGCGGCGAAGAAGGCGGCAGCGGCAGGCCCTATGGCAGGAGCAGGTCCTATGGTAGGAGCGAACCCCATGGCAGGAGCAGGAACCGGTGGGGCAGGCACGGATACGGGGAAAAGAGAGGATACAACCCATGAGTGAGAATCCGGCATACAAATCCGGCTTTGTGACGCTGATCGGCCGGCCCAATGTGGGAAAGTCCACATTGATGAACCACCTGGTCGGTCAGAAGATCGCGATCACCAGCAATAAGCCCCAGACCACTCGCAACAGGATACAGACGGTGTATACTTCCGACGAGGGACAGATCGTGTTTGTGGACACCCCGGGTATCCACAAGGCGAAAAATAAGCTGGGAAACTACATGGTGAACGTGGCGGAGCGCACGCTGTCCGAGGTAGACGTGGTGCTGTGGCTGGTAGAACCCAGCAACTTTATAGGAGCGGGGGAGCGGCATATCATTGAGCAGCTGAAGAAAGTCCACACGCCGGTGATCCTGGTCATCAACAAGGTGGATACGGTAAAGAGAGAGGAGCTGCTGCCCTCTATCGATACCTACCGGAAACAGATGGAGTTTCAGGAGATCGTGCCGGTATCGGCACTGAAGGGGGACAATACAGATGCCCTGATCTCCTGCATCATGAAGTATCTGCCCTACGGGCCGGCGTTCTATGACGAGGATACTGTCACCGATCAACCCATGCGGCAGATCGTGGCGGAACTGATACGGGAGAAGGCGCTGCGGCTTTTGGAGGAGGAGATTCCCCATGGTATCGCGGTCAGCATCGAGCAGATGCGGTATCGGAAAAATATCTGCGACATCGAGGCCACCATTGTGTGCGAGCGGGACTCCCACAAGGGCATCATCATCGGCAAGAACGGCAGTATGCTTAAAAGAATAGGTTCGGCCGCCAGGCCGGAGATCGAGGACCTGTTGGAGCAACAGGTAAATCTGCAGCTCTGGGTCAAGGTGAAAAAGGACTGGCGGGACAGTGATTTTTTGATGAAAAATTTTGGATATAACCCCAAAGATATCCAGTAGCCTATATGGCTCATGGACTCTGGCGGACGCATAGAAAGCCGAAAAAAGCAAACCCTATATATTGAGCAGCGGGTGGGTTATTTTTTGGAGGTAGCTATGCAGGAGACGACGGAGAACAGCAGGGCAAGGTACTGGCAGAGATTTGTAAGCACAGGAAAGGTGGAGGACTATCTGCAGTATTCCTGCCATGCGGCGCTGCGGGAAAACGGAGGCAGACAGTCAGGAGCGGATCCAGATGCAGGATTTTATAACAGTGACGGGAATGATATTGAAACAGACGCCTATCGGTGAGTATGATAGGCGTATCTGTTTGCTCACAAAAGAAAGGGGAAAGATTGCGGCTTTTGTCAAGGGCTCCCGCAAGCCGGGCAGCCGGCTCAGCAGCGCTACCAATCCCTTTTCTTTCGGCACGTTTAAGCTGTATGAGGGAAGGTCGTCCTACAATGTGTCGGACGCGGAGATTCAGAATTATTTTGAACCCCTGCGGACGGATTACATAGGCGCCTGCTACGGCATGTACTTCGCGGAGATCGCGGATTATTATACCCGGGAGAACAATGATGAGCGGCAGATGCTGAAACTTCTCTATCAGTCTCTGCGCGCGCTGATCGCGCCCTCCATACCCAACGAGCTGGTGAGATGCATATATGAGATCAAGAGCATTGCCGTGAACGGGGAATTTCCCGGCGTGAGGGCGGAGCGGGAGCTGGAGGAATCCACTGTCTATACTCTGGAATACATAGTCTCCAGCAGCGTGGAGAAACTCTATACCTTTACGGTGACTCCCGGTGTGCTGGCCCAGTTAAAGGAGGAGGCCGGTTGGTACTGCGACAGGATCATCGGCCATGAATTTAAGAGCCTGGAGATCCTGAAAAGTCTCAGTTGACCGGCGGATCTCCCTGATAGAGTCTAATAGATTCCCCGGATGCCTGTGTCGCCGTCCAGAGTATTTAAGTTGTACAACAGTAAAATATCCGTTATCGCCTCATGGCCTGCCAGAAATGAGGAGGGCCCGTCCCTGTAATACCGGGTATCAAACACATAGATCCGGCGGTAGTGGTGCGCCAGAAACGGCACCATGGAATTGGCATAGCTGTCCTTTATCAGCATTAACTCATCCTGTGAGGCGGCCGCCCCGTTCTCGATCACGATCAGGGGATGGATATTGTTGAGAAAGAGAGAATATTTATCTTTTTCCTCCAAATAGGCCAGATTGTATAAACTGTCCGTCACCTCGCCCGTATCCAGATAGGTGACGGTGAGGATATCCTCCGGATTGGTATAGACCGTGATCGAGTCCTTCCTGTGGCCGTAATCATTGATCTTGGAATACAGGGTGCCCGCAAATTCCTCCGTGACGGTCTGGGCCGTCAGGGAGTCAAGCGCCACGGGCTCCAGCCCCTTTGCGCCGCAGTATGCCAGATATCCCTGATAAGCACCCCAGGTGGTCCAGTGGTGGTCCGTGCGATAGTATAGCTGTCCCTGGGCCGCACCGTCCAAAAGGCACTGGGTGCAGTCTATGGCGGGGATGTCTGTGGCGTCATAGATCGCGTATGCCGTCTCCAACTGATCGCAGGAGGGGGCGTATGCGGGGAGTTTGTCGCTGTATATGGTGACTGCTGTGGGAACCAGCATCAGGTTTACGTCGATCCTGTCAGTATCGATCTTTTCATAAAAACGGGTGAGCGTGTCCGTTATGCGTTCCGTGTTTTGCGGTTTGTCATAGGGTTCTATCAGATAATCGTCCTCGGCCACATAGATATGGTTGATACACTTTCTGCCGCTGGCGATCTCCACACCGCTTTTTAACCCCACAAAGAAATCCCTCTGGGGAAAGTGATCGGCAAGCCAGTCGCTGAGTGAATCCGTAAATTCACCGCTGAGCACCGTCTCCGGAGACAGAGCCGGAAATTTTGCGAGATACCTGTTTTCGTTTTCCGAATAGTCCCTCTTAGGACCGAGCACAAGGTATACCGACAGGGATAAAATGCCGATACAGAGCAGGCATATCAAAACTTTTCTTATCTTAACATCCGTGATCATAGAGTATCCAGCTTTCTTGTTGAAAATCATTAAGACAAAGACCACCTAAATCAAAAATCATGTAAAATCGCAGCGTTTTCTAACTCCGTTAAAAGCGGAAATATAAAAACGGATTATAGGTGTCGCTGACCATATATGCCGTGGACAGCACAAACAGCAGGAGAACGGCGGCGGCGGTAAACGCGGACAATAAGCGGCTCTTTCCTTGGCTGAGAGCCGCCGCTTTCCGGCAGATCCACGGATACACCGGACAGGCCAGTACACAGGCGAGGAGGAGCACCGGGCCATAGTTTCCCAGATACCAGAGAAACCGCGTATCCACCGGCGCGTTTGTCCCAAAGGAGAAGAGCAGGCGGATATAGCAGCCCAGTTCTTCCGGGTCGGTGAGGGCAAAGATCACAAATCCGAACACAACGATGGAAAAAGTGTAAATGTGCTGCAACAGGCGGGGCGCTTTTGCCAGCGCCTTCCCCCATATGTATTTTTCGAGTATGAGCAGGACGCCGTAGTAGACACCCCACAAAATAAAGTTCCAGGACGCCCCGTGCCACAGCCCTGTCAGAAACCATACCACGGCGATATTGAACAGATGCCGGGGAACCCCCTTTCTGTTTCCGCCCAGCGGGATATACACGTAATCGCGGAACCATGTGGAGAGGGAGATGTGCCAGCGCCGCCAGAAATCCGTAACGGAGACGGCGGTAAGGGGATAGAGGAAGTTTTCATTATAGTCAAATCCCAACATTTTGCCCATGCCGATGGCCATATCGCTGTAAGCGCTGAAGTCAAAATAGAGCTGCAGGGTAAAACTGAGGGCGCCCAGCCATGCCGTTGCAATGCTGGTGTCCGTCCCTCCCAGGACGCGGATCTCCTCCCATAAGGCTCCCGCCTGGTTGGCGATCAGCACTTTCTTAAACAGCCCCATCATGAAACGGAGAAGTCCCTGTTCAAACGCGGCACATGTGATCTCCCGGCTGTGCAGCCGGGTCTGTATGTCGGAAAAACGCACGATGGGACCGGCCACCAACTGGGGAAACATGGACACATAGGTGAGATAGGCCGCATAGCTGTGTTCCGCCTTTATCTTGCCGCGGTACAGATCGATGATATAACTCATGGTCTGGAATGTGTAAAAGCTGATGCCCACTGGAAGATGGATCTGAGGGCTGGAAAGCTGTGTGCCGAATATCCCGTTTATCGAGGAGACGGCAAACCCCGCATATTTGAAAAAAGCGAGTATGGACAGGTTGACGCAGACGCTGCAGCACAGAAAAAATGTCCTCCTGCGCCTGTCTGTGCCGAAACGCTCCATAAGCCGTCCGTTCCCGTAATCCAGCGCTGTGGAAAAAAGCATCAAAAGGATATACAGCGGTTCGCCCCAGGCATAGAAGAGCAGACTGAAAATAAGCAAAGTCCCATTTTTCCATGAAAATGGGACTGCGTAATACAAGATCAGAAAAAGGGGGAGGAAGTAAAAAAGAAAAGGGATACAACTAAATACCATGGCGGACCTCCCTAAAACAATCCGTTTTCGATCACATCCGCGATCTCGTCCGCGTTTTCAGATATTATGAGCCAGATATAGTTGTCCTTTGTCTGCACTTTACTGCTTTCCACGATGGCGAACTGTTCGGGAATGTAATCCTCCATCTCGCTTTTCTTGTCGTCAACCACCGTCTGCAGGCAGTTCGTAAACTCTTCCAGATCTCCGGGATCTTTGACTTTCATGATAACCACCGTCTCAGCCTGGGCCGCGTCCTCCGACATGGAGAAGACATATTCCTCGAGTCCCGTAACGTCTATGCCATAATAATTTAAGATAAACTCCTCATCCATACATTGGGGAGATTTTAAAGATACGGTCTGCTCGATCTCCTGATAGACTTCGTCAACGGATTTGACGGCGTCCTCCATGCCGGAAGTGTCCTCCGGGCTTTGAACCTCGTCTGAAACAGTGTCTGAACTTATAGTATTTACCGCCGGTGCGGTGTTGGCCGAGCATCCTGCGCAGAAAAGCGCGGCCACAGTTAAAACAGTCAGAATTTTCTTGTCTGTATGCATATTCTTTTTACCTCGTATATTTTCCTGTTTTCCTTGTCTTCACAGGGCGCGGACCATGCCTGCGCCTGCATTGTCCCGGGAGACTACTCTGAAGGGATTTCCGCCGCCCCCGTATCTTCCGTCTGGTTTTCCTCTGCCGTGGCCACCGTGTTCGCGTAATTGATCAGTTCCGTCTCCCACAGGGAATAGGCAGTCTTTGTGAGATGAACAAAGCCGTCGCTGCAACACTCCTCGGCGAGATTGCCCTCTCCGTCAGACGTAACGGTACACAGATCTATATATCCCCAGCCGTTCTCCTCCGCCATTTCCTGCAAAAGCGTATTGTACTCGGCGATATTGGTGTTATTCAATACCTTTTTGCCCGCACCCTTCAGCGTATAAGTCATACTGATGATGTGGATCTCCAGATCCGGTGAAGTCTCCAGGATCTTATCGATAAGTTCTTTGTATTTGTCGCGGGCGCCCTCCAGTCCCAGTGGGGCAATGTCGTTCATGCCAAACATGATAAAGGCGCGCTTGCTGCCTATGAGAGGGATCGCGTCCCACAGCTGATATTTCTGCCCCTTATATTTGGGATGCACATTGTCGCCTTTTACGGGTTTCAGGGCATTATTCACGCCGTAACTCCCCGCCGCTAAAAATTGTATGTCCTGAACATAAGTTTCCTGTTTCGCACTGTAATTGCGAAAGCCCAGCATGATGGAATCGCCGATAAACACGGAATCGCCATAGTAGGCCCGCAGTTCCTCGTCTGTCAATCCCGGATCCAGAACCGGTATGATCTCATCGTCGGACACTTCCAACAGTGTCGTCGGCATGGCCATGTCGCCAGACAGTGTGATCGGCGGCAATGTCTGGGCGGCGCAGACGGCCGGGCAGTCCCCCAGAGCCAGCAGTAGTGCGGCAGCACAAAGATATCTTTTTTTTCTTCTGAATATTTTCATTATGACCCCTTTCGGTATACCGCCGCCCTGCCTGCGGGCAGATCCGTCCGCGATACCGTTTCCAATATGTATTTTATGGGGGATCATCCCCGCCGTTCCAAGTGTAATCCCGGACATTTTTATCTATCTGGTATCCTATCATTAACAGGTTGCCTTGTCAAGATTTGTCTCCGGATCCGTCAGGGATTTGACATACCCTCCGGAATGGATAAAAATCTGGAAATTCTCTGTTGAAAAACACAGACAAGTCGGATATAATAAGGAAGATGCTTTAAAGTGCTTACCAGGAAAGGACACAGGCTTATATGAGGAGTAGGAAGAGAGCGCTGGCGGCAATAGGAGCGTGTATACTGGCCCTTGCGGGCTGTGGCGAGGCTCCTGCGCCGGAGCCTATCAGCATCTCCACGATCGTACTTGAGGCGGACGGGAGTTTCACCCAGTACCGGGTGGAGGATTTTGACAGCAGATACTATCAGCTAAGCGAGCTGGACGGCATGATCCGGCAGGAGGTACAGGACTATGTGAGCGGAGCATCCGGCAGTCAGACCGTGACGGTGGAGCAGGTGGACACCATAGAAGGAGATCAGAACCGGGTCATGGTGGCGCTGCATTTCACGGACAGCCATGTCTATGAGGATTATACGGCCCAGGTTGACCGACAGCCATGCAGTCTTTTCTACGGTACGGTGGGGGAGGCCATAGCGGCGGGATATGAGCTGGAGGGCGTGCTGAGGGATGTGAAAAAGGGATCGGAGGTCACGGCGCAGCAGTTGCAGAAACTCAGCGACAGGCATGTGCTGGTCTTTGAGGATGCCCTACAGATACGCTGCCCGTCCAAAGTGCTGTATACCGGAGGCAGTGTGCGTCTGACGGAGGCCGGATATGTGGACGGAACAGAGGGCGAAGGACTAAAATACGTCGTGATAAAATAAGGTGACACGGAAATATATATAAAAGGAGAATGTTATGGAAAAGACAATGGAAAAGATCATCGCGCTGGCAAAATCAAGAGGGTTCATATATCCCGGTTCAGAGATCTATGGAGGCCTCGCCAATACATGGGACTACGGCAATCTGGGCGTAGAGCTTAAGAACAATGTGAAAAAAGCATGGTGGCAGAAGTTTGTGCAGGAGAATCCCTACAATGTGGGCGTGGACTGTGCGATCCTCATGAACCCCCATACATGGGAGGCCAGCGGTCATCTGGGCGGCTTTTCCGATCCGCTGATGGAGTGTAAGGAGTGCCATGAGCGCTCCCGCGCGGATAAGTTGATCGAGGATTACTGCCATGAGCAGAATATTGCGCTGGAAGGCAGCGTGGACGCATGGAACCAGGAGAAGATGGAGACGTTTGTCAGAGAGCATCAGATCCCCTGCCCTGCCTGCGGCAAACATAATTTCACGGATATCCGCCAGTTCAATCTGATGTTCAAGACTTTCCAGGGCGTCACGGAGGAGGCCAAGAATACCATATATCTGCGTCCCGAGACTGCCCAGGGGATCTTTGTGAACTTCAAGAACGTGCAGCGCACCTCCAGAAAGAAACTGCCCTTCGGCATAGGGCAGATCGGTAAGGCGTTCCGCAATGAGATCAGCCCCGGCAACTTTACGTTCCGTACCCGTGAGTTCGAGCAGATGGAGCTGGAGTTCTTCTGCGAGCCGGGCACGGATCTGGAGTGGTTTAAGTACTGGAGAGGTTTCTGCCGGGATTGGCTTCTGTCTCTGGGGATCAAGGAGGACGAGATACGGCTCCGTGATCACAGCCCGGAGGAACTGTGTTTCTACAGCAAGGGCACCACGGATATCGAGTTCCGTTTCCCCTTCGATTGGGGCGAACTGTGGGGGATCGCGGATAGGACCGATTACGACCTGACCCAGCACCAGAATACCTCCGGCGAGGATATGTCCTATTTTGACGACGAAAAGAAAGAAAAATATGTGCCCTATGTGGTGGAGCCTTCTCTGGGGGCAGACCGGGTGGTGCTGGCTTTTCTCTGCTCCGCCTACGACGAGGAGGATCTGGGCGAGGGGGATATGCGCACGGTACTGCGTTTCCATCCCGCGCTGGCGCCGGTCAAGATCGGTGTGCTGCCTCTGTCCAAGAAACTGGCGGAGGGTGCGGAGAAGATCTACGGGCAGTTGTCTAAGCGGTATAACTGCGAGTATGACGACAGGGGGAATATCGGCAAGCGTTACCGCCGCCAGGACGAGATCGGCACACCTTTCTGTGTGACCTATGATTTTGACTCGGAGACGGATAACTGCGTCACCGTTCGTTTCCGTGATTCCATGGAGCAGGAGAGGGTGGCGATCGCGGATCTGGACGCCTACTTCGCGGACAAATTTGAATTCTAGGAACGGGGAGAGGGCTGCCCGGGGACAGTATCGCCTGTTACAGGCGGTGTTCTGCCCTGCGGCGGCCCGTTTTCATTGTGCTTGGAACAGGTTTAGATGCTGCACATCCAAATACGCATTAACGCAGTAACACGGGCACAGCCCGCGTTATGCGGGCAGAGGTAAGTATGGAAAAGACAGAGATTATCAGCATATTGGGTATCGGAGAGAACGCACAGGAGAAAGAGATCAGGGACGCTTACCGGGAAAGGCTGGCAGTGACCAACCCGGAGGATAACCCTGAGGGATTTAAGCGTCTGCGCCAGGCTTACGAGGAGGCTTTGGAGCTGCTCCGCTCTCCCCGGGAGGAGAAACAGGAGCAGGAGGATACCTCCGAGAGCGGAAGGTGGGTCGCACAGGCCGCAAAGCTCTACGGCACTTTGGACGGCAGACAGGATATCGGGGCGTGGCGGGCACTTTTTTCCCAGGATATCTACCTGTCTCTGGACGGCGAGGAACAGTGCCAGGAAAAGCTGCTGGTCTTTTTGATGAGCCATTATAAACTGCCCACAGAGATCTGGAATCTGCTGGAGGAAAAGCTGGAGATCCGCAAAAACCAGTCCCGGCTGAAAGAAAAGTTTCCCGCGGATTTTATAGACTATCTCATCAACTGCGTGACCCGGGGGGAAGAGGTGGAGTTCTCCCAGTTTGAGGGACCCCGGGACGGGGATTACGACTCTTTTCTGCAATGCTATGACAACTGTTGGAGGGCGCTGCAGGAGAAAAATCTGGAGTATGCGGCTCAGCTGCTTGCGGAGAGCGACCGCATGGGGATCCGTCATCCCTGTATGGAAGTATGCCGGGCCCATTATCTGCAGGCAGACGGCAGGCCCCAGGAGGCACTGGAGATCATGCGAAAGCTGCGGGATAAATTTCCGGAGGACGAGCTGATCGGATTCAATCTGGCGCAGATGCTGTGGGAGATGGGGCAGAAGGAGGAGGCCGCCGCCATTTTTGAGCGCATAAAGGAGCATAACGACAAGCACTACACGGCCAATCTGCGCCTGTCCCAGTGGTATCACGAGCAGGGCGACGACCAGAGGGCTAAAAAGTGCGCGGAGGAAGTGCTCTCCGTGGGGTATGACGACGCTTTTCACCAGCTGCTGAAAGAGATCAACGCGGGGCTGGAGAAGGATCTGGAGAAAAAGATAAAACAGGACTATACCCCGGAGGATGTGCTGGAACTGGGCTGGTGCTATCTGCAGGACGAG
This sequence comes from uncultured Acetatifactor sp., assembly GCA_964529395.1. GTDB lineage: Bacteria > Bacillota > Clostridia > Lachnospirales > Lachnospiraceae > Acetatifactor. Next base: position 85,015 of record CAZGVI010000009.1, read on the forward strand.
CGCTTTTCCGCAGGGATACGGTATGTCAAGGAGATCGAGAACAGGGTTCCCGAAGGTCGCACGGAGGAATATCTGGGGCTGATGACCAAGCTTTACCGGGAGGCGGCGGAGTATGAGAAATCTCTGGAGTATGCGGGGCGCTGGCGTGTGTCTCTGGAAAAGCGGATTCCCACGGTGGAGGGCGAGGCGCTGGAAAAGGACAGGGACAGGCTGCGGCAGTCCCATGCCATCTCCATGCAGTGCTACCGCATCCTGGGATATCTGGATAAATCCAAATACGCGCTGGCGCTGGCGGAGGCAGACGCCATGGAGGCCGTGGATCCCCACGACATCGGCGTGCTGATGGAGCGGGCACAGACGTATCTGGAGATGGAGGAGTATGAGAAATGTCAGGAGCTGGTGGAACGTCTGGTGCAGGAGTACAGGGTCTTCGCCGCGCTGGCTACGCTGCTGGAGGCGTATCGCAGACAGTGGGACGCCACCGGTGTGGTACAGACAGGCAGACGATTGCTCCAGTATTTCCCGGACTATGTCAAACCCTATGTGGATATGGCCAAAGTCTATCTGGATCTTGAGTATACCAAGGAACTGGAAGAGCTGCTTGACCAGGCCAAAGAAAAGGGCATTGAGAGTCCCTATCTGGAGGCGTATGCCTATCAGAAGGATCATAAGCCCAACGCGGGCCAGATGCAGAAAAAGGTGGAGAGTTTCCGCAATATATTTCTGGATCATGTGGAGAATGGGGACATGTCCTTTTATGAGCCGGGGCTAAAGCAGCTGACGGAGTACCTGTACAATTCGCCAGGGGACTATCTGCTGGTGGAGAGGGGGATATTCCAGAAGGCGGCTCACCGCTATGAGGAGGCAATCAAGGACTATGAACAGGTGCTGGCCTACACGCCCCAGCAGATATACGCGCTGAACGGCATGAGCCAGGTATATAAGCATCAGGGGGACTATGAGCAGGCCATCGTCTGTCTGCGCAAGGCGATCCTTTTTGATGAGGAGGAAGATCTGCTGCCCGGCGCTTATATGGATATGTCCGATCTGTATATGCGTCTGGCGGATTACAAAAAAGCCCTGGAGTATCTGGAACAATATCTGAAATACGCGGATGACAAAAAGCAGAATATCAGTGTCTGGCGGCTGGGCAGGATCGCCACAGGCTATATCCGAAACGGGCTGCTCACGATGGCGGAAACCCTTTTCAGGAGAGCCTATTCCAAGGATCCGCTGGGACTGTACGACAAGCTGGCGGATATGTACCAGGTGACCGGGCGGCCCGAGGAATCCCGGCAGGTGTTGGCACAGTGGGCTAAGCAGCTGGGGATTGACGACGGCGTCATGGGAAGGCTGCGGGGCAGGCTGACAAAGAAAGACGGGCGTTACAGCGATTATTATCAGAGTCTGGGCTGGAACGAGCTGACCTACGGAAAGCGGGACAGAGCGGTGAGAGCGTTTGTCAGCGCACTGGACAATAAGCCGGATCTGGACAATTCGGAGGGAATCCTCTGCGACGCCGTGTTTGCTTTCATACTGTGTAAAGAAGACAAACTGGGGAAAAAATACGCGGCCAAACTGCAAAACTGGCTCCGCCGGGAGTCCTTCTCCTCCAAGAATGAGTATTATGAACAGGAAAAGGGACATCTGCAGCTGGAATTTCTGGCGGCCTATTACACCGAGACGGATGAAAAACTGCAGGAGCTGTTGGACCGGGAAAGCAAATGCGAGTGCTGTAATTTTTGCACATATGCCATATGCAAGGAAATGGAGGGCGTCAGGATACTGTGGATGCTCAGGAAAGGGCAGATCCGGGAGGCGGAGGAACGCCTTGAGCACAATCTGGAGGTGCAGCCCCAGGACGAATACATGCTGGCCATAAAACATATGCGTTTTGAAACAACTGCCGCGGACGGACGCGATATTATGGGAACGGCCCGCGGTGAGCAGAAATGAGGATAATATGATAGTAGGAATTGATCTGGGAACAACAAATAGTCTGATCGCTTATTTTTCGGAGGAGGGACCGAAGATCATCCCCAATCGTCTGGGCAAAAATCTGACGCCCTCGGTGGTCAGCGTGGATGAGGAGGGCAACGTCTATGTGGGCGAGACGGCCCGGGAGCGCATGAGCCTGTATCCGGACTCGGTGGTCAGCGCTTTCAAGCGCAGCATGGGCACGGAGCGCCAGTACAATTTAAGCGGTCATATGTACCGGCCGGAGGAGTTATCCAGCTTTGTGCTGCGCTCCCTGAAGGAGGAGGCGGAAGTCTTTCTGGGCGAGGAGGTAACGGAGGCTGTGATCAGCGTGCCCGCGTATTTTGACGACAAGCGCCGCAAGGCTACCAAACGGGCCGGAGAGCTGGCGGGGCTGAAGGTGGAGCGCATGATCTCCGAGCCCACAGCGGCGGCGGTGGCATACGGCCTGTACGACAAGACGAGAGACACAAAATTTTTGGTCTTCGACCTGGGCGGGGGCACTTTTGACGTGTCCATACTGGAGCTGTATCACAATATCCTGGAGGTCAGGGCCGTTGCCGGGGACAATTATCTCGGGGGCGAGGATTTCACGGAAGTGATGGGCAAGCTGTTTTTGCAGAAACAAAAGCTGGCTATGAGCGGATTGTCCGAAAAGGAGCAGGTGCGGCTGTATAAGCAGGCGGAAAAGGCCAAGATCGCCATCAGCGGCAGCGACCGCACGTCGATGAAGTGTCTGATCGGCGAGCAGGAGCTGGAGGCGGAGATCACTTATAAGGAGTATGAGGAGGCCTGTGAGGAGCTGCTGGGCAAGATCCGGGAACCGGTGAAAAAGAGTCTGGCCGACGCGGGGCTCAAGCTGGGGGATATCGACGAGATCCTGCTGATCGGAGGCGCTACCAGACTGTCTATCGTCCGGGACTTCCTGATCCGTCTGTTCCGCAAATTCCCGGATACCAATATGAATCCGGATGAGGCCGTGGCGCTGGGAGCGGCGGTGCAGGCGGCCATGAAGGAGCGCCGGGAAGAGGTGAAGGAAGTCATCCTGACGGACGTATGCTCCTTTACGCTGGGCACGGAAGTGGTGGTAGAGTATGAGGAAGGCAAGTTCGAGGACGGACATTTCTGTCCGATCATCGAGCGCAATACGGTGATCCCCGCCAGCCATACGGAGCGCATGTACACCGTGCGGGACAATCAGGATAAGGTCAGGATCAGAGTGCTGCAGGGCGAGAGCCGTTTTGCCCGCAACAATCTGTATCTGGGCGAGATGACCATCGAGCTGCCCAAGGCCCCCAAGGGTCAGGAATCCGTGGATGTGACCTATACGTACGATATCAACTCCCTGCTGGAGGTGGAGGTCAAGGTGGTATCCACCGGTCTGACTCAGAAAATGATCATCAAGGGCGTGGACAATACCATGACGGACGAGGAGATCGCCAAACGTATGGAAGAGCTGGCCTATCTGAAGATACAGCCCAGAGATCAGGAGGAGAACCGCCTGGTGCTGCTGCGGGCGGAGCGTATGTATGAGGAGTCTCTGGGGGATAAGCGCCGGAATCTGGATCATTATATCAACCGTTTTGAGGCGGCTCTGAAGAGCGGGGATCATCAGGAGATCGCGGACAGCCGCCGGGAGTTGGCGGAGTTTTTGGACGAGGATGAGGATCTGTAGTTCGGTAGTCCGCAGGGGACGCTCCAGAGGGATGATTGTTCCTGTCTGGAGGTGGCTTTGCCCGAATTGGAATGTTGTCTGTGCTGAGTAGGTTCGGAAATTTCACAGAGGGGTAGTGCGCAAGGGGACGCTCCAGACGGATGATCATTCCTGTCTGGACACGCTCTCGCTCGATTGGAAACGTAGCGGTCGCTAAGCTCGTGCCGAATAAATTCGGCAAACCTCGCTAAGCGCCGACGTTTCCAGACGATCCGGACAGGAACGATCATCCATCTGGAGCTGTTTACTGGCTACGGGAAATTATTGTACATCCGCTTTGTGAGGAAGGTTATTATGTTTAAAATGGGAGGATATATAGAAAAAAGTATTGTTTTTACACTCATTGCGTGAAAGAAGATACTCTGTTTAGGGGTTGGAAGGGCATATAGAAAAAAATTTTGATTTTATACCCACTTTATGAGGGAAAATAGCTTGATTAGGAGCTTGGATGGGTCTATACATAAAAATTTTCTTTTTTGTCCCCTTGTTTTGCAATAAAAATGGGGTACAGATGGTAAATTTTTCTGTATAGGCCCGCAGTGAGTGAAAAGGGGCAGAAAAATCTCATTTTATGCGGCTCATGTGGATATAAAACGGCAATTTCTTTGTATAGGCCCAAGACGCAAAGAGATAGTTTTCCAGCCTTTTTTTGATATATAACTACCTATTTTTACAGAGAGGTAAAGTATGAAATATAAGTATATGAGAATACAGGGCAGAGAAGACTCTTACATTACAAAGTATCCCAAAGGTGTATTTAGTCTTTGTTGGAATCTGATAAGAGAAGAGAAATTAACTGGCGAAGAAAAAGAACTGTTTATATCTGTTGACGATTGGTTCAAAGAGAACCTTCCCGAACCTGAGCCTTGTAAAAACCATGAAAAGGTCATCACATTTTTTAAATGTGAAAGTACATTGGAAATGATTGAAAGGTTAAAGCCTGCTATTGCACTTTTAGATAAACATCAAAAACCTTATGATGTGGTTTATACAAATTTTGTGGGAACTGTTGTTTATGAAGATAATTGGCAGATCGCTGTTCAGGTTAAAGACGGAAAAATGATATAAAACAGGGAATACTTTTCCGAAAAGGGAGAAAGAAAATGGCAAAAGAGGAATTTTGACTTATAGTAGAACATGAATAGAGCAATAAGTTGGAATCTGCAAAGGAGGAAAAGAATTGAAAATTATCGAGAACATTAACGAAAAGTTGGTATTTGAAAGTTGAATAAGTATCGAAGAGGGTGAAAAAATTTCTGATACTTTTACGGATTTTCTGGTAAATGGCGTTGGGATCGACATTGCCACGACTATATAACTTCTGCCCGTTTTAGACTGAGAGTAAATAAAGTATGAATGATCGTCGTTATCAGGAAAGTGATATCCGGAAAGGACGTAAATGAGGATTTGTGGAGGACAGTGTAATGCAATGGATAGACGGTAGTGAAATAGATTTTAAGCAGTATACAGGCGAGGCGCTTTGTGAAAAGCTTTCTTTAGAAATGTGGAAGTCCTGTAAGATGGAACAGTGGCCGGAGTGGGTGGATTTTATTCAAGTGGCCTATTTTATTATGGCGTTTGACACAGAGTTGACTATGGAGGGAATTTTTACATTTCTTGAAAATTCTATTGGACACTATGCCCCGCAAATTATATGGGCGTTTCGGGAAATTGGCGATGATAATGATGCAAATATTTTGGAAGAAATTTGTACATTGTGTCCGCCGGACATTATGAGGGGAGAATTTTTGGAAAATAGTCATCAGGAATACGAAATTACTTCTTTTAATGAGGATCATGATTTAAGAGAGGAGATAGTCGAGAGAATTACCGAGCTGGCAGGAAAATTATATCTGAACACAGGTTTTGACATATGGAAGTTGTTGTTTGACTTTGTAGACAGAAAAATTGATGCACTTACAGAGAATTAATAGGTGGAAGTGAGGTGCATATAAAATG
>CAZGVI010000010.1:0-90487 GCA_964529395.1 uncultured Acetatifactor sp.
TTCGGGTTTTACTGTTGTATCTTTTTCCAAACTATGCTAATATATATACTTAGCAGTCAAGCAGGTTCTGTGCTGCGCCGATACCTGCGCTAAGGAACTGTCCGAAAATAAAAAGACCGTCGCAGCATGGAGGAAACAGAATGAGTGAAAAAAAGATACCATACAAGATTTATCTGGAGGAAAGCGAGATACCCAAAAGCTGGTACAACCTTCGGGCAGATATGAAAAACAAGCCGGCTCCGCTCTTAAATCCAGGCACTTTGCAGCCCATGACCGCCGAGGAACTACAGGGGGTCTTCTGTGACGAGCTGGTGGCGCAGGAGCTGGATGATACCAATGCCTATATCCCCATTCCTCAGGAGATTCAGGATTTCTACAAAATGTACCGCCCGTCGCCTCTGGTGCGCGCCTACTGTCTGGAGGAAAAGCTGCAGACTCCCGCCAAGATCTATTACAAATTTGAAGGCAACAATACCAGCGGAAGCCACAAATTAAACTCCGCCATCGCCCAGGCCTATTACGCAAAAAAACAGGGCCTTAAGGGCGTGACCACCGAGACCGGCGCCGGCCAGTGGGGCACCGCCCTCTCCATGGCATGTTCTTATTTTGATTTGGACTGTCTGGTTTATATGGTAAAAGTTTCCTATGAGCAGAAACCTTTCCGCCGGGAAGTGATGCGGACCTACGGGGCCACAGTCACTCCCTCCCCCAGCACGACCACAGAAGTGGGCCGCAAGATCCTGGCAGAGCATCCGGGTACTTCCGGCAGTCTGGGGTGCGCCATCTCCGAGGCTGTGGAGGCGGAGCAGCAGCGTGAAGGCTACCGCTATGTGCTGGGCAGTGTGTTGAATCAAGTATTGCTGCACCAGACCATCATCGGCCTGGAGACCAAGGCGGCTCTGGACAAATATGATATTGTACCCGACATCATCATCGGCTGCGCGGGCGGCGGTTCCAACTTGGGCGGCCTGATCTCCCCCTTTGCCGGAGAGATGATCCGGGGCGAAAAGAATTACCGGATCATCGCGGTAGAACCCGCCTCCTGCCCCAGTTTCACCCGCGGCGTGTTCGCCTATGACTTCTGCGATACCGGCAAGGTATGTCCTCTGGCGAAGATGTACACTCTGGGCAGCGGCTTTATCCCCTCTGCCAACCATGCGGGCGGACTGCGCTACCATGGCATGAGTCCCGTTCTGTCCCAGTTATACCATGACGGCATCATGGAGGCTACCAGCGTAGAACAGACCGCCGTGTTCGAGGCGGCAACCCAGTTTGCCAGAGTGGAGGGCATCCTCCCGGCTCCCGAGAGCAGCCACGCAATCCGGGTGGCCATCGACGAGGCCATGAAATGCAAAGAGACCGGCGAGGAAAAAACCATTGTGTTCGGTCTCACTGGCACCGGCTATTTCGATATGGTGGCTTACGAGAAATTCAACAACGGAGAGATGACAGACTACATTCCCAGCGATGAGGACTTAAAGCCGGGATTTGACGGCATTCCCCGTTTCCCCGGCAATGAGTTCTAAATCTTTTGTTCATTAGTTAAGGTGCTGCTATTGCGGCACCTTAACTTTCCAATACTTTACAGAATATTCTGATATCATTTTTTACCCGTTGACACACGTATTTATTACGTATATAATATACTTATTAAATGAGGAAAAAAGATGGCGAAAGTATCTGAGATCATCAGAAAAATAAAGAAACAGACCAATTGTTACATCCTCCGTGAAGGCAGAAATCATGAGATCTGGATAAATCCTGATGCAGGGATCCTATAAAATCCGCCAACTGAAAGGAGAGATCGTATATGGCAAAATATATCTATCCAGCAATATTTACACCAGAAGAAGGAGGAAAATTCTCCATTGTGTTCCCGGATATAAGCGGATGTTATACCTGTGGAGACAATCTGGCAGACGGAATGGAAATGGCACAGGACGCCCTGGCTCTTATGCTTACACATCTGGAAGACGAAAAAAGGGAAATTCCCACTCCTTCAGCCATCAACAGTCTGCTTGTTAAAAACGATGCATTTGTGACTTATATTTCCTGTGATACTACATTATATCGCCGTCTCATGAATAATGCAGCCGTGAAAAAAACCCTCTCTATTCCCTCTTGGCTCAACGACTCGGCAATTGCCGCAGGAATAAATTTCTCACAGGTTCTCCAAGACGCATTAATGCAGCAACTTCACCTCAGTTAAACTAAGAGGATGCCCCATAAGGCATCCTCTATGTCCCTTGTGGCATCCTCTATTTTTATCCCCGCTCAATCCTGCTCTTTACCCATACCGTACTCTTCATGCAAACTGCCGATCTCCGCACCGTCCTCCGTGCAATAGATCATTTGGTCCTGACAGTATATACTGTAGATTCCCTGTCCGGCCAGCCGCCGCAATGTTTCGCTGTCAAAGCTGTCCCCGATATATACGGGCATCAGGGAGATCAGCACCTCTGCGCAGCCCTTTTCATAACCATAGCCTACCAGATTGTGCATGGACGCTTTACACAATCCCGACTCTATATCTATATAAGGAAAACGGACCGCCCCGTTTTCCAACTCATAATACTGCATGGTATCCAGCTCATTCATGGGATAGTCCCTGAGAAAGACCATGCTGACAGGCCCTTGATACTGCCATATCCCGGCCTGATAGATCGTCTGTCCCCGGCGGTCAAACAGATTGTAAGCGTAAGTCTCCTCCCGCCGGTCCAGGTTCCGGGTAAAACCGTCATAGCTTGCCAGCACTCCCCGGGTATAGCCCCGCTCCGTCAAAGCCTGCGCCACATAGTCAATGATAAAGGCATTGCGCATCCAGCCCAAATCTATATACTCCGTGATTCCGTTCTCCTGGGCATACCGGGCATACTCCTCTGAAATATCCAGCCGCACCTGCCAGTTTCCCAGCAGCTCCAGCTGCACAGCCTGGGGATCTGCGGCATAGGCCGCCAGCTCCCGGCAATATGCCCCGGCCTCGGAGCTTAAAAAGGGATCAAACTCCGCGGCCTGGGCATCGCTCTCACTGACAAACAGATTGCCGTACTGCACATACAGAGGGCCCAGATACATTTCCCGCCTGCCATACTCCTCAAGCAGTTTAAAAGCCTTATACAATCCGGGTTCCACTGTAAGTACTTCTCCGGGATGGCTGTTGATCGTATGGATATTGTTTACCCCTTCAAAAGAAGAACTGCTGTTAAACATGCGATAGACATAGATCATGAGGGACGTGTACTCCTGTGTAAGTTCCCGGGACTGATTTCGTATCTCCGCCCCGCTCCCTTCCATATCATATCGAAAGACAAACTCCCCCGCGCAGTGTTCCTCTCCCGAGTTGCTGGCCGTGATCTCCCGCCAGCCCTCGTCACCGCCGCCTAAAAGGCTTATGAAACCGTAGATCAATGCCACAGCACCTATAAAAAAGAATATTACCGCCAACGCTGTACGCAGCTTGATATGTTTCTCCGAAAGCTGGATCTTCTCCACCGGTTTGAGGTGGGGCATATCCCGGTTGTCCCTTCTCGTCATTCTTCCCATGGATCTATGTCTTCTCCTTTTCCCCTGCCCTGCAGCCGCAATAAGAAAATAATAGTGAACAAACTTGGATATCCGTCCATGTCAGCCCACTATCTGAAAGTTCATGTAAACTATTGAACCGCCCTGTGCCAAACGATATGCCGAACGGTGTGGGAAGGGGGACTGAACATCCCCCATCCGATCTCTTTTTATACCACTGCCAGTAAAAGCAACAGCAGGAACAACACAAGTATTATACCCAGCAATACAAATCCAATGATCGCGCCTTTTCTGCATGCCTTATAATTGCGGTAATATCTCTTTTTCTTGAATATCTGTGCCGCAATGATACCGATGACAGGCAACAGGAACGAGAAAAACGCATAGAAGAAATTGCCTGTGTCATGTACCGGGGAGTTGAGGAATGCCTCTTCCTCCGCCGTATGCTTGATCTCCTGAGCCGACTCCTCCCGAGCAGCACCTGGCTCCAGAATCGTGATGGATTTCAGCGGCTCTCCTTTCTCCCGGATTGCTTTATACTCCTCTATCTCCTTTTTGTTGCCGTATACCCAGTGATCGTTGCCGATACACACAAACTCCGGCTTATCCTCGCTGTAATCATGTACGGAGGGATCATAGGTAAACAGCACCTTGTTCTTCTCCAACAAAGGATCCGGTATGGGGATGGCGGAGATCAGGGAGCGTGTATAGGGATGCAGCGGGAAGTCAAACAGTTCCTCCGCCTCAGCCACCTCCACGATATCGCCCTTGTAGATAACGCCGATCCTGTCGGAAATAAAGCGGACAATGGACAGGTCATGAGCAATAAACAGATAGGTTACCCCCTTGTCCTTCTGGAATTTTTTCAGCAGATTCAGCACCTGGGCGCGAATGGACACGTCCAGCGCCGAGATCGGCTCGTCGGCTACCACCAGCTCCGGCTCCATGACCATGGCGCGGGCCAGACCGATTCTCTGTCTCTGTCCTCCGGAAAACTCATGGGGATATCTGGTGAGATGTTCCGGCAGCAAACCTACCTCCTCAACGATCTTCTCCACTTTCTTTACCCGGTCTGCCTCATTCTCATACAGATGGAAGTTGTACAGACCCTCGGAAATGATATAATCCACCGTGGCCCGCTCGTTCAGAGACGCGGCCGGATCCTGAAATACCATCTGAATATTACGAATGACCTCCCGATCCAGCGAGTGGGGGATCTTCCCTGAGATACGGACTCCCTTGTACAGAATCTCACCTGCAGCGCAGGGATTGACACGGATCACGGCACGGCCTATGGTGGTCTTGCCGGAACCGGACTCTCCTACCAGGGAGAAAGTTTCCCCCTTATAGATGTCAAAAGAGGCATTTTTCACAGCCTTGACAGCCTTGTCTCCCTTGCCAAAAGTGATATCCACATTCTTGATGGACAATAAGATCTCTTTACCGTTTTCGTCGATAGGGCCGTGCTCCGGTAAATGTGACACACGAGCCGTTTTTTCCTGTTTTGATTCAGACACGATCTAAATCTCCTTATTTTAAGTTCCGCGTATCCCCTCCTGACGCACAAGCCGGTGATCGTTATCTGGCCGCACACGTCCAGATAACGATCAGTGCGTCATCCGGGTATACGCTGATTTAAGTTCCGCGTATCCCGCAAATTATATATTAAATGCCGCAACAAGTTTCTCATGAATATTCTGTATGGCCTCCGGTTTTTCCACCTTGGGAGCATTGGGCTCCAACAGCCAGGTCTTGGCAAAATGCGTCTCGCTGACCTGGAACATGGGCGGCTCCGCCAGAGTGTCGATCTTCATACAGTAAGGATTCCGGGGAGCAAACGCGTCTCCCACCACCTTATTGTACAGGGAGGGCGGCGTACCCGTGATGGAATACAGCGTGGTATTTCTCTGTGCCAACTGGGGCAGGGAGGACAACAGCGCCCATGTATAGGGATGGCGGGGATCGTAGAACACCTCTTCCACCGTTCCCAGCTCCACCACCTGGCCCGCGTACAAAACCGCCACACGGTCCGCAATATTGGCAACCACACCCAGATCATGGGTAATAAATACAATGGTATAGCCGAACTCCTTCTGCAGATCCTTGATCAACTTCAAGATCTGTGCCTGTATGGTAACGTCCAACGCCGTGGTAGGCTCGTCACATATCAGGATCTTGGGCTGGCAGGACAAAGCGATGGCGATAACGATCCTCTGTCTCATACCGCCGGAATACTGGAACGGATAATCGTCAAAACGTTTCTCCGCATTGGGAATGCCCACCTTATCCATCAGATCCAGCGCCTTGGCCCTGGCATCCGCCTCCGAACAGCCCTGATGTTTCATAATGATGGAGGTGATCTGTTTTCCTATGGTGATAATGGGATTCAGGGACGTCATAGGGTCCTGAAACACCGTGGCGATCTTTCTGCCTCTGATCTGTCCCCAGTCCTTGGCATACTGCACCTTGGCCAGATTCAGAATACAGGTTCCATGGAGCTGCTCCTGCGTCTCGTCCAGATATTTTACCCGGAAAGCCACCGTGTCAAATACCGCGTTCAACTGCGACTCGTCAGACAGATCGACTCCGATCTCCATTGCATCCCTGAGCGCTTTGCAGAGCCGGTTTATCAACTGCCTGCGCTTTACCGCGCCATAGCGGCCTACGGAAAGATATATCTCCTTAGCCAGGACTTCGTTGCGTTTCAACACGTCCGCCGAAACCTCGCCCGATATTTCCTTCTCGTATTTTTGTTTTAACTGTGCATGTTTTGCCTCATACTCATGCAGATATTTTGTATCGGAAGTCATCTTTTGATGATGTTCTTTGGCTTTCTGTTCATTGGCCTGTTTCAACTCTTTGATCTGCTCATCCAGACTCTTGATCCTGGCCGCCGTCTCCTTGATCTTATCTTTCTCCTTGGAGGGATCAAATGTCTGCTTTAAGTTATACAGATCCGTTCTCTCATCCACCAAATTCTTAACTTGTCTGTCAGCCTCTGCCTTCTCCTCTTCGCTGAGGCCGCCCCGCTCTTCCTTTTCCCTCTCCAGCGCTTTTAACTCCCGCAGAGTTGCCGCGCCGAGCTCCAGCTTGGAATAGCTGTCCAGCTTATGCCTGGATGCCTCGATGGCGCTCCTCGCGGAAGAATTGAGTTTTACACGGGTATCCGCCAGTTCCGCGTCGTTAAACACGATAGAGCCCTCGCTGATAAAACCGTTGCTGTCCAACATGCCCGCAAAGGTCTTGGTAAACACGGACTTTCCGGAGCCGGACTCCCCCACGATGGCTATGGATTCATTCTCATATATATCCAGGGAGATGCCCCGGATAGCAGTCAGGATGCGCCCCCGGACACGGAACTTTACCTGCAAATCTTTAATTGATAACAATACGTTTTTCTCTTCCATACCGTTCCCCTTATTTCAAGTTCTGCTTATGTCTGAGTGATGCCGTTACATATGTGTTCTCGGATCGGATGCATCGCCCAGGTTCTGTCCCACCACGTACAGCACCACCGAGATAATGCCCGCCACCACCACGGGGCTCCAGAATTCCATCTCCCAGCCGGGAGTGAGCATGGCGTTCTCCGCCTCAAAGATCAAACGTCCCAGAGACATGTCGGATATACCCATACCGATATAGGCCAGGAACACCTCGTAAGAGATATAAGAAGGGATCTCCGTAGCCACCAGCGTCAGTATGACGGATGTCATAAAGGGCAGAATATTCTTAAAAGCAATCTTCGGCGTGGAAGTACCCAGGCACTTGGAAGCCAGATTGTATTCCCGGTCACGGATAATGATAACCTGTGTCCTGATAAAGTAGGCGATGCTCAGCCATCCGATGATCGTCAGCGCCAGCACCATAGTCCAAAAGCTGGGAGAAAAGATAAGTACCAGCACCATGATCAGCAATGTGTAGGGAATGTTCGCCAACACATTGTACACATTCATCATGATGGCGTCCACTCTCTTGGAGAATCCCCATACGGCGCCGATCAGCACACCGATGGTCAGATTGATGGCGGCACAGATAAAGGCCAGTGAAACAGATATCTGCGCGCCAAACCACACGGCGTCAAAGGTAGAGTTGCCCGCCGCCCCGGTTCCCAGTATCCAGTGGATACTGAAACCGAACTGTTCAATAGCCGCCTTGGGGCTTAAGTGCTTGGCATTGCTGTTCAGCAGATTGCCGTATTTGTCGTAGGATCCAAATATAGGATACAGATAGGTAAACAGTATTAATATCCCCAGGACAGACAGTATCACGATATTGAGTTTATTCTTAAAAAACACACGAAATACAGAATGCCAATAGGAATATCTGGGCGCAGTGATCTTTTCAGACTCCAGATCACTGTGATCCACCCTGGCAAACAATTCTTCGTTTGACAAACCATATTGGTTCAAATCATAGTCCATAGTTTCCTCCCTATCGATCCTTTGTGGTAAAGGAAATTCTCGGATCAACCAGCGCCATGAGCACATCCCCCAGAATGACCGACGCCACAGTCAGCACCGCGTAAAACAGTGCCACGCCCACGATAACGCCATTGTCATACATATTGATGGCTTCCACCAGGAGTTTACCGGTACCGGGCACCACATACACACGCTCTGTTATGAACGCGCCTGTCATGGCAAACAACACTGAGCCGGGAATCCCATGTATAATGGGAATAGCCGCATTCTTGAGAATATGTTTTCTGAAGATCTCTCCCTCGGACAGACCTCCGGATCTGGCAAATTTTACATAGTCCGCATTCATCTGATCCACCATGTACCGGCGCAGCCACTTCATCAGATTGGCCACGGAGGGCAGCATCAGGGACACGATGGGCAGCACATAGATCAGCTTGCTGGTAGTCTCCATGTCAAAGGTCGTGGGCAGCCCCATCTTGCCGCCGATGGCCTTAAACAGGAAAATGTACGCCAGCGAGGGCACCGCGATCATAAATACGATGTATACCATGCCCAGTTTGTCAATGAATTTGTCTTTCTTCCTGGCCATCAGGATCCCCAGAGGAATACCGAACAGATAGGACAGGAACGTCGAGATGATACCTATGGTAAAGGAATAGCCCATCCGGGATTTACCCGCCTTGATGGTATTTACATTGGTATAATCGTCCGTAAAACGGTCTATATTCAGCTGACTCAGCTCTCTGGAACCGGGCACATAAGTCGCCGAATGCAGATCGTCCGCGCTGCTCTCCACAAGGCCGGTGGGATAACTCACCATGCTCCTCACATAGGAACCCTGCGTGACGGTCATGGTGGCAAACACATCGATTCCTCTGTTCACACTGTAAGAAGTTCCCAGATTGATGGTAGCCAGATTCTGGTGAATAAAGGGAAATCTGTCATCACAGTACAAAAGGTATTTGTGATGAGTGCCGTTCCCGATAATGGCCGGTGAAAATTTATCTCCGCCGTAGGCGGGGTCATATAAAGTAAAGGAAAGTCCTCTCTCCCCTACGTCGCCTTCCACTTCATGAATATTGTCTATAGACAACAGCCCGGCAAAATAACTGAGCAGTCTGTTGATCAAAGGGATGTTCTTGGACGCAAACAGCCTCTGCTGTCCGCCGCTGGCCACCTTACGGCCGCTCATCACCACATCCAGCCGCCTTACCTCATACCCCTGGGCCTCATAATAGTCCCTAAACTTTGCCACATATTCCGTGACGATCTCGGAATCTTTTTCCGGAGTTCTGCCCAGAGAGACGGCCGCCGCTCTGGTCTCCTCGTCAAGTTCTCCCGCCTTGACCAGATCGTTCAGATAGTCCTCATAAGTTACATAATCCAGATAGCCGTACTCTTCCCACTTCTGGTACATGTATGTGACTTTAGCGTTATTGTTGTTTTTGGTAAAAACAGGATCACTGCGAAAGATCTTTTCACGATCCAACAAAGAATAGACCATGATCATGATGATAGCCACCACGATTATAATAGACATAATGCCATATAAAATACGTTTTAACAAATATTTAGCCATAATTACCCCTGCGTATTTCTACTCATCATGCTGACTGGACAGATAGCATCCCGTCAGGATATATAGTATGGGAAAGCGGCATGACACCGCTTTCCCGCAACTACATTTTTTATAAGCTAATGCTCACAGCCTCTGCTTAGTAGATACCAAGACACTTGATCATGTATCCGGCATACTCAGGCGCAAAGGTATTCAGATAGGTCTGAGGATCACCGTAGTCAGGGCCCCATCCGGACAGGTCGTACATATCGTAGTTGGCCTCGTAACCGTATGTGGTGTCGTAGCCGGTGCCATACCACTGATCGTAGTCCACACACTCGGTCAGGTTCACGATCACCTTGCCGCCCAAAACGGACTCCACGGACTGTTTCACAACGTTAGCCTTGTTGGTATACTGCTCGCTGTTGGAAGGATAAGGCAGATCAATGTAGATCGGATTCTGCTCATCGATCACAACGCCCAGAGCCGCCAGCTCCTCGATAGCGGTATTCAGCTCGGCCACTGCGTTGTCGGGATTGTACCAGCCGTCAAAGCCATCGCCGGTAAGCTGTTCAGCATCCCATACCTTTACAGGGAATCCGTCCGCGTCGATCTGATCCTGCATGATCTCACCATAAAAAGTGCCTGCGGGATAGGTCTTGGAGGTTCCGTTGATATCCACGGTCACATCCTCTGTCAAAGTCACAAAACTGCCGGGAACATAGCTGTTTCTCACGGAGTTATATTTCAGATCCTCACCTACGCTCTGTGCGTTGTACGCGGCGCGGTCAACGGAGAAACAGAACGCTCTGCGGAAATGCACATTGTTCATAGCCTCTTTGGTTCTGGCCGCATCCTCCTCGGTCTGAGGGGAAACAACTGCGGTATCGTCGTTAAAGTTAGCGAAACCGGTACGCTCGATCTGGGCGTTAGGGTTAGGGAATCCACGGTTGATGTTAAGGAATCCCATGAAAGAGGTTGCGTCGGTAGCGGACACATAGTGATAGTCATCAAACATACCGTCCTCTTTCGCCTGTACCAGAGCGCTGGCATTCAGGCCGCAGCCGTCCAGTTCCTTCGCCATAAAGCCGTTGTACTGTTTCAGAGCGTCGTTACCGTCGTTGAACTTCCAGGTCAGGGTCTTGATGTTCACCTTGTCAGGATTCCAATAAGCCTCGTTGGCCTGATATACGATGGTGCTGGCCGCAGTAAAGTTGGTTACCAGATAAGGGCCGCAGTAAGCAATATGATCCGGGTCGGTGCCATACGTATAGCTGGCTGCGGAAGGATCATACTCCGCGCCAAACTTACCACCCTGGGACTCATAGTAGGTTCTGCTCATGGGAGCGAAAACGCCGTAGCCCAACATAGTATCAAAATAGGGAGCCGGGGACTCCAGCGTATAAACCAGAGTGTGCTCATCTGCCGCAGTCACGCCCACCTGGGAGAAATCGGTGATCTCGCCGTTGATATAGGCGTCCGCATTAACGATATGCGCGCCGTCAGCACCTACCAGATACTCCAGGCCGCCCATGGCGTCCATCATGTGCTGCATGCCGGCAACCCAGTCGTCGGCGCATACATCCGCGACCTCACGCCCCTGGGAATCCACCCACTTAACGCCCTCGCGGATGTGGAATGTCCAGGTCAGACCGTCCTCGGAAACCTCATAGCTCTCAGCCAGAGCGGGCTGCTGCACATTCTCACAGTCATACTCCAGCAGACCGTCATAGGTGTGAACAACCTTCTCGCTGTCCGCCTGCTTGGAAGTCGCCAGAACATCCCAGGTCTCAGCGTCGGAAGTATAAGAGCCATAGTTATAGGTATCCTTCAGAGTATAGCCATGCTCGGTCAGATATGCCTTGGCCTTCTCCTGATAGGTACCTGTGCCGATAGCCTCGCCCCAGATCGCCTTCAGAGCGTCCTGATCGGATGCCAGAATAGGCTCCTCGCAGATGATGGCGCTGTACAGTCTGTCGATATCATTGCCCCACAGAGTGGTGTTTATGGAACGGGTGGCGATATTGGAAATCGCGTAGTTACCGCCACGGGAATTGGTGGGCAGCATAACCGCTGACTCCATCAGCTTAGCCTCGGCAATGGCCTCCTTGGCATACTTGGTGGAGACATTCTCCTCGGCCAGGGCCTCCTGATACAGATCCCAGAACTCGCCCAGATTGTAATCATACAGATAGGCGGACGCGGCGTCATAGTCCATATCCGCGATCGCCTCCGCGATGGTGGTGGCAGGGCCTGCAGGCTCCTCCTCCCCGGTGCTCTCCTCGCTGCTCTCGGTTCCCTCTTCGCTGGAAGGCTGCTCAGAGCTGGACTCTGTGCCGGAATCCGTACTGGGCGCGCTGCTGCCGGTAGAAGGCTCACTGCCGCATGCAGCAACACTCACAGCCATCGCAGAAACCAGAAGTAAACTCAGTAACTTCTTTTTCATAATTATCTCTCCTCTCTTTTTTGTATGTATACGTATCCGTCCTATCAATTGTCTTTCTGCCAATCTCCTCCAAGTTTCAGGAACTTTGCTGCTTTACCTCGGTAAATCTATTTTAAAATACCAAAATAATTGCAATGAACTCCCTTGCTCAATGCAATCGCCAGAAATACAACTGTATGCCGTACACGTACAACACTCTTAATATTATACATGTATCCCGGCATTTGTCAACAGTTTTTTTGAGATACCGCATGGCTGTATCTTGCAAAGGTATAGAATACAAAAACATCCAGCTGCGCCGTATTGTGCGCTCTGGATGTTTTCAGTGGAGTAGACGGGAGTCAGAACCTGCGGGTTCGACTCCGCCACATTTGGGTAAGAATGGAGTAGACGGGAGTCGAACCCGTGTCCAAAAGCCCATTCCCTGTACTTCTACTATCATAGTCTGTTGTTTGGCGGTTAAGCTCTCAGAGAGAGTTTACCGCATTTCCCATCACCGGCTGGCGAACAGACTCACACACCGGATCGGTAGCTTCATGATACGCCCGCGCGGGCAAAGCTTACCGCGCGTCGTTTCCCACATAGTCGATGCCCGGGCTCCAGAGTGTGGGTGCCCTGGACCGGACAAGCCGCCTGAGGCGACGTCACTCACAGCTTACTAGGCTGCGAATGCTAACTGATTGTTGTCTTCAGCGTTTAGTTTAATTGTGCGATTAACGTGTCGCAACGGATAGCTTCTCCAGCTGCAAGACCCCTGTCGAAACCTTTACTACCCCTTATGGATACACGCCGCCTGACAGATCCGGGCCGTAGCGCTTATCCGCTCTCCTTTGAGCAATTTCATTATAGCATCTCTCATAGCCTTTGGCAAGTAAACCTGTGGTTCAATCTGTGAATTTTTTATGGTCACAGGTTTTTTACTTTAAATTCTTTTTCCGCCTCCCGGCGCTGGTCTTTTTTGGCTATGTCCTGGCGCTTGTCGTAGAGTTTTTTACCTCTTGCCAGACCGATCTCCACCTTGACCTTGCCCTCTTTAAAGTACACCTGCAGCGGCACCAGAGTCAGGCCCTTCTCCGCCACCTTGCCGGAGAGCTTGTTGATCTCGTATCTGTGCAGCAGGAGCTTTTTGATCCGCAGGGGGTCTTTGTTGAAAATATTCCCTTTTTCATAGGGGCTTACGTGCATGCCATACACGTATACCTCGCCGTTTTCTATGCGGATAAAAGACTCCTTGATGCTGCACTTGCCCAGGCGCATGGACTTGACTTCCGTGCCGTGGAGCGCGATGCCCGCCTCGTAACTCTCTTCGATAAAATAGTCGTGGTAAGCCTTTTTGTTGTTGGCGATCAATTTCTGTTTTTCTTTCTGTTTTGCCATATAACTATACCTCCTATTAGAGTTCCGCATGATTCCTACAAGCACCCAATGCCGGTGCTCCATATCTGATCGCTTTGGCACTCAGACATGGAGCAGGGCGCTTTCCGGTATCATGCTGGAGTTCCGCGTGATTCCTCCAAGTACCCGGTGCCGATGCTCCATATCTGACCGCTTTGACGCTCAGACATGGAGCAGGGCACTTTCCGGAATCACGCTGTCACTTAAGCCAGATCAAAATCAATGGTGCGCAGCATACGGTCCGTTCCGGCCACCTGTACGGTGACCGGTTGCCCCAGGCCGAACGTGCGCCCTGTGGTCTCTCCCACCATCTCATAGGTATCCTCATGATAACAGTAATAGTCCCCCGGCAGACGGGACACATGCACCAAACCCTCCACGGTATTGGGCAGTTCCACATAGATACCCCAGGCGGTGACGCCGGATATCACGCCCTGATATACCTCTCCCAGCCGCTTTTCCATATACTGCACTTTTTTCAGTTTGTCCGTCTCCCGCTCCGCCTCGTCCGCCCGGCGCTCTAACCTGGAGCAGCGGCTTGCCACCTCCGGCAATATATCCCGATAGTGACGAATCCGCTCATCGCTCAGCCGCCCCCGCAGATATTCCTTAATGATCCGGTGAATCTGCAGATCGGGATACCGCCGTATGGGAGAGGTAAAATGACAGTAAAAGGGACATGCAAGTCCAAAGTGTCCGCTGCTCAAAGCACTGTATTTGGCCTGTTTCATACTCCGCAGCGTGAGCCGGCTGATCAGGGGTTCCTCCGGTGTGCCGTCCACCTTCCGCAGGAGTTTCTGTATCTCCTTGGGGTGGATATCGGCGGGCTGGGCAGCACGCCCCCGACCCTTTCCCCGAGTCGCCGCCCGGCCCCCTGTCTGGCCGATATTTTTCATATAATATCCGAAATTCCGGAGAAACGCCGCCAGTTTCTGTATTCTGTCTCTGTCGGGAGCCTCATGCACCCGGTAGAGAAAGGGGAGCTCCAGCCAGTAAAAATGCTGAGCCACGGTCTCATTGGCCGCCAGCATAAAATCTTCAATGATATCGGTGGCCACATTGCGCTCATAGGGGAGTATGTCCAGAGGTCTGCCCTCACGGTCCAGAACGATCTTGCACTCCGGGAAATCAAAGTCGATGCCGCCTCTCTCCCGCCGCTTTTTCCGCAGCAATCCAGACAGAGTCTCCATCTCCCGCAGCATGGGCAGCAGTTCCGCGTACCTGGAAGATGCGGAATCATCCGCCGCCAGTCCTTCCTGAACAGACACGGAGTCGTCCGCCGTCAGTCCTCCCTGAGCAGACCCGGAACCGTCCGCCGCCAGTCCTTCCTGAACAGACGCGGAGCCGTCCGCCGCCAGTCCTTCCTGAGCAGACACGGAGCCGTCCGCCGCCGCGCCCTCCTCCGTGAGCAGGCGTTTCACCTCGCTATAAGACATACGGCGGCGCACACATATCACGGACTCACATATCTCGTAGTCCCTGATATTTCCCTCGGCGTCAATGGTCATCAGACAGCTCAGAGCCAGCCGGTCCTCCCCCGCGTTCAGAGAGCAGATCCCGTTTGACAGCGTGTGGGGCAGCATGGGGATCACCCGGTCCACCAGATAGACGCTGGTTCCTCTTTCCAGGGCCTCCCGGTCCAGGGCCGAACCCTCCTGCACATAGTTGGTCACATCCGCGATGTGTACCTCCAGGTGGTAGTCCGTGCCGTCAAAATACACTCCCACCGCGTCATCCAGATCCTTGGCGTCCTCTCCGTCTATGGTGATCAAAAGCCGGTCCCGCAGATCCCGGCGGCCTGCCATATCCGCCTCCGTCACTTCCCCAGCCACTCTCCGAGCCTGTTGCAGCACCTTTTCCCCGAACTCCTCCGGCAGCTCATATCCCCGCACGATGGACAGGATATCCACTCCCGGATCATTGACATGACCCAGGATCTCCACTACTTTTCCCTCCGGACTGCGCCCGCCGTCGCCGTAATCCGTGATCTCCACCACCACCTTATGTCCGGTGACGGCTCCTTTAGACCATTCCTGGGGCACAAAAACATCCTGGGGCAGCCGGGAATTGTCCGGCACCACAAATCCGTAGCTTTTAGACTTCTGATAAGTACCCACTACACGGGTAATACCTCTCTCCAGGATCCGCAGCACCTTGGCCTGGGTTCGGGTGGGAACTCCGTTTTCACGGTCTCCGCCGCTCTGTTTCCCGCCGGTCAGAGCCACCAGCACCCTGTCGCGGTGAAAAGCTCCCCCTGTCATCTCCTGGGGTACAAACAGGTCTTCCTGTCCTTCCACCTCCACAAATCCAAAGCCCTTGGCATGGCTTATGAACGTGCCCGTCAGCACATTACCGTCCGGCTTACTGTACTTGCCGTGGACATCGCTCACAAGCTTTCCCTCCGCCAGCAATTCTTCCAATATCCGGCGCAGCTCTGGGCGTTCCTCCCTGGACACCTGCAGCAGCATGGCGAGTTCCTTCTCCTTCATGGGGATATAACTCTCCTGCGCCACAAACTCACATATCATATTTTTCCGTTTCTCAGTTTCCGTCATCTCCATAACAAACGATCCTCAATGTAAAAATCCTATATATTAAGAAAACACCCTTGACCAGCAAGGGTGTTTTCTTCGCCTTTAAAATGTGTTCAGGTTCAAAACCACGGCTAAAAGGATAAAGCCCACAGCCAGGATCTTGGTGAACTTCACCAGCATCCCCTCCATGGAGCGCCCTTTATTCTTACCCCAGTAAGTCTCCGCCGCGCCGCTGATCGCGCCAAGGCCTGCGGCCTTGCCCTCCTGCATCAATACTACAAACACCAATGCTATACAATCGAAAATGAATAAAACAGTCAGAACAAATCTCAATACTCCCATCTCTATTACCTCTTTTCGTACATCCGCATATATTCACATGCCAAGCAAAAATGATTGTAGCATAGATATTCCCCCTGCGCAAGTGTTTTTTTCTTATTGCCTATATTTTGTCGCTAATATTTTGTCACTTATATTTTGGTGATATTTTCACTTTTATATTAATACCGCTCTATTGATACTCTGGTCAGTGTATTTCCGGCCTTACCGTCGTCCCGGATCACTGTAGCAGCCATATCCCTTAAGTTCCTCCTCGATGCGCAGCAGCCGGTTATATTTTGCTACCCGGTCGCTGCGGCAGGGCGCGCCTGTCTTGATCTGCCCCGTATTCATGGCCACCGCGATATCCGCGATGGTGGTATCCTCCGTCTCGCCGCTGCGGTGGGAGATCACGGCATGGTATCCGTTGCGCTTGGCCAGCTCCACCGCCTCCAGCGCCTCCGTCAGCGTACCGATCTGATTCACCTTGACGAGTATGGCGTTGGCCACATGGAGCTGAATGCCCGCGTCCAGACGCTTTTCGTTGGTGACAAACAGGTCGTCTCCCACCAGCTGCACCCGCTCGCCAATCCTCTGGGTCATCTGCTGCCAGCCGTCCCAGTCATCCTCCGCCAGGCCGTCCTCAATGGAGAAAATGGGGAACTGCTCGATCAGCCGTTCATAATAAGCGATCATCTCCTGGGTGTCCCGAATGATCTCCTGGCTCTTCTGACGGCTCTCCCCGGGGAAGTGGTACATCCCCGTCTTCTCATTGTACAGCTCGCTGCTGGCCACGTCCAAGGCGATCTTGATATCCTGTCCCGGGGTGTAACCGCTGGCGCTGACGGCCTCCACGATATAGCCCAGCACGCTCTCCGCGTCCGGCAGATCCGGCGCGAAACCGCCCTCGTCTCCCACACCGGTGGACAGCCCCTGCTCCTGCAGCAGCCCCTTCAGATTGTGATAGATCTCCGCGCAGACCCGCAGCCCCTCGGCAAAGCTCTCCGCCTGTACGGGCATGATCATAAATTCCTGAAAATCCACAGTGTTGGCGGCATGCTTTCCGCCGTTTAAAATATTCATCATGGGCACAGGCATACGTCTCGCCGCCACGCCGCCCAGATAGCGGTACAGCGGTATATGCAGCGCACAGGCCGCCGCCCTGGCGCAGGCCAGCGACACCGCCAGGATCGCGTTGGCCCCCAGATTCCCCTTATTGTCCGTGCCGTCCGCCTCTATCATCAGACTGTCGATCTGAACCTGCTCCAGCGCATTGCGGCCGCAGAGCAGCGGCGCCAGTTTCTCGTTGATATTCTTTACCGCATGGCGCACGCCCAATCCGAAGTACCGCGGCTCGGCGTCCCGCAGCTCCACTGCCTCAAAACGCCCGGTGCTGGCGCCGGAGGGCACTGCCGCTAAGCCCGTGTGGATACGTCCCTCCATCTTGTCCCTGACGGAAACCTCCGCCTCCACAGTGGGATTGCCACGGGAATCCAGGATCTCACGGCCATGTACCTTGACGATCTCCAAAAATATCATAAATAAAAACCTCCTTTACGCAAATACTGATATAAGCAGTATCCGCATAAAGAAGGCGTTTTATGCAGTAGAGTTAAACGCGGAGCGTTTTACTCATTATACCCGTTTTACCACACGGGCTCCGTTATGCCCGCATAGTCATACATGGGCGGATCCAATTCTGTCTCAAATACCCACAAATGTTTCATCTGGCGACTGAGCTGTTCATAGCTCCAGCTTATCCGGCTGCGGGCCACACAGTTGGGATCGTTGACCAGAAAACCGTCCTCGTCATAACCGTAGATCACGATAAAATGTCCCCCGGCGGTAAAATCTCCCGGCCCCATGGAACAGATCAGCACGGCTCCTCCGTCCAGAGCGGCCCGCATCTCCCACTCCGACGGATCGGGCTGGCTCACATACACGCCGTACAGCGGAGCCGTATCCTCAAACAGCGCCCACAGCGTACCGGTGCCCGGCAGATAATAACCGTTCTCCATACTGTAATCACCAATCACATCCGGGGTCAGCTCTTCCCTGCCCGTGAGATAATACAATACCATGGACAGACAGGTGGGCCCGCAGCCGGACACGGCAATACAACTGTTTTTCCCGTAGGAGGCGTAGCCCCAGCGGGGATCCCACTGGAGAAAAATGGGAAATTCCTCCTGCTTTTCGCTGTCCGTCAGCCCTCCTGCCACATGCTCCCCCAGGTAGCCTTCCACAAAGTCCGCCATCTCCGGATTGTTGGCCAGAGCCTCCAGCAGACGGTCCGGATACATGCCGCTGTTCTGCCGGATCGCCGCGATCCGCTCATCCTCCCGGCCCAGTTCGTCCAATCTCTCCAGCACCTGACGGGCAGTGCGGTCCTGGGGCTTGTCCACATAGTCCAGACCACACTGCTGTGCATAGGACAGGATCTTCTCTGCCGGTTGTATCTGAAACATGGGCAACGAATCCCCTGTTCCCGGTTCCAGCTCTCCCACACTGTCCGGATTTCCCTCAAAACCACTCTGCGCCTCCATCGCCTCGCCGTGGAATGTCTGTACCAAATTGTACGTTCGGCTTATCTGCTCGTTCTGCTCATTTATTTGAGCGCGAATCCGCACTGTTTGTACTATCTGTGTCACACACAGCGCAATGCAGACCCATACCACCAGCAGCACGGCCACCATTAAGATTTTCTCAAATTTTTTGTTTACTTTTCTCTGTTGCATTATCTTTTCCTCCGCTATCAAAGGACAGACGCACAAGTGCCTGTCCTCTGTGTCGGAATCATTCTCTCACTGTGTTGTCACAGAATTGTATCCGCAATCTTTATTTTATCTGTATTCAGATACTCAGTACTGTATTTTCACGCGTCAGTATTCCTTGCCCGCCAGGATCTCCAGATAATCCTGGTAGTTTTTCTCCAGCAGCGCGGGCGTGTCCAGACCGTAAGGACATTTGCTCTTACATTTGCCGCAGTGCAGGCACTCTTTTATCCTGTGCATCTTCTCCTGCATCTCGGGCGTCAGCTGGGCCTGGGAGGGAGCACGCCGTATCATCAGGCTCATGCGAGCCATATTGTTGATCTCGATCCCCACGGGACAGGGCATACAATAGCCGCATCCCCGGCAGAAATCTCCCAGCAGTTCCTCCCTGTCCCGAGCGATCACCGTCTCCAGTTCTTCGTTCATCTCAGGGGGATTCTCAATATAAGATAAAAACTCATCCAGCTCGGACTCCCTCTGCACCCCCCAGATCGGCAGCAC
This sequence comes from uncultured Acetatifactor sp., assembly GCA_964529395.1. Lineage (GTDB taxonomy): Bacteria > Bacillota > Clostridia > Lachnospirales > Lachnospiraceae > Acetatifactor. The sequence goes on from CAZGVI010000010.1 coordinate 19,467, forward strand.
ATGCTCATACTGCGCCAAAAAAGCATATGCCGCCGCGGAATTGGTGATCAGGCCGCCGGACAGCGCTTTCATTGCAATAAAGCCCATGCCTGCCTGTTTCGTCTTCTGGGCCAACTCAATATCTTTATCCGTGGCCAGATAGCAGAAGGGAAACTGCAAAGTCTCATAAAGACCGCTCTCCACCGCCTCAGTCGCCACATTCAGCCTATGGTTGGTGATACCGATATGGCGTATTTCCCCCCGGGCTTTCGCCTCCAGCATGGCCTCATACAGCCCGGTGCCGTCCCCTGGCCGGGGACAGAATGAGGGATTGTGGAACTGATAGATATCAATATAATCAGTCCGCAGATTGCCAAGAGAGGTCTCCAGATCCGCCCAAAAACCCTGTGCGTCCTTTGCGCCTGTCTTGGTGGCGATGAACACCTTATCCCGCATTCCCTCAAAGGCTTCGCCAACCTTTTCCTCACTGTCCGTATACCACCTGGCCGTGTCAAAAAATGTCACGCCATGGGCATACGCCTTACGTAGCAGCCGCACAGCCTCCTGTCTGCCGATACGCTGGATCGGCAGAGCCCCAAAAGCATTTTTTTCCACGGTGATCCCGGTTTTTCCCAATGTAACTTTTGCCATACTAATCTCCACATTCCGTCTATTTTCTTACCAGCAGACTCTTTCCCGTCATTTCCCTGGGCTGCTCCTTGCCCATCAACTCGATCAGCGTGGGCACGATATCCGCCAGACAGCCGCCTTCCCGCAGACCGTACACGGGATCGGCGTTCACCAGGATAAAGGGAACCTGGTTCGTGGTGTGGGCGGTGAAAGGCGCTCCTGTCTCATAGTCTACCAGTTGTTCCGCATTGCCGTGATCCGCGCAGATAAACATAACGCCGCCCACCTCGCGGATAGCCTCCACCGCTCTGCCTACGCACTCGTCCACTGCCTCTACCGCCTTTATCGCCGCATCCATTACGCCAGTGTGTCCCACCATATCCGGATTGGCGAAATTGATGATGATCACATCATATTTGCCGCCGCGGATAGCCTCGCACAGCTTGTCACAGACCTCGTAGGCGCTCATCTGCGGTTTCAGGTCATAAGTCGCCACATCCTTGGGCGAATTCACCAGCACTCTGTCCTCACCGGGGTTGGGCTCCTCCACGCCGCCGTTGAAGAAAAATGTCACATGGGCATATTTTTCCGTCTCCGCGATCCTGGCCTGGGTCATACCGCCCGCGGCGAGCCACTCGCCAAAAGTATTGTTGACCGCCACCTTGTGGAACGCCACTTCCTTGTTGGGGATCGTGGGGTCGTAATCGCTGAAACATACAAAGGTGATATCCTTTCTGGAACCGCGGTCAAAACCCTTGAAATCATCATCGCAGAATGCTCTGCTGATCTCTCTGGCGCGATCCGGACGGAAATTGAAGAACACCACGGAGTCCCCGTCCTGCACGGTCGCAACAGGCTTGCCGTCCTCCATCACCACCGTGGGTTTGACGAACTCATCCGTCTCCTCCCTGTCATAGGACTGCTGGATGCCGCAGATACCGCAGGCGGCGGTCAGCCCCTCCCCCTTGGTCATGGCGTCGTAAGCCAGTTTCACTCTGTCATAATTGTTATCCCTGTCCATGGCATAATAGCGCCCCATCACGGTGGCGATCCTGCCCACGCCGATCTTCTCCATCTCCGCCGTCAGATCCTCGGCAAATCCCTTACCGCTGGCGGGAGGCGTATCCCTGCCGTCCAGGAAACAGTGTACATACACTTTCTCCAGGCCGTTTCTCTTTGCCAGCTCCAGCAGACCGTACAGATGGGTGTTGTGGCTGTGCACGCCGCCGTCGGACAACAGGCCCATCAGGTGCAGGGAACTTCCCTTTTTCTTACAGTTCTCCACCGCCGTAAGCAGCGCAGGATTCTCAAAGAAAGTACCGTCCATGATCTCCTTGGTGATCCTTGTCAGCTCCTGATAGACAATGCGGCCCGCGCCCATATTCAAGTGTCCCACCTCGGAATTGCCCATCTGCCCCTCCGGCAGACCCACCGCCATGCCGCTGGCATTGCCTCTTACCCAGGGGCACTCCCCCATCAATTTATCCATATTGGGCTTTTTTGCCTGGGCCACGGCATTGCCCTCCGTCTTCTCGTTCAGGCCATAGCCGTCCAAAATCATCAGTACAACCGGTTTCTTGCTCATATTTCCTCCATTTCCGCTCCGTAAGAGCATGTCCTTTCAGTATTTGGCTTTTCGTGGAAATTATACACTTTATTTCCATGCCGCGCAACAGTATTTTTGACAATGGGTTGCATTTATACCGGGTATGGGTTAGAATGAGTAAAATATCTATCTCCTGGGTCTGTAACGCAGACGCGGAAAGGACAAAATGATCACAATACTCACCAAACTGTTTATAAAAGACCATACAAATTACAGTTCTCCCGCCGTGCGGCGGGCCTACGGCGTGCTGTGCGGAACCGTGGGCATCTGCCTGAATCTGCTGCTGTTTGTGGGCAAATTCTCTGCGGGACTGCTCTCCGGCTCCATCGCCATCACCGCCGACGCATTCAACAACCTGTCCGACGCGGGCTCTTCCATCATCACTTTGATCGGTTTCCGCATGGCAGGTCACAAGCCCGATCCCGACCACCCCTTCGGGCACGGGCGCATAGAATATATCTCCGGCTTTCTGGTGTCCCTGCTGATACTGCTGATGGCCTTTGAGTTGATCAAAAGCTCCGTTGACAAGATAATACATCCCCAGGATACCCTGTTTTCGCCTGTGATCGTGGCGATCCTGGCAGTGTCCATTCTGGTAAAATGTTATATGGCGCTGTACAATCTCCGCGTTGGCAGACAGATCGATTCCGCAGCCATGAAAGCCACCGCCACCGACAGCCTCAGCGATATGCTGGCTACCACGGCAGTACTCATCGCCACGCTGATCGCCCGTTATACCGGGTTGAAAATCGACGGATACTGCGGCGTGCTGGTAGGACTGTTCATACTCTATGCGGGTTTTCAGGCGGCCAGAGACACACTCAATCCATTGCTGGGACAGGCGCCGGATCCAGCCTTTGTCAAGCAGATAGAGGAGATCGTCATGTCCTACAACGACATTCTGGGTATCCACGACCTGATCGTCCACAATTACGGCCCGGGCAGAGTCCTGATCTCCCTGCATGCGGAAGTTCCCGCGGACGGCGACCTGCTGACGCTGCACGACACTATCGACCTGGCGGAGCACCGGCTGCGAAATGAGCTGGGGTGCAGCGCCGTCATTCATATGGATCCCGTCTGTATACATGACGAGCAGACCAGCCGCCTGAAGGATCTGGCCCTGCAGGTCATAGCCTCCATCGACAAGCGGCTGACCCTTCACGATTTCCGTGTCGTGGCGGGACCCACCCACACCAACCTGATCTTTGACGTGGTAACGCCCTACGATTTTGACTACAGCGATGCAGGACTCTGCGAGTTGATCGAACGCCGCCTCAAGGAGCAGGACGAGTCTTACTGCGCCGTCATCGACGTGGATAAGCAGATGGTCTAATAAGTCACGATCCCCAAAAGCTGTCCCCGCTTTACACGGACGACGGCCTCCTGCCCGATAAACTCATTGCTGATCCCTATGGGAAAATCATTGGTGATCACCGCATCATTAAGCTCATATTTCATTCCCCGGATATCCACGCCCTCTGCTTTTTCTCCCAGGGAGAACAGGGACAGATATCCCCTCATGGACGCCCCGAAACGTCTCTCCTCATCCTCCATCACAAAACACATTCCCCCAGCGTCCATCATATATCCCACCGCCCCATGATGTCTCAGAAAGAGCAGACACTGTATATTGGCGATCGTATGCTCCAGCCTGCCCCCCATGGCTCCATACAGTAAAAAAGAATTATATCCCCTCTCCAGGGCCACCCGCACAGCCGCCAGCGTATCCGTATCATCCTTCTCCGGTTTCAGCCTTACCACCCGTTCCGGATCCGACCGCTCCCACAGTTCCACCTGTGCCAACAGTTCCTCTCCCACCGAGTCAAAATCCCCCAGCACCAGATCCGGCTCCATACCCAATGCCCTGCAATACTCCAGTCCCCCATCCACAGCGATGACCAGATCCCCCTCGGATATATCCATCTCGGATACCGTTAAATCCCCCGCCGCGACAATAATACACTTTCCCTTTTTCGTCTCCATAAAATGCCCGCTCTCTCCCGTCTTCTTATCTCATATTTCCTAACTTAATCTCATATTTCCCACCGCTATATCTTGTATTTTATCCCGTTATGCGCTATAACAGATTATGACAGATTTTCCATGAAATTGCAAGAAACACCAGAGGTATAACTCTATGAGCATATATCCCCCCGAAACCCAAAGGCGCATGGAAGTCATGGATCGCCGCTACCGTCAGGCAGCAAGGGAATACTTCACCAAACGCTGCGAATACTACCAACAGCTTACCGGCGGCCGCTACACCCGCATTACGATCCGCGACCAAAAGACCCGCTGGGGAAGCTGTTCCTCCACCGGCACCCTGTCCTTTAACTACCGGCTCATGTTCGCTCCTCCCAGAGTACTGGACTATGTGGTAGTCCATGAGCTGTGCCATCTCACACAGATGAACCATTCCCGGGCATTCTGGGACCTGGTGGCCTCCGTATTGCCGGATTACAGAGTATACCGCAGTTGGCTCAAGGAGCACGGCCAGGAACTGAATATCGAGGACCACATGAAAAGGCTGAACCTGTTGTAGGTCCAGCCTCCTCTATTTCCATCCGGATAAGCCTATCTGTTTTCATTCACAAAGACCTGCGCTCTGGACTGAATGATACCCACTACGTCCTGCACACTCTTCTGTCCCTCAAAGAAAGCCGCAGCCTCCTCCGTGATGATATTTGTGATATCCTCATTGTAATACGGAGTGCGGTTTACGCTGTATATAAACTCGCAGATCGCATCCACCTCCTGCTGCGTAAAGGGCTCCAGGACGATCTCCTCCCCATTTATATACCAGGTGTCGTCATAATACTCCTTATTGCCGTCTTCATCCGTCCAGTACGGTCTCTCCGTGGCTGTTTTCGCCTTCTCCAAAAAAGCGGACTTCAGCACCGGCATATCATAGAGCCCGTCGCCGGACTGAAATTCAGGGGTCAGGAACTGACGCACGAACGCCCAGGCGCCATCCAGATGCTTGGATCTGGCAGAGAGCACAAAAGTATAGTTGCCCGGAGACAGAGTCGAACCGCCTCCCTCGGCCGTGGGGAATCCCACAAAGGTGATCTCCTCTCCCATGAGTCCCTTGATCGTCATCTTGGCGTCCCGGATATTGCTCATATATATATCGCACAGCAGACTGCGATTTTCACGGTACTGTGACTGATAGGAGGAGTAGTCGTAATTCTCCCAGTAATCCTCGGGATATTCCGTGGGCAGAGTCTTGGCATACTCCAGCATCTCGATAAAGCTCTGAGAGTCGAAGTTACACTTTCCCGTCTCCAGATCCACAAAATCCTGTCCCGCGTAACTCATTACATAGTAGATGTAAGAATCCCGCATCATGTCCCCAAAGGCCGTAGCGCCCTCGGGCATAGTAGCGAGCACGGCCTCCACATCCGCCATGGTCCACACTTCAGGTTCACCCACCAGAGATTTCTTGGCGATCATCGTGCGCACGTTGAAACTGGGAACCACCGCGTACAGCTTGCCTCCTATGGAGAAGGCATCCCTTACGTTCTGCAAATACTCCAGCTTACCCAGCTCTTCGTCCGCCTCCAGCAGCCTGCCCACATCCGCCAGCACGCCTTTGGATACATAGTTGCTGTAGCTGCTTATGTCGTTCATCACCATGATATCCGGCATCTGCCCGCTGGTGATATCGTTGTTGAGCCTGGTCTGCCCGGCCATCCAATCGTCATTGGTATTGTAGATGCTGTAATCCTTCAGCGTGATCCTGTACTGGTCACTGGCCTTATTAAACTCTATGACCCTCGCCTTGAGATCTGAGTTAAAATACTCTCCTCCCAGCACCAATACTTCCTTGTCCGGGATATCCGCCGGATCCACATAGGTAAAATAGCCCATTCTTGTTTCCCAACTATTGATATCATTATATACCGCCGCAAAATGCTGATCATCAATGATCTGTATATACTGCATATTGTTGGTGGGCAGATCGGAATTGACATAACTCATGAGCATCTTAGGCTCCGCATCCCCCACGTTCCAGGTATATACGCCCATGCCGTTGGTCAGCAGCAGATCCGAGTTGACGCCCTGATATACGCTGAAGTTGTTGCTGAATGTGATCTCTGTCTGTTCCCCCGTATTTCCCGACTCGATATCATAGCTCTGCATATAGAACTTTGTCCAGTCGTCATTGTAGGACATCACTGTCAGCGTTCCGTCGCCGCGGGTAAATACTCCGTTAGTGCGCTCAAACAGGTTTTGATCCAGCTCCCGGCGGATCACTTCCTTGCCGTCCGGCCCATATACCACAGCCTCGTATTTGCTGCCTCCCATAATGGCCAGCGCTCTGCCTTCCCCACCGTTCAGCAGATAATTACAGTAGGTGTAACCCTCCGGATCCGCATTGTCGATCCGTTCCGACCACAGCAGCTTGCCTTCCATATTCCAACAGTTCAGATAATAGCGATCCTCGTATACGGAGTTCTCCGGATCGGAATAATCCTCAAGTATACTGTTTTCCACCCCATAGATCATGTCCCCGTCGGCAAAGAGAGTGCTGTTCATATAGCTGTAGCTCTCCTCCCGCTCCGAACGAGCCAGCTCCACAAAATTCTTGTCGGAACCGTCGGTATTGAAACTGTAATAGCCGAAAGTCTCTTTTCCGTTGCCCTCTTCGTCATAGTCATACTGCGTGACCAGCATATACAGCCTGCCGTCTCTGTAAGTCAGGCCGCTTATATTCTCCTGATCGCTGACAGGAACGATCTCCTGAAAAGAATATACATTTTCTTTGGCGAGCTGGCCGTTATCGTCCCCGCCTTTGCCGCCGCAGGCGCCCAGTCCCAGCGTCATGACAGCCGCCAGAGCAAAGGCAAGTCCTTTCTTCCATGTTCCCTTTTTCATAATCTCCTCTTTCCCGCATACCGCCGTTTTGTCCGCGGTACATGCTTTTTATTTTTCCTTGTGGCTTGCCTTCACTGTTTTCTTCGCCTCGGCCTGAAACTCTTTCTCAATCTTCCGCTGCAGGCGCTGTTCCTTTTTCTTTCTCTTCTTTTCCAGCCTGTACTTCACCGTATCCTCCGGATCCACCTCATCCAGCCAGGACTTTTTCTCCCGTTTCTGACCGTTCTTTCGTTTCTCCCTGCGCTTTTCTCCGACCCGCTGCAGCTTATCCGAAACGGCCACAAAGACCGTTCTGGCTGTCCAGGTCTTATTCTTCCACCGGATCACGATCCAGACCAGCAGGACGCCTGACGGATAGATTGCAAACACCATCTGGAACAGGGTCAGCAGCGCCAGGATATCCTCGTAGCCTCTGGCCACATTCTCCCAGTACGGATATATGATCGCCTTACCGTTCATGGAGCGGGTGCCGAAATCCAGCAACAGCCGCAGGCGTTTCCCGATACTGTAACGGGTACTGTTCTCCAGTACCTCCACCTCCCGCTCCTGGCTGCCAAGCTGCTCTCTCACATAATTCAGCGCATACTGTTTCACCGGGTTGGGCATGACGATCTCAAAGTGATTGATACCGCCGCTATTGCCATAGGCCGACAATGTCTCATACGACACAAAGACCCTGGGACCGTCCAGGCCCGCCGCCTCATAGAGCTTTCCGCTGGGGCGCTCCACCACGCCTATGACCATATGGGGCCTGCCCGAGATAGTCACCAGCATACCCGCCACATCCGTAGAACCAAAAAGCTGCCACGCCGTCTCCCTGTCCAATATCACATAATCATGCATCAGATCGTTGCCGGAAAAATAGGAGCCGCTCAGGAGCCGCAGCTGATGAAACAGGAAAAAATCGCCTCCTATCCCCAACGCGTCCGCCTGCACGGCCCCCTTGTCGGTGGACAGGGTGATCGTGCCGTCCGCGCTGTAGGCATCGGCCCACAGCCGGGCGCCCGGATTGGGGGATTCCTGTTCGATGGATGCCTCTTTCAGCGCATTGTCCAGCGAATGCTCAAAGCTCTCTATGCTGTCCTGTGTGACCCCCGCATTGGGGGAAAAGAAACAGCTCACCTGCGCGGTGCCTCCCTCGCTGCTCCATCGCCGGGCGATACGCTGCTCCGCCTGCGCTCCCGCAAGCAGAGCGATCACACCGGTCAATATAAGAAATAATATTGCACAAATCCCGGCTGATAATCCTAACTTTATCTGTTTTCCAGATAAAGATCTCAACCATTTTTTCATAGATAATCCCTTCTGTCGCCTTAATTGTTCGCCAGACGCACCTGCTTACCGGCCTCCACAGGCTTGGTGGAGGTGGTGATCACATACGAATAGGACTCCACTGCACCGCTGATCGCCGATTTGGTGTCATCCGACGCCAATACTTCCACATCCACACGGGTCGCAAAGTATCTGGTGCCGATGGGCGAACTCTTGGAGGTGATGACCAGGATGAATTTGCCGTTATTGTCCTCGCGGATCGCGCTGTTAGGCACCGTCATATCATAGTTGGCGCTCTTCTGTCCTACAGACACGTTCAGCGATTGCCCGGCTATCACACCCTCGCCCGTCACATCAAAGGTGAGCTGCTTGCTCTGCCCCGGGTTGTTGGGATCGGGCTTGATACTGGCCAGAGTCACCTGCACATCGTCATATCTCCAGGCATTCACAAGCTCTGCCTGGTCGCCCACGGATACCCGTGTAGCCTGCTGATTGGTGACAGAAAAACTCATGGTGTATCCCTTGCCCTCGGGCTGCATGGTAAATACGATGCCATCCGAAGGTGTCTCCACACCGGATTTTACATTGACGGAGGTGATCAGCCCGGAGATGGGAGCTTTCACCTCACTGCCCATGGCGTTGGCGGTCAGCTTATCCACCTTATCCTGAGCCGCGTCCACATCCTTCTGCGCAGCCTCGATGGCGTCAGTCAGTCCGCTGAGCGCATAAGTGTCTCCAATATTCTTGATCAGATCATCATATTTTTTCTTTGTAAGATCAAAATACGCCTGGGCATTTCCCAGCGACAACTGGGCAAAAGCTTTCTGCTGATTCAGCGTGTTATCCACATCTGTCGTAGCCTTTTTGGCGTCCAGAGCCGCCTGGGCGTTTTTGAGGGTCTGATCCGCCGAGCGCTGTCTGCTCTCCAGATTGATCACATTCTGGTTGGCCGTCAGGCGCTGGGAAGTGAGCTCCGCCAGCTTGGACGCGTTACCGCTGCTCACGCTGAGCGCCGCCTTCTCCTGCTCGATCTGAGCGTCCAGGGAAGAAAGCCAGTTCCTGGCGCTGGTCAGCTCGTTCTCGATCCCGTTCAGCGCCGCCTGGGCGTCGTTCACCGCCTTGGTCTCCTTGCTCACATCGGCGCTGTAGGGATTGTAGGCCAACTGCCGGTCGATTATAGCGATCAGATTCGTCCACTCGTCCACCTTGGCCTGGGCTGTCTCCATCTCGCTCTTCGCCGTATAGACCTGGCTCAGATAGCTGGTCACATCTCCCACCGCTCCCGCGTTCTGCATAATGGATATCTCATAATCTCCCGTCAGCAGCGTTTTCTCAAAGTTAAACCGAGCCGTTTCCAGCGCAAGCTGTGCCTTCTCCAGCTCGCTCTTGGCAGTTTCCAGCTCCTGACCGTCTCCCTCGGTCAACGTACAGAGTATCTGTCCTTCCTCCACCTTATCGCCAACCTTGACCTCCACGCTGGCAACCTCTCTGACCTCTTTGATCTTCACATTGTAGGGATCGCCGCTCTCCACGACGCCCATGCCTCTGATCTTGGCCGTGATGGAACCGTTCTCCACATATTGAGTCGCCACCTCTGGCAGAGAGTAATTCTGGATCGTATTAGAGAAAAACGTTAAGATCAGCAGGATGATCAGAAAAACTATCGCCGCGTTTTTAACCCACTCTTTTCTCTTGGTTCCGTTCTCGTTCATTGTTATAACCATACCCTTTCTATATTGAAGTTCTTTAACCCTTTACGCCGCCCTGATAAGTGATACCGTCCACCAGATATTCTTCTCCATACAGGAAGACCAGCAGGCCGGGAACCATGTAGATCGTCGCCACGGCAAAAGCCAGACCGATCTCACCGGCGTTGATCTTGCTGAGGAACACCGACAGCGGATGCATCTCCGCGTCCGCCAGCAGGATCAGCGGCTGCTCCACCATGTTCCAGTAGTCGATGAACACCAGGATCGCAGCCGAGGCAATGGCTCCTTTACACAGCGGGAAACAGACTTTTAAAAAGATCTGCCACTCTCCCGCGCCGTCTATCTGCGCCGCCTCCACCAGCGAGGTGGGAATACGCCGCATGAACTTTGTCAGCAAAAACACCGCAAAGGGTGAAAATATGCCCGGCAGCCAGATCGCCCATCTGGTATCCAGGATATTCAGCCAGTCGGAAACCAGATAGTTTGGCACCAGCGTCACCTGGTAGGGCATCAGCATCAATATGATATACAGGAAAAAAATGATCTCCCTGATCTTTCCCCGGTATCTGGCAAATCCGTAGGAGGCCAGCGTGGCCACAGTCAGCTGAAATACCACTATGGGACCCACCAGGATCACCGAATTCCAGAACTTCAGCAGATATTCCGGGCTCTTGAACAGCACGGTCACATACTGGCTGAAGGACACCATATCCGGTATAAATTTCAGATTCACCTTCTCCGATATGTACACCTTGCCGCCGGAGGAGGTAGTGGCAAACACCATACCGTAGTTGGAACTGATCTCCGACGAGGACATAAAAGAGTTGGTGATGGTCAGCACAATGGGCATCAGGAACAGTATGGCGAAAAAGGCCGCGAACAACGTGCCAAAACCTCGCTTGGTAAGAGACCAGGCCCGGCGTTTTTTCGCCGCCTTTTTGACCTTGACCAGCTCCTCCTCCCAAGGCTGCAAGGTTTTCTTGGGCTTGCTCATCCCTCCACATCCTTTCCGAAGTAATTTTCCACGATGAACAGCAGACCGATGATGATCACCATCGCAATGGACATCAGTACAGCCGCCGAGGAAAGTTTCTGATAGTCAAGCCTCTGGAAAGTATTGTTCATGAAAGTCTGCAACATATAGATACTATCCACGGGATAATCTCCTGTCAGCAGATAAATCTCACGGAATACTTTAAAGGAATTGATCAGCGACATGATCGTCACAAACAGTATTGTGGAGGACAGATACCGTATCTTTATATGAAAGAAGGTCTGCAACGCCGTCGCGCTCTCCATGCGGGCCACCTCCAGGATATCCTTGGGGATACTGGACAAAGCCGCCATGAACAGGATCATGTTGTATCCCAGATTCTTCCAGAGAAACAGGATCGTCAGCACCACCCTGCCCAGATAGGATTTGAACCAGTCTATGGGACCTCCCCCAAATATGGCCAGCATGTCGTTGGCCACTCCGTTATAGTGGAACAGCACCTGCCAGATCAGCACCACCGAGGCCACGGGCACCATCATGGGCGTCAGGAAAAACGTCCGGAACTGGCTCTTGAACGGAATCTTGGACTCCAGCAGGATAGCCAGCAGCAGAGACAACACCACTGCCAGAGGCACCGACATGGCGGCAAACTTGACCGTATTGGACACAGCGGTACGAAACGCCGCGTTCCCTATGATATTCTTAAAATTGTCCAGAAATACAAATTCACGACTGATCGGATTATCTACCATCGAATAATAGATGATGACAATAAAAGGGATCACAAAAAAGGTCATTACCCCCAGAAAGCTTGGGGCTATAAACAGCCCCGAGCTTCTCTTTACCCTTTTTAATCGTTTCCCCATAGCGGAATGGGGCTTTTTTTGCTTATACTTCTTCAAGGCTTTTAGCCTCCTTAGCTGTTCTCACTTATATAGGTCTGCACACGGCTCTGGATAATGCCGGCTACCTCCTCGGCGCTCTTCTGCCCCTCAAAGTAACCCTGGGCCTCCTCCGAGATAATAGTAAGTATGGTCTCGTCATTGTCGGTGGCCGCCACCGCGCTGTCGATCAGATCCCTAACCGCCTGTACCTGCTCCGGTGTGGCGGCATATATCTCCGCTGACCAGTCGTCATAGCCCCAGGTGGTCTTGGGCCATATCATGGGCTCACCGTTCTCGTCCAGCATAATATTGCCGTCCTCGTCGTAGGAGCCGTTCTCCTTCATGGCGAGGGCAAAGGTCTCCTCCAGCATATCCTTACGAACAGGGAAACCATTCCTGTACCCGTATTCCTGCACAGTCTCGTACTGCAGCATAGACTCGATAAATGCCCATGCGCCGTCTGGATTTTTACTCTTGGTGGTGATGGCATAACAGTTCTGTCCCCTGATACGGTTGCCGTTGCTGCCGTCCACCGTGGGATACCCGATAAAGGTAATGGGCTCATTGAACATCAGGGAGTACATCTGCATCTCATCCATGGCGGAGATATAAGTATCGTTCAGCAGGATCTTTCCCTCCGAGATCTGTTTGGGGAAACTCTCACCCTCCCGGTCATAATCCGTCTCCGCCTCAAAGGTATTGCAGAACTCCAGGATATCCAGGAAATCCTGGCTCTCAAAGTTGCATTTCCCGGCGTCGTAATCTATAAACGCCTCACTGCTGTACTGCAGGCAGGTGCTTAACATACTGCTCTTGTTGGAATAATTTAACAGCTTGGAATCCGGATACTGAGCCGCGAACTCCATCACGTCCTTGATGGTCCAACTGGTGCGATTCCCCAGCTGGGAGGTGCGTCCCATGATCGTAGTGATGGAAAAATCGGTGGGAATGCACACCAGCGTATCATCAAAGGTGTAGGCATCCAGTATGGACTCCATCAGATCCTCTCTCTTCACGGAACTGCTCTCCAGATAGGGAGACAGATCCTTCAGAAGACCTTTTGACAGATAGGACCTGGTATTGAGGTTGGACAGATCGATGATATCCGGACAGTTGCTGCTGGTGATGGCGTTGTTCAGCGCCGTGATCGAGTCCTGATACTTGGTGTCCGTCCACTCGGTACTGTCGTCAAAATATGTTACGATCCGCACCTTATAGGCGTCGTTTTGCTTGTTAAAATTGACCACCGCCTCCTGCAGATCCTGGCTGGACCACATGGTCGCCAGAGTAATGATCTCCTTCTGGGTCACCTTGGCAGCCTCCGTCTTGGTCAGATAGGCAAGTTCCTGGGTATTGTTTGACCAATTCTGGGACAGCACGGCGATTCTGCCGTCCTCCAGGGTCTGAATCATCTGCACATAGCTGCCGTTGATATCGCAGTCCGTCCATGTCAGGATCTCCTCTGTAGTCTCCGTTGCCAGATCATATTTCCAAAGTCTGGAACCGTCGTTTACCAGCAGACCACCGTCCGGTGTGGAGATCAAAGTGTTGCTGCTGTAAGAGTTGGGCATGCCTGCATGGGCTTCACCCAGAGACTTATTGGCCGCATCTACCTCCAGACATTCCATGTCACCGTTGTTGCCGTGGCGGGTGAGCAAAACAGTGCCGTCCGCCGCCACACCCATGGCGCTGATCCAATCAGTGCCTGTGTCTATCTTCGCCAGCAGCTTTCCCTCCGCGTCCAGCACTACGATAAAGGAGTTCCCGCTGTTCATACCGCCGCCGCTCACATTTAAATAGATCCTGCCTTCCTTATCCACCACCACTGCCTGGGCATAGGAGTTATCGCTCCCCTCCAGTTTCATCGCCTCGGTGATATCCTGCTCCAGCAGTTTGTTGCCCTCCGGATCAAACTTCATCAAATAAAAGAGCTGGCTGTAATTACCGTTCTCCTCCGCTTTGGACACGCTCATCAGACAGACGAAATTGTTGTCCGCGTCAAAATTCAGTCCTCCCATGAGATAGGACCAATCCGTGCCTTCCACCTTGAGATCCAGCGGCAGTTCCGTCTTTTCCCCGGTGGTCAGATTCTGACGGTAATACTTCGTCTCACTCTCTCCGGTGGCCTCATCCCACTTGTAGACCGAATAGTACAGATCCTCTCCCCGCAACACGGGTTCATTCATACTCTCCTCGCCTTCCTTGGGCGTCAGATCCACAAACTCAGGGACATAGACAAATCCCTCTGCCTGCTGTTCGTCGTCATCGCTCCCGCCGCAGGCCGCCAGCGACAGAGTAAGCGCGGCTGCCAGAGCAAGCGCCAGTATTCTCTTTATACTGTTCTTCCGTCTCATATACTCCTCCTTTTTCCATGGAATACAATATGGAAATCCAATAAACTTATCACCTGTACAGTATAACACAACTGTATACAAAATGTATCTTAAGACTTCATGAATAATTCTTAAGATTTATTTATATTCATGCAACATTCGGTTCATTTTCGGCTGTGGGGAGACCATTCAGCGCTATGACCGCCACTACCAGAGCGATCCCCGCCACCCCGATCACGCTGCACCAAAGCAGGCTTTCGTCGGGTATCCAGGCATAGAGCGCGCCGTCAAACAGCGTAGACATGCCGTTGAATACCAGATGGGCCAGCATACCCGGGATCACGCTGCGATATCTCTGACACAGATATCCCAGGGCCAGGCCGATAAAAAACGCATAGATACCCTGTACCAGATTCATATGATACACACCGAACAGCAGCGCCTGAAAGACATTGGCGATCCAGAATGCCGCCCTGGCATTCTTCATATCGCTGACGGCCTTGCGGGCATAGTAAAATACCACGCCCCGGAATATCAGTTCTTCCCCCAGGGGCGCCAGAATGACCGCCGCCGCATTGGCCCAGGGGCTGACTCCCAGCCCGGCAGTCTCCATCAGTTGATTATATTTTTCCAACGCCTGGGGAGCCGCGATATTAATGGAAAGCATCAGGCAGTTGATCCCATAGTTCAGACCCGCCGCGATCAGCACCACCACCAGCAGCGTCCGGGGAGCAAAAGTCCTCCCGGCCGACTCCCTGCTGATCTTCGGTCTGCCGCATCCAAAATAGAACCAGGGAACATATACAAACAACAGCAGTATGCCCGCCACCACCATAACGATACCCGTGATCTGTCCCAGTCCGCTCATCATATCCGTCATCATATCAGCCTGGCTGACGCCTGCCTGCGCCGCTTTTACTCCCTGTACTACACCGTAGCACACTGACACAATAACAGAGCACACTATCTGTACGCACAGCGCAGCCACCAGAGCGCATACGCCCAAACCCATAAACCCCGCTCTCTTACTTCCGTTCATATTCTTTCGTTCCTTTCTTGGGTCAAATCTCTTAGTTCCCACAACTGCTACAATTATAGCAAAACTATCGCCAATATACAATATAATGTATACATATAAAATAAAAGCAGAGCGAAATCTGTTAGAGATTTCTTTCTGCTTTTATCCATTGTCCTTAATTGCGCAAATTATTTGCCCATCTGCGCGGCGACCTCCGCCGCAAAGTCCTCATTCTTTTTCTCCAGACCCTCACCGGTCTCGAAACGGACAAATCTCTTGATCTTCAGATCCGCGCTGTTCTCTTTGGCCACCTGCGCCACATACTGGGAAACGGTCTGCTTGCCGTCCTCGGCCTTGACATACACCTGCTCCAGCAGACATACCTCTTTCAGTTCCTTCTTGAGACGTCCCTCAACAGCGCCCTCGATCACCTTTTCGGGCTTGCCTGCCATCTTGGGATCCTGCTGGATCTGCGCAGTGAGGATCTCCCTCTCATGTGCCTTGAATTCCTCGGATACCTCTTCGGTAGCCACATACTTGGGATTCAATGCGGCCACCTGCATGGCCAGATTGGTCAGCGCCTCTTTCACCGCGTCATTCACCACATTGGTCTCGGCCTCGACAATGACGCCGATACGGCCGCCGCCATGTACATAAGATACCACGCAGCCTTTGTCCGCAACTACTTTTTCAAATCTGCGGATGCTCAGTTTCTCGCCAATCACGGCGATCTTATCCACCAGAGCCTCCTGTACGGTCTTGCCCGCCTCCGCATTCCACTGCTCGGCAAGGAATGTCTCCATGTCGGTCGCTTCAGACTCCACAGCCTGCTTGGCCACCGCCTCTACAAACTGCTGGAACGTCTCGTTCTTGGCGACAAAATCGGTCTCGGAATTAACTTCCACCACAGCCGCCACCGTATCGCCCTTGACCGCGATGCGGCAAATGCCTTCCGCCGCGATCCTGCCTTCCTTCTTCACTGCCTTGGCCTGGCCGCTCTTTCTCAGCACCTCTACGGCCTCATCCATATTTCCGCCCGTCTCGTTCAGGGCTTTTTTACAATCCATCATACCTGCGCCTGTCATCTCGCGCAGCTCTTTTACCATTGATGCGGTAATCTCTGCCATATTGTCCTCCTTTACTGCTCCTCTGCCACTTCCTCGATATCGGTCGCCTCGGCCTGCACATCCTCCTCGGTATACACAGCCTCACCCTGATTGGCCTCAATAACCGCATCGGCCATCTTGGCTACGATCAGCTTGACGGCTCTGATCGCGTCGTCATTGCCGGGGATGATATAATCAAGTTCCTCGGGATCGCAGTTGGTATCGCCGATACCGATCAGTGTGATCCCCAGAGAATGTGCCTCCTGCACGCAGATTCTCTCCTTCTTGGGATCGACTACGAAGATCGCGTCGGGAATCCTGGTCATATTCTTGATACCGCCCAGATTCTTTTCCAGTTTATCCCACTCTTTCTTGAGCTGGATGACCTCCTTCTTGGGCAGCACGTCAAATGTGCCGTCCGTGGACATGGTCTCAATGGCCCGCAGTCTTCCGATACGGGACTGAATGGTCTTGAAATTGGTCAGCATACCGCCCAGCCATCTCTCATTCACATAGAACATACCACAGCGCTCAGCTTCGGCCTTGACTGCGTCCTGCGCCTGCTTCTTGGTGCCGACGAACAGGATGGTACCGCCCTGCGCGGCAATCTCGGAAACGGCCTTATATGCCTCGTCTACCTTGACCACCGACTTCTGCAAGTCGATGATGTGGATACCGTTTCTCTCCGTGAAGATATAGGGAGCCATCTTAGGGTTCCATCTTCTGGTCTGATGTCCGAAATGAACACCTGCTTCAAGTAACTGTTTCATAGAAATAACGCTCATGTCTCTACCTCCGTTTTGGTTAATCGGCCCGTCTCCCGGTGCCGTCCTCCGCGCCCTCTGTGCCGCGGCCGCGTTAAAGCCCCGGGTCTCTCCGGCCGCTATCCCACACTGTGCAGGACACCACCGCCGGATAAAAGCGCGTGTGTTTTTTACAACGTTTCGAGTATATCACAAATAAATCCTGTTGGCAAGGCTTTTTACCGCTTTTTTGTTATGATCCGGGCAATATCCTCGTCGGTGGCGTCCACCGGTATCTCGTAGGTCCCTGTACTGATGGAATGGTCATACCCGTTGTCGCACAGGAAACGATCATATGCCTTATAGTCTTCCACCAATCCCAGTGCCTGGAGATTCTTGCTGACCGTCACGGAACTCTCCCCCCTGTTGATTACCAGCGTGACCGTCTCACCCGCCGGTTCAGCAGAAGGAACGGATGTGGGACTGGCCATGGGTGTCGGTGTAGGCTTTGCCGTTGGCGCCGGTGTTGGTTTTGCCGTAGGAGTCGGTGTTGGTTTCGCTGTTGGTGCCGGTGTTGGCTTTGCCGTTGGCATCGGTGTTGGTTTTGCCGTTGGAGTCGGTGTTGGTTTCGCTGTTGGTGCCGGTGTTGGCTTTGCCGTTGGCGTCGGTGTTGGTCTCGCTGTTGGGGCCGGTGTTGGTTTTGCTGTTGGCTCCGGTGTTGGTTTTGCTGTTGGCTCCGGTGTTGGCTTTGCCGTTGG
Source organism: uncultured Acetatifactor sp. (assembly GCA_964529395.1). GTDB lineage: Bacteria > Bacillota > Clostridia > Lachnospirales > Lachnospiraceae > Acetatifactor. Next base: position 37,377 of record CAZGVI010000010.1, read on the forward strand.
CTCCGGTGTTGGAGCCTCCGTAGGGCTGGCCGTGGGTTCTGTCCCGGAATCATCTGTGGGTTCCGCCCCTGGCTCAGCGGCAGGATTCACCGCAGTACCGGACACGGACTGATCCTCCGGCTCCGGCGTGGGCCGTATCTCCGGGGTCGGCGTAGGACTCGCCTGGATCTCCGACAGCGTTTTGTCCGGCTCCGGTGTGGCCGTGGCGAGTTCCGCCAGCATTCCCCGGGGATCTGTCATGCCCAGTTCGGCCGCCCTCTGCCGGATCTCCTCATCCGTCATACGGGCCTGTCCCTTCTGACTGTATCCCATCAGCAGCGCCGTCACGATGATACCGACGCCCAATGCCCGTAAATAATATTTTAGCCTCGTTCTATTCATCAACTATTTCTTCCTTCAAACAAATCAATGACCAGTTTTACTTCGCCCACCCCCAGATTCAGTGCTCTGGCGATACCCACGTCCGAACGCCCCTGACGGTGAAGTTCCAGTATACTGTCATTTTTGTTGCTGTAACCCTCCGCTCCCTGCAGTTCCTGCTGCGGCTGTGACACGTTTCCCTCTTCCTCGGAAACCGCGGACTGCCGGGGCAGCAACCGGTCGATCTCCTCATCCGAGATGATCCCCGTCTGTAGAGCCTGAAAAGCAGGTGCCACCACCTGACGCGCCACCTGCGCGGCCGCCTCCGCCTCTCTTGTGACCGCCTCTACCTCCTTGCTCGCTATCTCTGCTTCCTTAAGTTTCCGCTCCATCTCCGTGGCCGTGTTTTTTAAATTGTCATGCTTGGCATTGAGCATGTCATACAGAAACATGATCTCCTGCTGGCTCTTATTGATCTGCTGCAATACAGTCTCCGAGTATTCGTTCACCGCCATGATCTTTTCATTGGAGATCCTCTCCAGTGAGCGCTCCGTCTTTTCCATGGAATATTCTATCGCCTCTTCCACCGTATCGTCCACCTGGCTGCGGATCCTCTCCAGTTCCCTGGCCACCATATCGCCGATCTCGTCTCTGGCCATCTCCCGGTCATGGGCCAGAGAATCCCCCTTGCCCAGCGGAATCAGGAAACTGGCCACAAACACCAAAACTCCAATAATCAGGAGTACAATCTCCATGATATTCATATTTATACCCCCGCATATCGCAGGTGGAACCTGCGATACTGCACCAATCAGTATTTGGAACGTTAGTTCCAAACTTACCCCTCCGTCAGTAAGCCACACCCCTTCCCAGGGACTTATATCTTTATATCAAAGCTCTGGCGGGGGTGATCCTTTATCACCATCTGCTGCGAAGGCTCGGCCTTCCTGCGTCTCCTGCCGCCGTCTCCGCTGTACTCATTGCTCCCTTTTTCCCGGGCATCCTGCTTTTTGTTCTTCCAGTCCGCCTCCTCGCCGGAGCGCACCTGTCTGGCTTTCTGCTGGTTGTCCTGCTCCCTGTCCTGGCCGATACTGACCTGGTTCATATATCCCTTATTGTCTTCATTCTGCTTGATCGTCGAATAATCCTGTACTCTGGCGATCGTCGCGTTTTGAATCGCGCTTACGGCCATACTGCTTACCTCCGTCTCACCTCCCGGCGCACCGCCCTCCGCAGCGCGTCAGTTAGAAGTTCTTTTCATACTATAGTCCAACCATCCTCACCTCTCCGCCAATGCGTTTAAACCGGCAGTGCTGATAACTGCTGCGCAAAGACATGGAGACCTCCTTGATGACTATGACCGTTCCGGGAAACGCTTCCCCGGTAACTTCCACAAAGGCTTCGTTCTGCCCCTCGAAAGCGGCGTGCAGCTCCTCCCATTTGGCGTTCTTCTCCACAAGTTCCTGCTTTTTTGCCTCAGTGAGCACCACCAGAGAGCGGATGTATTTCACCTGCTCCGGTGAAAACTGGACGCCCTTTGCCCTCTTTTCCGCAAAGGATGTCAGGATCGGCTGCGTCTTTTTGATCACCTTCTGTATCTCCAGAAGTTCATCCTGCAAAGCCTGATACTCCTCTTTCAGGCGGGGGTTTACTCCCACCTCCACCACCGTGGACGCCCCCATATTTGCTCCCAGATTCTTAGCGCTGATCTTGGAACCGGCACAGGCGTGTCCACCGGTGATAAAACCTCTCCGTCCCGTGACATTGATCTCGCTGCCCGCCATCACCTTGCTGTGCAGAATGGACTCAGCGGATATATATCCCGCCGCGTTGGCGTTGGCGTTTTCCAAAAATTTGGCCACGATATTGCCGCCCGCTTCCAGGCGTCCCTTGTTCATACCGTTCATTCCCCGGGTGATCACGATATCTCCATCGGCGCAGATGACAGCTCCCTCCACCACGCCGTTTACGATCACATTGCCCTGGGCGTTTACCGTAAATCCCGAGCAGACATTGCCGTTGACCTGTACGCTGCCGTCAAACTCAATATTTCCGGTGCTGTTGTCCACATTCTCCACCACATAGAGATCGGACACGAACACCTGTCCGTCCACCAGAGTTACACAGCCGTCCACCTCTGAACTTATGGACATGCGATCCTCCGCCAGGGCCACATGCTTGCCGAACCGAAGGTAGGCCTTTTTTACATTGCGGGGCCTTATCAGAGCGCCGGCCACATTGTAACCGCACTCCCCCTCATCCTCCGGGATGATCTGTGCCAACAGATCTCCCTGCCGACAGTGATTTATCGTGTTGAGATTAAAAAAATCCACGCTGCCGTCCTCGTTCAGTGTGGGGACCGCCCGAGGATCTGTGTTGAAAAAGTATTCTATCTCCGCATCCTTGCCGTGCCGCGGCGGCTTTCCCTCCGCCACCAACAGGTCCTCGCAATAATGGCCCTTGCGGAAATGTTCCCTCAGCAATTCCATGTTTATTCCATAAACAATCTTCTTAAATTGCATGTCTTTCATAAACTCATCCAGGGACATGCGCTGTCCCGTCTCAGAGGGCGGATAAAAACGAACCGTAGCCGTCATCGAGTCCTCGCTGATCTCCAGCTTGTAACTCTCCTGTTCCGGGGGACATTGGCCCGTACCCAGTCTCACGACCTGCTCCGAACCTGTCTCAACCGCCTTTTTCAACTGGCCGATATCGCCTGTCACATTACACATGCACAGATACTCCAACAGTTCATTTATCCGGATCGGTTCTCCGCCGTCCTGAGGCGGCATACATTTTACCCCAAATCCGCTGGGGATATTCACCAATTGAAAATAGCCGTTTACAGCCATGCTTTTCTTCCTCCATGCTTTCCCGTGGCGGTATTCTCATCGATCCCTCAGAATACCCATATAGTTACCCATCTTTGTCTTCATTTTCTGCAGCGCGCGGGTGTGCAGCTGAGAGATCCTGGATTCCGAGACCTCCAGCACATTGCTGATCTCCTTGAGGGTCAGATCCTCATAGTAATAGAGGGTGATGACTTTCCTTTCCTTCTCCGTCAACAGTTCCAGAGCCTCCCCCAATACCCGCGTCAACTCCTGTTTTTCCACATTTTCCTCAGGGCTTAAAAACCTGGCCGCCGTATGCTGCCCGCTATCCTGTGATATCTCGCTGCCCTGTTCTATATATTCATTCAGAGACACCAGCCCCGTGATCTTCATCTGGGACTGCCAATCTACATACTCGTCATCCGTGATTCCCAGTTTCTGAGCGATCTCCTCATCAGTGGCATTTCTCCCGGTCTCGGTCTCGATCTGCCGGATCACCGCGTCGATCTGTTTCTGTTTCTGCCGGATCGTTCTGGGAATCCAGTCCATCTTGCGGATCTGATCCAGTATGGATCCTCTGATCCGCAAGCTGGCATAAGTCTCAAACTTCACTTCTTTGAGAGTATCGAATTTGTCAATGGCATCGATCAATCCGAAAATACCATAACTGACCAGATCGTCATATTCCACATTATAGCCGAGATACATGCTCAGTCTTCCGGCCACCGTCTTGACAAGTGGCGCGTATTCCAGAATGATCTTCTCCCGAAGTTCCGCCGTCCGGGTTTTCATATATTCATCCCAGAGCTTTTTTCTGCCCGCCTCGTCCATGGTACTCTCCTTTCCGTATTCCCCCGCTGCTCATCCCATGTCCCTACTCTGTTGTCACAGTGTCTGCCTCGCCCTCGGCAGTCTCCTCCGCTGCTGCTGCGGCCTCTGCCGCCAGTCTTTCCTCGTTCTCTCTTTCAAAATGATTCAGGACGCCACATAATGCGCATCCGAGTCCATAAAACAGCAACATGGACCCCAGGAGAGCCGACATTCTAAATAAAAGGCTTTCTCCCCGGGCCATAGTAAACAGGCAGCATGCAGCTCCTGACACCAGCATCATAATTACCGGTATTAAATTCCTTTTCATCATTACCTCTCTATACGTATCACCGTTTGGCCGCTTGCGCTCTCCCTGCGCCCTGTTATATGACCGTCTCGTTCCTGCCCACTGCCCGAATGTGAAAATCGCCGGTCTCCGGAAAAAAAGTAACTGTCCGTCCGTAGTTGGCTCCGGTGTCCGACGCCAGCAGCGGAATATTCAGAGCTTTCAAAACCGCCTTGGACGCGGCGGCGTTGCGCTCTCCCACATTCATCAGGTCATTCTTGGCCATGGACTGGAACATGGTGGCTCCGCCAGCGATCTTGGCCACCATTCTGGTTCTTGACGCCCCCATCTTCTCCATCTGCCGAACCAGCTCCACAATGCCGGTATCAGCGAACTTCGCTATATTCTGATTGCCTCGAATCGCCGTGCTGTCCGGCAGCATGATATGCGCCAGTCCCCCGATCCCCGTCTTGGGATCCCTGATGGCGATTCCGATACAGGATCCAAGTCCCAATGTGATCAGACCGTCCGGACTTTTACAGGTCTTCAGATCAGCCATGCCTACTGTAATAATATTGCCCATCCGTACATTTCGCCCCCTTGTCTTAGCCCTATACCATTCCCAGTGCCGACAATATTTTTTGATAAGAAGGTATATCCGGAATCAATATGAAATATCCGTCTACCTCAACTTCATCAAAAAATCGAGACTGAATCATTAAAATATTGTCTCCCAGTTCGCCGAACATAATAGCCGGTACGCTCAGGATAGCGCCCGCCATATCTACGGTCAGGCTCGGAGGCGTAGGATAAATGCACAGATTGGTAAGGGTAGCCAGTGAATTCAGATAGGCCCCTGTGATAATATTGCTGAGTTCCATCATGGCCGAGGTTTCCATCTCGTCCAGACCGGGCTGACCGGAGTCATACCCCATCATCATCTTTTTAACCAATCCTTTGGCGGCTCCCAGTTCCACCAGAAACATAATGCTGCCGGTAATATCGCCTTCCACACCCAAAAGTACGCCCACCATCAGCTGTTCCTCGCCGCCCACCATGGCTCCCACTTCCGAGAACTCCAGCAGCCGTACCTGGGGAACCTGCATGTCTATCTTGCATTGCAGCATCTGAGAAAGCGCTGTCATGGCATTGCCGGCGCCGATATTACCGATCTCACGCAGTACATCCAAATAATTACTTGTCACGTGTTCCAAACTCATTTCCGCCATAAGTAATCTCCTCATAAATTCCGTTATACGGCATTCTCTCTCTCCTGCATCACCAGATTGAAATCCAGCAGCGAAATCAGACCGCCGTCATATTTACCGATCCCGCCCAAAAAATTCATGCGCTCTTCCTTAGAGTCATAGGCGACTTTCTCGATCTGTCCCTCCTCAAGGGTCACCACTTCTTTCACTTCATCCACAATAACGCCTATGCTGCCATACTGCTCCAGCTTTAAAATGATGATACGAGTGGCTTTGGTGATCTCATCCTCCGGCAGGAACATCTTGAGCCGCAGACTCATGATCGGAATCACCTCGCCCCGCAGGTTGATCACGCCCTTGAGATAAGGCGCCACCTTGGGAACCCGGGTGATCTTCTGCATCCTCACGATATTATCTATATAGCGGATATCCACACCGTACTGCTCCTCACCCAGACGCACTACGATATACTGCTGGGTTATCGCCACATCATTGCTCTCGATTACCTTTAACTCTTCCATATCGTCAACTCCCATCCGCCCGCCCCGGCAGGCTGTTCTCCTATATAAGTGCGTTGGCATCCAGTATCAGCGCCACCTCACCGTCTCCCAGTATCGTCGCGCCGCTGATAAATTTGCATTGCTTGATATATTTGCCCAGAGACTTGATAACGATCTCCTGCTGGCCGATCATATCGTCAATTACCAGACCTGCCAGTTTGTCGCCCTTTTTCACGATGACTACCATCAGATGTTCTTCGGGAGACCTGGTACTCTCCACATCCAGTACATCGGACAGACGAATCAGGGGGATGACCGTTCCTCTCAGATGGATCACCTCTTTGTTCTGCACCAGCTTGATCTCTTCGGGTGCGATATCCTCAATGGTCTGGATCGTCCCCAGAGATATGGCGTACTTCTCTCCGCCGACCACCACCATCAAAGCCTGGATGATCGCCAGCGTCAGGGGCAGCCTGATCGTCCAGGTGCTGCCTTCTCCCAGTTTGCTCTTGACCTCTACTTCACCGCTCAGCGCTTCGATCTTGGACTTCACCACATCCAGACCCACGCCGCGTCCCGACACGTCCGTCACCTTCTTGGCTGTGGAAAAGCTGGGCAGGAACAGCAGATCGATGATCTCCTTATCCGACATGTTGGCGGCCTGCTCCGGAGTGATGACTTCCCTCTCCAAAGCCTTCTCCTTCACTTTCTCCACATCTATACCGTTTCCGTCGTCCCGCACCTCGATCACGACATTATTGCCGTCCTGATAGGCGTCCAGGAATATGGATCCCACCGCAGGCTTGCCTCTCTGGGCGCGAACCTCTGCGGATTCCAGTCCGTGATCCGCGGAGTTGCGCAGCAGATGCATCAGCGGATCGCCAATCTCGTCCACCACTGTACGGTCCAGCTCTGTCTCCTCACCCGTCATGTACAGTTCCATCTTTTTGTCCAGCTTTTTGGACAGGTCGCGAATCATTCTGGGGAATTTGCTCACCACGCTCTCTATGGGAACCATCCTTACTTTCATAACAGATTCATGCAGGTTGGTGGTCACGTTTTCCAGATATTCAATCTGCTCGTTGACGCCCTGATTCTGTCCCTGCACCTGATTGGAGACAGACACCAAAGAGTTCTTGGCTATGATCAGCTCACTCACCAGATTCATCAATACATCCAGTTTTTCTATATCCACACGCACCGTGCGGTTCACCACAGGCTTGCCGGGAGTCTGTTTCTTATCCCCTGTCTTGGGCGCTGCCGCAGGCTTGGCCGCGCTGCTCTCGGACGCGGAGGCATCGGCGCGCTGGGGAGCGGTCTGTCCGGCCGACTCCGCCGGGGTCTGGGGCTCCGGCTCCGAAACGGCTGTATCGTCCCCGTACTTATCCTTGACATTCATATTTTCAAGGGCAATGGGTTCTCCCACCACCGATGCGATCTCCGACACATTGGCGGCAGCGGCCTTCAGTGTCTCGATATCTCCGTCAGAAATAACGATCAGGCTGAAATCCAGATCAAATTTCTCGTCTTCCACATCCTGAGCGGAAGGGCTGGACACAATGATCTCTCCCAGTTCCTCCACGGCTTTGAACACCAGAAACGCCCTGGCGGCTTTCAAAATACAGCTCTCCTGTACTGTGACAGTCAAACCGTATACATTTTTGCCCTGCTCAGTTGCGGCTTTGATCACATGCTGTTGGGCGGAATCCAACGGGATCTCCAGCCACCCCCGGCCGTCTCCGGTCTTGGCAGCGGTCTCTTTTTGCTCTGCGAGAGCGCTGTCCTGCTCCTTCTCCGAACCGTGAAGTACAGCGTTCAGCTGCCGTATCAGAGGCTCATTCTCATTGGTGCCCTCGTCAGCGGACTCCTTTACATTGTTCACATACTCGTCCAGAGCATCGAGGCACTGGAAAAGAATATCCACCATATTCGGGCTGACCTTGATATTGCCGTTGCGGACTTCCGAGAACACGTTCTCCATGTCATGGGTCAGCGTCTGCATCCGCTTATAGCCCATGGTTCCGGCCATGCCCTTCAGGGAATGGGCTGCCCGGAAAATCTCATTGATCGTATCCATGTTCTCCGGATCCGATTCCAGATTCAGAATCTGTGTATTCAGATTCTGCAAATGCTCATTGCTCTCATCAATGAAAATCTCTAGATACTGGCTTATGTCCATATCATTTTACCCCCACGTTTAGTATGATCTCCTGTACGATCTGTTCCAGCGGCACGATCTGATCGGCCAGCCCTGCCTTGGCCACGCTCCTCGGCATGCCGTATACCACGCTGGTCTCCTGATCCTGTGCGATAACATGTACCTTTTTCTTTGATTTCAGGTTCTTTATGCCTTCCGTTCCATCCGCGCCCATCCCCGTCAACACCACACATATGATCTCATCGTATCCGCATTCCATCAGAGATTCATACATATAGTTGGCACAGGGCTTTACGCCTTCCCTGCTGGGCTCATCGGAGTAGTGGATCACCGTTTTCCCGGCAGCCGCGGGTCTGGCGTTCATATGACTGCCTCCCATGGACAGATAGACCGAACCGTTTGACAGTTCGTCTCCCTCCGCTGCCTCCTTTACCCGTATCTCTCCCAGACAGTCCAGCCGATCCGCCAGAGAAGCGGTGAAACCCTTGGGCATATGCTGTACCACCATTACCGGTGCCTGCAGCTCTGCCGGCAGTCTGGGAATCACGGATTGCAGGGCCTTGGGACCTCCGGTGGAGCTGGCGATGGCGACGATCTTCTTGCCGCCACTCCCCGTTCCGTGTTTTCGGGCGATCTCCACGATCTTGCGGGTGGTTGCGCGCACTTCCTGCTTTGACGATTTGTTCTCCGCAGACGGCAGACGGCTTTCCGCCACCCCTGCCAGTGTTTTAAGAAACTCCTTCTTAAAATCTTCCGCCCTGCAGCTCACCGCGTTGTCCGGTTTATGTACAAAGTCCAGCGCGCCCAGTTCCAACGCATCCAACGTGGTCCTCGCCCCATCTCTGGTGTCCGTGCTGGCCATCATGATCCGGGCGGATATTTTCGCCTTCCGCAGTTCATACAGCAACTGCAGACCGTTCATCCGGGGCATGTTCACGTCCAATACCACCACGTCATAACTGTTCTTTTGCAGCAGTTCCAACGCTTCCACACCGTCTTTCGCACGGTCGACAACCTCGAACCTTTCATCACTGTTTATTATATCACACAAGACCCTTCTCATGAGTGCAGAGTCATCAACCACCAATATTTTTTTCGTCATGATCCCAGCCGTTCCCTCTTTCTATGCTTTCTCTCTTCTTCAAATATATATTTGATGATCTCTTCCCGCACATCCGCATCAATATCCACATACTGTACCCGGTGTTCGTATGTATTTTCCCTGTTTTCCAGTTTCTGGGAACTGAGCACCTTGCCCACCAGCTCATACTCCTTCTTTTTGCCGCCCACCAACAGATTGTAGCTGATATAGATCAGACTGCCCGGCTCGTAGGGATGCGAGGACAAAAACCGAAGACCGCCGCCGCTGATATCCTCAATGACGCTGCGCTTGAGCGGAAGTCCGGGAATCAGATTGCTGTAGGGATCCTTTTCCTCTATAGCCCGAATCTCCTCCTCCTCCAGCTTGCGGGAATTCATCTCCAGCGCGCAGCTAAAGCGGTAGTACTCTCTCCTCTGATACTTGCGCAGATTGCTGGTGAGCTCCACCACCAGGGTATATATGTTATTGCTCTTATAGCGGTCTATCACTCTGGCAAAACACTGATAGAGACTGTTCTCCCCATAGATCACCAGATTGTATTCCCTGTCCACCGGAAGCAGGATCAGCTTGGTCTTTTCCATCGGCATCATGATCTCCATCTGATTCTCCGACAGGATATCCTGGATCTGGCTCATATAAGTCTGTGGTGTTTCCTCGCTCTGATTGTGCTGATCCACCATCTGGATCTCAATCTTGTTGCCCGGCTCAATAAAATTGGAAATCATGCTGTTCATCCTATCTGTCTCCTCCTCTTTTTAATTTATATCTTCCTGCCTGATATTATATGAGAGAAAAACGCCGCCATACCGCGCCTCGGCTGTCGGTCCGCCTCCTCCTTATTCATCAGTTTCGCAGCTATCCGCTCAAAGGCCTGCGCGGATTTAGCCCCCGGACTCTGTATGGACACCGGAGTCTGCTGCATCACCGCCTTCGCCAGCAGCGGATCCTGGGGGATCACCCCCAGATAACTGATGGGAATCTTCAGATATCTGGTCACCACCGCGTTCAGCTTGTTAAAGAGTATCTCACCCTCCGTTTCCTTCTCCACCCGGTTGGCGATCATCTTTACAGTCGTAGTGTTGCTGTCGTATCTGGGATGGTTGCCAAGGGATTTGAGCAGGGAATAGGAATCCGTGATGGAGGTAGGCTCCGGCGTCGTCACCAGCAGTATCTCCCCGCTGGCCACCAGAAATTCCAACACCGCGTCCGAGATACCCGCCCCGGTATCCACGATGATGATATCGGCGATCGCGTCCAGTTCCGCCAGATTCCGTATGATATATACCAGATAGTCCCGGCTTAAGTTGGACATGCCCGCTATTCCCGATCCTCCTGAAATAAATCCCACATCCATCGCGCCCCAGGTAATGATATCTTTAATATTTTTTCCCTGATAGATCAGATCGCACAGATTATGTTTGGGTACCGTGCCAAACATGATCTCTATATTTGCCAGTCCAAAGTCCGCGTCCAGTATGATCACCCGCTGTCCCATTTTCCGAAACTGGATCGCCAGGTTGATGGAGGTGTTGGACTTGCCCACACCGCCTTTCCCGCTGGTGACGGTTATCACTCTGGCCAGTGGTCTGGATTGCTGGCCCGCTTTGATTATTCGTAATTGTTCCGCCTGGTCCATATGGTTTCCTTTCCTAAAATGATGGGCCTTCTCACTGCTTTCCCCCGCCTAACAGTTTTTTCACTGTCTTTTGAGGATTAAATACTTCGATATCGTCCGGCACGTTCTGGCCGCAGGTCACATAGGCGATGTTTGCGTCTGTATAGAGCCGCAGGTTCAACAGATTGCCCAGCGCCTCCGTCTCGTCAAGTTTGGTAAAGATCAACTGATACTCCGCGATCTGCCGGTAACTGTCCGCGATCTTTATCAGATCCCTGTATTTTGTGGTGGCGCTGAGTACCAGATAAAAGCGGCACTGTGCGGATTGTCTCATCCGGTTCAGCATCTGTTTCAGATTATCAAGCTGTTCCCTGTTCTGAGGGGAATGCCCCGGTGTGTCTATCAGGATATATTCGTAATCGCTGAAATCCTTTATCGCGGCGGCAAGTTCCTCCTCCGTGTACACTACCCGGAAAGGAACCATCAGTATATTGGCATAGGTGCGAAGCTGCTCCGCCGCCGCGATCCTGTAAGTGTCCAGCGTGAGCAGCGCCACCTGCTTTTTCTGCTCCACCACATAGCGGCTGGCTATCTTGGCGATGGTGGTAGTCTTACCCACCCCGGTAGGCCCAATAAAACTGACGATCTGCGGTCTGCGGGTAACTTCCGTATCTTCCAGGGTCTTGCCGAATTTCAAGATCATACGCTGATAGATACTGGCCAGGAGATAATCGAAAGGCATGTTGGGTTTCTGTATCCGCTCGATCTCCTCCATAATCTTCTCCACATATTTCTCGTCCACTTCATTTTCCAGCATAGTGTCGCAGATCAGCTTTCGGAATTTTGCCAGCTCGTTGTTTTGCTTTTCGTCCTCCCCCGTTTCCGGTGTCTCCTCGCCGCCGGGCAGTCCCGTCTCCCCGGCGGGAGATTCCCCTGCCGGACCGTCCTGCCTCTCCGCGCCCGCCTTTGAGCTGTCCGGAGACGGTATCGGCCCGGTCTGCAGATGGCTCTCCAGCAGAGTCTGCAGATTCTCCAGTTTTTCCTCGATGCTGCGGGCTGCCCCGGGCATCGGCGCAGGCGCAGCTGCGGTTTCTGTCCTTGAAACCGCGGCGGATACGGGTGTCTGCGGTATATCCCGCCTCACATGGACGCTTCTCTGTGACTCCTCCTCCATAGCTGCGGTCACTTCCGTCAGCTTGGGCTTGAATGCCGCGAAGACTCCTTTGGGCTTGATCTGCCTGACACTCATGATCACCACGCCGCTGCCCAATTCTTTTTGCGCGGTTTCCGTGGCTTCCGCCTCTGTTTTTCCCGTGAACTTTTTAATTATCATTACGCTGTCACCATCCCTACTGACTGTAATTCAATATCAGACTCGATTTCATTGTAGGACACAACGATCAGTTCCTTGAAATAGTCCTCCGTCAGCCGCTTAAAATATATCCTGACAATGGGGGACGTGATAATAATCGGGCTTTTCCCCAGATTTTCCAACTTCTGCATTTCCTTTTCCACGGAATTTAAAATGGCTTTGGAGCGGGCGGGGTCCAGATTTAAATATGCGCCTGTCTCTGTCTGCTTGATACTGCCCATGATCTCCTGCTCGATCTTGGGATCGAGAGTCACCACGCTATTGGTCTCATTGGCTGGGAAAAAGCGCCTGGAGATCGCACGCTTTAAGCTCTGCCGCACATACTCGGTGAGCACGTCCGTGTCCCTGGTAGTGGCTCCATAATCCGCCAGAGTCTCCATGATCGTCAGCAGATCCCGGATAGATATACCCTCCTTGAGCAGGTTCTGCAGCACCTTCTGTATCTCTCCGATTCCCAGAAGTTTTGGAACCAGCTCCTCCACCAGCGAAGGATTGGTCTCCTTCATATTGTTGACCAGGTTTTGTACATCCTGTCTGGTCAGCAGCTCGGAGATGTACTGGCGTATGATCTCCGTCAGATGCGTGGCTATGATGGAGGGAGGATCCACCACCGTGTAGCCCAGGCTCTCCGCCCGCTCACGCTGTCCCTCCGTGATCCATATGGCAGGCAGATGAAAGGACGGCTCAAAGGTGGGAATACCCGTGATCTCCTCCTCCACATACCCGGGGTTCATGGCCATATAATGGTCAAACAGGATCTCACCCTCGCTGACCTGTATGCCCTTGACTTTAATGATATACTGATTGGGATTCAACTGAATATTGTCGCGCAGTCTGATGATAGGTACCACTGTACCAAGTTCCAGCGCCATCTGCCTTCGGATCATAACCACGCGGTCCAGCAGATCTCCGCCCTGATTTACATCCGCCAGAGGGATAATGCCGTAACCGAACTCCAGCTCGATGGGATCCACCTGCAGCAGACTGTTCACATTCTCCGGCTGGCGGATCTCCTCCGCTGCCGCCTCCTCCGTATCCACCGCAGTCTCGGTGGCCGTCGTCTCCAGATTGGAGGCGATTGCCCTGCCGCCCACCACAAACAACAGACCCATACCCACGAATAATATGGTGTTCAGCTTTGTAAAAAATCCCAATATGGCCAGCGTGGCACCCACAAAATACATTACTTTAGGGATACCAAAGAGCTGCTTTATGATGACCGGTCCAAACTCCGCCTCCTTGCCGCCCTTGGTCACCAGAATACCGGTGGACAGGGAGATCAACAGGGACGGGATCTGGCTTACCAATCCGTCACCGATGGTCAGTATGCCGTAATTATCCAGCGCTGTCCCGATATCCATACCGCTTCGCAGTACACCCATGGCGATACCACCGATCAGATTGATCGCCGTGAGCAGCAGGCCTGCGATGGCGTCGCCCTTTACATATTTCACGGCACCGTCCATGGAACCGAAAAAACTGGACTCCAACTGAATCTTATCCCTTCGCTCCTTGGCCTCCTCATCCGTGATGGCCCCGGTGTTTAAGTCCGCGTCTATAGCCATCTGTTTACCGGGCATAGCATCCAGCGTGAACCTCGCCGTCACCTCAGCCACACGCTCGGAACCTTTGTTTATGACCAGAAACTGAATCAGTATCAATATGATAAAAATGATGGCTCCCACGATCAGATCGCCGCCGCCCACAAACTCTCCAAAGGTCTTTACCACATTGCCGGAGGTCCCGGTGGTCAGGATCAGTCTGGTGGAGGACACGTTCATGGCGATACGGAATATGGTGGTAAAGAGCAGGATCGTGGGAAAATAGGACAGATCCAGCACTTCCTTGGTAAACATACACACAAACAGGATCGTGAACGCTATGGCAATATTGAAAGCCATGAACACATCCAGCACACCTGCGGGCAGGGGAATGATAAACATCAGGAAGGCAACCAGAATATAAATTGCCACTATAGCGTCAGTTCTTGACATTTTCGTTATATTGATATTCACATCCGGCTCCTCCTTTTCCTAATTTTTGAGTTCGCATATCCGCCTGCACACCCCCGCAGATATACTGCTTAGAGTTATACTAATTTATATCTTCCCCTGTAGCTGGTACACAAAAGCCAGCACTTCCGCCACCGCCTGATACAGCTCCGGCGGCACCATCTGCCCCACTTCCACATTGGCGTAAAGCATACGGGCCAGGGGTTTGTTTTCCACGATTTCAATATGATTTTCCCTGGCGACCTCCTTGATCTTGGCTGCCAGATGATCCGAACCCTTGGCCAGCACCAGCGGCGCGTCCGCCACATCCGGATCGTACTTTATAGCCACCGCGAAGTGAGTAGGGTTCGTGATGACCACATCCGCCTGGGGAAGGTTCTGCATCATTCGGCGGCGGGATGCCTCCTGCATCTTCTGCCGGATCTTTCCCTTAACCTGCGGATCTCCCTCGGCCTGTTTGAACTCGTCTTTGACCTCCTGTTTGGTCATACGCATGTCCTGACTGAACTTATATTTCTGATAGATATAATCCGCCAGCGCTATCACCATATAAACCGCGGCGATCCGTATCCCCAGATCCGTCACGGTCTCCGCAGCCAGTGACAACGCCTGCATCAGCGGCATATCGTACAGATAGAAAAGCAATGTCAATTTATCGCTTAAAAATGAATAGGTGACATACAGGATCAGTCCGATCTTTAAAATAGCCTTCAGCAGCTCGACCAGGGCATTGACGGAAAATATCTTTTTCATCCCTTTTATCGGATTGAGCTTGCTCAGTTTAGGTTTCAGCGGCTTGCCGGTAACCTTCCACTTCACCTGCGCCACGTCGCATACAAAAGCCACCACAAAACTGATCAGCAGGATGGGCAGGATGATCAGCAGTACATTTGTTAATATCTGATTAAAATATATACGCATCTCCGCCTGAGGCATATCGCCTCCCGCGAAATTGAGCGCCTGGGGAATATTCCTGTATACGCCTTGAAACATCTCCAAAAAGCGGTTTCCCATGGTTCCCACATAGAACTTCAGGATCAGGAACAGACTCATAAGCCCCATGCAGTTGGCTATTTCCCTGCTCTTAGCCACCTGACCTTCTTTTCTGGCGTCACTTAGCTTTTTCTCGGTGGCGGGTTCGGTTTTCTCCCCCCCCGGGCCATCCTTGGCAAAAAACTGAAGGTTGTATCGCAGCGTCACATCATGCCTCCCACAATAGCGGTAATGGTTTCTTTCATCTGCCTGAAAATAAAATTCGCCGCGTTCGGCAGCATGCTGGCCGACAAAAGCAGCACGGACAGCCCCACCAGAATCTTAAGCTGAATGCCCACCGCAAACATGTTGAGCTGCGGCGACACCTTGGCCAGCACGCCCAGGATGGCGTTCAGCATCAGTATAACGCAGAAGACCGGCAGGCAGATCCGAAACCCTATGATAATATAGTCCCCCAGAAACTTCACCACGGAGACCAGCAGAGAGTCCATCTTAAATATGGCGCCGTTTATCGGAACCAGCACAAAAGTATCCGCCAGAGCTCCGAAAAGATACCTGTACATACCGCTGGCAATCAGCATCAGCATCACCACATACTGATAAAATACCCCCGTGATGCTGGTGCTTTCCCGGGTGGCGGGATCCATCAGCGTCACCATGGACAGGCCGGTCTCCATGTCCACCATATGTCCGGCAAAATTGACAATGGCACTGCACATGACGGTGCCCAGCCCCACCATCAGACCGGTGACGGCTTCCTTTAACACGATCGCGGAGTACCCGACGATCGTGCTGTACTCCACCGCTGGAGCGGGCGTCAGCGTCTGATACAGAAGCAGGGAAGTAAACACAGCCAACACTACCCGCACATGCCGCGGGGTATTATTCAGGCTGAAAAATGGCGCCGCGAAGATAAAGCAGCTCACCCTGGTCAATATCAGCAGAAAATATTCCAAATCATTCATGGAGAAAGAAAAATCTATCATTTAACTTACCCGCTGACATATAAAGTAAAGTCGGACCAAAGCTGTGTCATAAACTCCACCATGGTAGTCATCATCCACGGCCCCAGGATCATAAGCGCCACAAAGATACCGATGATCTTGGGCACAAAAGTCAGCGTCTGCTCCTGTATGGAGGTCACTGTCTGGAAGATGCTGACCAGCAGGCCGATGCACAGCGATACCAGCAGCACAGGCAAGGACACCTTGAGGATCACCGTCAAAGCTCTGCCCGCGATCTCCGCCACTTCTTCCACCGTCATAGATATCACACTCCTCTCCAGCGCTAATAAAATGTTTCCACCAGTTTCATGATCACCAGGCTCCAACCGTCCGCCAACACAAACAGCAGGATCTTAAAGGGCATGGAGATCGTTGTAGGCGGCAGCATCATCATACCCATACTCATCAGAACGGATGCCACCACCATGTCAATGACAATAAAGGGTATATATATGATAAATCCCATGGAAAACGCCTGCCTCAGCTCCCCGACGATAAAACTGGGGATTAATACGGAGGTGGGAATATCGCTCAGCGTCACTCCGTCCCACTCCTGTCCCGCGATATCCATAAACAGATTCACATCCTTGGACAGAGTCTCCCCGTACATAAATTCCCGAAAAGGTAAGATCCCTGCCTCAAACGCTTCCTCCTGAGTGATGGTTCCCTCGTCCAGAGGCACAATGGCCTCATTGTAGACCCGTTCAAACGTAGGCTGCATGATAAAGAGCGTCAGGAAAAGCGCTATCCCGATCAGCACCTGATTGGGGGGCGCAGTCTGCGTATTCAGCGCCGCTCGGGTAAAATGCAGCACGATGATGACGCGGGTATACGCCGTGAGCATGAGCAGCAGCGTGGGCGCCAGGGCAACCAGCGTCAAGATGATCAGGATCCTCAACATACCGTTGACCTGCCCGTTTCCGTTATCCACCGTGATCGTAAACCGGTTCTGTACATTCAGTTCTTCCAGTTCTTCCGGGGTCTGGGCCTCTCCTGCCCCATACCGGATCGTAGACTCATCTGTGGATCCGGTATCTTCCGACGCATGGGCGGTGATGGGAATATGAATACACAATATGCCCACCGTAATCAGCAGGCATATTAAATGCAGGAACTTCCGTTTCCTCTTATAGTTATTGGTCAAAGCCATCCGTCTGTTCTCCCTCCGGCTTCTGCTGAGAAGTTTCCCGATGCAGCATACTGCCCAACAGATCCCTGAACTTCATCCCCTGATCCACATCCTTTTTAAGGATCTGCTCTTCCGGGATCTGACAGAGCATTGTCACCGTATCCTTACACACCGCAATGGCTGCATAGGTGTTCCCCAGCCGCACCAGTTGAATATATTTGCCCGCAGTAATCTGAGCGGTCTCCAATACCTCAATATTGTTTCCCGCGCTCTGAGTTTTTTGAAACCGGGCAATATATTTGGTCACCACTGCGGTAATCGCAAGCACCACAACAAAAACCACCAATACAGTGATCAACTGCGCGTAGCCGTCCGTACCTGTCATCAGCATCAGCCAACAACCTTCTTAACTGCCTCGATAACGCGATCCGCCTGGAAAGGCTTTACGATAAAATCCTTGGCGCCGGCCTGTATGGACTCGATAACCATCGCCTGCTGTCCCATAGCGGAACACATGATCACGGTGGCGCTGGAATCAGCGGCCTTGATTGCCTTTAATGCGGCGATACCGTCCATCTCAGGCATAGTGATATCCATCAGTACCAGATCGGGTTTCAGTTCGGCGTACTTCTCCACCGCCCTGGCGCCGTTCTCCGCCTCTCCGACTACATTATAGCCGTTCTTGCTCAGGATATCCTTGATCATCATCCTCATGAACGCCGCGTCGTCACAAATCAAAATATTTTTTGCCATATCTTCCTCCATTTTCTGTGATATCTTTATTTATTTAATGATTTCGGTAACTTTAATACCAAAACATTCCTCTATCACTACGACCTCGCCCTTTGCTACAAACTTACCGTTTACCAGGACGTCTATGGGTTCACCGGCAATCCGGTTGAGTTCTATGATCGTGCCCGGCGCAAAATCCAAAATGTCTGAAATAGACTTGGTGGTTCTGCCCAGTTCCACAGTGACCTCCAGCGGCACATCCATGATCAGCCCGATATTCTCGTTGCTGGGCATGGCCGACAGGTCTCCCGAGAAGTTCTGGAACTGTGCCGGCTGAACATTCACGCTCTGCATCGGCATCTGCCCATAGGGGTTATAGCCCATCATCTGTGGCTGCATCCCCATCATCTGCGGCTGCATCCCGCCCATCATCTGCGGCTGCATCCCACCCATCATCTGCGGCTGCATTCCGCCCATCATCTGCGGCTGCATCCCGCCCATCATCTGCGGCTGCATCCCCATATCAGGTACAGGAGCCGGTGCCGGTGCCGGAGCTGGTGCGGGGGTCGGGGCAGGAGCCGGCGCAGGCGTTGGCTCTGATCCACCCATCTGCACGCCGATAAAGGTATCCACGATCCTCTTGGCAAATTCAATAGGGTACAGCTGCATGATATTGCTGTCCACCAGGTCGCCGATCTGCATGGAGAATCTGACCTTTACAAAGGTTCCGCCCAAAAACGGTGACAGTTCCGCCCCATCGGTGTAGTCCGCAAGATCCAGCAGATTGGCGTTCGGTGGGCTGATATCGATCATTGTTCCAAGCATTGTGGAGAGCGATGTGGCCGAGGATCCCATCATCTGATTCATGGCCTCCGAGATCGCACTCAGATGCAGCTCCGTGATTTCCCCATCATCAGCGTTGGTGCCGTCACCCCCCATCATCAGGTCAGTGATGATCTTAACATCTCTGTCCTTCAGTACCAGAATATTGGTGCCGTCCAATCCCTGAGTGTACTTAATCTGTATAAATACACAGGGGCGCTCGTATTCGTCGAGCAAATTTTTCCATCTGGCCAGAGATACCACGGGAGTGGTTATATTCACTTTCTGATTGACCAGCGAATAGAGCGTTGTCGCCGACGAACCCATACTGATATTGGCAACTTCACCGATTGCATCCTTTTCAACCTCTGACAACAGACTGTCATCCACAGGCTCCACACCGCTGTCCGCATTGCCTGCACCACTGGAACCGGAATCTGCAGAAGTGTTGCCGTCATCACCGCCGGCAGACAGATCCATACCGTTTAGCAGGGCATTGATCTCGTCCTGCGACAGCATTCCATCTCCTTCCATGTCTTCCTCCATTCTGCTGCCCTGACGGCAGCTCTTTTTTACCAAAACCCTTCCCGGCTACTCATCCTCGTGGATCACCGTAGTGACCCGCACCGCGTAGATATCGTTGCTTGCGCCGGGAAGCGCTGTGAATTTCCTGATATTGCCCACATACACATCCATCTCGCTGTCTACTTTCGTATTCAGCCGGATACAGTCTCCCACCTGCAGACCAAGAAAATCCGCTACGGAAATACTGCTCTTGCCAAGCACCGCTTTCACAGGTACATCTACCTTACGGATCAGAGACTCTATGTATTCCTCGTAATTCTGGTCTTTGTTCTCCTGCATGGTCGAATACCAATACTTGGTATTCAGTTTATCCATGATATCCTCCAATGTGGGGAATGGGAGACAGATATTGATATATCCCTCCACGTCACCGATCTTCATATTCAAAGTGACTATGGCCGTCATATCCGTGGGGGTCACTATCTGCGCAAACTGGGGGTTCGTCTCCAGCCTGCTCAACATTGGTGACAATTCTATCACATTTTTCCAGGGGTCACGCATAAGCTGCGTAAACAGTACCATCATCTTCTCGATAATGGTCATCTCTATCTCCGAGAAGTTTCTGCTCTTCTCCAGAGGTACGCCGCTCCCCCCCAGCATGCGGTCGATCATGGCATATCCCAGATTCGTGGACAGCTCAACTATGATATTACCATTAAGCGGTTGAAAATTCAATATACCCAATATGACCGGATTGGATAATGCGTTAATAAATTCCGAGAAAGTTACCGTCTCAGAACTGGACACCGAAATCTGCACGTTTTTGCGCAGATACACCGGCAGATTCGTGGAGATCAGTCTGCCGTAGTGCTCGTAAATGATCTCCAATGTGCGCAGATGTTCTTTGGAAAACTTGGCCGGACGGTTAAAATCATAATCTTTAACCTGCTTTTCCTCTTCATCCTGTATCTTTTCTACGTCCAATTCGCCGGCTGACAACGCTGCCAGCAGGTTATCTATCTCATTTTGCGATAATACCTCGCCCAAATCTTCTCACCTCCAGTCTGCTCTATCCTCTGATGGAGGCAATCACTGTACCTGTCTGCCACTGATGGCTATGCCATATATGAAATCTTTGTCAAACAAAGTCTTTACTTCCTTTAATATCTCATCCTTGATCGAGTCAAAATCGTTGGTGCATTCCTCGACAGTGTGTTCGCTCACCACACTGGTGATCTGATCCATGATCACGCTGGCATAATTGCCCGCGATCACATCCTCTCCATAGGTCTTATAGCCCTTCTCCTTGGTATTCATAGAAAACGCTACGCCGTCAAGAATAATGTAGTGAGGCTTGCCGTCATCCCCCTCCACATTCTTAAGCAGAATTGTCATCTTGCCTTCAAGATTCCAAAAAGCAAGATCCGACATGGGCACTTCTTCCTGCTCTTCCCCTCCGGTCTTTTCTGTCTCCAGATTCAGGATAGACGCTACGCTGTTGACCAGAGCCGCCGTTTTTTTGTTCGTGCTGAGTACGCTGAACATCATCACTGCTGACAAGATAAC
This sequence comes from uncultured Acetatifactor sp., assembly GCA_964529395.1. GTDB lineage: Bacteria > Bacillota > Clostridia > Lachnospirales > Lachnospiraceae > Acetatifactor. The sequence goes on from CAZGVI010000010.1 coordinate 58,402, forward strand.
ATTTACCAGCACAAGGGCCAGTACTAATACTGACAGTAGATTCTTCTTCATTGCTAAAACCGTCCCTTCTTCTCTCTATTAAACAGGTGAATTGTAAATCCTGATCTCAACCCTTCTGTTTTTCGCTCTGCCGGCCTCTGTCCCATTGTCGGCCACAGGCACATACTCTCCGCGCCCCGAATGCTTGATCATGGCCGGGTTTAAGGAACTGTGTTCCAACAGATAGTCAAATACGGATAAGGCCCTGGCGCTGCTGAGTTCATTGTTGTTGGCGTACTGTGCGCTGTGCATGGGCACATTGTCTGTATGTCCCTCGATCTCGATGATGCTGCCCCCATATCGCTCCAGGATCGCACCCACATGATCCAGCGCGTCCGTGGCCTCGTCTCTGATCGCGGCCTTGCCGGAGTCAAACAAAAAGGCTCCCTTTAAAGACAGTAACACATATTCCGAAGTAAAATTCACCTCGATCTGGTCTCCCAGATTACTCTCATTGATATCCTCCAGGATACGCTCGACCTTCTCCTCATTCTCTTTCAGACGCTGAGCCTCCAACATCTCCTCTGCCTTCTGATAAAGCTCCTCCTGAGCGTCTCCGTTGGCCTCATATTGTTCAAACTGATCCGACGAGGTATCGCTGTCCGCGTTCTTGCCGGTACTGTTGATATATTCGTCCAGTTCATTGAGCTGACTGACGCCGTTGCTGATCAATATACCGTCGCCGATGGCGGAGGCTCCCCCATCCAGAATGCTGAACGCGGAGGACATGGAGGCAACAAACTCCTGAAATTTCTCCTCGCTGATAGACGACATGGAAAATAAAAGCACAAAAAAACAGAGCAGCAGATTCATCAGGTCGCTGAATGTAGCCATCCACGGCGCCAGCCCGGCAGGCGGATCTTCCGGCTTACGTTTTGCCATTACTCTTCACCTCCTGCTTCATCCCCTCCCTCGGATGCCCGCTCTTTAGGGGCAAGGAAGGACTTCAGCTTTTCCTCGATGACACGGGGATTCTCTCCTGCCTGAATGGACAGAAGACCTTCCACCATGATCTCTTTAAGCTGCATTTCCTGCGCGTTCTGCGCTTTCAACTTGCCGGCCACGGGAGTACACAGCCAGTTGGCCAGCACGGAACCGTACAGCGTTGTGATCAGCGCCACGGCCATATCGCCTCCGATCCTGCTGGGATCACTCATGTTGTTGAGCATGTTTACCAGACCTACCAGCGTACCGATCATACCCCAGGCAGGACCCATGGAGGCCAGTGCCTCCCAGAATCCGATAATCGTCCTGTGCCGGGACTCTATACTGACAAGTTCCGTCTCCATAATGCCCCGCACCAGATCCGGATCCGTGCCGTCCACGATCAAAAGGATACCCTTTTTCAAAAAAGGTTCGTCCAGATCCGCCGCTGCTTCCTCCAGAGACAGCAGACCTTCCTTACGGGCCACATTGGACAGATCAATGATACTCTTGATCATCTCCGATGTGTTCATCGCCGACGTCTTAAATACCAGCTTTACACTCTTAAGACCGTTTAGGAAGTCCTGCATGGAGTAGCTGAGCATCGTAGCGAAAAGCGCGCCTCCGAAAGTAATAATCGCCGATGGAAAGTTCAGATAAGTCATCACATCCGCGTGGTTGGAAATGATGCCGTACACCAGCATCAAAAAACCCATTATAAGTCCAATAAGAGAAGCTATATCCACAACGATCACCTAACTTTTTTGCGTAAACTTATGTACCTGCAAAAATATCCTTTCTATATGATTTTACTAGATTTTTTATCTCTTGTCTACTTTCTTTTACAATTATTTTTTTTCCAGTTGTTAGGGTAACCACCGTATCCGGCGTTTCTTCCACTATTTCCAGCAAATCCGGGTTCACAAGAATTTTTTGCCCGCTTAGTTTTGTCACCTCAATCATGGCAGTAGCGCTCCCTTTATGACACAATTCAAAGGGGTGTGTACCACGTCTGGCACACAGCCCCCTTTGTATCGTTTATTAGGTTAATGCTTTATCAAAAAACTTATCTCTTCAGATTGGTAAGTTCTTCCAGCAGCGTATCGGAAACAGTGATGATACGGCTGTTTGCCTGGAACCCTCTCTGTGTGGTGATCATCTCCGTAAACTCAGAGGACAGATCCACATTGCTCATCTCCAGCTGTCCGGTGGTCATATAGCCGCCGTCCGCGGTGATATCCACGCCGATGCCGTCAAACTCGCCGGAGTTTAAAGTGGCGGAATACAGGTTGTCACCGTTCTTCTCCAGGCCGGAGGCATTGGCGAACAACGCCGTGGCGATCTGGCCCAGCAGCTTGGTCATACCGCTGTCATAGGTGGCGTAGATCATGCCGTTGTCCTGTACGGTCAGGCCGATCATCTCACCCAGCCTGCGGCCAGTTCCCAGCTTATTGGCGGAGATGTCGCCCTTGTCGGCGCCGATCGTGGAAGTCCCCTTCTTGTCATAATTGGAACTCTGGGACATATCCACCGTGATATCGGAGAAATTGCCGCCCAGCGCGCTGAAATTCAGCATAAAGGTACTCGCCGCGGGATTCTCCACATTGATACCGTTAAATTTACCGGTGTCCTCGTTGTAATTGACGATGATACCGTCAAATACGCGTCCGTCCATCTCCACGCTGGAGGTTGTGGCATCCAGCTTGGGGAACGCCGGTGTGCCGCCGGTGACGATATTGTGCAGCAGCTGTGACATCTTCACATACTGACCGGCATTGGCAGGATCCTCTATGGCCAGTTTCAGGAACTCGTCCGTAGAGCCCTCAAATCCATGGGCCTTGGCAATGTTGTCAATTGCTTCTCCCACAGTGACTGTCACACCGTTTTCCGTAAAGCATGTATCCGTCAATTTGTTTAATTCACCGTTGGCGTCAAACATGGTAGTCAGGTCTGCCAGCGTGGTAGACGGAGTAGTAGCGGTCTTTAACTGATTGTTGCTCCAGACATAGGCTGTGGTATCCATGCCCACCGTAGTCTTCTTGGCCAGACTTCTGGGTATATCGGACAATTTGACCTTGGATTTGACATCTATGGTCTCACCCGTATTGTCCCGGATATCCTTACCTGTGGAATCCAGTATCCGATCCAGCTCCAGGCTGAACACATGAGGATTGTCGGACTGTTTCATCACCAGCTTGGCCGTATAGCTGTAGCCCAGCGCATCAAAGAAGTTCAGATTCATGGACTTGCCGTTGACGCTTGTGACATCCGTATCATTGCTGTCGATAACACCGCTGATATGAGCCTGCGAAGTCGCCTCCGGAGGATAGGTCATGTTGGCCTGATTCATGATCCGCAGCGCCGTGACCGTATCTTTCTTGATATTGCCGGTCTCCTCATCCACCTGCCAGCCCATGACATTGTAGCCGGTACTGGTCATTGCCAGATTACCGCCGCCGTCCACGTAGAAGGAACCGTCTCTGGTAAAGTAGTTGGAAACGCCGTTATTCACGATAAAGAACGCGTCTCCGGTGATCATGATATCAAAGGGATTGCCGGTGGACTGGCTGGAGCCCTGCCCGGAAATATTGGTATTGATAGCGCCGCTCTTTACGCCCAGGCCGATCTGTCTGGCGTTGGTACCGCCCACGCCTGTCAGCGCGTTGGGACCGCTGGCCCTCTTGGTGGTCTGGCTCATCAAAGCGTTGAACGTGATAGAACTGGACTTATATGCCGTGGTATTTACGTTGGCAATATTATTACCGATTACATCCATCTTGATCTGGTGTGTCTTCAGACCGGACACGCCAGAATAAAGTGATCTCATCATAGTTGAAATGACCTCCTGTTTTCTTGGTTGACTTTGCCTTCTCCTTCCATCGTTCGGGAGATATTCGCCTCCGTTAAGGTCCGGCTACATGATCACGGCTCCGTCAATATTGGTAAATATGTTCTCGACTGCATCCTTGCTGTCCAAGGCAGTGACTACGGTACTGTTGGGAATGTTGACGATAAACGCCAGCTCATCCACTATCACCAGGGAGTCCTTGATCCCCTTTTGTCCCGCCTTTCTGGTTCCATCCATCAGTCTTTCCATCTGCCCGTCGGTAAGGTCGATCCCCCGCTGTCTGAGTCTCGCGCTGGCATGTTTGGAAAATCTCAGGTTTTCATCGGCCAGAACCTTTTTCTGCAGTACCTCCTGAAAGGAAAATCCCTCCCCCGTCAGGTTCTGCCTGGGAGCGATGCGTTCCCTCTGGCCCTTTGCCGACTCTTGCAATTGCAGTGCAGTCAGGAATTCAGAATCCTGTATTCTCATATCATCCTTTCCTTATCCTTTCCGCCTTACTGACCGTATGGCCATGGCCCTGCCTGCTCAACTACTCTGTGGCCTGCGCGCCGCCTGCGGCATCCGAACCATCCGTGCCGTCGGTCTTATCCGCATTCTCCTCTTTCTCCAGTTCTTCGGCGATCTTGCGCACCTCGGCAAGTCTCTCCACATAGGCGTTCAGATCTTTCACCTTCTCGCTGGCGATAAAGGACTTCTGATAATCGTTCATCTTATCATAATCCGCTTTCAGCTTGTCGATATCCTCCGCATCATCCAGAGAAATATTGGCAACGCTGGGCAGTTTATTCAGAGCGACGATCCATTCGCTAGCCATTTCGTAAGCCTCCAGATAATCCTTATCCGCTACGGTGTCCAGATCATCGATCGAATACAGATTGCCCTGAATGGATACATACGCCTTGCCGTTCTCATAGGCCACATAATCCACTTTGCCTTCCACATAATTGGTGTCGCCGCTGGTGTTGGTGGTCTTCACTCTTACCATCTGGCCCACCAGTGAACCGGCTCTCTGTAGATCCATGCTGCCCGCCATATTCTGTAACTGTTCCACTTGAGAGAACTGGGCGTACTGGGATACAAACTCCGTATTTGACGTAGGCTCCAACGGATCCTGATACTTCATCTGCGCTACCAAAAGCTGTAGGAACGCGTCTTTGTCCATACCGCTCTCAGAGCTTTTTTTCGCTCTTTTCAGGGAACTCTCGGAGGCTGTCTCCACGATCTTCCCGTCTTCTACCGGTGCCACTAAACTCATACTCTCACTCCTTTCCTGTCATTGCTTTGCTAATATTTTGTCATTGTTTTTCTTGTGCCGGTCAGACCAGATAATCCACCGAACTGCCATTCGCCGCCATCATCTCCGCAACGATCTTGTCCTGCTCGGGCAATTCTTCCGCAGACTCCAGGCCGCTCATATCCAGCCGCCTTCTCCTGGGTCTTCTGCCCTGTTCTTCCTCGCCTCTGTTCCGGCCCTGTTCCAGATTGCTCTCAAACTGATGTGTCTCCACAGTGACCTCAATGGCATCGACTTTGATGTCCTGCTGTTCAAAGTTCTCCCGCAGTACGACCATCTGGTTCTCCAGCACGGTCTTGACTGCTTCGGACGTGGCAGTGAAATGCGCCGTCATAACACCTTCTCTGGCAGAGATCTGAATGTGAAGTGTTCCCAGATTCTCAGGATGCAGCTGCATGTTCAGCACCGTATCCTCCGGTTTCATGGACACCTTCATATAATCCAGGATCTGATCCATGACCTGCTGGGTTTCCGGCGTCTGGGCATATGCCGCTCCCGAAGAGAACGTTACCGCGCCTGGCTGCCCTGTGACTGCCTGGCTCTGGGCCTGAGAAGTGTAATTCTGATAGAGGACCTGCCCCACAGTGTTCTGATGCTGGCTTTGTGCACTCTCATGCTCTCTGCCCTGCTCTGGCTGCTCCTGGTTTTCCTGCCGGAAATTCTCCTCTGCCGCGCCAGATTCCTGTACTGTCTGGCTCTCTACGCTGTTTCCCAGGCTCTTCAGGCTCTCCAGCGTCTTTTGCAGTCCGCCTTCCTCCTTCAGCTCGGTCTCCAGTTTCTGGGTAATCTCCTGAAATCCCTGGATGATCGTCTGCTGACTCTGGTATAGATCCTCATCCATCACCAGCGCCATGGAATCCTCAGCGCCCGTGGCATCCAGAATCAACTGGCTGACCGTCTCCGGCTGCAGGAGCTGTACATCCGTAAAACCTTTCTGGCGCATTAACTGCTCCAGTTCCTGAGGACTTATGTTCAGTTGCTGTGTGAGCAGTTCCTGAATCTGCAGAATCGCACTCTGCAATATCTCCATCAACTGCTCCAGTCCCTCTTCAGGCAATTCGTTCTCCACCGGTATGTCCGCCGCCATATCTGTCTCTGGCCGGATCATCTCGTCGGTCTCCGGCTGCTGTTTCTGTGCGACATCCGTCTCCCCGGTAACCGTTTCCCCGCCCTCAGCCTGCACGGCCTCGACCGCCTCTGCCTCCTGGGGCGTCTCCTTCTGTCCCTGGGTTTTCACCGCCTCATCTGTGGAACCTTTTGCCTGTTTCGGGGCTTTCACACTGCTGTCCCCGGATGTACCTGTCTTTTGCCTGTCAAGAACCTTTCCGAAATCCTCCTTGGATTCCGCCGCCTGTACTTTGGGCTGTCCGGTTCGGTTTCCCGCCGGAAAGTTCTGCACATTCGCAGGTATACTTGTCATCCACTCTACCTCCTTTCTGCAATTTTCAAAGTTCTTTCTATGTTTTCCATGAACCGCACTTCATGAGAAACCATACTTAATATCGACAGATTCCCCCGTATACTTAAGATTCAGGTTCCAATATTTTGGTGAGTCTAGCGGCCACATCCGGATCCATCACTCCCAGGATGGATCCCCGACTCTCCACATCCATGATGCGCAGGATCCTGGCCACCACCTCCAAGTCGTCCGTCATCTTCTCAAAGATCGACGCCGCCTGCTTAGGCTTCATCTGAGAGTAGGCCGACGCCCAGTTCTGTATCTCCTGGGTCTCCGCCTGCTGTGTGATCACCTGCCGATAGATAAGCTCCGCCGTGGAGGGGTCCATCGCCTCATAGTACTTGCGGTATTCCTCCGGCCCCGGGCCGTTTTCCGCGTAGACGACCTCCTCCATAAATTCGTTCTTGATCCGCTGAAATTCCAGCTGTTTTTGCTCAAACTCCTGTAGCCGTACCACATTGGCTTTCAGCTCCTCGATCTCGTCATCCTTCTCGCTGATACTGGTCTGCGCTCTCTCCAGCTCCAGTTCAAGCTGCTTGATATAGTCCACGGCGTCCACCAGACTGGTGTATCCTCCGTAGCTTTCCGGATCGTTGGTCTCCAGGACATGATTTCCCGGCAGTATCCGGTTCAGCACCGGCACATCCTGCAGGATCGGCGTCAACACTTTGCTGCCAAAACCGCCCACATCCAGCTTGATGATCACCACGATCACAGCCAGCCAGACCATCACGATCATAATCGTGGCTATGAGGGTGCCGAATCCGCCTCCCTCGTCGTCATCCGCCAGTTCATCCTCCCGTTTCGCTATCTCCCTGGCGCGGCGCCTGGCCTCCTTCTTCTGCTCTTTTTGCTCATTTTTCAGCTGTTTTTTCTCGCTCTTTATCTGGTTCTTCTCAGCCTTCACCGCCTCCTGACGGGGATCTTCCTGTTTTGCCATAGTTTCCCAGCTCCATTTCCTCTATAAAAATCAAGTCTCCACCGCGAGCTTTTCCTTCTGCCGTTGTCCGTAAGTATAGCTCGTCAGTTCGTCCACTTCCTTGCTCTCCTGCTTTTTCTCATCCATCAAAAACTGCTCAAAAGCCTTTTCTTTCAGCGTTTCATGGGATTTGCGCTCCTTCATGACCTCCGCCAGTCTCTCCCTGGCCAGCTCCACTTTTTTCTCCGCCTCCCGCACTCTAAGCCGCTGCAGCGCAATATATTCATCCATGCGCAGGATGGCCTCCTTGTTCTCCGCCATCTCCCGGCAGTTTAACTCTCCCAGCAGATGCTCTCTGGCCTGACGCTCGTAGCCGGCCTTGCGCTCCTCAAGCGCCCCCAGACGCTCCTCCTCCTCGTTCAAACGCATCTGAGCCGCCGCAAACTCCTGCTTGGCCTGGGTCTCCATCTTCAGTTTGATATCCAGGATGCTCTGCATCCGATACCGGAATCTGGCCATGCTTTACTTCTGTTCCTCCCCGAACATCTTTTCCAGCCCCTCAATGCTCTCCTCAAAGGTGACTTTCTCGTCCACTTCCTGCTGTAGATAAGCATTGACCTGGTGGATCATGGTGATGGCGTAGTCGATCTCGGGATTGCTGCCGCTCTTATAAGCGCCTATATTGATCAGATCCTCCGCCTCATTGTAGGTTGCCAGCACATTTTTCAGCTTGCCCGCCAGACGTTTGTGCTCTCTGGTAGCGATCTGGCTCATACACCTGGAAATACTTTGCAGCACATCTATGGCGGGATAATGGTTCTTATGTACCAGCTTGCGGTTCAGCATGATATGCCCGTCCAGAATACTGCGGGCCGTGTCCGTAATGGGTTCGTTAAAATCGTCCCCGTCCACCAGCACGGTATACAGGCCCGTGATGGAGCCTGTATGGGATCGCCCTGCCCGCTCCAGCAGCCGGGGCATCTCGGAGTACACGCTGGGGGGATAACCCCTGGACACCGGCGGTTCTCCGCTGGCCAGGCCAATCTCACGCTGGGCCATGGAAAATCGTGTCAGGGAGTCCATCATCAACAGCACATCCTTGCCCTGATCCCGAAAATATTCCGCTATGGCTGTAGCGGTCAGCGCCGCCTTCTTGCGCTCCAGCGCCGGACGGTCGGAAGTGGCTACCACCACCACGGAACGCCGCATGCCTTCCTCGCCCAGATCCCGCTCGATAAATTCCCGCACCTCACGGCCACGCTCGCCGATCAGCGCGATCACATTGATATCCGCCTTGGTATTGCGGGCAAACATACCCATCAGTGTGGATTTACCCACGCCGGAACCGGCAAATATCCCGATTCTCTGGCCTTTTCCCACCGTCATGATGCCGTCCACCGCCCGCACTCCCAGGGGCAGCACAGTGTCAATGATCTCACGCCGCAGGGGATCCGGCGGCGGCGCCTCCACGGAATAACTGCCGCCTCTGACGCGGCTGCCGTCCACCGGCAGTCCCAGTCCGTTCACCGTTTTGCCCAGCAGCTCCTCGCTCACTGTGACGGTCAGCGGATAACCCGTGTTTTCCACCGAGCAGCCCAGTCGGATCCCCTCCACCTGGTCAAGGGGCATCAGCAGCGTCCGGGTATCCCGAAAGCCCACTACCTCCGCCAGAACAGGCTCTGCTTCCTCCGTGTCCGGAACGATCCGGCACACGTCTCCCAGCCGCGCGTCCGGTCCCACGGACTCAATGGTCAATCCTACCACATTGACCACTTTTCCCAGTTTCCGGAAAAATGTCTGTTCCTCCACCGCCCTGTATTTCTCTAAGTCCAACTTTTTCGTCGTCAAATGTCACCACTCTCATTCCTGACCCATGCCGCGCCGCTCTAACCGTCATAGGACAGCAGACGCAGACGCTGCCCCAACTGGGTTAACTGAGTGCCCAGTCCACAGTCAAATATACCGCCTTCCGTCTCGATCATGCACTCGTCCCTGGCAATGGTCGCGTCCTCGATGATCTCCAGAGAGATCCCGTTCCCGCCAAGTCCCGCCAGCAGCTGTTTCTTCTGCATACTGACATAGGAATAATCTTCTCTGGACACATGCACCAAAAAGACCTTGCTGCCCTCCGCTTTATGCAGAGTGGAAGTGATCAGATGCATCAAAATATCCCGGTAGGAACCCAACTCCACCCGAAAGATATGCTCATAAATACCTGTTATAGTCTCCACCAACTGGGATTCCATCCGGTCAAAAGCGGTCTGGTAATCCGCCTCCAGATCCGCCTCTTTGGCCTCTATCTGTCTCCGCAGCCCCTCAGCCTCGGCTCCGGCTTTGTCCTTACCCTCTCGGTAGCCTGTCATGCGGCCTTCCTCAATGGCGGTTCTCTTCAAATCCTCCGCCTGCTCTCTGGCATCCTGCAACACCTGCTGTGCCTGGGCCCTGGCATCCTCCAGGATACTCTCTGCCTGGGCGTTGGCGCTCTGGAGCAGAGCCGCGCTGTCCACCTCCGGGGCCGCTTTCAGCACCGCGCCGCCGTCCGCCCCGTCCAGCAGTGCGGACATATCCTCCGCCTCGATGCCCTGCACGAAACCCTCCGCAGGTTCCCTGTCCTGCTCCTGCCTTCTCAGTATTTCCCTTAACTGCTCCAGCCGTCTAAGCGCCAGATCATTGGTGTCTATCACTCTTTTTTCTTCGGTTCCGTTCAGGAAAAATCCGTATCCCTGCTTAAACAAATTACTAGACAACGATCTCGTCACCTCCACCTCTGGAGATAATGATCTCCCCGGAATCCTCCAGTTTGCGGATGATATTGACGATCTTCTGCTGCGCTTCCTCCACGTCCTTCATACGCACGGGGCCCATGAATTCCATATCCTCCTTGATCATCACAGCCAGACGTTTAGACATATTGTTAAAGATCGCGTTCTGTACCTGCTCGTTGGCATTCTTGAGCGCGATAGCCAGATCGTTGTTATCCACATTACGCAGCACCTGCTGTATGGCTCTGTCGTCCAAAAGCAGGATATCCTCGAAGACGAACATCTTCTTTCGGATCTCGTCCGCAAGCTCCGGCTCCTCGATCTCCAGAGTCTCCATGATATGTTTTTCCGTACCGCGGTCCACAGTGTTCAGGATCTCCACCACAGCGTCCACGCCGCCGATGATGGTGTAATCCTGATTGACCAGATTGGAAAGCTTGGATTCCAACACTTTCTCCACCTCTTTTATCACATCCGGGCTGGTGCGATCCATCACCGCGATACGCCTTGCCACATCCGCCTGTTTCTCCGGCGGCAGCGCCGAAATGATCATGGCGGACTGTCCCGCGGACAGATAGGACAGGATCAGGGCGATCGTCTGAGGATGCTCATCCTGAATAAAGTTAAGCAGCTGCGAGGCGTCCGTCTTGCGCACAAACTCGAAAGGCTTGACCTGGAGAGACGCGGTCAGCTTGCCGATCACATCCATGGCCTTCTCGCTGCCCAACGCTTTCTCCAGCAGTTCCTTGGCGTAGGTGATACCTCCCTCGGCGATATACTGCTGTGCCAGACAGACCTCGTAGAACTCATTGAGGATTTCCTCTTTCACCTGGGGAGTCACGCTCCGGGTATTGGCGATCTCCAGGGTAAGCTCCTCGATCTCCTCCTCCTTCAAATGCTTGAACACATTGGCCGAGCGCTCCGGCCCAAGTACTATCAAAAGGATCGCGGCCTTCTGCAGGCCGGATATACCGTCATCCTTCGCCATGTCCTTACCCCCAATCTTCGTTTAACCAGTTGCGCAGCAGATTTGCCACCGCCTCAGGATTCTCGTCAACAAATCTCTCGATCAGCTTGCGCGTCTCGGACTTGCTCTCCACCTCGATATCCTCCAGTTCGCTCTCAGGCGTGGACTGCAGCAGATTCTCCACCGAAAGTTCCTCCTCCTGATCCGAATCTTTTCTGGACGCCATACTGCGCAGGATCACGAACGCCAGCAGTGCCAGAATGATCACGATCATGGCGATGCTCAGGACATCCGTCCAGTTGACGTTCATTCTCTCCTTGTCGTAAAACACGTTTTCCCTGTAGGCGATGATCGATATCCTGTCTCTGGAGATACCGGTGGCCGCAGCCACCGCGTCATAAAAATCATCGTCCACTTCCATCCTGGTGGAACCGCTGTTGTTGGCCTTGTACTCCTCCCAGGTCATAACGTCCAGCAGCCCCTGACGCTCTATCACTTCCTCGTACACCACGTCAAAACTGCGGGCCGTCACCATCAGGGAAGAATTGTCATAGTCTATGATCCCCGCGGGGGTAAGGGATTTCAGTATGCTCTCGTCCAGCACGTAATCCGTATCCCGGGTGCTGGAGCTGGAAGAGGTGTCTCCCCCCGTGTCCAGATAATAGTTGTCCTCATCATTGGAGTCCGTGCCGGGTATGCCGCTGTTGGTACCGGTGCTCTCGCTCTCGGTAGTGGACTCATGTCCTTTCAGTCCCTCTTCTCTCCCGGCCTGCGCATTATATGTATGATCCGTCTGTTCATACTCGGAGTAGTCGAACTTCAAAAACGGCGCCGCATCCACCATATCAAAGATGCCCGTGCCGATCAGAGCCGATTTCACCTTGGAACGGATATAGCTCTCCGCCGCGTTTTGCGCCTCGATCTTGCTGACAGCGGAACCCGTCAGCGTATAGTCCTCGTCACCCGAAAACAGGGTATTGCCCGCCGTGTCACTGATAAAAATATTGGCGGTGGTGGGATTGCCCACCGCTGCCGCCGCCGCCTTGGCCATGGTGGCTGCGTTATCCGAGGTGAACGTGCCGTCCAGATCCAGACTGATATAGACGAAAGACTCCTGGTTTCTGGCCGACAGAGTGCCGTCCTGCTCCGTCAGGTGCAGAACCACCCGGCAGTCCTTGACCGCATCATACTGCTTAAAATTGGCCTCCAGTTCCTTCTGTTTATAGTCCCCGAACGCCCTCTCCTTATCCCTCTCCGTGGCCGACATGCCCATATTCGTCACACTGTTGATATTCGGTTCGGTGGAAGTCAGCCCCGCGGCGCCCAGCGCCCGGACGGCGTCCGCCTGCTGTTTCGCGTTTACGTCAATATGTAAGCCATCGTTGGACAGCCTGCACTCAATGCCTGCCGCCTCCAGCGTTTCCATGGCCGTGGATGCCTCCGTGACCGTCTCGTAATTCGACAGACGGACGTACTTTGGTATGGAAAACACATATATCAGGATCGCGAAAGCAAAGATTACGATAGCTACGATGGCAATAATGATCGTTTTTTGCTTGGATGTAAACTTATTCCACCATTCAAGCACCTTGGCCTGAATTTCTTTTAGCCTGTCTAACATAAGTTTCTCCTCTGTGACTGCAAAATATAGTAATCAAATACATACTACTAGATCTGCATCTGCATGATCTGATTATATGCCTCCAGAAACTTATCCCGGAAAGCGACCGTATACTGCAGCGCGTCGGACGCCTTCTGCATAGCTATGGCCAGATCGTGAGCGTTTTCCGTCTCGCCCAGCGCAAACCGGATCTTCTCATTCTCCGATTCGGACAGATAGCTGTTGGTGGTCTTGAGATTGTCTATCGCAGAATTTAGAAATGCATCGAACATGGTTCCTTCCACTTTGTTATCTTCTTTGGTAAGGGAACCTGTCAGGGTATTCAGTCTTGTCCCTGCCGCCCGGTCCAGCCCCAGGGACGATATGCCGTTGATTGCTGCTGTATAATCCATTATGTATTACTCCTTTCAAAAGCCTATCTTATGTTGCGTTTGTCCTGAATATTCCTATTGAAAACAACCTGTGCGGGCCTGTTAAGACTGACCCAGCTGCAGCCCCTGCTGCACCATGGACTTGCTGGCGTTAAAAGCCGTGGCATTAGCCTCATAAGCCCGACTGGCGTCGATCATATTGGTCATCTCCGTTATGATATTGACATTGGGAAACAGCACATATCCGTCCTCATCCGCATCCGGGTGGGAGGGATCGTACACTTTTTTCATCTCCGTCTTATAGTCCTTATATACGCCGGTTATCTTGACGCCGCTGCCGGATAATCCCGCGCCGTGATAGTCGATGGCGCTGTTAAGCGCATGGACAAAGGAGCCTCTGCCGCCTTTTTCGGCGAAAGCCACAACCTTGCGCCTGTAGGGAGTGCCGTCCTCGGTGCGTGTGCTCTGTGCGTTGGCTACATTTTCCGATATGATGTCCATGCGGTATCTCTGGGCGGTCATACCGGACGCGTTCACATTAAAAGCAGAAAATATATTCATAATGATACCTCACTTTTCTATTTTAGTACAGCCTGCAAATTCTGGAATTCATTGTTGATCGCCGCCATCAGACCCTGATATTTCATCTGGTTCTCCGCCAGCATCACAGGCTCGGCGTCCGGATCCACATTGTTGCCGTCCAGCCGGTAGGACAGGCTGGAATAGTCGGTATAGGCCACCGGCTTGACGGTGGTATGCCTGACTCTGGACACTTTGGCGTCCATGGACTCATGTCTGCAATTCCCCAGAGCCTTACGAAATTCGGATTCAAAGGCCACATCCTGACGCTTGTACCCCGGAGTAGTAATGTTTGCATTGTTATTGGACAGGGCAATATGGCGCATCCACGTGGCGTCAGCCGCCTGATCCAAAACGCTTATGTAGTCAAATACGTTTGAATTAAACATAATTACCTCCAAATTTCATATAACTTGTACCCCTGTACACACGAAACCCAATATATTCTATTATATGTTTTTTTTCTAAAAACTCAATAGGTTTTATAAAAAAAATCAAAAAGGATTTATTGCGCTGACAATAAATCCCTTTATCCCTTCCTCCGGCGGCATTTCCCTATGCCGCTTAACTTCTCTGGTTCTGTCTCTTGAGCTCCTCTATCTCGTCAAACACCACGTCGTTGAGTACCTTGATGTAGGTTCCCTTCATACCTGAGGAGCGGGATTCGATGACTCCCGCGCTCTCAAACTTGCGCAGGGCGTTGACGATCACGGATCTGGTGATCCCCACCCGGTCGGCGATCTTGCTGGCTACCAGAATGCCCTCCATGCCGTTTAGCTCGTCAAAGATATGGGTGATCGCCTCCATCTCCGAGAAGGACAGGGTGCTGATGGCTGACTTGACCACCGCCACCTTGCGGCTCTCCTCGGCGCTCTCCTCGCTGACAGCCCGGAGCATCTCCAGCCCCACTACCGTGGTGCCGTACTCACACAGTATGATATCGTCTATGTCATACTGCTCGTTGCACTTATAGATAAACAGCGTGCCCAGCCGCTCCCCCGCTATCTCGATAGGCGAAATGATAGCCTGGAATCTGCGGATATCCTCACCCTCAAACCCCAGAGTCTCCAGATTCACATTCTCCTTGGTGGAGAGTACACCCAGCAGTCTCTCGTTCAGCATACCGTCCACAAAACCGCCCACGCACTCCTCCACAAGCTGAGGCAGGGCGTCCACATCATCGCACTTGCCCACGCCCAGGACCTTGCCCTTGCGGCTGATCACAAGCACGTTGGAACTCAGGATCTCCCGCATCACGCGGCAGATATCGCTGAACACCACTTTACTGGAATTGTTATTGTGCAATAGTTTACCGATCTTGCGGGTCTTATCCAACAACTGTACACTGCTCATCCCTGTTCCTCCGTCCCAAAACACCCAACTCTCTTGGAGTATTTTAGCACAAACGAAGTCAGATTACAATGTATATTTTCATTATTTTTGAGAATATTCTGACATTATACGGTATTACTCCCCGCCTTCAGCCATCACATGCCCGCATTCCTCATTTGCGCACACCAGCTTATTTCCCTTTTCCAGCATAACGTATCCGCACTGGGGGCATTTTTGCCGCGAAGGTTTCTGCCATACCATGAAATCGCACTCGGGATACCCGATACAGCCAAAATACCTCCTGCCCTTCTGGGTCTTCTTCATCACGATATCCTTGCCGCATTTGGGACAGGGCACGCCGATCTTCTCAAAATAGGGCTTGGTGTTGCGGCAATCCGGGAAACCGGGACATGCCAGGAATCTGCCGTGAGGACCGTACTTGATCACCATCTGTCTGCCGCACAGCTCGCAGACCTCATCCGACACCTCGTCGGCTATGGTGACTTTTTCCAGATCCTTTTCCGCCTTCTGCACCGCCTCCTCCAGATCGGGGTAAAAATTGGAGATTACAGTCTTCCACTTCACCGTCCCCATCTCCACACCGTCCAGCAAAGCCTCCATATTGGCGGTAAAATTCACATCCACGATACTCGGAAAGGCCTCCACCATCATCTGGTTCACCACTTCGCCCAGCTCCGTCACATAGAGATTCTTGTTTTCCTTGGCGACATAACGTCTGGCCAGGATCGTCGTGATCGTGGGCGCGTAAGTGCTGGGACGCCCTATGCCCAGCTCCTCCAGAGCCTTCACCAGAGACGCCTCGGTGTAGTGGGCCGGCGGCTGGGTGAAATGCTGTCCCGGCACAAATTCCAGCAGGGACAGAACGCTGTCCCTGGACAGCTCCTGCCTCATGCGGTTGCTCTCCTCCTGGTCTTCCTCCTGGGTGTAGACGCTCATATAGCCGTCAAACACCCTGTTGGACGCAGCCATGGTAAACACATGCCCCGCAGCCTCGATCCTGGTGGTCATGGTCTCATATACCGCCCCCGCCATGCGGCTGGCCACAAAACGCTTCCATATCAGTTGGTACAGCCGCAGCAGATCCCTGGGCAGCTGTTCCTTCACCGCCGCCGGGATCCGCTCGATGTCCGTGGGCCGGATCGCCTCATGGGCGTCCTGTATCTTCTGCTCATTCTTTTTTACCGCCACATGCTCCGCGGCATAATTCTCGCCGTGATGCTTTATGATATAAGCTCTGACCGCCTGCTGGGCCTCCTCAGATACCCGGGTGGAGTCGGTACGCAGATAGGTGATCAGACCCACGGTACCCTCACCCTTTAAGTCCACGCCCTCATACAGCTGTTGGGCCAGGCGCATGGTCTTCTGTGTGGAAAAATTCAGCGCCTTGCTGGCCTCCTGCTGCAGCGTGGAGGTGGTAAAGGGCAGAGGCGCCTTCTTGACTCTCTCGCCCTTTTTCACATCTGTCACCTTAAAGGAGGCTCCCTTCAGGCTCTCAAGCAGAGCATCCATCTGCTCCCTGCTGTGTATCTCCGCCTTGTGGCTGCCCTCGCCGTGGTACTTGGCCGTCACGGGCTTTTTCTCCCCGTCCACCTTAAGACTGGCCTCCAGAGTCCAGTATTCCTCCGGGATAAAAGCGCTGATCTCCGCCTCGCGGTCACAGATGATGCGCAGCGCCACGGACTGTACCCGTCCCGCGCTCAGGCCCCTCTTGACTTTCGCCCACAGCAGCGGCGATATCCGGTATCCCACCATCCGGTCCAGCGCCCGGCGCGCCTGCTGGGCGTCCACCAGATCCATATTGATCTCCCTGGCGTTTTTCAGGGATTCCTTTACGGCGCTCTTGGTGATCTCGTTAAATGTGATCCGGTAAATCTTTTTATCCGGAAACTCATTCAGTTTCAAAGCATGGACCAGGTGCCAGGAAATCGCCTCACCCTCCCGGTCAGGGTCTGTTGCCAGATAGATCCGGTCGGCTTTCTTTACCTCCCTGCGCAGGGCCGCAAGCACGTCTCCTTTTCCCCGGATGGTGATATACTTGGGCTCATAATCATGTTCCACATCAATGCCCAGACTGCTCTTGGGCAGATCCCGCACATGACCGCCGCTGGCCGCCACCTCATAATTAGTTCCCAATATTTTCTTAACTGTCTTCACCTTGGCCGGTGACTCCAGAATAACCAGATTTTTTGCCATATCCTCAATTCCCGCTTTCCTGCGGCCCATTCCGCATTAAGTCCAATCGTGAACCACTATACACCAATTTCAGGGTGGGCGCAAGTGCTAAATTTATAAATAATCCGCCGCGGACGCGTCCGAGGGCATGCGCCAGTCGCCCCGGGGGGACAGGCTTACAGAACCCACTTTGGGGCCGTCGGGCATACAGGAACGCTTGAACTGCTGGGAGAAAAAGCGTTTAAAAAATGTATCCGCGGTCCTCTCGATATTCTCCGGACTCACCTGCGGGAAGGCGATCCGCGCCAGAGCCGTGATCTTTTCCCTCTCAAAGCCGTTTCGGATAAAATGGTACAGGATAAAGTCGTGCAGATCGTATTTGCCAAGAGTGTCCTCTGTGGACTGGCAGATCTGTCCGTCTGCCCCAAGGGGCAAAAGTTCCGGGCTGATCACGGTCTCGCAGATGCTGGCGAGCACCTCCTCCAGCTCGGGGTGCATCTCGCCGTAGGCGGACACCAGATATTTTACCAGGGTCTTGGGTATGGAGATATTGACCCCGTACATACTCATATGGTCGCCGTTATAAGTGCACCAGCCCAAAGCGGTCTCGGACAGATCTCCCGTGCCGATGACCAGGCCGTTTTCCTGGTTCGCCACATCCATCAGTATCTGGGTGCGCTCCCTCGCCTGAATATTCTCATAAGTCACGTCATACACATCCTCGGGATGGCCGATATCCCGCATATGCTGCCTGCACGCCGCCTCGATGGAGATGGTTCGCGCCGTCACGCCGCACAGTTCCATGAGGCGTAAGGAATTGGTCTTCGTGTGGACGGAAGTGCCGAAACCCGGCATGGTGACGGCTATGATATCTCCGGCGGGCCTGCCGAGCTTTCGATAGGTCTCCAGCGTCACCAACAGCGCCAGCGTGCTGTCCAGTCCTCCTGAGATGCCTATCACGGCTTTTTTCAGACCCGTCTTTTTCAGGCGCTCATACAGGCCGTCCGCCTGCAGCTCCATGATCTCCTGGCAGCGCTCCCTGCGTTTCTCCCGCGCGGCAGGCACAAAGGGATAGGCGTCCACCTGCTGGGGCAGATGGCCGAAAGAATCCCGCTTAAGCTGTACCCGCACATAGCTGCTCATGTCTACCGCCTCGTTCTCACTGTTCATTTTCATCCTGTCATTCTGCAGTTTCTGCACATCGATCAGGGCCGTCAGCAGCCCTTCCTTTTCCCGGTAACTCTCCGCCTTGACGCTGCCGTTCTCGGCGATGATACAGTGGCCGGAAAATACCAGATCCGTCGTGCTCTCCCCCTCTCCCGAGGAGGCGTAAATATAGCCGCACATGCATTTTGCGGACTGCATCTTCACCAGATCCTGCCGGTAGGCCCTCTTGGACACGGTCTCATTGGAGGCGGAGAGATTGACGATCAGATCCGCTCCATTTAAACAGTGGCGTATGCTGGGGCTGTCGGACACCCACAGGTCCTCACAGATCTCCGCCGCCACCAGCACATCGCTGCCAAGCCGCATCATCACATGGGTGCCGAAAGGCACGCCCATCTCTTCCTCCGCCTGTATCTGCCTGCCCGAGGCAAACCACCTTTTTTCATAGAACTCCTTATACCCCGGTATATAGGATTTGGGCACGATCCCCCGGATCTCTCCATCCTGTAAAAAGACAGCGCAGTTATAGAGCCGCTGGTTATGGCAAAGGGGCGCGCCCGCCACCACCAGGCAGTTGCTGCCCGCCGTGCCCGCCGCCAGACGTTTCACACCCTGAAGCGCCTGATCCAAAAGCCTGCGGGTCAAAAACAGGTCCCCGCAGCTATAGCCCGTGACGCACAGCTCCGGGAAGACCAACAACTCCACCTGCTGCTGCCTGGCCTGCTCCATCAGGCGGAGCATATTTTCCACATTGGCGCTGACGCCTGCTACCTGTATATCAAATGAGGCCGTAGCCGTTTTAATGTATCCGTATTCCATGAGATAAGTTCCTTTCCGCTATAATCAGAGTACCGTTGCATCCTTCACTAATTGGTACTTTCCCGGGAATCGTTGAGCATGGACATCTTGACCTCATACATGGCGGGGGTCATATCCATATAATGGGTATGAGGATTCTCAAAACGCTGCTCCTCCTCCCAGATCTCCTCCGAGAGCTGCCTTTTCACATAATCGGCGATCTGCGCCACATCCGGCATATCGTAGACCAGCCTGCCCTCCTGAAAGATCGGTATCTGTAATGCCTTTGCGCTGCAATTCTCAAAATAACGGTTCTTCCAGGGCTTTTTGGGATCCACATACCGATAGGGTGCCGCGAAATCCACTTTTTCATTCGCCAGGGCGATCAGATCGGCGATGGCCTTTTTATTTTCATCATATACGCGATACACTTTTTTCAGTCCCGGGTTTGTGATCTTCTCCTCATTTTCCGAAACCTTGATGCGGGGCACAAACTCTCCGTTTTCCTCCACAGCCGCGATCTTGTACACGGCGCCGAACACGGGATCCGACTTGGAGGTGATGAGGCGCTCGCCCACTCCAAAGCTGTCGATCCTGCCACCCTGGGCCAGTATGGAGGTAATGGTAAATTCATCCAGACTGTTGGAAACCACGATCTTACAGTCCGTAAGCCCCGCGCTGTCCAGCGCCTTGCGAACCTTTTTGGACAGATAGGCCAGGTCGCCGCTGTCAATGCGGATACCTTTCAGGCGCTTTCCCATGGGTTCCAGCACTTCCTTTGCCACGCGGATCGCGTTGGGGATGCCGCTCTTAAGCACATCATAGGTATCCACCAAAAGTACCGTGGAATCCGGGTAGTTTTCCGCGTATTTTTTGAAAGCGCTAAATTCATCCTTATAATACATCACCCAGCTGTGAGCCATGGTGCCGCTGATGGGGATGTCAAACATCTTGCCCGCAAGCACGGTGGCGGTGCCCACGGCGCCGCCGATATAGGCGGCTCTGGCGCCATACACCGCCGCGTCCATATTGTGGGCCCGGCGCGCCCCAAAGTCCGACACCGCCCTGCCGTCCGCAGCCCGCACGATCCGGCGGGTCTTGGTGGCGATCAGAGACTGATGGTTGACCTCCAGCAGTATGGCGGTCTCGATGAGCTGGGCGTCGATCAGGGGGGCGATCACCGTGATGACAGGCTCGTTGGGATACATAATGGTCCCCTCCGGGAAAGCGTACAGGTCGCCCTTAAAACGAAAATCCGCCAGATATTCCAGGAAGTCTTCTCCAAACAGTCCCTGGCTGCGCAGATAGTCGATATCTTCCCGGTCAAAATGCAGATTTTCAATATATTCCACGATCTGCTCCAGTCCGCAGAAAATGGAAAAACCTCCGTTGTCCGGGTTCTTTCTATAAAATACGTCAAACGCTACCCTTGTATCCTTATCCTGATCCTGAAAGTAGCCGTTGCTCATGGTCATTTCATAAAAGTCCATCACCATGGATAAATTTCTCTCATTAAATTGTTTCATACCGTTTTCCCTTCCCTTTCTCTTTTTCTATTTTCCAGTATAAATCCGTCACATAAGAATCTGGCAGGAGCGCATGGTCGCCAGCGCCGCCTCATGGGCCTGTGGGGTGACCCCGGCACAGCAGGCCGGATCCACATAGATCGGAACCTCCGGCAGATGAGCCTTGATGGTCAGGGCATTGCTCACCACACAGATGTCCGTACACACACCTATGAGTTCAATGGACTCGATGGGTTCCTGTTCATTCTCCCGGGCCAGATCCCTGGCAAGCTGCGGGCAGCCGAACGTCACTTTATCGTACACGGGCAGATCCTTCGCGACCCGTAATTCTTCCAGTTCGTCCGCCAGCTGCCAGCCCTCGCTCCCCTGGATACAGTGGGGGATCGGCAGATGTTTTCCCTCCTGGGTGTCCATGTAATCTTCCTGATGCGTGTCTCTGGTAAAGATCACCCGGCCTTCAAACGCTTTCGCCTTCGCCGCCACCGCCGGCAGGATCTCCCTCGCCTCCCGGGTGCCCAGCACCCCGGTCACAAAATCTTTCTGCATGTCTACTACGATCAGATACTTCATGTTTTTCTCCTCTCTTTCTTTTAATATGATCATACCGTTAGTTTCGCTTTTGTCTGTAGTACCAGGCCGGTTTTCCCGCCTTCTGGGATTTACATTTCTCGTCGGTCTGCTCCACCAACTTTTGCATGTCCCGGCGGAAGTTGGGGGCGTGAAGTTTCTCCCCCAGTATGGCCTCATACAGCCGCTGCAGTTCCGGGAACGTAAACCGCTCCGGCAACAGCCTGAAGGCGATGTCCGTGTAAAACACCTTGTTCTTCATGCGTTCCAGCGCCAGCCGTATCATCCTGGCATGATCAAACGCCAGATCCTCCTCCGCCAGCTCCCGGCTCTCGTTCCACAACCGGAAATGTCCCTCCTGTCTGCCGATGGAGTACCAGGCCACGTCCGCCGTGTCCCCGCCCGCAGTGGGCACTAATTTCTCCTTGGGTACCAGCGCCATGTAAGAGACGGAGATGATTCGGGTGCGCGGATCTCTTCCCACGTCCCCCCAGGTATACAGCTGCTCCAGATAAATATCCCGCAGGCCCGTCTCCTCCTCCAGTTCCCTGACCGCCGCCTGATCCACAGATTCCTCCATCCCCACAAATCCGCCGGGAACGGCCCACTTGCGAATACAGGGGTGATCCTTTCTCTGGATCAGCATGATCTGCAAATGATAATCCTCGCTCCCCTTATCCACCGTGAAGATCAGCGTGTCCGCCGTCACCGAAGGGCGCTCATACTTTCCCGGATCGTACTGGCGAAGGAACTCCCGCTCCGTCAGCCCTCTGGCATTTCTCTCCTCCATCGCTCTGCCCTGCCTTTCCCACGAAATATGTTTCCCCAGGGAAACCCTTTCGTCTGCCATGTTAATTATTCTCATTTTGAGATTTATTCCTTTTGACTATATTATACTCAATTTGAGAATAATTGCAAGCCCTTTTTTCAATTTCACAAAACTTTTTTCAAACACTTTTCTTTAGACATATTTTTCCAAAAAAGAAAGAGGCTCCTCTCCGGACTCCCCTTTCGCCACAAATACTGTTATTTTCTCTCGTCAAGATACAGGCTAACCCTGCTCTGGATCGCCCCGGCCACATCCTCCGCGCTCTTGTCCCCGTCAAAATATGCCGAGGCCTCCTCCCTGACGATTTGTTCTATCTCGGAGATCTCCCAGCTCCAGGAACCCCCTTTTTCCAACAGTTCCACATATTCCCGCACCCAGGAACTGCCGTCCGCTTTTCCCTCCAATGGAGCATATGCCCCTTCTCCAATCATAAATAACGGCGTTTCGCTAAATGTGGGATGCTCCACGACATTTTCCGTCAGTATGTCCCTTCGGACGCTGGAGATACCAAAGCGCTCCTTCTGCACCTCTTCGCTGAGCATCTCCTCTATAAAGCCCACGGCAATGTCGTAATGCTCCGTCGCCGCGTTTACCGCCATAAGCCGGGAACAGCTCACATAGCTACCGCTGCCGCTCTCCGTGGGATAGCCCACACAGCGGTAGCCGTCTTCGCAGGCCGCCATAGCGTGGCTGAATCCCATCAAATTCCCGTAACACGGAAGGGCCAGCGCCCTGCCGCTGCCGACTTCCGCAAGCTGTTCCTCCCAATTCATATACTCTCTGCTGCCGGAGGTTTCCCCGTATTCCTTACAGTTTTCCAACAGTCTGACAAACTCCGGCGTGTCAAAAAAACATTTTCCCTGTTCCATATCCACCAGAGCAGAGACCCTCTCCTCTGTATTCTCTATCCCCTTAAACCCCAGATCATAGAGCATCTGCTCCGCCGTCAGGCTATAGGATATGCTGAGCCACCGGTCATAGGGATCTCCCTGCGCCCGGCGCTCTTCCAGAAGGGACAGCACATCCTCCACGCGCCAGGTCTCCCCCTGCCACACTGTCTCCGGCACCAGCAGCGTATCCACCCGCGCCTCCCAGGCGACCCCGTACAGTCCGTCCCCTATGCGGCCCTGCCGCAGCACGCTGTCAAAGATCTGCCCCTCCGTTTCCTCCGGCAGCGCCCCGGACAGTTCAGCCAGCGCCCCGTTGTCCTGAAAGATCTCCAATGTCCTTCTGCTCAAAATCAGGAGATCCGGCCCCTTACCCTGGGATATGTCGGCCAAGAGCCGGTTTAACACCATGTCCCGATCCTCCCCCGGTGCGCTGGACTCGATCACAAACTCCAGTTCCGGATACTTTTCACCGTATTTAAACAGACATTCTTTAAATTGCAGATCCCCAAAATTGGGCTCACTCAGAGTAGAATAATAAAAAATGCGGATCTGGGAAGGCGCGGCGGAAGATTCTGTCTCCTGCATTCCCACCGTGTCCTGCGTCTGCTCCCCTGCCCCGCAGCCGCCAAACGCTGTGGATAACGCCAGAAACAGCGCGCCGAGCCGAGCAAGGCGATATGCTTTCCCCATATTTTTCATGTCTTGACCATCCTCTCTGCCGCTCCCTGTCCACTGAACGGTCTGTACATAATATAACATGCCAACCCCGGTTCCACAATCAACTTAAAGAAATGTTAAATACCCTTAAAGAAATATTAAAAAACACTGGGCTGGAAAAAAAACAATACAATAAATTGACAAATACTTCCTCTCAGATTAAAGTAGACTCGGAGGATACATTATGATCTATTTTATTGCAGACACACATTTTGGAGACGAGCGGATTATACGCTATGAGAACCGCCCCTTTGACGACGCGTCGGCCATGGACCGGGAACTGATACGGCGGTGGAACGGGACGGTATCCCCGATGGATACCGTCTATGTGCTGGGAGACTGGGGCCACATGGATCCCTCTGCCCTACACGGCACAAAATATCTGGTTAGGGGCAATCACGACACGCTGGATAACCGGGCTTACCGGGATATGGGCTTTGCCGAAGTTTACGACCTGCCGGTGATCCTGGAGGGGTTCTGGATCCTGTCCCACGAACCGTTATATGTCTGTGAGAACATGCCCTATGCCAATCTCTTTGGCCATGTGCACGCCTCGCCCCTGTATAAGACGTTCAGCAGCCAGCACTACTGCGTCTCTGTGGAGCGCACCGACTATGCCCCCGTCTCCTTCGACGAGATCAAACGGTGGATCAGCGCTCAGTAGGCTTTCATCCTTTTCACGAACCACCTGGCGATCCGGTACACCGGATTCTCCAGCACTTTTCCCGCAGCTTTCAGCTCCTGCCGGATGGGGATATGCTGGGGACAGTGCTGCTCACATTTCCCGCACTCCACACAGTTGGAGACCCCGGAGGTGTCCTTTCTCATGGCGGTACACATAAAATAATCCTTCATGGCCGCCGCCCAGCCCTCGCTGTAGCGCCGGTTATAGGCAGAAAAGGAGCCGGGGATGTCCACTCCCTTAGGGCAGGGCATACAATAGCCGCAGCCGGTACAGCCCACTTTCATCCGGGCGTTGATGGCCTGCACCACCTGCCGCAGCATGGCCTCATCCGCCTCGGTCAGTTCCCCTACCTCTGTACGGTCTGCCGTGTCCATATTGTCCTGTATCATCTCTACAGAGTTCATCCCCGACAGCACACAGGTCACTTCGGGCTGATTCCAGAGCCATTTCAGCGCCCATTGCACCGGCGTGTAAATCACAGGCTTATCCTGTTCCCCCGCATCGCCGGAGCGCGGGCCGCGGCTTTCGGACACTGTATAACCGGCAAAGATTTTGGCGGCGGTCTCCGGCAGTCTGCTGACCAGTTTTCCGCCCCTCAAAGGTTCCATAATGATCACAGGCAGACCTTTCTCATGGGCATATCTAAGCCCCCGCCGTCCCGCCTGACTGTTTTCATCCATATAATTGTATTGAATCTGGCAGAAATCCCAGGCATAGGCATCCACCAGGCGGCAGAACATATCCGAATTGCCGTGGTAGGAAAAACCCACCTGACGGATGGCGCCGCTCTCCTGTTTCTCTCTGATCCATTCCAAGATTCCCAGCGATTTAAGCCTTTCCCACGTATGGACATCCGTCAGCATATGCATCAGATAGTAATCCACATGGTCTGTGCGCAGCCGCCGGAGCTGCTCATCAAAATACCTGTCCAGACTGGCTCTGTTCTGTATCAGATAATGGGGCAGCTTGGTAGCGATATATACCCGGTCCCGTATCCCATTCCGCTCCAGTATCTCCCCCAGAGCCGCCTCGCTGCCGCCGTAGATATAAGCCGTATCAAAATAATTCACACCACCCCTGTAGGCGGTCATGATCTCCTCCTCGGCTTTTTTCAGATCGATCCTGCCCGCAGTCTGGGTAAAGCGCATACAGCCATACCCCAGCACGGAGAGCTTATTTCCATATTTATCCTTACGATACTGCATCCTTACCTCGTTCCTCATATCGCATTTCTCAGCCACGATATGGTCCACTATGCCAAAAAGCGCCTTATCTCTTCCAGTCTCCGCTCCGTATCCCTTCGGCCCAGCCTGTACATGGCCTTGAGTCTCCAGGGATGTCGCTCCAGCCTGGACACTTTGATATGCCTGCTGGGACGCAGCACCAGCGCCAGCCCTGCTTTCTCCAGCTCCGGCAGTTGTTTTAGCGTCTGATTATAACGGATATGCCTGGTTTCCACCGCCGCTGCCAGCAACGGATACCGACGGATCTTACGTTTGAAAAAAAAGAGCCCTTTGGACGGCTTTTTCCGATACCCCTCCGGTCTGGTCAGCACCACCAGATTTTTTTCATATCCTATACTGCGAAACCAATTCAGCGGAATGGAATCCGAGATGCCGCCATCCAGTAGTTTTCTTCCCCCGATCTCCACGATCCTGGACACAAAAGGCATGGACGCAGACGCCTGCATCCAGCGCAGATCTCCCTTACCGCCCGTGCATCTGTGATATACGGCACGCCCCGTGTCCACATCCGTGCAGGTCACGTAAAACTCTGTCCGGCTGTCTCTGTAGGTCTTCCAGTCAAAGGGATCCAATTTATTCGGCAGGTCATGATAGCAGAACTTCTCCTCAAACACATCGCCGCTCCTTATCAGGGACCGGAAATCTCCATAGCGGGGATCCCTGCAATACTTTATATTATACCGAATGGCTCTTCCGATCTGGTGGGAAATATAGTTGCTGCCAGTCACCGCGCCCGCCGATACGCCCACTACGCCGTCCACCTGTATTCCATTCTCCATCAACACATCCAGCACCCCGGCGGTATACACCCCCCGCATGGCACCGCCCTCCAGCACGAGTCCTGTCTTCATGTCAGCTCCTTCTTTCCCGTCTCAATTTTCTTCATTATAATCCCTTTACACAAATTATGCAAGGCATGGAGATCCCTGCTGCCCTGATTCCAGCTGTTAGAGCGTGCCCATGGCGCGCAAACTAAAAATAGAGGGTGCATGCACCCTCTATTTGGACCGCTCTATTGTTGACCGCTCTTCTCAACATATTGAGAGTTTTTATGGGGCGATTTCCCCACGATCTCAATCGCCTGGCTCACTGCCACAGTGACTTCTATGTCTCTCTGCACCTGACTTGAAGTAAAGCGATACAGTACTTTTCCCTTCATCGAATGCACATACTGCGCAGGGAGACGGTTCAGCGCGTAAGCCGCCATATCCATACGGCAATTCTCACATTTACAGTATTCCGTGTTTGGCAACAGTTGATTTATCTTATCCATCACCGTCTCTTCCATCAGGTTTATCAGCCCCGTCATACTATCTTCCCTCTCTTTTTCTTATGTTCCCCATCGTACCGCCATTCTTGTGCGGTCGTATGACAAGTCGTATCAGAAAGCCTTCTCTGAAATAGTATAGCACTAATTCTCTCAGATGAAAATATTTTTTTGTAAAAAATATACAAAAATTTTCGACAAATCGTAATTCAATTAAATTTTTCCCATAATCTGTGCAGAAAAAGATATCTGAAAAACTGCACCGCCAGGAATCCCATCGTTCCGCCCACCAGCACGTCGCTGAAAAAGTGGGCGCCCGCCGCCACCCGGAAAAACGCCACCGTCCCCGTATAAGCTATGGGGACCACATAGGACAGCATCCTGCCCTTTCGGGTGCGCATCCTCTCAAACAGATCCGGCAGCAGGATCACAAGATAGGCCATGGAACCGGAAAAGGTGTGGCCGGAGGGAAAGGATTTAAAGTAATCCCGATCAAATCCCAGACCGGCCAGTTTCCCTCTGGCGTCGCTCACCTGGTACCAGGGTGTGTAATAAGAGTAATCCCCTATGTAATGCATGGCCCGAAAGCGCATCCTGCCCACGGGATTCTTGATCAGTTCCACAAACAGAAAACAGCAGCAGGAGCAGACAATGGCCAGGGCAAAGGGCAATAGCTGCCGCATATGGGCCTGTATCCTGTTCCCGGCCAACGCCAGGACCGCCACCGTCACCAGCAGGCCGAACGCAGCCATCAGCAAATTGAACCACGCCTGTTCCATGACACTCTCCCGATCCGTGATCTGCAGCAGATACTTCATCATGTCGCGCAGCAGAAAGGCGCCGGTAAACACGGACAGTCCAAAGAAAAAGACTTGCAGGCACCGTCCCGGTCCTGTTCTATGGTGGAAATAGACCGTCAGGATACAGGCCGCAAACGTGGCGAACCCCCAGATAGGAGCCATTGCCGCCACCTCCACCAGATTGCAGAAAAAGTTTGTGGAAAAATATCTTCCCTCCGCCAGATTGGGCTTGGCCAAAATAAAGCTCACCTGTAGGTCAAATACGGTGGCCAGCGTCAGCAGACCGCCAAATATCAGCAAAAAAGCCGCCGTCGCCATAATATGCTTTTTTCTTTCCGCCATTTTTTTATCCCTCATTATAATTCCCCTTTCCAAGGCTCTATGCTGCATTCTCCGCCAAATTAGAGTTAAAAGCGAATATTCTCATTGATTATATAATAAAACGGACCGTTTGTATACCACTCATTTGAAAGCATCCTAAAGCTTTGCAAACCGGGTTGCGGCTCCTCCCAAAATCTGTTATACTTCATAACGGTTCAAATGACAAAATATTGTAGATGGAGTAGACATAATCATGGAAAATACGATCACGGAAATCATTGCCCGCAGACAGTTTGTTCCCGCATATATCTGGCTGGATATCGGCTTTCTGATTTTATTGGCGGGGCTGCTGCTCTGCTGCAAAAAATATATGACGGTGCTGGTGGGCCTGTTCTTCGGCCTGGTCTATATGCTGGTGGATTACGGCGTCTTCCATCTGCTCTGCCACGCCCGCTCCATCTCCCAGGAACACAGTCTGTTCTGGGTGCTGCTGTGGATGTCCATGAGCTACGGCTTTACCAATTTCGTCTGGATATGGCTCTGGATCTCCAGAGAAAAACATATCTTTGAATGGTCTTTTTTGATCCTGCTGTGGTGGTTCTGCTGTCCCCTGCTGGCGCAGACTTTCGGCGCGAGGCAGACTCCCATTGTCATAGAGCGCACCACCGGAGCGTACCACGGTTATATGGCCCTGCTGCTGTTTGCGGGCTACCTGGCCCTGGTCGTCTACAATCTCCGACAAAAGGAGCCAGGCAAACGCATACGCATTCCCTGGCTCCTGGCCATAGGTATCCTGGTGCAATTCGGTTGGGAGGCGGGACTCCTCATCGGCGGGATCCGCAGCGCGGGCTTTTCCTCCCTGGAGCAAAAACTCTCCACACTGGTGGTCAATTCCCTGCTGGAGACCAATCTGGGAATGCCCTACATCTATCTGCTGTATATCGCCTACTCCCGCCGCTTTACGGAACAGCTCACCCGCCGCTCCCGGACGGTGAGCTTTACCGAACGGATACGGGAAAACAATCCCGCTTAAGCCTCCGCCTCCGCCCCGGCAGGTTGGGAGATGCCGGGGCCAGGCACGGCCCGAGAGCCTTACTCCTCCACCACCAGGTAGATTGAGGGGGCAGGGCCGTCATATCCCGGCAGGAACAGACCGTTCTCCCTGGCCCGCTGCGCCAGCATCATGGTGATGCAGCTGCCGCACGGATTATAGCGGTACCACTCTGTCACAGACTTCAGATGGCAGGGCAGTTTTACGGGATGCCGCACCAGAGCCAGATATTCGTCATGGAACTTTCGGTCGATCAGAGCTCCATACTCCTGCCCCAGATTTTTTATATAATTCCTGTCCTCTTTGGTGATCACGGGCACCAGGCACTCCAGGCGGCCATTTCCGCCGCGGGCCAGCAGATCCAGTTCCAACAGCACATCCAGCTGCTCCAGGATCCGGGGACTGACCAGAGCCAGTTCCTTCTCCCTGCCATATGCCGTCAGATACAGGATCCGGTGCAGCATATCTTCCGGGATTCCCCTGCAGCCACAGGAAAGGTACGTATGTCCCAACAGACAGTCGTAGGCGCTGAGCCCCACAGATTTGTGACCGTCATATCCCTCCAGGGTTCTGTTGCTCTCCCCGTCTATCCAATACCTGCGATACGCGTGTTCCTCCGCGTCCCAGTCATAATCCGCCGCGAAATGATTTCCCATCGCAAACCATTTCCCGCCGTTTTTCCGGTCGGGAAAAGCTGCAAAAGGCAGTTGTTCCCCTGTGATCTCCTTGCGTGCGGTCCACACCGCCTGCTGCAGCATACAGATCGCAGCCTGGCTCTCCAGTTTCCGGCGAGCCTCCGTCCGCTGCTTTTGATAAAAATCCTGCTCCCGCAGTCCCGCCAGACCCTGTTCCACGGTCTCCCAGATCTCCCGATACCTCCTGTCAGCCATCTCCCTCTGCAATTCCACGGTGGCCTGCCAGTCTTCCTCCCGGTAGATGATAAAATCCGTATAGACCTTATCCCCCACACGTTTCATCAGTTCGCCGTCCACCAACCGGTTCACCTCCGGCTCGATATAGGCGGCAGCAATGCCCAGGGCCTCCGACAGCTCCCGCAGCGTCACCGGCCTGTCATAGGCCAGGATCAACAGATTCTGCTTGATCATGCTGTCGCCCACCCCGAGACTGAAAGGCTCCCCGTTTATCCCGCACTCTCCCGATATCGCCAGATTCAGCCTCTCCGGCTCATAGCTCTGCTTTTCGTATTTTTCCATAGTGAAATCCTTTCTGATATGCTCTCTGCCCGCGTGCAGACGGGACTTTACGGTGTTTGCCGAAATCCCCAGAGCCCGGGCGATCTCTCCCACGCTCTCGCCCCGCATATAATACCGTCCAAGCACCTCCCGGTAGATCCCGGCCTGACGGGCCAGTTCCCGCCGCAGCGCCGCCGCTTCCTCGGTGCGCTCCAGCCGCAGGAGCTGTTCGTCCTCCTGTGCCTGCTCCCAGTACTGCTGCTCATACAGAGCGTCAAAACTGACTGTAGGACGCCGGTATTTCTGCCGTAGAAAATCGTAATACTTCCGGCGCAGCACTCCCTGAAGCCAGTGTCTGGGCTCCTTGATCTCCAGGCCCTGCCGGATTGCCAGCAGCGCCGCCAGCATAGTCTCCTGCACCAGATCCTCCGCGTCCGCCCCGTCCAGTTTGTACATGGCCGTCCGCAGCAAGTCATCCGCATATCTGATCAAATCGTCCTTATTCATAGTAACCTCTGCATGCGCGCATATTCCCCATAGTTTTTGCCGCAGTCAACCGTACCGCAAAATCTTTTGCTTTACCGCACGGACGGCTGTCCGGTCACTTACCGCCGAAATTGCGGCCAGGGATTATTTTACGAAAGCTTTCACTATATAGTCGCAAATCGTTTGACCCGGTTCGCTATTTTCTAAAAAAATCAAAATTTTTTCTCTCCCAAAGTTTTCCTATGCAGCCTACCCCCTCTTGTTGGAGCGCCGCCAGATCTTTCTCTCCTGCGCCTCTTTTATCAGCATGTCCCGGAAATCCGGGTGGGCAATGGAGATCAGCGCCTCCGCCCGCTCCCAGGTGGAACGTCCCTCCAGATTGATAACGCCGTATTCCGTGGCCAGAAAATATACCTGGCTGCGGGGAGAAGTAATGATATCCCCGTCGAACTGGGGCTTGATCCGGGAGTGTTTTACCCCATGGCGGTCCGTATGTACGGAACTCATACAGATAAAAGCCTTGCCGCCCCGGGAGGCGGAGGCTCCGATCAGAAAATCCAACTGCCCTCCCGTGCCGCTGATCTGTCTGGCCCCGGCGCTCTCCGCCGCCACCTGGCCGTACAGGTCCACCGCGACGCAACTGTTAATAGACACCATATTGTCGATCTGGGCGATAACGCTGGGACGGTTCACATACTCCAGCGGGTAGGCCGCCACGCCATGGTTATCGTCCAGCCATTCATACAACTCCAGAGAACCCAGCGCGCAGCCAAAGACGCCCTTTCCCCTGTCGATGCTCTTTTTCCGGTTGGTGAGCTTGCCCGCCCGGTACATGCTGAGATACGCGTCGGAACACAGCTCCGTATGCATGCCCAGATCCTTCAGATCGGACCGGGCGATCAGTTCGCCCAGCGCGTTGGGCATACTGCCGATGCCCAGCTGCAGCGTGGCCCCGTCCACGATATAGGGGATGATGTGCTCCGCGATCCGCCGATCCACCTCCCTCGGCACGAAGGGCCTGCTGCTCTCAAACGGTGCGTGGGAGCCCTCCACAATATAGTCCACCTCCGAGATATGGATACACTCGTCATAGCCGCCGTGGATCTTGGGCATATGCTCATTGACCTCCACGATCACGATGTCCGCCATCCGGGCAATGGGCGCCGCCACTCCGGTATTGACTGAAAAGTTGAAGTACCCATGCTTATCCATGGGAGATACGCTGACCATGACCACA
>CAZGVI010000011.1:0-2441 GCA_964529395.1 uncultured Acetatifactor sp.
GCACGGTGGTGTGAGAGGTCGGCTAATCAATTAATGGTTAGCCTCCTACTCGATTATAAAAATTTGCAGGCGCAAATTATGGTAGTTTCCCCTTTTCCTGCCACAAAATGTATGCTATAATATACAAGGGGGAAAACCGGTAAATGACTGAAAAAATGCACAATTTGACGAAGAAAAGAGAAATTTGGCTGTAGTTTGCCTGGCAGCCGCAGAGATTTGGGAGAGAGGATATTATGGCGAAAGCAAATAATTACGGAGCAGACAGCATAACGGTTCTGGAAGGCCTGGAGGCGGTGCGCAAGCGTCCGGGTATGTATATAGGCAGTGTGTCCACCAAGGGCCTGAACCATCTGATCTATGAGATCGTGGACAATTCCGTGGACGAACATCTGGCGGGGTATTGCGACACGATCAAGGTGACTTTGGAGGCGGACGGCTCCGCCACCGTCAGTGATAACGGAAGAGGGATTCCCGTGGGGATGCATGAAAAGGGGATCAGTGCGGAGCGATTGGTGTTTACCACGCTGCACGCGGGAGGAAAGTTTGACAACAACGCCTACAAGACCAGCGGCGGACTGCACGGTGTGGGTTCCTCGGTGGTCAATGCCCTGTCCAACAGGCTGACCGTTACCGTCAAGGTGGGAGGCTGTGTCTATCAGGATCAGTACGAGAAGGGACTTCCGGTAATGGAGCTGGAAAACGGCCTGTTGCCGATCATAGGCAAGACCAGGGAGACGGGAACAACGATCAATTTCCTGCCGGACGATACGATTTTTGACAAAACACGCTTTAAAGAGGATGAGGTGAAGAGCCGTCTGCATGAGACTGCTTATCTGAATCCGGAACTGACTATTATTTTTGAGGATAAGAGGAAAGAGCAGCCGGAAAAGATCGTATTTCATGAGCCGGAGGGGATCACGGGATTTATACAGGATATGAACAAGGGAGCCGAGCCGGTTCATGAGTGTATTTACTTTAAAGGGGAGGCCGAAGACATAGTGGTGGAGGTGGCATTCCAGTATGTGAATGAATTCCACGAGAATGTGCTGGGTTTCTGCAACAATATCTATAACTCCGAGGGAGGGACACATCTGACAGGGTTCAAGACCCAGTTCACCAATGTGATCAATACCTATGCCCGGGAGCTGGGGATCCTCAAGGAAAAGGATGTGAATTTTACCGGGGCGGATGTACGCAACGGCATGACGGCGGTGGTGTCCATCAAGCATCCCGATCCCCGTTTTGAGGGGCAGACCAAGACCAAGCTGGACAACCAGGACGCGGCCAAGGTGGTGGCAAAGATCACCGGGGAAGAGATCGTCCATTATTTTGACCGGAATCTGGAGGTGCTGAAAAATATCATTGGCTGTGCCGAGAAGGCAGCCAAGATCCGCAAGACGGAGGAGAAGGCCAGGACCAATATGCTGACCAAGCAGAAATTCTCCTTTGATTCCAATGGAAAACTGGCGAACTGCGAGTCCAAGGACCCTTCCAAATGCGAGATATTTATAGTGGAGGGCGACTCTGCCGGAGGCAGCGCCAAAACGGCACGGGACCGCAGTTTCCAGGCGATATTGCCGATCCGGGGCAAGATTCTGAATGTGGAGAAGGCCAGCATCGACAAGGTGCTTGCCAACGCAGAGATCAAGACCATGATCAATGCTTTCGGATGCGGATTCTCGGAGGGGTACGGCAACGATTTTGATATCTCCAAGCTGCGCTATGACAAGATCATCATTATGACGGATGCGGATGTGGACGGCTCTCATATCTCCATGCTGCTGCTCACTTTGTTTTACAGATTTATGCCGGAGCTGATCTATGAGGGGCATGTGTATCTGGCCATGCCGCCTCTGTACAAGGCCATGCCTTCCAAGGGCAAGGAGGAGTATCTCTATGACGATAAAGCGCTGGAAAAGTACCGTAAGAGCCATAAGGGGGCTTTCACCCTGCAGCGGTACAAGGGTCTGGGCGAGATGGACGCCCAGCAGTTGTGGGAGACTACGCTGGACCCGGCTACCCGGATGATGAAACGGGTGGAGATCGAGGACGCAAGGCTGGCTACGGATCTTACCAGCACGCTGATGGGGACGGATGTTCCGCCTCGGAAGGCATTTATTTATGAGCATGCTACGGACGCGGAGTTGGACTATAATGCGTAGGGGCTCGTCCCTGGGGGAGGGAAGTCTCGTCCCGGGGGCTATAGAAGTCTCGTCCTGGGCGGGGTATATGCCCTTGCTGCAGCACGCTCTCGCTCGGTGTTCACCGTAGCGGTACATAAGCGGGCAAAACACGCCCGCTAAGTACCGACGGCTCACGGTGTTACGGTTGTAAACCGTAACGCCATGTCGCTGCAAGGGCATATACCCCGCCCAGGACTCGGGACTATTGCAGGGAGAGAGCATGCCTGACGCGGGACTCGGGACTATTGCAGGGGAGAG
>CAZGVI010000011.1:2541-87329 GCA_964529395.1 uncultured Acetatifactor sp.
TATTGCAGGGAGAGAGCATGCCTGACGCGGGACTCGGGACTATTGCAGGGGAGAGTATGCCTGACGCGGGACTCGGGACTATCGCAGGGAAAGAGCGGTAGAGAGAATATATGATATATAATAAGGAGTCAGAGTGGGAGGGTTTTGCTATGGATTATGAAGGATTTATTAAACAGGGGCTGGATGGGGAAGCACCGCTGAAACTGATATTATGTGGTAATGTTGAGGACAAAGATAATGATAAAGTTGGCGTTGTATCGGTTGTTTACGCCACGGAAGATAGGGTTCTGGCCCAGCAGAAAATTCGTGAGTTGGCAGAGGCTAATCCGGAAAATTATTATATGGTGTATAGTGTGCCGTTGAATGTAGATCTAACAGGGCTTGATCATTATCCGTCGATTGAAATTAGTAAGAGTGATCTACAGTAAACGGAAAATTTTCCATACGATATGTTGGTAAGGTTGTTCTTTTTGAACCTGCTTTGAGATAGAAAATTATGTTTTGCAGGGGAAGAGCGTCTGGTGCGGGACTTGGGACTGTGTATGGACGAGGAAGATGAGGATGAAGAAACGGTTGGGTATTGTGCTGGGAGTTGTTGGCCTGGGCATTATTTTGGGGGTAGTCTGGTGGAATAGCAGTGTTTCTTTTTTGCGGCATGTGGATGTGGAAGATGTGGGGGGCATTCAGGTTCGGGACGGACGAACAGGGAGTCGGTTCGTGGTTGAGGAAAGGGATGATATTGAATATATTGTGGGTAGTATACGGGAAGAGACATTTCATCGGACGGGGATATCACTGTTTCGCATGGGAACCTGGTATACGCTCACTTTTTTGGACAGGGATGGCAGGAAGATCAGTGAGTTTATTGTGAATAGTGACGATGTGATTAGGAAGGATCCGTTTTTTTATCATGTAGATGCGGAAGGTATGGGGATTACGGAGTATTTGAGTGCGCTGGTTGAGGACGGAAATGAATGATTCGATGTTTGAAACCAGGGGCGATAAAGACTGCTTTTTTGAGGAGTGGCGGGGATGAATATAATATTGACAAGTTCATTGGGCGGTTCATATAAGGTTGACGGAAAAAGGGTTCCCAGTGTTTTTCTCACAGATAACGGACTCTTGGAAAAAATGAAAGAGTTATGGGTTGAAGATTCTAAAGTAATGATTATTTGCGCCTCGCCGGATGATCATGAAAAAAACGACAGTGTATGCGCATGTCTGAAGGAAGCATTTCCTATGAGCGGATTGAGCATATCATACATAGATAAATGCGACGGCAGAAATGAGAAACTGATTGAAAAACTTCCGGGGATGGATGTGATCCTTTTAGCAGGGGGACATGTTCCCACACAAAATGCTTTTATGAAAAGAATCGGATTGAAAGAGAGATTACAGGATTTTAACGGTTTACTCATAGCATGGAGCGCAGGGTCCATGAACTGTGCGTCCAACGTGTATGTATCTCCTGAACTTGAAGGGGAGGCTGTTGATACAGGTTTTAACAGATGGACGTCCGGGCTGGGATTAACGGAGACTAATATTTTTCCTCATTATCAACTGTTAAAAGATGACTATCTTGACGGCCTTAGAGTGATGGAAGACATTACATATATTGACAGTTACACGCATGAGATATTGGCGATGAATGACGGAAGTTATATCACGATAGAAAATGATACGGAGATACTGCACGGTGAGGCATATCGTATCAAAGACGGCAATCTGAAAATGATCTGCAGGAACGGAGAAACAATACATTTGCCCTTTAATGAGGGGCGATGAATATCTAAGAAAAATCCTGTTCCGCATCCATATTCTATCCTGACAGTGCACACAAACGCGGGATATTATACCCACTGGGTGCTGCTGTATGATAATAAATATTATGACCCTGAGTTCGGGCTGATCGAAGGGGAATACACACATGGGAAGATTACTTCCTTTTTGGAGATATATGATAATCAACCTTTGGTTTGCGGGACAGATAAATAGTGTTTTTGCGAGGGGAAAAATTGGATAACAAAATGGAAATAATGAGAACGATTTTGAAAATAATTATGTGGGTGTTAATTGTAGAATTTGGGTGTAATTTTGTTATGCAAAAGATTAGCTATTCCTTTTATAAGGGGGCAAAGAAAATAACAGATATTACATCTGTTCCTCAATATATTCAAATTACAGATAATTTAACGGGTTATGGATACAATCTTGAAACAGACAGTGACAAGGTGATTTTATTCTTTGGAGGGTCAAATGATATCGCATATAATTCTGTTGGAAAATATGCAGACAAGTTTTCCTATCCGTTTTTGGCGGTTGATTATTATGGAACACAGGATAGCAAAGGGAAAATGAGCTTACAAACGATGAAGAAATCAGCCACGGAATTGTATGACTGGGCACAAAAGCAGTATCCGCAGGCAGATATCATAATTATGGGACATAGCTATGGCACTGGTATGGCTACATATCTTGCAAGTGTGAGAGAGTGTAAAACATTAGTTTTGGCGGCAGGTTATAGAGATATTTCTGATTTATATAATAAAATGATACCGATATTCTGGGGACCTTTTAAAGTTTTTATTTCTAATAATATTCAGACCGCCGAATATGCTAAAAACGTAACTGCTTCAGTGTATGTAATAGGTTCAGAAACAGATAAAACATTAAGTACATCATTACAGGAAAAACTGTCGGAGTGCTTTGAAAATTCCGAGTTAAAAATATTTGATAATATTACGCACGAAAATTATTTCGTTTCAAAAGAAGTTGTAACATATATAAATAGCGTTATTAATTAGTTTCCCTGGATTAAAAGGGGGGCATGCGGTAAAATTTTCTGTATAGACCCACGAGGGGCATAAAGGGCCAGTATATTGGAGGATTTCATATGGAACATATAATAGTTAGGCAGGAAGAAGAAAGGGATTACCGAAAAGTAGAAGAAATAACAAGAGCAGCATTTAATTATCCCGAGAGAATACTGCGTGGTAAAATCGGTTGTCCTTATGAACACTGGATGGTTCATGAGTTAAGGCACCGTGATGGCATTATTGAATTGAGTTTAATTGCTCAATTAGAAAACGGAACAATAGTTGGACATATTATTTGCAGTAAAGCAGTTGTTAAAAAGGATGACTATATGCTTCCTGTCCTTAATTTTGGCCCATTGAGCGTACTTCCTGAATATCAGCGTCAAGGCATTGGTCAAGCCCTCATTCGTACAATGATAGAGAAAGCCCAAGAGCTTGGCTACGGTGCTATTCTATTTTTTGGAAGGCCGGAATATTATCCACAGTTTGGTTTTAAAGAGGCAGTTGTTTATGGCATATCCGATGCGGAAGGCTATAATTACCCTGCCTTTATGGCCATGGAATTAAAAGAAGGATATCTAAAGGATGTTCGTGGCGGAAGATTTTTTGAGTCGGATATATATAATGATGAACATAACCGTGAAACCGTAATGAAATTTGATAGAAATTTTTTATAAACGACAAAACTCCGGTTTTGCGCAGTTGCCAGAAAAGCTGAAGTTTCCAGCCTTTTCAGACGGGAGGCTTAGCTGTAATTGGTTCGTGCGGGCCGGCGATTTTCAAAAATGACTGAACAATCCTGTTTTTGCGGAGGTTGGATAAGGAGAAAAACAGACCTGGAAGGAGTGGTGCAATGTATCCGATTTTTTTGCATGGTTTAGGTCAAACGCCTGCCAGTTGGAATAATGTAATTGACCGATTGGAGCTTGCCGGGTGCAGTATATGTCCTGATTTGAGTAAACTGTGTCAAGGAGAACAGGTGACTTATAATAACCTTTATAAAGGTTTCGTTAAGATTTGTTCTGAACTTGATGAACCCATAGATTTATGCGGTTTGTCTCTCGGCGGTGTGCTGGCCCTGAATTATGCTGTTGAGTATCCGAAAAAAGTTAATTCCCTGGTACTTGTTGCAGCGCAATATAAAATGCCCAAAGGGCTTTTGAAGATTCAGAATATTCTCTTTCAGCTTATGCCGAAATCTATGTTTCAACAGACGGGCTTTGGAAAGAAAGAGTTTATCAGGCTTTGTAAGACTATGATGGAATTAGATTTCAGCAGTTCGATGCGGAGCATTTCCTGTCCTACATTGATAATCTGCGGAGAACGGGACTCCGCAAACAAAAAGGCATCTGCGGAACTGGCGGGCTTTTTGAAGGATGCGGAACTACAGATCATCAGGGACTCTGGACATGAAGTAAATATCCAGGCACCTGAGAGATTAGCGGAAGTACTTCATGCATTTTATAGGCAGGTACAACAAAGGCAGAAATCGTAGAGATTATACGAGGAGGTACAGCAGGGACAGAAATCGTTGAGGCAGTACGAGGAGGTACAGCAGGGACAGAAATCGTTGAGGCAGTACGAGAAGGTACAGCAGGGACAGAAATCGTTGAGACAGGAGGAGCAGGACCATGGCGTCCAGGATCATACATTTGGCGATAACAGAGATTCTGGCCGGGAAATATGTGTTCAAGGATATAAACCGGCTGAAGATAGGCGTGACGCTGCCGGACGCATCCGCGCCGGGGCAAAACACGGAGAGGAGCCATCTGAAGATTCAGATATGTGGTCTGACCAAAAAGACTTATGATCTCACCCGCTACAGGAAGGAGTTCGGGAAAAGGATGAAGGAGGATGACCTATATCTGGGCTATTATCTTCATCTGGTTCAGGATATCCTGTTCCGATATTTTATGTATGAGATGCACCACTGGGATTCCAAGGCTCCGGGAAATGTGGATCGCCTTCACAATGATTATGCGCTGATCAATACCTATGTGATAGAGAAATATCAGCTGCGGGATGATATCATGGTTCCGGAGGATTTTGCGGACGAGCCCATCCATGCGCTTTATCCTTTTGGATATAAGAGTTTTTATGAAGAGCTGAAGGGAGATTATGAACCCTATCGGGAAGGCAGCCTGTTCTTTTTTACGCAGCAGAAAGCGGATGAATTTATCGGGATGGCTGTGGAATTTTGTCTGAAGGAGCTGGATGCGCTTTCAAAGGGACAGCCCGGTTTGGACGAGTATGACTGGGGATGGAAAACGGCCTGGAATGCCGCCGCACACAGCCTGCTGCACACTACTTTGAATACCAGGGAACTGGGCGGGTACAGGGCCAGAGGGCGGTACACCCGTATGGACGCCGTCTGGCGAAGTGACGTTCAGAGATATCCTGACGAGGGGGATCTTGCCCTTCTGAGAGAACATCATATTACCACGGTCATAGATATACGGGGAGAGGGAGATATTCTACGCGCGCCCAGCGGATTTGAGAGCGCGGCGGATTTTGCCTACTGCCATGTGCCCATCGACGAGGGGAGCGGCATACCGGAGAGCCGGGAAGCGGTTCCCGACAGCTATATGCATATTGCCATGGCAAAGAATATGCCTATGGTATTTAAAAAGATTGCCGCCGCCCCCGGGGGAGTGATGATCAACTGCACGGCGGGGAAGGACCGAACAGGCGTGGTCAGCGCTCTTTTACTGAAATTATGCGGCGTCAGCGAGGAGGATATCGTGTACGACTATCTGTTGACTCGGGAGTGCAATCAGAAACGTTTTGAGCAGATCCATCAGAATTATCCTGAGGTGGATATGAGCATTGTGATACCGGACGAAAGTTATATGAGGGAGTTTCTGAGGCTTTTTAAGGAGCGTTTTCAGGCGGTGGAGGACTATTTTGAGGCGCGGGGAGTGTCACGGGACGAGGTGGCGCTGATCAAGAGGAAAATGTTGGGATGACAAACAATCCGTGGGAAACCATAAGACTATCTGATTATGAAAACCATATGCAGCTGCATACGGTTAGGCAGCTCCAGACCCTTAATGAGATGATGAGGGAACAGTTGTCTGCCTGGCCCGTTCAAAGCGTTA
The DNA here is from genome assembly GCA_964529395.1 of uncultured Acetatifactor sp. Taxonomy (GTDB): domain Bacteria; phylum Bacillota; class Clostridia; order Lachnospirales; family Lachnospiraceae; genus Acetatifactor. Next base: position 8,456 of record CAZGVI010000011.1, read on the forward strand.
TGATCCTGGGCATTGCGGGCGGCAATGGGCTGGAACATGTAAGCCGGGAGAAATACAGGGCGGTTTACGGCGTGGATGTCGATATCCACAGTCAGATCGATGCTGAGGAGCTGGGCAGGAATGTGCGCGCGGTTGGATATGATCATCTGGGCACGAGGGAGTATCCTCTGCCCAATGGGAAAAAATTGTTACAGATCGATTTTGAGAGGATTGAGGAAAGCTGATATGGTAAATATCGCAAAATGGTGGAGGACAGCGTTGTCACTGTTTTGCTGTGCTGCCCTGTTGCTGGTCGGCTGTGGGGCGATGGGACAAAGGGAGCGCACAGAGAAACCGCTGGCGGACAAGACGGAGGTGCTGCCGCAATCTATAGAGCAGACACTGGAAACCGGGTCAGCGCAGGAGGCTGTGACGGACGAAAATGCGGCTACGGATATGCAGGAGATATTGGTAGATCCCTACGCCAGAGCGTATTATAAGTTTTTACAGGAATGCCTTGCAGCAAGGGCCCATTCAGAGATGGAATATCGGTTTCGGCTGGTCTATATAGATGAAGACGCAATCCCAGAACTGCTGTTGTTTAAGGATGATTCTCATGCGGCCGGGGTATATGTATATACTTACACGCAGGATAAGGTAGTGGAACTGGGAGAGTTCGGATCTTTTGGAAGAATGCAGTATGTGGAAAATGGCCGCATGATCTTTGACCATTTTATGGGACAGGGGGAGTCAGATAACTATTTTCATCAGCTAAAAAACGGAGAAATCAAGGTTATCAGTCATCTGAGGGACTGGCAGGAATATCTGTGGCATAAAGATGAAACAGCGAATTTAGAGTACTATGATACGGAAACGTATTACGAGATAGACGACACCTCTGTTACAGAGGATATTTATCAGGCAAAATGGGAGGAATTGTACGACAGCCAAAGCTATGTGCTGGTGGGGTATGAGGACGGTATTCCTCTGCATGAGGACGATCTGTTGTCTGTCCTGGCACAGTTTGCAAACGATCTGTGGGAGAGAGATTCCAGGCCGGTTTTGGAGCAGGTTGCTCGGCAGGAAGAAACATTGAATGCCTACGCATTGCTGCTGGAAAATCTTGCGGGTGAGCGGGAGACGGTGCCTTTTACCCTGCTCTATCTGGACGGAGACGATATCCCGGAGTTGGCAGTCATCAACGTTTACTTTGCGGAGATCTATACCTTTGACCAGGGACAGGCAGTCCTGGTGGGAAACTACGGCATGACGCCGGAGGGAACTGCCGTCTATCGGGAAAAGGAAGGGATTATTTTCAGCGAATATCGGAGCAGTGGCGGCGTGTTGAGCGTACATCAGGTAAACGGAACAGAAGATACGGTTCTTCAGGTATTTAAGGTGGGATGGCGCTACGCCGACGGCAGAGATGACGATATTCCGGTATATGAAATAGATGATGCGAAAGTATCCCAAACACAATATGACGAGAAATTGCGGGAATGGAGGAATAGCGTTGTTCAAAAGTCGCTGAGAGCGGATACCTGTACACTTTTACGGAGCGGTATGAACAGCAAAGAAACCCTCAGAGATAAATTACAGACCCTGATTCTGACTCAGTATGACACCCTGAAAGAAAACGTGCTGCTCAAATCCGGTCTGGAGGAGGACGCCATACTGCTGATAGATTATGACGACTTTGATGGGGACGGTGTACATGAGGCTTTTGTATTCTGCGGAAGAAGTTATTATGACTATTTCGGAGCTACATGCTATAGTGGTGATTACTGGTTCGCTGGGGCTGATATCTGTGTCTGCCTGCCGGAAAGATTTGGATACGGAACGAGATACCGCAAAATAGACGGTCAGATGGCATTTGACGTATCGGGACACAGGCAGAAATACCTCTATTATTATTCAGACTATTGTGATACCGCTGACATAAGCGGTATCTGGACGGTGAAAAACGGGGAGCCTGTGGAGGTGAGTCTGCCCCAAAGCGGGCAAGTGGTATATCGAGGCCAATCTTTGGGATTTGAACTCTGGGCAGACGGGTATAATAATTATTATGCGTTGCCCACAGAGGAGCAGAAACGTAATGAGGATTGGCAGCCTGATGACATGTGGTTCGGACATACCTGGCGGCCGTATTTTTATCATTATGATTGGGAATATGAAAAAACAGGGATCGGGGAGCTTAAAAAGGATGAAGAACAGGATATCACCCGGGAGGAGTTGAGGAGTCTCTGTGGATTTGACCTCGTCGGAGAAGTGGAGGCGGCGGGTTATGAAGTGACGGCCATCGTCAGATGGAACCCCAGCGACATCGTGACAATCAACTACACGATTCCGGCGAACGAAAACGATTCTTTTCCCGTGATTACTTATGAGAATATCATATGGGACTGCGCAGCCAAGGATTACTGGAGGCGGGAGGAACGGGGCGTTACCTCATGGGAGAATGCCGGAGTGGGCGGCAGTATATAAAGGGAGAGACAGTATAGCAGGAAAAGTTTCGGAATGGGGGAGGATTCTATGGAAATAACAGTCAGCAGAGAACTGCCGGAGGCGGCGAGGCAGATCCGGCAGAAAGTCTTTGTGGAGGAACAGGGCTTTTTTGATGAGATAGACGGGACGGACGATCGGGCGGAGCATTTTGTGATCTATCAGGGAGATTCCCTGCCGGCAGCGACCTGCAGGGTGTTTTGGGACGACGGGATACAGGGGTATGTGCTGGGGAGATTCGCGGTTCTGCCCCAGTACCGTCGTCAGGCTGTGGGAACACTTTTGCTTAAGGAAGTGGAAAGACATGTGCAAAAAGCAGGGGGTAAAAGCATAACCCTGCATGCCCAGTGCCCGGTAAGCGGGTTCTATCAAAAACTGGGATTCACGGAGTATGGTGATGTGGAAGATGTGCAGGGCTGTCCTCATGTCTGGATGAGGAAAGAGCTTGTGCCGGATGTCCTGACGGTAAACGGCAAAGAGTATCCCATCATAAAACTGCTCGGAAAGGGAAAAGGCGGATACTCCTACCTGGCCGCTGACGGGGATATAAAGGTGGTGCTGAAACAGATTCACCACGAACCCTGTGCCTACTATCAGTTCGGCGACAAGCTTGCGTCGGAGCTACGGGATTATGAACGTTTACAAAGCATTGGCATCCCCCTGCCAAAACTCCTTGCTGTTGACCGGCAGGCGGAGCGTATCATCAAGGAATACATAGACGGAAAAACCGTATATGAGATGGTGTTGTCCGGAAAGCTGCCAGCCGCCTGTATTAAGCAGGTTCGGGAGATGTGCCGCAAGCTGTATCCTGCCAACACCAATATAGACTATTTTCCCACCAATTTTGTATGGCAAGGAGACAGGCTGTATTATATCGACTATGAGTGTAACGATTATATGGAAGAGTGGAACTTTGAGAACTGGGGGATCAAATATTGGTCCAGAACCCCGGAACTGCTGCAATACGCAAAGGATAGAGCCAGCAATATTTAAACAGCGGATAGGTTTTCAGAGAAAGGATTCGTGGTAAATAGTATGGATACAACGGAAAATATAGAGAACCGACAGTCGAAACTGATCATCCTGAGAGGCAACTCCGGCAGCGGCAAAAGTTCCGTTGCCAGAGAATTACAGCGTAAATTCGGGCGGGGAACATTAATCATTCCTCAGGATACAGTGCGAAGGGAATTGCTGCATGCCAGAGACGGTGCGGACACCAAGGCGCTCCCTCTGCTGATCGATCTGCTGGAATACGGAAAAAGGAACTGCGCGGTCACGATCCTGGAGGGGATATTATATGCCGACTGGTACAGGCCGCTGTTCCGGAAAGCGCTTGAGGAATACGGCCCAGCAAACATATACGCCTATTATTATGATCTGCCCTTTGAGGAAACCCTGCGCAGACATGCCACAAAGCCCAACCGATTTGAGTTTGGGGAGGAGGACATGCGCAGAAATTTAGCTTTTTTCTGTTTGTGAACGGGTTGTGCATGTGTTATAATAATCAATATGTTTGGAGGAGACGTAGAATGGTCTTGCTGGTGATCGATACCCAAAAGGGAATAACGGACGAGAGGTTATATGAGTTTGAAAGGTTCAAAAGCAATATTTGCCTGCTGATCTCCGAGGCCAGGGCAAACGGTGTGGAAGTCGTATATGTCAGGCACGACGACGGTCCTGGCACGGGTTTTTCCGTGGGGGACGAAGAGTTTGAGATATATGAGGAATTTGCGCCCGCAGGGGACGAGCTTGTATTTGATAAAACGGTAAACAGCGCTTTGCACAGCTCCACGGGTCTGGCGGCTTATCTGTCAGAAAAAAGCGTCAGACAACTCATGATCGTGGGCCTGCAGACCAACTTCTGCATAGACGCCACGATCAGGAGCGGCTTTGATCTTGGCTATGAGATATTGGTGCCGGAGTATGCCAATTCCACCTTTGACAACGACTATATGAAAAAGGACGTGTGCTATCGCTATTACAATGATTTTATCTGGCCCCAGAGATACGCGCAGTGCATTACCATGGAGGAGGCTGTAGACAGATTAAGAAGATAAGCTATCTTATGAGACAGAATTAGGTAGGGGAGAAGGCGGCTTATGAAATATGTGATTAGGAACAAACAGGATTTAGAAACACTCTTAAATGAGAGATGTATAAAAGAACAGGAAATAGACAGCGATTGGGAATGGGAAGGAATGCATTGGTACGGCTGTGATGTGATTATTTTAGGCACGGGCGGCCAATGGTTTGATAGGGATATTGTCTCGAAACTGTGTATATGGGAGGGAACTATAGTCAATTGCATTCCTGTCACGAAAATCAAGCCGGAGAATAGGCAGGCAGTAATCAATACGGTATCATATATTCAGGAAAATTTTGATCATATTTATCAGGTGATGTTGGAAACTTTATTGCCAACCCTGATAGAGTGGAAAATGCAGAATTTTAAAACCAAAGAGCCAGTAATGACAGTTCAACAACTTCATGATGCCCATTGTTCAGCAGTGATCGCCGGGATGGAGTCAGGTTGTATTACCAATCTCCAATTAAATTGTCGCCATCAAAAAGATAATATGTTGTTTTACTCTTTGACCTATCGGCTTGACAACAGTAGATACGGATATGATGATGGATTTGAAGTTGTATTTTGGAGAGATCATGTGGTGTTCTTCGGGGATGGAAATACAGAGGAGTATATTTTTAGATTTGAAGACTATAAAAACACGTCTGCTTATTTTGGCGTTTAGAAGTATTTGTTTATTGTCAAATAGATGGGAGGTGTCAAATGGGGATATACCTGAATCCGAGAAACGACGGCTTTAAGGAGTCGATCCGTTCTGAAATCTATGTGGACAAGACCGGATTGATCGCGTGTACAAACAAGTATCTAGACACGGAGCAAAAATATATCTGCGTCAGCAGGCCACGGCGCTTTGGAAAATCCATGGCGCTGAAAATGCTGGCTGCTTACTACAGTCTGGAGTGCGACTCCAGGGAGTTATTTGCCGGGCTGCAGATAGCGGACGATCCGTCTTTTGCGGAATACCTGAACCGGTATGATGTGATCTTTTTGAATATGCAGCATTTTTTGATCCGGGCAAAAGGACAGAGTGTAACGGATTATTTGGAAAAAACGGTGATTCATGATATCCGTGACATTTATGGAGAATTTTTCTCGGAGCAGGAAACGATTCTTGCCGCTGCATTAGAGGAGATCTATGCTCATACCGGGAAAAAGTTTATCTTCCTGTTTGACGAGTGGGACTGCATCATGCGGGAACGGCAGGAGTCGGAAGAGTTACAAAAACAGTATTTGGATTTCCTGCGCAATCTCTTAAAGGATCAGCCTTATGTGGCACTGGCCTATATGACGGGGATACTCCCGGTGAAAAAGTACGGGCAGCACTCCGCACTGAACATGTTTTGGGAATACTCCATGACGGATCAGGGTGTTTTTGAGAAATACACCGGCTTTACGGAAACGGAGGTAAAAGAGCTCTGCCAGCGGTATGGGCTGGATTTTGCGGAGGCAGGGAATTGGTATGACGGCTATCAGTTTATGGAATATAAGCACATCTACAACCCCAAATCCGTTGTGGAGGCCATGCATCGCCATAACTTTTCCAATTACTGGACGTCCACAGAGACTTATGAGGCATTAAAGGTCTATATGGATATGGACTACGATGGACTGCGCTCTGCCATAGTCACGATGTTGGGCGGTGAGCGGGTCAAAGTCAACACCCAGAGCTTTCAGAACGACATGCGCACTTTCAGGACCAAAGACGACGTGCTGACTTTGCTGATCCACTTGGGCTATCTGGGATATGACGCCATAACAAAAGAAACTTTTATCCCCAACAAGGAGATCATAGGAGAATTTGAAAACGCTATGAGTGTAGGCGGCTGGTCGGAAATCATGCGGGTTCTGAAAGCATCAGAGAAACTGCTGGAGGATACCCTGCGCTGTGACGGGGAGAGTGTGGCACAGGGTCTGGACAGAGCACATACGGAAGTAGCCTCTATCCTGACCTACAATGATGAGAATTCCCTTTGTTGCGCCATCGGCCTGGCCTATTACAGCGCCAGAAATAATTATAAGATGATACGGGAACTGCCCACGGGACGGGGCTTTGCGGACGTAGCCTTCCTGCCACTGCCATTCAGTAATAAGCCTGCCCTGGTGGTGGAGTTAAAATATGACAAGTCCGCCGACACGGCATTGCGGCAGATCATGGACAGACGCTACACGCAGGCGCTGGAGGGCTATTCGGGAGAAGTATTGCTGGTGGGGGTAAACTATGATAAAGACAGCAAGAACCATAGCTGTGTGATAGAGAAAATCGTGTGGGATTAATCAGGAGATGCTTATGCGCAACGAGGAAGAAATATATGGGTTGTTCATGGATATCGCAAAGGCGGACGACAGGATCTTGGCGGTGTATATGAACGGTTCGCGGACGAATCCGAATGTTCCCAGAGATATTTTCCAAGACTATGATATTGTGTATGTGGTGCGGGAAACAAGGACGTTTATCGAGGACAAAAACTGGATTCACAGATTTGGCAAGATCTTGTATATGCAGTATCCTGATGAAAACCCGTACTATCCTTGTGACAAGGAAAACAATTATGGCTGGTTGATGCAGTTTGAAGATGGTGTCCGGATTGATCTTACAGTACAGACAATATATAGATGGCTGGACGCGGACGAGTATCAAGGGTACTTGAATACTTATTTTGGCGGCAGCGTTGAGGAAGCCTGGACAGCGGTGCTGCATATGTGCGATCTGTTTGAACAAGCGGCAGAGTATGTGGGGCACAAGCTGGGATATACATATAATCTGGAGGAAGGAAAAGCAGCGAGGGGATTTCTTGAGCGCGTACGGAAATTGCCGAAAGACGCCACGAGCATTTAGGATTTCCGTAAAAATGAGACGCAGTGGAGGAGCGGACATGTGGGAACAATTGTTTTCGGCTCTGTTGCTGGAAAGAGCAGGTTTTCAGGCAGAGCATAATTATGAAGAGACATTAAACGAATATTTTTTAGAGAATCCGGAGGATGAATTTCTCCTGGAGCTGGAGTTTGCCTCTTACGACAGGAATAAGTCTCTGCACATGTTGAGAACCAAGTATGACATCTGCCATGATAATAATGTGTTTGTTCCTGTTCTCTGGGAGCAATTACAGAAAGTCCGCGACAACTCCGCATTGGAAAAGTTTGAGTCATGCCTCGACCGGCTCTGGCAGCTCCTGCCCCTGGCGGCAAAAAAGCATCTGGAGCGGGCGGACACCATTTACCGCGAAATGTTTCAGGACTATCTGGATAGCTTTGACAGGACAATACATTTCGGAGAGTTTGTGTCGGCCCGCCCGGGGAGCGTTACACCGGACTTTCAAAAAGCGGAGACACAGCTTGGCTTTCCGCTGCGTGAGAGTGTACGAGATTTCTATTCCAGGGCCTTCGCGAAAAAAGTGGAGGGGCAGGTAAACATTCCCGCAAAGGGATTTACCTTGCCGATTGGGAACGCGCGCTTTGACACCTGGTTTTCATTTAATAAGATCAAGGGTAAGACGGAGTTTCAACTGTTCCCGTGTGCCAATGCCAAGGGCAGCGCCAGATTTATCCGCGCCAGCTTTACCGAGTGGACAGGGGGAAACGATTTCGGAGAGCGCGCCTTTATCGGAGAGCTGTTCACCGGGATAGGCGCTATCTCCCTGGTGATAAACAATCAGACCGGAGCAGTCGAATGGGTGGACTGTGAATACGGACAATATGACAACTTCGAGGAAAATCCCCACGGTATTCTGGCGGACAGCATGGATTCTTTTCTGCTGAAATTCAGTTAGCCAACGGTGTAGTTAAAACCATTTAGAAAAGGAGAAAACATGGAACAGGGATTTTTAGAGCGAGAAGCGAAACGGGCGAACAGGAAAAACCAAAAGATGATCTTGATTCTGTTGTTGGTCTTTGTATCTCTGCTGGCGTTTATCGGTTTTATGGTCAGAGATGAAATAGACTTAAGCGACTACCGGACACAGAAGATTGTGCTCTGCGGAGCCATTCTCTTGGGTCTGATGCTGGTTTGTGCGGTGCTGATGCTGTTCCTCTCCGGCCGGGCGGCCGCAGACGGCAGCAAAAGCCTGCGCTTTCTCTTCCCGGGCAGAACGAGAGAGGAAACAGCGGCGATCATAGACCGGGAAGTGGCGGAGGGACAGATTCTGGTGGACGAATATACTGCGGAATTTTCCCAGGGGAAGGCGCCCCGGGGAGAGCGGGTTATGTTGCTGCCCTCCTACTTGCTGTATCGCAATTCTCTGGGACAGATCCTGGCGATTCCCCGTGAAAAGATCTATTGGATCTGCGCCCAGGCGGGCCGCAAAGGGAGCTCATCCTTTATCGTCCGTCTGCTGATCTTTACGGAACAGAAGGTATTCTATGTGGAGGGCGCCGATGTCGCGCATATGCAGAAGATAGCGGATAAGCTGTATCAGTACATACCCAACGTCTTCCGTGCTTACGATCCCTTTGTGCTGTCCTATGAGTTGGAGACGCTGTTTGACAGGGACCGGGCAGCGTTTATACAGTTTTATGAGAAAGAAAAGAATAGCTTTACCGCTTGATAAACAGCAGGAGATTGTAATTTTTGAGAAAAAATAAGTACAAGATTATGGATTCTCATGTGAATATATAAATAAAGATCATTGAAAAGAGGACAGAATGGAAGACAACAGCAGAATCATCAGAACAGAATACTCGGAGGAGATGCAGAAGTCCTTTATCGACTATGCCATGAGCGTGATCATTGCCAGGGCGCTGCCGGATGTGCGGGACGGGCTCAAGCCCGTGCAGCGCAGGACCCTCTACGATATGCACGAGCTGGGCATACGGTACGATAAACCCTACCGCAAGAGCGCCCGTATCGTCGGCGATACCATGGGCAAATACCATCCTCACGGGGACAGCTCCATATATGACTCTCTGGTAGTCATGAGCCAGGATTTCAAGAAGGGGATGCCTCTGATCGACGGCCACGGCAACTTTGGCAATATCGAGGGGGACGGCGCTGCCGCCATGCGATATACCGAGGCCCGGCTCCAGAAGATCACCCAGGAGGCATTTCTGGCGGATCTGGACAAGGACGTGGTGGACTTTATGCCCAACTTCGACGAGACGGAGAAAGAGCCCACAGTGCTACCGGTGAAGATCCCCAATTTTCTGGTGAACGGCTCCGAGGGCATCGCCGTGGGTATGGCTACCAGCACCCCGCCGCACAACCTGGGGGAGGTCATAGACGCCATGAAGGCTTATATGCTGGATGAGAACATCACCACCCGGGAGTTGATGCGCTATATTAAGGGCCCGGATTTTCCCACCGGCGGCATCGTGACCAACAAGGATGAGCTGCTGGAGATTTATGAGACCGGTACGGGCAAGATCAAGATCCGGGGCAAAGTGGAATATGAGAAGTCCAAGGGCGGCAAGACCAATGTAGTCATCACCGAGATCCCCTATCCCATGATCGGCATGAATATCTCCAAGTTCCTGATGGATGTGGCGGCCCTGTCGGAGAGCAAGAAGACCCAGGACATCGTAGATATCTCCAATCAGTCCTCCAAGGAGGGCATCCGCATCGTTATCGAGCTGCGCAAGGACGCGGATCCTGAGAACTTTGTGAATCTGCTCTACAAAAAGACCCGCCTGGAGGATACTTTCGGCGTCAATATGCTGGCGATCTATAACGGCAGGCCGGAAACGATGGGCTTAAAAGCGGTTCTGAAGGCAGTGGTTGACTTTCAATATGAAGTGGCCACCCGCAAATACACTAACCTGTTGGCCAAGGAGATGGATCGCAAGGAAGTACAGGAGGGTCTGATCAAAGCCTGCAATGTGATCGACCTGATCATTGAGATCCTGCGGGGTTCCAAGGATCGGAACATGGCAAAGGAATGTCTGGTAAACGGCAAGGTGGACGGCATCAAATTTAAATCCAAGGAATCCAAGATCATGGCCACACAGCTCATGTTCTCCGAAAAGCAGGCAAACGCCATTCTGGAGATGCGCCTGTACAAGCTGATTGGCCTGGAGATCGAGGCTCTGATCAACGAACACGAGGAAACCATGGCGAATATCTACCGCTATGAGGATATCCTGGCCCGCCGGGATTCCATGGCCCAGGTCATCATGAATGAGCTGGAGGAGATCAAGCGGGAGTATGGTCGTAAGCGCCGCACCGCCATCGAGAACGCCGAGGAGGCCGTCTATAAAGAGAAAGAGATCGAAGAGATGGAGATCATGTTCCTGATGGACCGATTCGGCTATGCCAAGACCATCGACATGGCCACCTACGAGCGCAACAAGGACGCCGCGGACGCTGAGAACAGATATATCTTTAAGTGTAAAAATACCGGCAGGGTATGTCTGTTCACAGATATTGGTCAGCTGCATACCATCAAGGTCATGGATCTGCCCTTTGGCAAATTCCGGGACAAAGGCATACCCATCGACAATGTGAGCAACTATAGTTCCGATAAGGAGCAGATCGTATTTTTGACCAGTCAGACGGAGCTAAACCTCTGCCAGATGCTGTTTGTCACGGCCCAGTCCATGATGAAAGTGGTGGACGGCGGCGAATTCGACGTGAGCAAGCGCACCGTGGCGGCCACCAAGCTCCAGGACGGGGATCATGTGGTCAGCATCGTCTGTCTCCACGAGCAGAAACAGATCGTACTCCAGACAAAAGAAGGGTTCTTTCTGCGGTTTGCCATTGATGAGATCCCGGAAAAGAAAAAAGGCGCTGTGGGCGTCCGGGGCATGAAACTGGGGGATAAGGACAACGTGGAGAGCGTGTATTATATCCAGAACGGAGTAGAGGCATCCATCCCCTACAAGAGCAAAAACCTGGTGCTGAACGGTCTGAAACTGGGGAAACGGGACTCCAAGGGTGTGAAGGTTAGGGCCTAGTACAAGAAGAACTTCTAAAGTCGGCCCACGGAAGGTGGGCCGCCAAGAAGTTCTAATCTTGTACAGAAAGAATGCCTGAAATGCGGCATTCTTTCAATCTTAATCTATTTTAGAACAGGAGACGGATATATGCGTGTGATAGCAGGTACGGCTAGGAGTCTGCCTTTAAAGACTCCCCAGGGCCTGGATACAAGGCCCACCACGGACAGGATCAAGGAGACACTGTTTAACATCCTGCAAAATGATATTCCGGGCTGTGTGTTCGTGGATATGTTCAGCGGCAGCGGTGGCATCGGTATCGAGGCTCTCAGCAGAGGGGCCAGGAAAGCGTATTTTATAGAAAATGCCAAGGAACCTCTCGACTGTATAGCCCACAATCTGCGGTTTACCCGTTTTGAAGACCGGGCTGTGATCCTGAAACAGGATGCGGTGGCGGCCCTGTCCGGGATTCATGAGGAGGAAGTAGACCTGTTTTTTCTCGATCCACCCTATGGGCAGGAGCAGGAACGGCGTGTGCTGGAGGCCCTGCGGGGGATGCGGTATGTGACGGAAAACACTCTGATCGTGGTGGAGACTGCCAGGAATACTTCCATGGAGTATGTGCAGGAAATGGGCTTTTTTATCGCCAGAGAAAAAATATATAAGACCAACAAACATATTTTTATCAAAAAAGAGGAGGATTCCTTATGAAGAGGGCAGTTTATCCGGGCAGCTTTGATCCCATGACTTTCGGCCATCTGGACATTGTCAGGCGCGCGGCGTCCATGTTTGATGAATTAACGGTAGCAGTTTTAAATAATACGCAAAAGACACCATTGTTTTCTGTGGAAGAACGTGTTAATATATTAGAGGAGGCGACACGGGAACTGCCCAATGTCAAGATTGACAGTTTCAGCGGTCTGTTGATCGACTACTGTAAAGACAAAGGCTTTCAGATAGCGGTCAGAGGATTGCGGGCTATTACGGATTTTGAGTATGAACTGCAGATCGCCCAGGCAAACCGCCAGATGTCCAAGGATGCGTTGGACACGATTTTTTTGACCACCAGCTTGGAATATGCGTATTTGAGTTCCACCAGCGTGAAAGAGTTCGCCAGTTTTAACGGGGATATCACAAAATGCGTCCCCGAGTGGGAAGCGGAGCTGATCTATAAAAAATATGGCTATCGCTGACCGGGAGAGGGCCGCGACGGCATGGGGGAACCGGAGGACCGCCGATATCATTTCGGGAAGACCGGATAAATATGGAGGGTTACATGAGTAGCAGAATCGAACAGTTAATTGATGAAATCGAAGAGTATATTGACAGTTGTAAGTATCAACCGCTCTCCAGCACCAAGATCATCGTCAACAAGGAAGAAATCGACGAACTGCTGCGGGATCTGCGGATGAAGACGCCGGACGAGATCAAACGGTATCAGAAGATCATCAGCAATAAAGAGGCGATCCTGAACGACGCCCGCGCCAAGGCCGAGGCTCTGATCAACGAGGCGACGGTACATACCAACGAACTGATCAATGAACATGAGATCATGCAGCAGGCCTATGCCCAGGCCAACGAAGTGGTGACGATGGCATCCCAGCAGGCCCAGGATATACTGGACAATGCCACCATAGAGGCCAACAATGTGCGGGCCGCCGCCATACAGTATATGGACGATATGCTTTCCCACCTGGAAAATATCGTCTCCTCGGCAAGCCAGTCTGCCCGGTCAGGTTACGAGACACTGATCGGTTCCATGAACCACTACCGGGATATCATCCAGTCAAACAGAAACGAACTGCATCCCGCAGAAGACTATGAGGATGTGGTACTTCAGAATGTAGAGGATGGGGATGAAGAGCTTTAGGAGAATACAAAACCGGTTTCAGGGAGAAACCGGTTTTTCTAACTTTATAAGGTTTGTAGCCATTATTCTCACTGTAGGGTTATTTTGGTGTTCGGAAATGCAGGTATCAGCGGAAACGTACCATGCCGCCGATCCCGATCCGCGGCTTTCTGCCAGTATGCGGAGCGCTGCCGCTGCGCGTGCTGGTGCAGATGCGCGGATTGGCGTGGATGCGCGGGTCGGTGCAGATGTGCAGGTTGGCGTGGATGCGCGGGTTGGTGTGGATGCGCTGGATTTTGCCGCTATGCCGCAAGCCGCGCTGGCTCCGTCGCAGGGGTTCTCCCGTTTCTCCCATCAGGACGGGGATATCATCGTGGTGATAGATCCTGGTCATGGCGGGGACAATGAGGGAACCAAGGAGAACGGTTTCTGTGAAAAGGAGATGACGCTGACCACCGCTCTGGCGCTGTATGACAGGTTGTCCCAATACGACGGCGTAACGGTCTATCTGACCCGGACCGACGATACGAAATCCAGCCTCGCCCAGCGGGCGGAGTTCGCGCGGTCCGTGGACGCCGATTTTCTGTTCAGCATACATTATAACGCGTCGGAGAATCACGAACTGTTCGGCTCGGAAGTGTGGGTGCCCCTGACCGCGCCATACAATGCCTATGGCTATCAGTTCGGGTGTACCCTGCTGACACGGTTTCAGGAAAAGGGGCTGTTCATACGCGGTATCAAAACCCGTATAAACGACAGAGGGACAGATTATTACGGCATTCTGCGGGAGGCGGTGGCGCTGGGGGTGCCTGCGATCCTCATTGAGCACTGTCATGTGGACGAGGTGAGAGATTATCCCTACTGCGACAGCATGGAAAAACAACAGGAATTTGGCTATGAGGATGCGGAGGCCATTGCCCGTTTCCTTGGATTGTCCAGCGAAAGTCTGGGAATCGATTACAGCGGCGGACCGGAGGATCCTTTTCTGCGGGATGTATACGCTCTGGATACGGACAAGGTGGTGACATCCACATTGCAGGACACCACGGCTCCGGAGATCTGCGAGATTGAGAAGATATCGGAGGATCATGAAGAACTGAAAGCCGTGATCCAGGTGGCGGCGGCCGACTACGACAGCCCGCTGATGTACTATGCCTACAGTCTGGACGGGGGGCTGACATATTCTCCCCGACAGCCCTGGCCGGGGAGCAATACACTCACAGGAGAATATCAGGACGTGTTTCAGGTGGCGCTGGATATCCCAGAGGGAACCATTCCAAGCATCTGCGTCAAGGCGTATAATCAGTTTGAGATAACTGCGGAAAGCAATGTATTGGAGGGGTATATGGTCTTCCGCAAGCCCCCGGAGGAGACGCCGGAAAGTGTGGAAACGATGGGAACCGCCGCCGGGGAAACAGCCGTGCAGCCCGGAGAGAGCAGGCCCGCATCCGCCGGAGGATGGCTGGGTGGCACGGAAGAACCGGAACCGGAAGACACTGTTTCCCCGGTTACCATACAGAATTTTTTATTGGTAAGTCTCCTGGCGGCCGCGGCGTTGGTGGCGCTTATGATGGTGATACAGATCATCCGCAGTGCCGGACGGTATAAAAAGCGTCACAGAAGAAAGAGATGAGGGAACAGGCATTTCCAGGCCAGATAATATAGACCGGTCAGCGCGGTCAGCACCAACTTATGTACCACATATTCTCCCAGAGGCAGATCGGTGTCATGGATCATACTATAGGTCTGGGCGATACAGGATAAACCGCCAAAGGGCAGGAGCAGCAGACTGTACAGAGGGTGACTCTGGCCCAGACGATGCAGGCCCCCGGTGATCTCCAGCAAGGGGGAGAGCAGGCTGTCCGCTCCCGGCAGGAACAGATGGGGAAGCAGGTTCAGCAGGTTAAACAAGATCATATATCCGCACAGGCTGAGTATACTTTGCAGCCCCGACTGTACCGCGTCGTTCAGATGTGTCAGCAGCCCCGGACGCTCGGGATCGTCAGGCAGACCCGGTTGTGTCACAGCTGCCCGGTATCCGGGATGTGTCATATCGCCCGACTCGCCCGACTGCGTAGACAGATCACACCGCGCCGGTCGTCTTATATGTCCGTGCAGACAGGCGGACAGTTTTGCGCCGGAAAAGCCGGTGTCTGCGCGAACCGTTCGGCGTGTATATCCGGGCCGGGGCAGTTTCCGGAACAGGGTTCGGCGCAGGAGCATCCCATAGAGAAGAGGAATTCCGTACATACCGATCACGTAGGGGAGCACCAGCTTACGCCCCAGCAGGGGCAACACAAAGCTGCAAAAATAAACCGGCCCGATATTGTTGCAGAAAGCCAGCAGGAACCTGGCCTCCTGTCGGTCGATCCTACCGCCCTGATATAGCTGGGCCGCGACCCTGGCTCCCATAGGGAAACCGCATAAAAACCCTATGAGCACCCCGTAATTTACCTCCGGTCTGCAGCGCAGCAGAGGCTTTAGGACAGGCTGAAACCATTTTCCCATTCTCTGGGACAGCCCCATGCGGATCATCAGGCCGGACAGGATCATAAAGGGCAGCAGAGAGGGGATCATCTTGGAATACCACAGGAGGAACCCTTCCGCGGCGTAGGCGGCGGCCTGGGAGGCGTGGGTAAGGATCAGAAGGAAGAGCAGCAAAAAGCATAGAGTGTATAGCATGGGGATGATTGACTAGGACCGGGGGCGGGGCGGGCGGAAGGGTTCCCTGGGGGACACGCTCTCGCTTGGTGCATGATCGTCGCGGTACTTATGCGGGCAAAGTACGCCCACTAAGTCCCGACTTCTTGCAACCGTCCCCCAGGCAACCCTCCCGCCCGCCCCGCCTCTGGCAAGTCCTTCCTTGCTGTGATGTTGGTTAAGTATATGCCTCGGTGGGGGATACAAGACCTTTTGAATAAAATGTAATGCGAGGGAAACAGAGTGACCGAAAATGAGTTTTATTCATTAAAATGCGGAGTAGTACTATCGGAGCGATTTCATCCGGGAGAGTATTATATTATTGACTGTGAAGATGAATTTGGGAACGGCTATATGGGAAAGGAATATATAGTGTTTGGAGCTACGGAAATAGAGGGGCATCATCAGGTCCGAATATCAAGATCAAATGCGCAATTCTGGAAAATCGAGGGAAATATGAAATAAACGGAAGTAAAAAATTTTTGATCAGGTGATAATAGTATGATTAGACTGGACAAGCTGCTGGCGGATGCGGGGGTGGGGACCCGCAGCCAGGTGAAAGAGTATATTCGCAGGGGTTTCGTTACGGTGGATGGAGAGGTCTGTAAGAAAGCGGAGCGGAAGGTGAGCGGACAGGAGCGGATCTGCTGTCAGGGACAGGCGGTGGAGTATGCCCGGTATCGGTATTATATGCTGCACAAACCCCAGGGAGTGATCACAGCTACAAGGGATCCCAGGGAGAAGACTGTGCTGGATCTGTTAGACGGTGTGAATACGGCGGGGATCTCGCCGGTGGGACGGCTGGACAAGGATACGGAGGGGTTGCTGCTGTTGACCAATGACGGGGAGCTGGCCCACCGCCTTTTGTCTCCCAAGTATCATGTGGATAAATGCTATTTGGTGCGCACGGCCTGTCCTGTGGCGGCTGAGGCGCTAGCGGCTCTGGAGCAGGGGGTGGATATCGGGGACGATAAACTTACTTTGCCCGCCAGGGCGCAGGTAAACGAGCAGGGGGAGCTGCTGCTCACGATCCGGGAGGGGCGGTATCATCAGGTAAAACGGATGCTGCAAGCCGTGGGCAACGAAGTGTTGTATTTGAAACGCCTGTCCTTCGGCAGCCTGATTTTGCCGGAGGATTTGGAGTCGGGCGCTTTTCGGGCGCTGACGGAGGAGGAACAGGAGAGACTGCGACATGATATTTCAGGATAAAAAGGCATTTTTATTTGATCTGGACGGCACGCTGGTGGATTCCATGTGGATCTGGAAGAGTATAGATATAGAGTATCTGGGGCGGTTCGGCCTGGAGCTGCCGGAAGATCTGGGATCCAGTATAGAGGGCATGAGTTTTTCGGAGACGGCTGTATATTTTAAGGAACGTTTTTCCATACCGGACTCGCTGGAGGAGATAAAAGCGGACTGGAACCGGATGACCTGGCAGAAATATACCCAGGAGGTGCCCTTGAAACCCGGAATCCGGGAGTTTTTGACTTTACACCGGGACAGGGGAGTGAAGATGGCGGTGGCCACCAGCAATTCCAGAGAACTGGCCGAGGCGGTGTTGGCGGCTCATGGTCTGATGGATTATTTTGACGCCATTGTCACCGGCTGCGAGGTGGCCCACGGAAAACCATGGCCGGATATCTATCTGGAGGCGGCGAAAAAACTGGGCGTGAACGCCGGAGAATGTCTGGTGTTTGAGGATATCGTGGCCGGTATTCAGGCGGGCAAAAGCGCGGGTATGCAGGTGGCCGCCGTGGAGGATGAGTACTCCCTGTACCAGAGCAGAGAAAAGAGGGAGATGGCGGATTACTATATCTCTGATTACCATTTGCTGCTGGATAAAGAGGGCGAAGGAGTGTATAATGTGGAGTGAGGCGTTTTTACCCATATGCAAGCAGGATATGGAAGACAGGGGAATAGAACAGCTTGACTTTGTCTATGTGATCGGCGACGCCTATGTGGATCATCCCTCCTTTGGCCACGCCATTATCAGCAGAGTGCTGACAGCCCACGGTTATACGGTGGGGATCATCTCTCAGCCCGACTGGAAGGATGAGGACAGCATACGGGTTCTGGGACGGCCCAGGCTGGCGTTTTTGATCTCCGCCGGCAATATGGACAGTTGTGTGAACCATTATTCCGTCTCCAAAAAAAGACGCGCCTCCGACGCCTATACTCCCGGCGGCATCATGGGGAAAAGACCCGATCACGCCACGGTGGTCTACGGTAATCTGATACGCAAAAGTTACCGGGACGTTCCCGTCATTATCGGCGGGATTGAGGCCAGCCTGCGGCGCATGGCCCACTATGATTACTGGACGGACAGCTTTAAGCGTTCCGTTCTGCTGGACAGCCAGGCGGATCTGATTTCCTATGGAATGGGGGAAAGATCCATTGTGGAGATCGCGGACGCGCTGGACAGCGGTATTGCCGTCAGGGATATCACCTTTATTCCGGGAACAGTATATAAAACAAAGGATATAAGCGCTCTGCCGGATCCCGTTATACTGCCCTCCTATGAGGAGATGAAGGCGGATAAGAGGGCCTATGCCCGCAGCTTTGACATACAGTATCGGAACACGGACTTTATTAACGGCCGGATCCTGGCGGAACCCTATCCCCAGGGAACCTATGTGGTGCAGAATCCGCCCCAGCCTCCGCTGACAACTCAGGAGATGGACGACGTATATGCGCTGCCCTATGCCCGGACCTATCATCCCTCTTATGAGGAGGCCGGGGGCGTGCCTGCTATCGCGGAGATCAAATTTTCCCTGATCAGTAACCGCGGGTGCTTTGGAGGATGCAGTTTCTGCGCCCTCACTTTCCACCAGGGCCGGACCATTCAGGCCAGAAGCCATGAATCCATCCTGGAGGAGGCCAGGATGCTGACCCGGGATCCGGATTTTAAGGGCTATATCCATGACGTGGGCGGCCCCACCGCCAACTTTCGGCATCCTTCCTGTCAAAAGCAGCTGACCCGGGGGGTATGTCCCAATAAGCAATGTCTGTTTCCCAAACCCTGCGGGAATCTGACGGTGGATCACAGCGACTATCTGCAACTGCTGAGAAAGATACGCAGTCTGGACGGTGTAAAAAAAGTCTTTGTGCGCTCCGGCATTCGTTTCGACTATCTGATGGCGGATGCGGACGACACCTTTTTTCGGGAGCTGGTTTTACACCATGTAAGCGGCCAGCTGAAGGTGGCGCCGGAGCATATCTCCGATAAGGTGCTGCGGCGGATGGGGAAACCGGAAAATGCGGTATATGAGCGTTTTGTAGCCAAGTATAAGAAACTGAATCAGGAGCTGGGCAAGAACCAATTTCTGGTGCCTTACCTGATGTCCTCCCATCCGGGTTCCACTCTCAAGGAGGCGGTGGAACTGGCGGAATATCTGCGGGATCTGGGTTATATGCCGGAACAGGTGCAGGATTTTTATCCTACCCCCTCCACCATATCCACGGTCATGTATTATACGGGGCTGGATCCCAGAGATCTAAAACCTGTGTATGTGTGCCGCGATCCACATGATAAAGCCATGCAGCGAGCGTTGATCCAATACCGCAATCCCAAGAACTATGAGCTGGTATATGAGGCGCTGACCCGGGCGGGACGGACGGATCTGATCGGTTATGACAAAAAGTGCCTGATCCGCCCCAAACGGACAGATACTCCCGGTAAGGCCACCCGTTCTACAGGCAATGCTACCGTCCGGTCCACAGGCGGCATGAACTCAAAACAGAAGAAAAAGGGGAAGACTATCCGAAATATCCATAAAAAAGTCACCGTTAATAAAAAAATATAGAAAAAATATTTTGAAAGGAAACTATCGACATGTCTAAAAACATTGTGATCATTACGGGTGCCTCTTCCGGCATCGGCATGGAGTTTGCGCTGCAGATCGACGCCCATCTGCGCAAGACGGATGAGATCTGGCTGATCGCCAGAGACAGACAGAAATTGAAAACGCTGGCCGGACAGATGCGCAACAATGTCCGTGTATTATCCATGGATATCACCGTTCCCGCCCAGATCGACCGGCTGCGGGATATGCTGCGGGAGCAGCACTGCCGTATCAGAATGCTGGTAAACAGCGCCGGATACGGTATGATCGGAGATGTGGCGGAACTGAAATTGCAGGAACAGACAGGCATGGTGCGTCTCAACTGCGAGGCGCTCACCGCCGTAACCCGCTGTTGTCTGCCCTATATGAGCAGGGGGGCACGTATCATCCAGATGGCGTCCAGCGCCTCCTTTGTGGCCCAGCCGGGTTTTGCGGTCTATGCCGCCACCAAGGCCTATGTGGACAGTTTTTCTCTGGCGCTGCGGGAAGAACTTAAGGGGCGGGAGATCTATGTGACCAGCGTATGTCCCGGTCCTGTGGATACGCCGTTCTTTGCTATCGCGGAGCGGCACGGAAGTACCCTGTCCGTCAAAAAGCTGACGCTGGTGACGCCTGAGCGGGTGGTAAGCAAGGCGCTGCGGGACGCCTGCCAAAAGAGGGTGCGTTCCGTGTGCAGCCTGCCCATACAGGCCTTTGAAGTGCTGTGCAAGGTTGTGCCTCACCCTCTTATCACGGCGGCAATCAGGAAACTAAAGGGCTGATGCTTTTCACCTGACAGAAAGTGAACCACCGGAGAGAAACCGTGAAGGGAACCATAATGAAAAACCATCTGGAGGAAACCGCATGTTTGCGGGACGGAACAATTTAGAGGAACGGAACAAATAAGTTGGGCAGAACAGATGAAAGGAATGGCAGATGAATAAAAAGAGCGGTATCAAAAGTATCCTCCGTCTGTTTTCAGCGGAGAGTTACAAGGGGAGCAGAGATTATATCCGCACGCAGAGAGTCTATGAGATCCTGCGTACTGCGCTGTATTTCGGCATATCCCTGAGCCTGTTCGCGGCGGGATATATTGCCACAAAGAGCAAGCTGAATCTGCTGACGGTGGCAGCGGTGCTGGGCTGCCTGCCCGCCAGCAAGAGCGCGGTGAGCATGATCATGTTCCTGCGCTACAGGGGACTTGGCAGGGAGGCGGCTGCCCGGATCGAGCCCTGCCAAGGAGAACTCACCTGCCTGTACGATATGGTGTTCACATCTTACGCCAAAACTTTTGAGGTGGGACATCTGGCTGTCAAGGGCAATACGGTCTGCGGTTACAGCGAGAGACAAGAGTTCCCGGAAAAGGAATTTCAGACGCATATGGAACCAATTTTAAAGGCGGATAATCACAAAAATGTCTCCATAAAAATTTTTACCGATCTGGAAAAATATACATCGCGGCTTGTCCAGCTACAGGCGCTGGAGACGGAGCAGGACAACACGGAGAGCATTGTCCGCACCTTGAAATCCGTGGCGTTATAGCGCCTTTCATATGGAAAGGCAGACAGCAGGTTAAGGAGGCTTAGGATGGTAGTCCTGGAGATCGAAACCAATCAGGCCGGGCAAAGGCTGGATAAATTTCTGGGAAAATATCTGCCCGATGCGCCAGCCAGTTTCTTCTACAAAATGCTCCGCAAAAAGAATATTACATTGAATGACAAAAAGGCGGAAGGCAGGGAGATTCTAAAACAGAATGATCGGGTGACTTTCTGGCTGGCGGATGAGACGATTCTGAAATTTGGAGGATTTGTGCCATCAGGAACAGGCAATGCGCCGGACGGCAATGTGACGGATGAGGAATCGAACAATATGGCGGGCAATCCGGGTAAAGCGGAAATATATCGCCGGGCCTATGGAAATCTGTCAGGTATATCTGTGCTCTACGAGGATAACCATGTGCTGATCCTTAACAAGCCCGCGGGGATACTGACCCAGCAGGCAAGGGCAGGGGATATGAGTCTCAACGAGTGGATGATCGGTTATCTGTTGCATACCGGCGCCACGAGCGTCAAAGACCTTCAACTGTTCCGTCCCTCCGTATGTAATCGTCTGGACCGCAATACCAGCGGCCTGGTGCTGTGCGGCAAATCCCTGCCGGGCAGCCAGGCTCTGAGCGAGCTGATACGCAGCCGAAACCTGCGCAAATTCTACAGGGCGATATGCGTGGGGACATTTACGGCAGCTCATCCCGGACTTGCGCTGCAAGGCTATCTGCAAAAGGATCAGCGTACAAACCGGGTCAGTGTAGCCAAACAGGGACCGGGGGAATATATTCACACCGTCTGCCGTCCGCTGGGATATTATACTCTCCCGGGAGATATCCCCCAGAGACCGCTTGCTCTCACGGAGCTGGAGGTGGAGCTGATCACCGGCAAGACCCACCAGATACGGGCCCATCTGGCGTCTGCGGGTTATCCATTGGCGGGAGACTGCAAATACGGCAAGGCATCGGTGAACAGGATTTTAAAACAGCGCTTTGATCTGCAATGGCAGCTGCTGCATGCCTGTAGACTGGAATTTCCCATACTGGAAGGAACGCTGGCTCCTCTGGGCGGCATAAGCATACAGGCGCCGCTGCCTGTAGATTATGATTCCATTCTGGCAGAGCTTGCCAAATGAGAATATTGTTGATGACATGGGGAAATGACAGCTATAGAATTGAGTTTATGAAGTTGTAGGGTTTATACATCAATAAGAAAGGTACTATATGGCAACATGGAATTCCCGTGGGCTTCGCGGCTCCACACTGGAGGATATGATAAACCGCACCAACGAGCGGTATGCGGAGGGGGGGCTGGCACTGATCCAGAAGATCCCTACCCCCATCACGCCCATCAAGATGGATCAGCAGACCAGACATATCACGCTGGCCTATTTTGAACAGAAGAGCACCGTGGACTATATCGGAGCCGTCCAGGGCATTCCGGTATGCTTTGACGCCAAGGAGTGTGCCGTGGACACATTTTCCCTGCAAAACATCCACGAGCATCAGGTGCTGTTTATGGAACGCTTTGAGCAGCAGGGGGGCATCGCCTTTTTCCTGCTCTTTTATACCCACAGAGATCAGCTCTACTATCTGCCCTTTTCGCATATGCAGCGGTTTTGGAACCGTGCCAGGGAAGGCGGCCGCAAAAGTTTCCGGTACGAAGAACTGGATCAGCGCTTTTTCCTGCCCAAAAAACACGGCATATTAGTCCCCTACCTGGATATCCTGCAACTGGATCTGGAACTGCGGGATCTCTAAGAAATTTATGGTTGACAGACATACTAAATTTGGGTATACTACAAGAAGTTTATCTCTTTCGTGTGCTACCCAATTAGCACTGTGAAGTGATAAAGCAAACTGTATAGATGTATATACAGTAAGAAACCCGATTCCAACAATATAAAGAGGAAAGGTCAAAACCCTATGAGCAAAAGACTGCTGCACACCCCCGAGGGGGTGCGGGACATATACGGAAAAGAATACACGGGCAAACTGTATGTGGAGAGCAAACTCCACGAAGTCATCACCGGCTATGGCTATGAGGATATCCAGACGCCCACCTTTGAGTACTTCGACGTGTTTTCCCGGGAGATCGGCACCACGCCTTCCCGGGAGCTTTATAAGTTTTTTGACAAAGACGGAAACACGCTGGTGCTGCGGCCTGATTTCACACCATCCATCGCCCGTTGCGCCGCCAAGTACTTTATGGAGACGAAAGAGCCCATACGATTTTGCTATCTGGGCAATACCTTTACCAATACATCCAACCTGCAGGGCAAACTCAAGGAAGTCACCCAGATCGGGGCGGAGCTGGTGGGGGACGACAGTGTGCAGGCGGATGCGGAGATGATCAGCCTGGTCATCGAAGCTCTGAAAAATACGGGCCTTGAGCGTTTCCAGATCAGCGTGGGGCAGGTGGAATATTTTAAGGGCATATGCCAGGAGGCCGGACTGGATACAGAGACGGAGGAACAACTGCGGGAATATATCTCCGGCAAGAACTATTTTGCGGCGGAGGAACTATTGCAGCAGAGGGAAGTGCCTGAACCCTTTCATGACACGCTGCTGAAGGCGGCAGACCTGTTCGGCTCCATAGACTCCCTGAAAGCCGCCAGAGAATCCGTACACAACAGCCGTTCCCTGGCTGCGATCCGGCGTTTGGAGTCCATATATGAAATATTGAAACTCTACGGAGTGGAGGAGTATGTGTCCTTTGATCTGGGAATGCTCAGCAAGTACCACTATTATACCGGGATCATTTTCAAGGCCTTTACCTACGGCGTGGGAGCCCCCATCGTCAAGGGCGGGCGCTACGATACGCTGCTTGGACAGTTTGGAAAAGACGCTCCGGCCATCGGTTTCGCCATGGTGACGGACGACGTGCTGGAGGCGGTTCAGTATCAGAAAGCTCCGCTGCCCCAGGGCGTGGAAAAAAAGGTGCTGACCTACACGGATGAGGACTATGCCGAGAGACTTAAGGAGGCCCGAGAGAGCCGCAGACAGGGCATTCCCACCTTGCTGATCCGAAAGGCTTAGGCGTGAATCCGGGCTTATGGGTCGGTCAGGTCCTGCGGGGCAAACACTGAGGGATAGAGAGTGATAAGGGAACGTTTGATTGAGGAGAATATCACATATTATGAGTGACGAGAGATATCTGACATTTGCGCTGGGAAAGGGGCGTCTGGCCAGCAAGACCATGGAACTGCTGGAGCAGATTGGCATCACCTGCGAGGAGATGAGGGACAAGACTTCCCGGAAACTGATCTTTGTAAACGAAGAACTGAGACTGCGTTTTTTTCTGGCCAAGGGGCCTGACGTCCCCACCTATGTGGAGTACGGCGCCGCCGATATAGGCGTGGTGGGACGGGATACCATACTGGAGGAGAACCGCAACGTCTATGAGGTGCTTGACCTGGGGTTCGGGAAATGCCGTATGTGCGTCTGCGGTCCCCAGGAAGCCCGGGAACTGCTCATGCATCACGAGAGGATCCGCGTGGCCAGCAAGTATCCCAATATAGCCAGAGAGTATTTTTACAATAAAAAGCATCAGACTGTGGACATCATCAAGCTGAACGGCTCCGTGGAGCTGGGTCCCCTGGTGGAGCTGTCGGACGTGATCGTAGATATTGTGGAAACCGGCGGAACGCTGCGGGAAAACGGCCTGGAAGTACTGGAGGAGATCTGCCCTCTGTCGGCACGGATGATCGTAAATCCGGTGAGTATGCAGATGGAGACGGAGCGCATCAAGGATCTGATCTACAAGATGCGAAACCAACTTTCCACATAACATTACAAATAATTAAAGAGGAGAATCCTATGAGAATCGTAGAACTGACGGACAGCACCCGCAAAAATGTGTTAAGCGACCTGTTAAAGAGAAGTCCTAACAATTATTCCGGATATGAGGAAACGGTAAACGAGATCCTGGCAGCAGTAAAGACAGAGGGAGACAAGGCCCTGTTTGAATATACGCTGAAATTTGACAAATACCGCCTGACGCCAGAAAATATCCGTGTGACGCCGGAGGAGATCAAGGAAGCATATGCCCTGATGGATCCTGCACTGGTGGAGGTCATCAGAAAATCCGCCGCCAATATCCGCGCCTTTCATGAAAAACAACTGCGCAACAGCTGGTTTGACGCTAAAGAGGACGGCACTATACTGGGGATGCGTATCACTCCCATCGGGCGGGTGGGGGTGTATGTGCCTGGCGGCAAAGCGGCCTATCCCTCCAGCGTGCTGATGAATGTGGTGCCCGCCACGGTGGCAGGGGTAAAAGACATCATTATGACCACTCCTCCGGGAGCGGACGGTAAGATCAATCCCGGTACGCTGGTAGCTGCGGATATCGCAGGGGTGAAGACCATCTATAAAGCGGGCGGCGCGCAGGCCGTGGCCGCTATGGCCTATGGCACGGAGTCCGTTCCCAAGGTGGACAAGATCACCGGCCCCGGCAATATCTTTGTGGCTCTGGCCAAAAAAGCAGTGTACGGACATGTGAGCATTGATTCCATCGCCGGGCCCAGCGAGATCCTGGTGCTGGCGGATGAGACGGCCAACCCCCGGTATGTGGCAGCGGATCTCTTAAGCCAGGCGGAGCATGACGAGCTGGCCAGCGCCATACTGATCACCACTTCCAGAGAGCTGGCAGAACAGGTATCCGCGGAGGTGGACGGTTTTCTGGAGCGCTTATCCCGCCGGGAGATCATGCAGAAATCTCTGGACAACTACGGATATATCCTGCTGGCGGAGAATATGGAATCCGCTATAGAGGCCGCCAACGATATCGCCTCCGAACACCTGGAGATCCTGACGAAGAATCCTTTTGACACCATGACAAGGATCCGAAACGCCGGCGCCATCTTTTTGGGAGAATACAGTTCGGAACCGCTGGGAGACTATTTCGCAGGTCCCAACCACATCCTGCCCACCAACGGCACGGCCAAGTTTTTCTCACCGGTAAATGTGGATGACTTTATCAAAAAGACCAGCGTTATCTCATATTCCCGGGAGGCGCTGCAGGCTGTACATCAGGATATAGAACTGTTTGCGGAGAGCGAAGGACTGACCGCTCACGCCAACAGTATCCGGGTGCGTTTTGAAGAGTAAAAAAATAAGATACCAGCCCCAGTCAGGGCGCAGCCCGGTCGGTCAACAACTGGCGGTATGGCGGAAAAGAGGAGAGTATGGAGCGTAAGAGCAGCGTGAAACGCAGCACAAAGGAGACGGAGATTGAGATCACCTTAAACCTTGACGGCAGCGGAAGAGCGGAGGTACATACGGGGATCGGCTTTCTGGATCATATGCTGGAAGGCTTTGCCCGCCATGGTTTTTTTGACCTGACATGCAGGGTGAAAGGAGATCTTGCCGTGGACGGCCACCATACGGTGGAGGATACCGGGATCGTGCTGGGACAGGCCATATCTGAGGCCGTGGGTGACAAGGCGGGAATCTGCCGCTATGGCTATTTCATCCTGCCCATGGATGAATCTCTGGCTCTGTGCGCCGTGGATCTGTGCGGCAGGCCCTATCTACAGTTTGACTGCGATTTTACGGCGCAGCGGGTGGGAGAGCTGGACACGGAACTGGTCAGGGAATTTTTCTATGCAGTCTCCTACAGCGCGGGGATGAACCTGCATCTGCGGATGCTGCAGGGCGGCAACAACCACCATATGATCGAGGCCATGTTCAAGGCCTTTGCCAAAGCCCTCGACCAGGCCACCGCCGCGGAGCCGAGACTTTCCGGGGTACTGAGCACTAAGGGAAAGCTGTAGCACCCCGCGGCATTCGTCAGCTGTCCGTGCAGGCACGGCCGCTTGACTCATTGCTGGCGGGAATAAATAAGGAGACACAAGATGGACTGGAATATCGCTCTCACGTGGGAGGATCTAAAGAAGGATCCACAGGGGCTGGTACCTGTGATCGCACAGGACGCGAAGAACGGAGACGTCCTGATGATGGCCTATATGAACGAACAGGCATATAACGATACGCTGCGCACCGGCATGATGCATTATTACAGCCGCAGCCGCAAGGAGCAGTGGCTGAAGGGGGAAACCAGCGGACATTATCAACATCTGCTGTCCCTGACGGCGGACTGCGACCGGGACACTTTGCTGGCCCGGATCGATCAGATAGGAGCCGCCTGCCATACCGGCTCCCGCAGCTGCTTTTTTCAAAAGATAGTGGACAAAAACGGCGAATGACAGTGCTAGGCTCTCCGGTCCTCTCATACAATGAACTATAAGCGTTTGCGAAACGCATTTATTTCGCCAGTGTCATTGTGCAAATTGTATACTCCAACGCTGGCACGCTCTCGCTCTGTCCTCGCCGTAGCGGTACATAAGATGCCAAAATACGGCATCGGGGGTTGCTAGCAACCCCAGGTACCGACGGTTGCGGAAGGCCAGCTTATGGAATATACAATATGCACAATTCGGAACTGACAAAAGGGGGTTTCGTAATTACCTAAATGAACTAGCAGGAAGCGAGGAGGCAGACGGATCATGAGCGATTTTTCCACACAGCAGAGACTGCAGTTGAAAAGACAGGTCAGGGAGCGGTATCAGCAGGACAGACAGGATCTGGGCCAGCGGGAACAACTGCTGTATGGCAGAACGCTCAGCTATTTTGACCAGGACCCTTCCCCGGACTATGACGCCGGGGCGGACTGGGACGGTATGGGGGATACGGGAGGAACGGGCGGCACTTTGGGCCTGCGGATCCTGCTGGCCGCCATATTGGTATGTCTGCTGGCGCTGGCCGACCACCGGGGAGACACCCTGTTTGGCTTGACCGGAGAGCAGATACGGGAGTATCTTCAATACGATTATATCTCCGCTCCATGACACCAAAGGCGGAGCACATGACGGCGCAGGAAATCTCCGGATTTATGCGGCGTCATTTTTGTGTGGGTGTTTAACTTGCTTTTATAGGACAGTTGCCGTATACTGATAAAGTACAAGTAACCGGAAAGGAAGACTTAAGACGGATGACAACGGAAAAACTGGCTCTGTCAGACGACATTCTGATGAAAATAGAAAAGCCTGCCAGATATATCGGCAATGAGGTGAATGCGGTGGTAAAGGACAAGTCCCGGGTAGCGGTGCGCTTTGCCATGTGTTTTCCCGATGTGTACGAGATCGGCATGTCCCATCTGGGCATCCAGATCCTGTATGATATGTTCAACAGCTGGGAGGACGTGTGGTGCGAACGGGTCTACTCCCCCTGGGTGGATCTGGACGCCATCATGAGACAGCAGAATATCCCCCTCTTTTGCCTGGAGTCTCAGGAACCGGTAAAGGATATGGATTTTCTGGGAATTACCATACAGTATGAGATGTGCTATACCAATATCCTGCAAGTGTTGGATCTCTCCGGGATACCGCTTATGGCGGCGCAGCGGGGGGAAGACTGTCCTATCGTCATTGGCGGCGGCCCCTGCGTTTATAATCCGGAGCCAATTGCGGACTTTTTTGACCTGTTCTATATCGGAGAGGGGGAGACCCGGTACCGTGAGCTGCTGGATCTCTACAAAGCCTGCAAAAAAGAGGGCTGCGGGCGGGTGGAATTTCTGCGCCGGGCTGCCAGGCTGCCGGGCATGTACGCGCCCCGGTTCTACCAGACGGAATACAACGAGGACGGCACGATCAAAAGCTTTGAACCCACAGAGGAGGGGATTCCCCGCACCGTGTTAAAAGAGGTGGAGATGCAGGTGTCGGACACCTATTATCCCATGAAACCGGTGGTTCCCTATATGAAAGTGACACAGGACCGGGTAGTGCTGGAGATCCAGCGGGGCTGTATCAGGGGCTGCCGTTTCTGCCAGGCAGGCCAGTTGTATCGTCCGGTGCGGGAGCGGGATGTGGAACTGCTGAAAAAGTACGCGCTGGAAATGCTGAAAAACACCGGACATGAGGAGATCTCTTTAAGCTCCCTGAGCTCCAGCGATTACAGCCGTCTGCCGGAGTTGATCGATTTTCTCATAGAAAAATGCCGGGAGAAAAATATCAATATATCCCTGCCGTCCCTGCGGATCGACGCTTTCTCCCTGGATGTGATGAGCAAGATCCAGGATATCCGCAAATCCTCCCTGACGTTCGCACCGGAGGCGGGCAGCCAGAGGCTGCGGGATGTGATCAACAAGGGACTGACAAAAGAAGATATCCTCCGGGGCTGCGCGCTGGCTTTCCGGGGCGGCTGGACAAGGGTCAAGCTGTACTTTATGCTGGGCCTGCCCACAGAGACGGAGGAGGACATGCGGGGGATCGCCCAGCTATCCAACGAGATCGCCGCCACATTTTACGAAGAAGTGCCCAAAGCGGCCCGTACAAACGGGAAAGTGCAGATCGTCACCAGCACCTCTTTCTTTGTGCCCAAGCCCTTTACGCCTTTCCAGTGGGCTGCCCAGTGTACCAAGGAGGAATTTATAGAAAAGGCTTATTTTACCCGTAAGTGTATCTCCGAACAGCTAAATCAGAAGAGCATCAAGTACAATTACCACGAGGCGGATACCAGCGTGTGGGAGGGAGTGCTGGCCAGAGGTGACCGGCGTCTGGCTCAGGTGATCCTGCGCGTCTATAAAAAAGGCTGTTTTTATGACGCCTGGAGCGAGTACTTCCACAATGACGCATGGGAGGAGGCTATGGCGCAGTGCGGCCTGACCACGGAGTTCTATTCCCACAGGGAACGGGATCTGGACGAGATATTTCCCTGGGATTTTATCGACTGCGGCGTGACGAAGGAATTCCTGAAAAGGGAATGGCTGAAAGCCCGGAAAGAACAGATTTCGGAGAACTGCAAAGTCAGATGTCAGGGCTGCGGCGTGGCCAGATTTGGCGGCGGCATATGCTTTGAACCCAGAGAGACAGGAGAGAACGGCTTATGAAAGTGCGTGTAAAGTTTCGCAAGTACGGGCCGGTGCGTTTTATCGGACATTTGGACGTCATGCGTTTTTTCCAGAAATGTATCCGCAGGGCAGAAATTGACGTAGCTTATACTACAGGATTCAGCCCCCATCAGATCATGACCTTTGCGGCGCCTTTGGGCGTGGGACTGACCAGCGACGGGGAATATATGGATATCGAATGCAACAGCGTCACGGACTCCAGGGATATGATAGAGCGCTTTAACCGCGCCAGTGTGCCGGGGATAGAAGTGGTCAGCGTGGTGTTGCTGCCGGAGCATGCGGAAAACGCCATGGCCAGCGTGGCGGCTGCCGCCTATACGGTCAGATTCCGGGAGGGAAGAGAGCCCTCCTTCGATTATCTGGGTAAGCTGGAGGCGTTTTATGCTCTGCCGCAGATCCTGATCACCAAGGAGACAAAGAAAAACACGCTGACAGTAGACATTCGGCCGGGAATCTATGAACTGACGGCAGATAAGGAGAGCGGCGCCATCCTTATGACGGTGAATGCCTCCAGCAGCGGCAACATCAAGCCGTCTCAGATACTGGAGGCCTACGCCGCCTGGCAGGGGGAGGAGCTCGCGGAAAACGCGTTTACCGTTCACCGCCGGGACACCTATATTGATCTGGCGGCGGAGGGAGAACCCATGAAACTGGCCCCCATGGATGCCGTAGGCAGCCCGATCACCCGACCTATGGTGGATGAGGAACGGATCGAGATTGCCAGACAGGCCCGTCTGCGCAAGGAGGAAACCATGGCGGAAAACCTGCGGATCCGGCAGGAGACTTTGGCCGCTGCCGAGGCGGAGCGTCTGAAATGGATGCAGGAGAAAGAAAATGAGCAGATCGATAGAGTATAACGGCGCCAGACCGGACAGGGAGACCCAGCGCAGAGAGCAGGAACGGGGCAGACTGCTCATAACAGTCTGTCCGCCGGGCGCTACGGTGGGCGACAGACCTAAGTCCGATCCTCTGATGATCGCCGCACTGTTAAAGCAGGACCGCCTGACGGCGCTGCAGACTTTCTCCTCCTGCCGCCGGAGCCGCCTGGGCGCGGTATATCTGGGAAAAGTCAAAAAGGTACTCAAGAATATGAACGCCTGTTTTGTGGAAATTGCTGACAGGGAGCAGTGTTTTCTGCGCATGAATGAACTGGAGAAAGCGCCTCCTTTTCTGACAGGCAGGGTCTATGACGGCAGGCTTTTGGAGGGAGACGAACTGCTGGTACAGCTCAGTCAGGAAGCGGTTAAGACCAAACAGGCGGCCGTGACCACCGGTATCGCCCTGCGGGGAAAGTACTTTGTGTTTGCTATCGGAGCCGTCAAAACGGGAATCTCCAAGAAGTTGGACCCTGCCCTGCGTAGACAGGCGGTGGATTTTCTAAAAAAAGCGGGGATCACGGACGGGGACGGGCGGCCATTACAGGAGGAGGGAGTGCCTCCCTTCGGGCTGGTCCTGCGCACCCAGGCCGGACAGGCTCTGGAAGAGGGGGAGGAGAGTAGGCTGCTGGAGGAATATCAGGTGCTGCGACAGCGTTTTACCGCCCTTTTTCTGAGGGGGCGGCACCGCACCTGTTATAGCTGTCTGCTGGAGGCCGGAACGGCGCTGGAGGAGGCGCTGTCTCCGTTTTTACCCGACGAATATGAGGAGATCGTGACAGACATTCCGCAGATATATGAGGAATCGCGGCAGCTTTTTTCGGATATGCTCTCTGCGGGTACAAAGCGGCTGCGGCTGTATCAGGACAGTCAGTTGTCTCTGGATAAGCTCTATGGGCTGGAGAGCAGGCTGCAGGAAGCACTGGGAAAGACGGTGTGGCTGAGATCAGGGGCCAATCTGGTGATCGAGCAAACGGAAAGCCTCACTGCTATCGATGTAAACACCGGAAAATGCGTAAAACTCTCCGGGGAACAGACCCCGAAGGATTCCATGCGGCGGGTGAACCTGGAAGCCGCCGCGGAGGTGGCCCGCCAACTGCGACTCCGGAATCTCTCGGGCATCATCATAGTGGATTTTATCAACCTTGCCACCCTGGCCCAGGAGGAGGAACTGCTGCGGATTCTGCGGGAACTGACAAGGGAGGATCCGGTGACTGTGCAGATAGTGGATATGACGCCGCTGGGGCTGGTGGAGATTACCCGCAAAAAGGTATTTCCCTCGCTGAGGGAACAGATGAGGGCAAATGGCTGAGACAAAAGAACAGGAGCGATAAAACATGGAATTGTTAAAAATGGAAAAGGTGGGGAACGGTAGATTTTTAAAAAACTATGAACTCACCTATCTTAATAAGGCAGGCAGAGAGAAAAAGTACGAGATGGTCAGCCGCCGGGAACTGTCTTCCCCGGATGATCTGGGGAAAAGTCCCAGTGGCGTGTCCATCGTGGCGATCTGCCAGGGAAGAATGCTTTTGCTGCACGAATTTCGCATGGGAGTCAACCGGAGCGTCTACAATCTGTGCGCCGGCATGTTGGAGGAAGGAGAGTCTGTGGAGGACTGCATTCAGCGTGAATTGTATGAAGAAACGGGACTTTCGGTGAAAAAGATACGCGACATCCTGCCGGCGTCTTTTGCGGCGGTGGCTTTTTCCGACGTCACTACCTATATCGCCATTGTGGAGGCGGAGGGGGAGATGCATGACCATACTTCGGAGAATGAACAGATTGACTCTCGGTTTTATACCAGGGAAGAAGTATGGGAGTTGATACAGACGGAGCAGTTCAGCTCAAGGGCACAGTTGGCGGCTTACTTTTTTGCACAGGGCGCCTTAGTATAAGAAAAGCGCCGCTTTTCCGGCCAGCGTTTGTTATAAAAAATAAGGGGACGAATAATGGATATTCGCATTACGGATCAACTGACCAGGGGACAGTTGAGAGATTTAAAGAAACTGTATCGCTCCGCCTTTCCCGCCAGTGAGAAAAAGCCGTTCTGGCTGATCAAAATGAAAAAGCGGGCAGGGATCACCGATATTCTGGGACTGCTGGACGAGAACAATTGTCTGGTGGGAGAGCTCATCACCATCGCATGGCGGGATCTGTTGCTTGTGGACTATTTTGCCATTGCAGAGCAGGTCCGGGGACAGGGCTGCGGTACCCGGGCGCTTGAACTCTTGCGGGAGCGGTACAATGACAGGCGGATATTGCTGGAGATCGAGGCAACGCAGGTTCCCTGCGGGAATATGCAGCAGCGTATGCGCCGAAAGCAGTTCTACCTTTCCTGCGGTTTTGACAGTATGGATTACCATGTCGATCTCTTTGGGGTGGAGATGGAGATCATGACTCTTGGGGGACGCCGGGTCAGCTTTGCGGAATATCACGAGATCTTTACGGGAGTGTACGGACGGCGTTTTGCCCGCAGAGTGTCTCTTATAGAGCATCCGCACAGCGGACCGTCCCTGTCGGGTAATATACAGAAATGAGGGATATCATGAAGAAAAATAAACCGATATTTAACGTTTGCCTGAAAGTGATCCTGCCCATTCTCATAGCTCTGACAGTTCTGGTCATGGCTCTGACGTACCTAATGGTATGGGAATCCTGCAATACCGTATCCGCGGCGGACAAAGAGACATCCGAAAGCGGAGAGCTGATAGAGGTGGCGCTGCTGCGGGGGGAAAAGGACGGAAAATACTATGAGGTATTCGGAATCAATGGCAGTCCGGAGATCATCGCTTTTTGCATGTCAGAGGAACAGATAGGGCAAATTCCTTCCATGGAGGGCAGCTATTATCCCGTGGCCTATTGGAAAGGGCAGTATCAGGTCATGGATCTGTCCCAGGGTTTTGAGATCATGGACGATGCGTTCTCTGCGTATCAGTATTATCAGGATACGGCTCCGCAGCTGTCTCAGGTGACAGTATATGATTTTTCTGCTTATAAGGGACATACGCAATTGATGGGAAGGGGACCGGGGATCGCGCTGGTATTGTTATGGATGGCTGAGCTGATGGTGGGCGGAATCCTCATTGTGATAGATTTGATCGGAGGATTCACGATACTTGGAATCAACCACAGCAGAAAGAAGAATATGTGAACTACAAAATATGTGCTATAAATATAAAATATTTGAAAAAATATTTTGGTAAAGATATAGACAAAAGCCAAAATAAGTACTATAATTTTCTATGATCGTCGGTATTCCGACTATCATAAAATGTAAAGGAAAGAGGAGAGGAAAAGGATATTATGAAGATCAGTAAAAAATTGGTAGCATGTATTGCGGCGCTGATGATGGTTTGTATGATGCTCACAGCCTGCGGAACTCCTGTAAGTTCTGTGGTGACGGCAGAGGACGGATATGCGGAGGGAGAGGTTGGCACTACTTTCAGGACAGTGTTCTTTGATTACAGTGTTGACTCCGTGGCATACCCTTCTGATTATGAGGGCTATGTTCCCGCCGACGGATATCAGTTATTGGATGTGGTAGTCAGTATCAAGAATACATTTGGCGAGGCTCTTCCCATGTTCAACAGTGATTTCCAGATTCAGTGGCATGATCTGGGCAACGGACCGGACGACTATGACTACGGAGTAGTGATGGACGGTTCCAGCACGGTGATGCCTGACGAGTACACTCTGGCAAAGGGTGACAAATGTACCTATCATATAATCTTTGAAGTACCCGCAGAGGCGAAGGAGTTTTCCGTGTCTTTCTTGGAGCTTTTCGATAACGACACAGAAGGAGACTTATTCTTCACATACTTCAATAAGTAAGAAAAAGCAATATGTTACGGAGGGATGCCGCCTTTTATAGGCGCATCCCTCCGCTTTTTACATTTTCGCTATTGTGGAACCACTGTAATTGATGTATAATGTGACTAAATTTGTAAATTTCCGGACAGCCTTGAGGTTGCCTGGAATAAAGAGTATGGAGGAGAATACATGTATATAACCTGTTTGGATCTGGAGGGAGTACTGGTGCCGGAGATATGGATTGCTTTTGCCCAGGCCAGTGGAATCCCCGAACTGAAGAGAACTACCCGAGATGAGCCGGACTATGAGAAGTTGATGAGATGGCGGCTGTCCATTCTGAAAGAACATAAGCTGGGACTTAAGGAAATACAGGAAACCATTGCGACGATCGATCCCATGCCCGGCGCAAGAGAGTTTTTGGACGAGCTGCGCTCCATAACACAGGTGATCATTATCAGCGATACCTTTACCCAGTTTGCCAGCCCTCTCATGCAAAAGCTGGGCTGGCCCACCATATTCTGTAATTCTCTGGAAGTGGCGGATAACGGGGAAATTACCGGTTTTAAGATGCGTATCGCCGATTCCAAGCTGGCTACGGTCAAGGCTTTGCAGTCTATCGGATATGAAACGATTGCCAGCGGCGACAGTTATAATGATCTGGGAATGATAAAGGCAAGTAAGGCGGGATTTTTATTTAAAAGTACGGACAAGATCAAAGAGGATAATCCGCAGTTGCCGGCCTACGAAACTTATGGGGAATTGATGAACGCTATCAAACAGGCCATGACGGACTGAGACTCATTGTTTATACTACATAACGCCAGAATTTACCGTATTGCACTGGTTAAGCGTATATGGCTGACGTTATGTAGTCAGGTTACTCGGAAATGCAGTATAAGTTACGAGGTGATAAAAATATGAACATAAACCCAATGACATTGCTGGGACTTAAGGGAGATTTTGACAAATTTAAAAACAATCATCCCAAGTTTCTGAAGTTTGCAAAAGCCCTTGCGAAGGCTGGCATACAGGAAGGCACTGTTATGGAGTGCAAAGTGATCACCGCAGACGGCCTGGAACTGCAGACCAACATTCAGGTCACTGCGGATGATCTGGAATTGTTTGAAAAGCTGAAAAACCTGCGGCAGGATATGTAAAAGAGTAGTATTGTATCCTATATGTAACTATGCGCAAAAGACAAGTTTAACGAATAGTTGGCGCCATGCAACAATATTTCAGAGGAAATCATGGGGCACCAACTAATTCGTTAAACTTGTTAAGGTTGGGAATTATTGAAGGGCTTGCGACGACAATGCCTGAAACCTTATTTAAAGGGAAATCCTAAGCTGCCAACTAATTTGTTAAACTTATTAAGACAAATCGTTTGAATCCAGTATAATGGTAAATGGGCCATCGTTTAACAGAGAAACTTTCATGTCGGCTCCGAAAATGCCGTGTTGAACTTTCTCTGGGGCATCAGGAAATTGACATTGGCATTGCTCTATGATATACTGATACAAATTTTCTGCCACGTCTGGAGCGCCTGCATTGATAAAGGAAGGCCGATTCCCCTTGCGGCAATCGGCATAGAGAGTGAATTGCGATACCAAAAGTAAACTTCCGTCCACATCATGCAAAGACAGATTGGTCTTGCCGTTCTGGTCTTCAAATATCCTCAATCCCAATAGTTTTTTGAGCATCTTATCCGCTATGGCCTGCGTATCCGTCTGGTTTACGCCGATCAAAACCAGGAACCCTTTTTCTATCGAACCGACTATCTTCTGGTCTATGGTCACACTGGCCCTTGTCACTCTCTGTATAACAAATCGCATGGCTTTTTTACTGCTCCTCTCCCATTACTGTTTTTTAATTTCTATGATTATCTTTCACTGCCATCTTCCGCAGGGGTGCTGACAGGGTCAGCCTCTGGATCGGTTTTGGGAGAAACGGCTGCCGTTTCCTGCATATCTGCCATATCGTGTATATCGTCCATAAAAGCATCCCTGGCAATTACATTAGCGTCATCCCAGCGCACGGGCACTCTTCTCTTCCACTCCTCCACATTGCTGATAAACCGCATACCGGAAATCAGTGGCGCTTTGTCGTTTCCGTCGAGTTCCTCCTGTTTGTTGCCGTTTTTCCGCTCTTTCTTTTCCAGGTTCTTCGCCTTGATAAGCCTGCGGCGCTCCAGATTATCTATGGTATGGATTCCAGCCTCATCTACGCATTCTATATTTTCATAGACGCTGCTCTTTATCGGCATTTTCTTCTTGACCAGGGCCGAATTGACATATGATCTCACCGCTGCGTATATGATTGCAAAGATCGGGACTCCCACGATCATACCCAGCACATTGAACAGACCGCCAAATAAAGTGATGGCAAATATCACCCAAAAACCGGACAGGCCGGTGGAATCCCCCAGGATCTTGGGACCGATCAGATTGCCGTCCACCTGCTGAAGGATCAGAATAAAGATTACAAAGTATACGCAATTGAGCGGATGCATGGGATCTACTACCAGGATCAGCACGGCGCTGGGAATAGCTCCCAGAAAAGGGCCGAAAAAGGGAATGATATTGGTCACTCCGATGATCACACTGATCAAGGCCGCATAGGGAGTCTGCAGCAGCGTGGTCCCGATCAGGCACAACATCCCAATGATCAGCGAATCCAGGATCTTGCCACTGATAAAGCCGATAAAGGTATTATGCGCAAATCGGAAATTATTGATGATCACATTGGCATTGTCGGCTTGAAAAATAGCATATATCAGCTTTTTGGCCTGTATGGCAAATTTCTCCTTGCTGCCGAGAATATAAATGGAGATGATAAATCCGATAATAAAGTTCCACAATGTCTTAAAGATCCCAAGGACACTCAGGGACACAGTCTTAATGAGCTCGCTGGACTTGGTCAGAACCGTCTCATTCAGAAAACGTTCCAATTCCACAGAATAACGGTTTATCAAACCTATGGCATAATCCTTGATATCCGGATTGTCCGCCAGCAATTGATTCATCCAGTTCGTAAAATTTGTCATATATGTATCAAAGTTTGATACGATGTTCTGGATACTGGGGACAATCTGGGATACCAGCATACTTATCAGAAGATGAATGACCAGATAAAACAGCAGGGCTGTGGTCAAAACACTCAGCATACGTGTCCTTTGAGGAGTTTTAGGGCGGTCCTTTAGCTTAAGGACTTTTCTGAGGGGATAAAGTACCTTTTGTTCTATTGTGTTTAAAACAGGGGTTAATAGATAAGCCAGTATGAAACCAAATACCACCGGCATCATGATCCCCACTATGATATTAAAGGCCGACTTGATATTGGAAGAATGGAACAGCAGATAATAAAACATGATGCTTCCAATGATCACCAACAGCGCCGTCAGCCCCCATTTAACATACTGATTTTTCCACTTAATCTTCATTTTTTTGCTTTAACCTCGTTCCCGCCATAATATATTTTTCCCCCCATTTATAATACACTTATTTATGATATATAACAAGGGGGATTTTACCGAAAAAATCGAGAAAACCATTGTCTCCTCAATAAAAAGAAGGTAAAATACTTTATATGAGGAGGAGTGACGACCCATGAAATTGCAGCAGGTATTAAGCTATGTCCGACGAGCTATAGACGATTATCATATGATCCAGGAGGAAGACAGGATTGCCGTCGGAATCTCCGGAGGGAAAGACTCCCTGACGATGCTCTATGCTCTTCACGGTCTCATGAGGTTCTATCCCACGCCCTTTTCCATTCATGCGGTGACAGTGGATCTGGGCTTTGATAATCTGAATCTGGACCGAATCAAAGAACTGTGTGAAAGCCTGAACGTGGAATATACCGTAGTAAAAACAGATATCGCCCAAGTGGTATTTGAGGAGCGCAAGGAGGATAATCCCTGCGCGCTGTGCGCCAAGATGCGCAAGGGGGCGCTCAACAATGCCATTAAAGCTGTGGGCTGCAATAAAGTGGCCTATGCGCATCACAAGGACGATGTTGTGGAGACCATGCTGCTGTCTCTGATCTATGAGGGGCGCTTTCATACATTTGCTCCCGTGACTTACCTGGACCGCACAGAGCTGACCGTAATACGGCCTTTGATGTATATGAATGAAGCGGATGTGATAGGATTTGTACACAAATATGACGTTCCTGTAGTGAAAAGTCCCTGTCCCGCCGACGGCAATACCAGGAGAGAATATGTGAAAAAGCTGCTCCGTCAGCTAAATCAGGAGAATCCCGGCGTAAAAGAGCGGATGTTTACGGCGATTCAAAACGGAAATCTGAAAGGATGGAGTGAATACTTTGGCAAATAATAATCCGGGCACCAGCTACCACGAGGAACAGAAAATGCAGAATATCCTGAAGATGCGGGCAGTTCTTGAGGAATTGCCCCCGTTTTGCAAGGAATTTTTCAGGGGAATCGAGCAGTATACTTCCGCCCGTACCCGGCTGGCCTATGCCTATGACCTGCGCATGTTTTTTGAATTTCTGCACGAGAAAAACAGTGCCTGCGCTAAAATGGACATCTCAGAGATACCCATGGAATATCTGGACATGTTAAACAGACAGGATATCGAGGAATATCTGGAATATGTATCCCTGTACCAGAAGGACGGAAAAAATATCATCAATGAGGAACGCGGAAAGAGCCGCAAACTGGCTTCGCTGCGAAGTTTCTACAACTACTTCTTTGAAAATGAAAAAATAGAGAAAAATCCTGCGGCTCTGGTACCTCTTCCCAAACAGCACGAGAAAGAGATTATCCGCTTAGAGCCAAACGAGGTGGCCATATTATTGGATCAGGTTGAGGACGGCACTAAACTCACAAAAAAGGAACAGGAATATCACAAAAAGACCAAGCTGCGTGATGTGGCTTTGATCACTCTTCTATTGGGAACCGGAATCCGTGTGTCTGAGTGCGTAGGACTGGATATCCGCGATGTGGACTTTGACGTCTATGGAATCCGTATCCTGCGAAAAGGCGGCAAGGAAGCCATTATCTATTTCGGGGAAGAGGTGGGGACTGCTCTTCTGGATTACCTGGAACAACGCGAACATATGATACCGGCGCAGGGACATGAGAATGCTCTGTTCCTCTCTCTGCAAAACAGGCGCATGGCTGTACGCTCGGTTGAAAATCTGGTAAAAAAATATGCCTCCCGCGTCACCACACTTAAAAAGATCACTCCCCATAAGCTGCGCAGCACCTATGGCACGGCACTGTATCAGGAAACCGGAGATATCTATCTGGTAGCCGATGTGCTGGGGCACAGCGATGTCAATACGACCAGAAAGCATTACGCGGCCCAGGAGGATGAGCGCAGACGCCGGGCGGCAAACGCAGTGCGGCTGCGGGAATAAAAATATCAGAAACATTCCGAATATCGAGCAAGAATATTTTTCAATATATATGGACGAACGGGATGCCTTTGATCCACTCCGTTTCATCCTGCGCCGCTGCAGCGATAAATCTCAGCACTACGAGAGACGTGTCAAAGCACTCCCCCACTCCGTCGTCCATAAATCCGAAACAGGTGGTTTTCAAACGTCTTACCGTCTCGTCGATCATATATTTTACTTCACTGCTGTCCGGTGCAAGAATACACAGTAACCGCAGGATCTCAAGCTCATACATATTGGCAGAAAATATCTGCGTCTTGGGAGTCTGCCCCAATAGGGTCTTTAGTTTCCGGCCATTGTTATACGGCGGGATATAAAATAAGGGATAAAATATTTCTCCCGGTCCTCCCTCATTCCGCGTCTATTCACCGCTATGGATATCGCACGATTATTTTATTGTACAACCTCCTTTATTGAACAAATTCCTCGGAATAATACGGAATGATCAAATAATCTCCGGCACAGATAGTCTCCTCGGTCAGGTGGTTCATATTCATAACCTCCGTGATATACTGTGCCTGGCTCTCATAATGTTCTCCGTCCGCATATCTGTCGGCCAGATCCCACAAAGTATCTCCGGGCTGTACCTGGACGCTGGTATAGTATTTATAAGAAGTATTCCCCAGATCTGTGTTGGCATGGGTCAGCAGCGCACGATAGGAAAGAGTAAACGCAAGCACCAGAACAAAAGTAATACCTGTCAATATGAAAGTGCGGCGAACCTCTCTCTGTCTTTTTAGTTTCCTGCGGTAGTTTTTTAACTCTCTCTCTCTGATATTATATATGGTCTGGCTCATCTCGGCTCCTCCTTAGGACCTGTTAGTTTCATAATCTCCGCTGCGTTGTCCGAAACTGCGGCAGCGTACCTTGCGGGATCACCCGTTCGGAACATACGTTCCTTTTAGTGTATTATATCGAACGTACATTCTTTTGTCAAGCAAAAATCGAACATATTTTTGGAATATATGTTTGCTTTTTGAAAACATCTGTGTTATAATGAGAAAAAGTAACCGATAATAGCTTTTGAGAAACGGAGGACCACTTGGATGGGGTATGGTAAGATAACAGGTAAGCAACAGGAAATTTTGGACTATATTAAGGATGAGATTTTGAAAAAAGGATATCCTCCCACGGTCAGGGAAATCTGTGAGACAGTACATTTAAAGTCAACATCTTCCGTGCACTCCCATCTGGAAACTCTGGAGAAGAACGGATATATCCGCCGCGACCCTACCAAGCCCAGAGCCATTGAAATCTGCGACGACAGCTTTCAGATGGTACGCACCGAGATGGTGAGTATTCCTGTTGTGGGACAGGTGGCGGCAGGGCAGCCCATCCTGGCGCAGGAAAATATTGAGGAGTACTTTCCTATTCCGGCGGATGTGGTGCCCAGAGGCGAGTCCTTTATCCTGAAGGTAAAAGGCGATTCCATGGTCAATGTCGGCATTTTCAGCGGAGACCGCATTTTTGTCAATTGCTGCAGCACCGCGTCCAACGGAGATATGGTGGTGGCTCTGGTGGATGATTCCGCTACCGTTAAGACATTTTACAGAGAGAACGGGCATGTAAGGCTGCAGCCTGAGAACGATACCATGGAGCCGATCATTGTTGATGATTGCCAGATTTTGGGAAAAGTCTTCGGCGTTTTTCGCTTTTACCGCTGATCGTGTATATTTCTCCGTTACAGGGACACAATAGAATATGGGATTCAGTATCCTGTAGTTGTGACTATATGGAATGGAGGAAATCATATGGGAAACAAATATTTGGACGGCACAGCATTGACCATTGTTATTATCGGTGCCCTCAACTGGGCGCTGATCGGCCTTTTCCGATTTGACCTGGTGGCCTTTATCTTTGGTGATATGTCCTGGTTATCCAGAATTGTCTATGTGATCGTAGGGCTTTGCGGATTATACCTGATCACCTTTTATATGCATCTTGGAAACGGCCGTGGGGATGCGTCATAACGCATATTATGCCGCAATATGAAAAACAGTGGCTATTCTGGTAAGAGTAACCACTGTTTTTTATATAGGCCTACAGGTCTTCCTTTGACACTTGCCTGCCGTCACGCCAGATACGTTCCAGGTCGTACAGCAGGCGGTTTTCCTTGTCAAATACGTGTACGATCACATCGCCAAAATCCATTAGGATCCAGTTGGCGGTGTCATAGCCTTCCACCTGTTTTTTGGGATGGCCCGCGCGGCCGAGTTTCTCCTCCACATTGTCGCTGAGCGCCTGGATCTGGCTGCGGTTGCTGCCCCCGGCGATGATAAAATAATCCGCTATTACGGATAGTTCGCTGATATCAATGATCTTAATATCCTCCGCTTTCTTGTCTTCCAGCGCCTCGATGGCAAGTCTGGCAATTTCCTTGGATGTATTCATACGGTTTCCTCCATTTGAAAATATATGATCCTAGGTCTCTTATGATCCCGGCAAATTCGTCAATGTGTTACCCGAGAATATGCCGCTTTGTAATACAAATAGGTTTCCTGAGTGGTCTTGTCTATCACGGAATCACTACTCTGTAGATACTCCAGCGTATCCTCCAGGATCATCAGCACGGCCCCGTCCAAATCGTTAAAAGCTGTCCTGCGTATCTGTTCAAGCCGTGGGGCCTGTTTGCGCCCCGGTTCCATATAGTCGGCCACAAAGACGATCTTTTCCAGCAGGGACATGCCGGGACGTCCTGTGGTATGATTATGGATGGCGTTCAAAATATCCGGGTCCTCAACATGATACTTTTTCGCCGCAAGATAGCTGCCCACTTTCGCATGGAGCAGAGAGGGCTTTTGACGCTCTTCCCTGCTGGTCTGTATCTGATGTTCCTTACAAATACTTAACAGCTTTTCATCGGACAGACACTTGGCGCAATCATGCAGCATACCCGCGATCAGCGCCTGTTCGATATCCGCTCCGTGACAGGCGGCCAGATTGGCGGCTGTGTAGGCCACGCTAAGAGTATGTTCAAAGCGTTTATTGTCCTGGACTTTGGAAATCTCTTTTCTTAATTTACTCAATTCTGATTTTTTTGATTCATGTTTATTTGACTCATTTTCTTTCAATGCCGTATCCTCAGATTAGCGATTTTGAATGCCTTCGTAAAAATGGTTGCGCTTAATATACTCTCTCACGGGATCGGGCACCAGATATTGAATGCTCCTGCCCTCCGCGCAGCGGCGGCGGATATCCGTGGAGGAGATCTCCATATTGGGAAAAGACATCAGCCGGATATCCGCTCCATAGCGTTTTTCCAGCTCCCGGCGCTTTTGCTCCAGCGTCTCCATGGGCATACCGTTGCGGGACGCCGCCAGCAAAGTACAGTGTCGGAAGATGCTCTCCGGCTTATACCAGTTTTCTATGGAAAAAAGGCAGTCGGCGCCCACGATAAAGTACAGACTAGTCTGGGGATACATGGTATGCAGTTCCTTCAGCGTCTCGTAGGTGTAGGTGTTTCCTTCCCGTTTCATCTCCAGATCCAGGCAGCAAAAGCGATCATTGCCCGAGACGGCAAGCTCTACCATGGCAAGCCGTTCCTCTCCCGGCAGTATCTCGTTTCGCTCCTTCATGTAGGAATTGCCCGTGGGTATATAGGCCACGCCGTCAAGCCCGGCCTCCTCCACAGCCCACTGCCCCAACAGAAGATGCCCCGTATGTATGGGGTTGAAAGTTCCTCCCACAATGCCTGTTTTTTTCCAGCTATCTATGCCCGGCATATCACATTCCTCCCGTCTTCAAAGAAGACATCTCCCCTGAAGACCAATCAGGGCAGTTGAATCTTTGGGTTGTCCCGATCGGGCTTGTACAGCACGATCTTTTTCCCGATCACCTGCACCACCTGGGAATGCGTGCGCTCCGCTATCATTTCCCCAATCTCCCTGGGATCGTCCAGGCAGTTTTTCAGCACGGCTACCTTGATCAGCTCCCTGGTGTTGAAAGCCTCGCCGATGGCCTCCGTCACCTGCGGAGTCAGGCTGGATTTACCCACCTGAAAAACAGGCTCCAGGCTGCTGGCAAGACTCTTTAAATATGCTCTCTGTTTACTTGTCATCACTATCCTCCATTCGAGGGGGTTCTGAACCCCAGTCTCCCATAGCCCTGACAGATGCCATCAGCTCCGGCAGGACGTGGAGCTTATTTGTAATAATCAAAACTTAGCCCATACATTCTGACAGTATCGCCCTCTTCGATCCCCAACTGTTCCAACTCCTGCAATATCCCGTTGTCGCGCAGGAAATTCTGGAAGAAAGTGAAACCTTTCTCGCTCTCCAGATTGGTATATCCCAGCATTTTCTCTATACGGGGGCCCTCCACCACATACTCGTCCGCATCCTGGTCATATACGACGGTGTAGGGCATATCCATGTCTGAGCCCCTCTCCTCCTCCGGAAAGTACTCCTGTGCGAACACGGTAGGTTCCTGATCTAGGCCATCCAGCATCTCCCGGACATGATACAGCAGCTCCTTCAATCCCTGTCCGCTGATAGCGGAT
Source organism: uncultured Acetatifactor sp. (assembly GCA_964529395.1). Classification (GTDB taxonomy): domain Bacteria; phylum Bacillota; class Clostridia; order Lachnospirales; family Lachnospiraceae; genus Acetatifactor. The sequence goes on from CAZGVI010000011.1 coordinate 53,312, forward strand.
ATGGGATATACGGGGATCCCTTTGGGTTCAAACTCCGCCTTCAGAGCTGCCAGGGGATCGCTCTCCTGCGTGGAATATATGGCGTCGATCTTGTTGGCGGCGATGACCTGGGGACGTTTGGCGATATCCGCATTGTAGTTTTCCAGTTCTCTGTTGATGGCGTATATGTCCTCTATGGGATCGCGCCCCTCTGTTCCCGCGGCATCCACAATATGAATGATGACTTTGGTGCGCTCAATATGGCGCAAAAATTCATGTCCCAGACCGGCGCCCTGGGAAGCGCCCTCGATCAGACCGGGAATGTCCGCAATGACGAACCCCCGGGCGTCTTCCAGATCGACCACGCCCAGATTGGGAGTCAGCGTGGTAAAGTGATAGTTGGCGATCTTGGGCTGCGCATTGCTCACCCGGGAAAGCAGCGTAGATTTCCCCACATTCGGGAAACCTACCAGTCCCACGTCCGCAATGACTTTCAGTTCCAGGAGCAGTGTCAGTTCCTGGGCGGGCTGCCCCGGCTGGGCATATTTGGGGGCCTGCATGGTGCTGGTGGCATAGTGCTGATTGCCGTTTCCTCCTCTGCCGCCCCTCAACAGAACGACTTCCCTGGTGTCGCCGGACATATCCGCGATGACTTTTCCGGTTTCCGCCTCTTTGATCACCGTTCCCGAAGGCACTTTCAATACGATACTCTGTCCGTTTTTCCCGTGGCAGTTCCTCTTGCCGCCGGTTTCGCCGTCCTCCGCCTTATATTTGCGCACATGACGGTAATCCACCAGCGTATTCATTCCCTCGTCCACACGGAAGATCACGTCCCCGCCATGACCGCCGTCTCCGCCGTCCGGGCCGCCGTTTGGAACATATTTTTCCCTGCGGAACGACACATGTCCGTCTCCGCCCTTGCCGCTCTTTACATATATAGTCGCTCTGTCTGCAAACATCCGGTTTTACTCCTCTTAGAAACTAAAAGGCTTCAAACAAAAAGATATGTTTGAAGCCCCACTGACTATGTCCGATATCCGGCATTACTGCTCGACAGGATATACAGAAGCCTGTTTCTTATCCCTGCCTTTTCTCTCGAATCTCAGAACGCCGTCCACCAATGCAAACAATGTGTCATCGCCGCCGATACCCACATTTACACCGGGATGGATCTTGGTACCACGCTGTCTGTACAGAATGTTACCGGCCTTTACGAATTGTCCGTCAGCTCTCTTCGCGCCAAGTCTCTTGGACTCGGAATCTCTGCCGTTCTTGGTGGAACCGACACCCTTTTTATGAGCGAAGAATTGAAGGTTCATATTCAACATGACTTACACCTCCTCAAACTTTAAAGTAAGATACTTTTCTCCGTAGGTCCTGGCAAGCTGCCGCAGGCCAAACACCATGGAATCCATCAGAAAGATGGATTTTTCCTGCAGGTCGCTTTCCATCGTACACTGGATAAACCCCGTCTCCTCATCAGTAGTCACCTGCAAGGTTTCCCCCGCCAGTTCCTCCAGAGAGTTGATCGTATTGATCACCAGCACGGATATGGATGCGCACAGAATATCCGGTTTACCGGGTTTTGCGTAGTCCGCGTGTCCCATACAGGTAAAGCCTGCATACCGCTGTGCTCTTGTCCTGCGAATCACTACTGTAGTCATAATCGTCCACTTGCATTAAGCGTTGATCTTGTCGATCTTAACCTGCGTGTATGCTTGTCTATGACCGTTTTTCTTGTGGTAGCCGGTTTTTCTCTTGTATTTGTATACAATAACCTTCTTACCTCTACCCTGCTCCATAACGGTGGCAGCTACGGTGGCATTGGCCACATCCGCGCCAACCTTGAGGGTAGCGTCACTTACTGCGATCACCTGGTCAAAAGTAACAGTATCGCCAGCTTCCGCGTCGAGTTTCTCAACCTTGATCACATCTCCCTCAGAAACTTTGTACTGCTTTCCACCTGTTGCAATAATTGCGTACATAAGGCACCTCCTATTCACGAACTCCAGTACGAAATACTTTCGTTCTTACTCGCTAACTTTGGTGGCGTCACAAATTGACACACTTTTACCTAGTTATGCGGCATACTGGATTATAATAGCATGAGGTGCCTTGTTTGTCAAGAAAAATTTTGTTTTATTATGTCTACTTATTTCTCGCCTCGAAATCCTCCACATACTGAATGATGAGTTTTACCGTGCCCTCCACACCCAGCACACTGCTGTTGATACACAGGTCGTAACTGTCCGCCCGGCCCCATTTCTTGGAGGAATAATAATTGTAATAACTCTGGCGCTGCTTATCCTTCTTAACGATCATATCTCTCGCTTTGGATTCGGTCAGATCATACTTTTGCATGATCCTCTTGACCTTGGTATCCTCGTCCGCGTAGATGAACAGATGGATGCAGTTCTCGTAATCCGCCAGAGCATAGTCCGCGCACCGTCCCACGATCACGCAGCCGCCCTCATCCGCGATCTTCTTTATCGTGTCAAACTGCGCCAAAAACACTTTGTGGCTGATGGGCATATCCACAAAAGAAGAGGCGTTATAGCCAAAGGAATAAGTATCCATTACCAGATTGTATAAAAAAGAGTTGGTGGGACGCTCGTCATGATTCTGTATCATCTCCTCGCAGAAACCGCTCTCCTGAGCCGCCCTGCTGAGCAGTTCCTTGTCATAGCACTTGATACCGAAATATTCCGCTAATTTTTCTCCGATCTCCCGTCCCGCAGAGCCAAACTGACGTCCAATGGTAATCACAGTATTCATACGCATAACCCTCTTTCCCTTTAAAGTATAAATGCTTGCATTTATCTATGCTTATTATACATCAAATTTGAACGTAAAACAATTAATTATTGCAAAATTTCTAACAAATGCACAAAATATTCCGGCAGTGGGGCCACAATTTCTAAATATTCACCGGTGGAGGGATGTATAAATCCGATGGTCATGGCGTGAAGAGTCTGCCCTTGCAGAGAAAAAGGACATTTTCTCCCCTGGCTGTACACTTCATCCCCCAGCAGGGGATGCCCGATGCTGGCCATGTGCACCCGAATCTGATGGGTGCGCCCTGTCTCCAGCTCGCATTCTATATAGCTGTACTCCTGAAAACGCCGGATCACTTTGTAATGGGTTACAGCGCGTTTCCCGCCTCTAACGTTTACCGCCATCTTTTTGCGGTCCGCAGGGTGACGGCCTATGGGTTTGTCTACGGTTCCTTCCGCCTCCGCTATCACGCCGTGGCATATGGCCCGGTAGCGCCGGGTAATGGAGTGCTCTTTTAACTGCGCGGCAATACTGTTGTGGGCCCTGTCATTTTTGCAGACGATCAGAGAACCTGTGGTATCCATGTCGATCCGGTGGACGATGCCGGGCCGCAGGACACCGTTTATCCCGGACAGTTTACTGCCGCAGTGGAACATGACGCCATTGACCAGCGTGCCGGTATAGTGCCCCGGAGCGGGATGTACCACCATCTGCTTGGGTTTGTTTACCACCAGCAGATCCTGGTCCTCATATAAAATATCCAGAGGAATGTCCTCCGGACAGATCTCAGGTTCATAAGCGTCAGGCAGTGAAAAGCATACTTCATCGTCTGTCTGCACCTGATAGCTGCTCTTGACAGGTCTGTCATTGACCAGAACCTGTCCCTCCTTAATCAGTTTCTGAATATAGCTGCGGGAGAGAAAATCCATCAGCAGGGACATGCATTTATCGATTCTCTCTCCCTCATATTCTTCTGTAATCTGATAGTGAAATTCCTCCATGTTATCACATCTCCCGATACCGGTTCTGCTTAAAGTTCAGAAATTCCAGATCTTTTTCCTTAAGCACAAACAGAAACATGATAAACAGTCCTATGGTGGCACAGACCACATAGATATCCGCCACATTAAATATGGGATAGTTGATGAGTACAAAATATATGAAGTCCACCACATAGTCCAGACGCATTCTGTCCAGCATATTTCCCAGCCCGCCTGAAATAATGAACACCATCATCACATGTATCGCCTGGAATTTACCGGTGGCAGGCATCTTCAGCAGGAAAAACAGAAGCACCAGCATAAAGATGACCCCCACAAACAATATAAATACCTTTTGATTCTGCAACATACCGAAAGCCATGCCGTGGTTCTCCAGATACTGAAGTTCCAGAACTCCGTCGATCAGAGAGTAGGCGGATCTTCCCTTCAAATGGCTGATAGCCAGCCCCTTGGTGAACTGGTCAAACCAGACCAGAAAAACACACAGCAGCAGATCTGTAAACAACATTAACGCTTTTTTCTTAGTCACTTTCCCATCCTCTTCATTCATCAGTCTGACGTCTCATCATAACGGATCTCCCTGACCGCCTCCAATATCTCCTCATCCGTTACGGTGGTGTCAATGACGGCCTTGCCAATCCGCTCCAGCAGGACAAATCGGATAACGCCGGCCTGGGCCTTTTTATCGGATCTGGTCAGCCGCAGCACCTCTTCGGGATCGATGTCCTCCACCGTGATCGGCAGATAAAAGGGCACAAACATATCCCTGATCTCATAGTATTCATCCATGGAGATCATATCCCGTTTCCAGGAGATATAGGCCGCCGCCACAGCGCCCAAAGCCACGCACTCGCCGTGAAACAGTTCAAAGTGACGGGCCTTTTCAATGGCATGGCCGATGGTATGACCATAATTTAACAGCGCCCTCTCCCCCTGTTCCGTGGGATCTTTTTCTACCACCTGCTTTTTTACGGTACAGCTGCGCAGGATCATCTCTTCCAACACATCCATATCCTTCTCACAGATCTCATACATCTGATCGATAAGCCATGTATAGAACCTGGCATCTTTGATCAGGCCGTGTTTCATTACCTCGGCAAAGCCGGAGAAATACTGACGGTCCTCCAGTGTCTGCAGCGTATTCATATTCATATATACCAGCCGCGGCATCTTGAAGGCTCCCACCATGTTTTTATAGCCGTCAAAATCAACCCCCGTCTTGCCCCCGATGCTGCTGTCACACTGTGCCAGCAGAGTGGTGGGAACCTGTATAAAATCCACGCCCCGCAGATAGGTGGCGGCGATAAAGCCCGTCATATCGCCCACTACACCACCGCCCAGAGCCACCAGCAGGTCCTTCCGGCCATATCCTTCCCGGATCAGAAAGGTATATACGTCCCTGACACTGTCCAAAGTCTTATATTCTTCCCCGGCGGGCAGAGTATAGATGTCCACCTTTTCGGAAAGCCTGTCCAGTTCTTCCTTCAGCGCGTCCGCGTGCAGATTCCTCACATTGGAGTCCGTAATGATACATATCTTCTGTCCGGGCGTGACAAAAGGAGCAAATTCCTGGGCTATGTCATGAAAATCCCTGGTGATATAGATATCGTAACAGGGCTTGTTCTGATAGAGTATCGGCAGCCTCTGTGCCATAATATCGCCTCGCTTTCAAAAAATTAACTGTCCGGCAGCAGACCGCCGAACAGTTATTATCGTCCCTACAGATCCGTATTCAGGGGAGAGTCAAAGGAACCTCCGAATATATCCTGAAAATCGCCGGAAATATCCACGCTGGCCGGTGTAATAATAAAGATATAATGAGAGATCTTCTGCAGGTTGCCAGAAATGGCAAAGCAGGATCCGGAGGTGAAATCAATGATCCGCTGGGCGATATCCACATCCAATCCCTCCAGATTCAGCACCACGGTGCGGTTGGCCAGCAACGTTTCCGTGATCTCGCGGGCGTCCTCAATGGTGGTGGGTTTGATCACGCAGACCTCCATACCGCCGCCTCCCGGAATCTTGCGGGTGGCGGGCTGGCGCATCTGCGTCACCTTGCCGGTAGAAGGCTTTCTGGCCGGTTTCTCATCCGGCAGATCATCGTTGTCCTTTGCCGATCCTGTCTTCTTGGGAGCGGGGGCGTCCTCTACGTCATCGTCATAGTAATCGTCATCGTAGTAGCTGTCTTCGTCCTCATTCAGTTTCATGTAATTCAGGAACTTGTCCATTACACCCATTATACTATTCTCCTTTTATTAAAATCTGCGGCGACTGAACATTCTTTACATCACGGTTCTGTCACCGAAGATACCAGTGCCTACCCGTACATAGGCGGCGCCTTCCTCAACAGCCACCTGATAATCTCCGGTCATTCCCATGGATAATACATTCATACTAACATTATCAATGCTTTCCCGCTCAATGTCAACAGCTAATTGCTTTAAGTTTCTAAAAATCCCGCGATTTTCTTCCGGATCCTGCACATAGGGAGCCACCGTCATCAATCCCTTGATATGAACGGAGGGCAGCAGAGCGATCTCCTGTACCAACTGCAGGGTGTCTTCCAGGCTGCCACCGAATTTACTCTCTTCTCCGGCCACATTGACCTCCACCAGAATATCGGCCTGCACCTGTTTCTTCTCCGCTTCTTTTTGGATCTCCTGGGCCAGCCGCAGGGAATCCACGCTGTGGATCAGATATACCCTGCCCACCAGATACTTGACCTTGTTACGCTGCAGGTGGCCGATCATGTGCCACCGTATATCCTTGGGCAGAGCCTCGTACTTATCCAACAGTTCCAGAGCCCTGTTTTCCCCAAAATCCCGAACCCCGGCCCGGTATGCTTCCCACAGCATCTCCACCGGTTTGGTCTTGCTGACGGCGATCAGCGTGACCTCGCCAACATCACGCCCCGACCGTGCGCACGCGTCCGCTATATTCTGTTTAACATACGATAAATTTTCCCGAATCATCCGTTCCTCTTTCCGCATACCCGCAATTGATCGGTCAACTGTAGGTATGCAAGCGGTATTGCACCACTCTGTACTGCTCAATAAATGAACTGCGCGTCGTCCACCGCCGCCGCGTTCAACACGATATAGTCGTACACATTCAGACCGTACCGGGTGTTGGACTTCACGATGGCGTACTCTTCATTCTGATACAGGATATTGATCTGTCTGAAATCGGCATAGCCTTTGTTCATGTTGTACACGCCGGTAAGCGAGGCTCTGCGGCTGATGGTGTACTTTTCCTGACTGTCCGGCATAATGAGGTTAGAGCCGAGCTGCAGCGCGGCGCTGTCCAGATAATATTCCTGATTCTCCTCGTCATAATTGTAAATGGAAGTCTCTAAAAATTCGCTGTAAATATTTCCCTCTTCATTGTATCTCTCCAGGATCACACCGTCCGTTCCATCCGCCCCCTTGGTCATATAGGCGCTGGGCACCAGATAAAAGTCCTTCTGGACAATGGAGGAATTGGGGATCTTGAGTCCCACCTCATCGTTGAGGATCAGTTCGATATCCACATATCGGTCTGTGGCAAAAGTCACCATGGAATTGTTGAGATCGAGCTGCACATAAGGATTCCCGTCGCTCCCGCGGATCAGTTTCGCAGTGGCCCAGGACTCATACTGATTCTTCAGGAAACGTATCTTGACGGTACTCTTTTCCTGCAGCAGCAGCCCGATATCCTCTTCCACCGGAATCACCACAGACCAGTTCTCGCTGGTGGAAAGCTTGTACACCGCGTCTCCCTGCGTGATCAGTTCCACACTCAGAAGCTGGTTTTTTTCATATTCCTTTTCATTGAACATATCGGCGTTTACCATCTCCGGTGTCAGCTCTTCGTAGCCGTCCGTCCAGTAAGTCACAATGCCAGTATTCTCACTACGACAGAAATCCACCATGTCGATGATATCGCTGCTGTCATTGATCCTGCCGATGTTCTGCATCATATTGGCATTGGCCAGTCTCATGACCGTGCCCTTTAAGCTGTACTTGAAACTGTATATGCTGTCAAAGTCCGTGGGATCGAAACTGTGGACAAACCCCCCGATCTCCCCTCTCAGTTCCGCAAGTTCCCGCTCGCTGAGCGCATTATCTCCCATATCCGTACTCTGCAGATAATCGTTCAGGCGCCCTGTCTCGTCCACCGTATAGACCAGATCTCCGCAGGCTACCCGCTCTCCCTCCCGGGCATAATAGTTAATATATCCCGCCTTATCCGCGACTACCACACTCTCCTGCCGAACCGCAATGCCGCGATATGTATAGTTCATGGCCAGAGATCCCTCTTTGACCTCATAGGAAGATATATGCTCCACCTGCAGGGAGGCAAAGATACAGTACACCACATAGACCAGGATCGCCACAAAGATGATCATACCGATATTCAGATTCAGGGGCTTACGATATTTCCTGATATTGTTGGGGGGCTGTTGTCTCTGTGCCACCTGTCACCTCCAAAAGACATATGCAAATTAGTTCTTAACGGTTCCTTAGAAAAAAGCCCCAGCTTAATGTCCGAGGCTTTTGTCTGTACGTTTTTCAGTTCCTTACAGAGAAATAAGAATATTATTCTTAACTGATTCGGGCAGCTCTCCCTCATCCTTGGAAACACTCAGGATGAAGTCTACGCCTGTAGCTTTGCTGACTTTCTCCAGTTTAGCCACAGTATCTGTGATATCCATGCCCTCCAGGCAGGAGATCTTCAAAAAACTGTCAAAATACATCTGCTGCAGATCGTGGTCCTGAGAGATGATCCCGCTGACAAATCCGATAAACTCGCTGGCATTCTCGATCATAAACTGTGATACATCGATCAATCTGACCTTATTGTTAAGCTCATACATGTGCTTGGTACTCTTATCCAGGTATACGATATTACCCGTGATACTCTTCACTTCATTATTTACCTTATCCAACAAATGTTTCGTCTTTCCCTTGCCCTTATTGCCTACAATCAGTTGAACCATTGGTAACCCTCCTAAAGTAAATTTTCAGAACTACTATTATTATAATTTATCTCAGAATAAAAAACAACCTTTAATTCTGTATTTCACCCAATAAATCTATCATTTTTTCATAGAGCAGATCTCTGGTCTCCGCTTTCAGTATGACAGATATATAGGGAGAACCGCCCGCGTCCCTCGAAAGCAGCATCAGACAGCTCCTGGCGGCGTTGGTAGTGCCAGTCTTACCGCCGATCACCGTAATATTGTCGGGGGCCTTATAATTCCCCCGCAGAAACAGGTTGGAAGTCTGCGCCCGCAGAGTCTTTACCGTACCCGCGGAGTCGCTGTATGTAGTCTCATAGCTGCTCGCCTGAATGATCTCATTGAACTTTTCGTATTTTAAAGCCTCGTTAAAGATCAGATAGAGGTCATACGCCGTCGTGTAATGTTCCTCCTGGGTCAGCCCGTGGGGATTCATAAAATGCGTGTTGGTGGCCCCCAGCTCCTGAGCCTCCTGGTTCATTAGTTCCACAAAATGATCCACGCTGCCGCCCACGTTCTCGGCGATCATCATAGCCACATCATTGCCGCTCTGCAAAAGCAGCGCGTACAGCGCCTGATTCAGCGTCATGGTATCTCCGGGCTTTACGCCTGACAAAGTAGCGCCGGTCTCTGTGATCGTCACCGCGCTGGTGGCGGTCATCACCTGGTCGATACTGCCGTATTTCAGCGCCACAAGGGCGGTCATCACTTTGGTCAGACTGGCCGGATGCAGCTTTTCGTGCGCGTTTTTGGCATACAGCACTTCATGGTTGTTCACGTCAAAGAGAATCGCTGCCTCCGCCTGGGTCATGTCCACCGTCTCATCGTTTGTGATATCCTCTGTCACCACGCACAGGTCTTCCGCAAAAGTATGCGCCGCCTTGCTGTTCTGGCGGCTGATCACATTGAAACCGCTGACCGCAGCGTCGGGATCGTAGGGCATATCATAGGCGCTCTGACCGCAGCCTGCACAGCCAAAGCCCAGCACGGCAGTCAGAATGAGACAGATCATTTTTCTCCTGTAATTATTTGTACATTTCACGCCACTCAAGGTCTCCTCTGTCCAGGGATTTGATCAACAGTTCCGCGGTGGCCAGATTGGTCGCCAGCGGGATATTGTGCATATCGCACAGTTTCACCACATTGTTGACGTCCGGCTCATGTGACTTCGGCGTCAACGGATCGCGCAGGAAAATGACCAGATCCATCTGATTATGCTCGATCTGAGCGCCGATCTGCTGTTCTCCGCCCAGATGTCCTGCCAGGAACTTATGGATATTCAAGTTGGTCACTTCTTCGATCAGCCGCCCGGTGGTGCCGGTGGCGTATAACTCGTTCTTGTTCAGTATCCCCCGATACGCGATACAGAAATTCTGCATCAGTTTTTTCTTCGCGTCATGCGCGATGAGTGCAATATTCATACCCAAACACCTCTCTCATACATTAATACCTCTGCCCCCTGTCCGCCGCAGCCTATCTTCTGGCCTGCAGACGTACATTCAACACAAACCCCATGCCTATAAACAGACTCATCAGAGAAGTCAGACCATAACTTACAAAAGGCAGTGTCAAACCGGTGGTTGGCAGTATGAAAGTTGCCACCCCAATATTGATAAATGCCTGGACGCCAACCAGCCCCCCCATACTGGTGGCGATGATCGTCCCTGCCGGATCTCTGGCTCTGCGGGCCACATGAATACACTCCAAAGCGATCAGCATTTCCAGCAGAATCACTGTGAGACTCCCCTTAAACCCGAACTCCTCCCCGATCACGGCAAAAATAAAGTCCGTCTGGGCCTCAGAGATAAAGTTTCCGTTCTTCACGGAGGTGATCTCGTTATTCATATATCCTTTTCCGTTCAGCATGCCGGAGGCGATGGCCGTCACGGAATTGAGCTGCTGGTAGGCCGTGGTAGTAGCGTACTGCTCCGGGTAGATAAAAGCCAGAATACGTCCCTTCTGGTTGTTCGTAAGTATCTCACTGTCCGGCTGCAGAGCCAGGGCCACCAGAAGAGCCAGAGCCGGTATGGCGGCGGCCAGCACTCCGAATATGACCTTGAAACTCAGGCCTCCGGCAAACATAATGATACAGAACAGAGCCAGCATCACGATACTGGTGGACAGATCCGGCTGTTTGTAGATCAGATACCAGGGAGCCGCCATCAACAGCACGCACAGCGCTATGATCCGAAAAGTATTAAACTTCTCTATATGTTTCATAATAAACTGTGCGAAGAATAAAATCAACAAAATTTTTGCCGTTTCCGACGGCTGGAAACGGAAACCGCCAGGTATCTGAAACCAGCGCTGCGCGCCTTTTGTCTCATATCCCAGATATCGCACCAGCAAGAGTAGTACTAAATTCCCAATGTACATCAACCAATATAGTTTTAACAAGACCGTATAATCCAGCAAGGAAATGACCACCATCAAAAAGGTTCCGGCGATCACTCCGATCAGTTGTTTTTGCTGTACAGACTGCTGCGCGCTTCCCACCGCGAAAACACCGATGGAGGAAAGCGCCAGTATCATCAGGATTAATTTAAAATCATAGTTTCTGATCCTATAGCCCTTGTTAAACATTATGTCAGTTCCTCGTGTATATCATAAATTTTCAGGTATTCTTGTTCAGATCCAGTATGGGGATGCTGGCGCTCAGCACAGGGTTTCTCATACCTCTCTTGCCTTGATTTCCCATCTTGCTGATCTGTATATCCATATTTGCGGTATCGATCTTCATGTACTTGGATATCACCTTGGCGATATCTGTCTTTATCAGCTCCATCATCTCCGGAGAACAGTTAACCCTGTCAGAGATCAGCAGGATCTTCAGCCTGTCTTTGGCGACTTCACGGGAGCTTTTCTTTCTGAAAAAAGATCTCATGCTTAAATGCCCCCTCTCATACCTTGTGGAAGATGCCGCTCACCCTTGTCCAGAAAGATATGGTCTTTTCCAGATTCAAAAACGGGACTTCCCTGCCAAGTACGCGCTGGCATACATTTTGGTATGCCATACCCGCCGGTGTGGCGGTGCCCACCAGAGGTTCTCCCTGATTGGTGCTGATGACCACATTCTCGTCATCAGGGATAATGCCGATCAGAGGAACGGCCAGAATATCCACCACATCCGAGGCGGACATCATATCTCCTCTCCTCACCATGTCCATGCGCAGTCGATTGATGATCAGATCCATCTTCTGAAAGCCGTTTGCCTCCAGCAGGCCGATGATGCGGTCCGCGTCCCGTATGGCGGAAACCTCCGGCGTTGTCACCACCAGCGCCCGGTCCGCTCCAGCTATGGCGTTCTGGAATCCCTGCTCGATACCCGCGGGGCAGTCCAGGATGATGTAGTCAAACTGCTCCTTTAAGTGATCGATCACCTTTATCATCTGTCCGGGGGTGACGGCGCTCTTGTCCCTGGTCTGGGCCGAGGGCATCAGATACAGGCCGGGATTACGCTTGTCCCGTATCAGCGCCTGTTTTACCCTGCAGCTCCCCTCCACCACATCCACCAGATTGTACACGATCCGGTTTTCCAGTCCCATCACCACGTCCAGATTGCGCAGCCCGATATCGGTGTCGATCAGACAGACCTTTTTCCCCGCCTTTGCCAGACCGGTTCCAACGTTTGCGGATGTGGTGGTCTTACCCACACCGCCTTTTCCTGATGTGACGACAATTACTTCACTCATGATACTTACCTCCGTTCTGCCATGTCTGCGGCAGCATTCATAATCGTCGCCCGGATATACCTAAAAGGTGTCCAGTATCTCCTTGGTAAGCGCTTCCATAACAATCTTCTCGTTTTTCACATACGCGATCTTCGGCTGTACCTTAGAGCGGATTCCCCACTTTGTCTGTCTGTCACTGCATTTGTATTTGAAATCGCCGATGTTGATCCTCTCCGGCTCCATTTCAAGCGCTGCCACATAGGTTCCCCTGTTGCCGCCGGTTCCGGCGTAAGCCTCCCCGTACAGGCCGCCCAGAATGATTATATTTTGGGCTGACATCACGGCGCAGCCCGGATTTACGTCCCCCAGTATAATGATGCTGCTCTCTGTCTCCAGCACCTCCCGGTTTTTCAGGGAACCCTTGTGAAACTGTCCCTCAGTGCCCGCAGGCAGCTTTTCCTGTACCTTCTGGATCGCCTTGATATACCGCCTGTTGGTCTCCTCGTCCTTGCCCACGATACAGATCAGGTTCAGATCGCTGGACTGGCGCACCACAGTGGCCAGAGCCAGTTCCTGCCCATGTTCCAGCCTGCGGCCCTCATATGAGAGCGCCACATCCGCATTGCCAAAAAAGCTGCGGGAACTGCTGAGCTTTGCCGCCAACTCTTCCGTGATCTGCTCAAAGGGCACATCTTCCCTCATGATAAGATTGATACCGTTTTGATAACTTTTGATCAGCACCGCGTCTTTCATTACTCTCTCCTATATCTGTTTATGCTATATCTCATTGATTGTAACACCGGCCTCGGGAGTGACGGCCATGCCGTCTATGATATCCTCCACCGGCTCCAGTCCGAAATAATACGAGATCACATCCTTGGCCGTCTGCGCCGCATAGTCGGAGGAGTACCCGAAAGGAATCCTGACAGTAAAGGCGATCTCCGGGTCATCATAGGGCGCGTACCCCACAAAAAGCGCATGGTTGGGACGGCTGGTGATCTGCTGGGCCGTACCGGTCTTACCTGCCACCGGTACGGACACTTCGTTAAAATAGCTCTTTCCCTCTATCACCCGGCGCAGTCCCAGACGGATGGCATTCCAGTATTCCACAGGCATATCCACCGTGCCACGCAGAGACGTTTTCTGGCGCGTCAGCACTTCGCCCTCCTTGTCCTGGACGTGACTCAGCAGCGTCAAGTCATAACAGTTACCTCCGTTGGCCACCGTGGCCACATAGCGGGTCAGACCCACGGCGGTAAAGCTGTTGGTACCCTGTCCGATGGCGGAGGGGATGGGCAGTTCGTCGGAGACGGAGGGCTGGGATTCTTCGATCTCCACGCCGGATTTTTCCGTCAGACCATACATCTCCGCGTATTTTGCCAGTATGTCCAGACCGTCCTGGGCGATATAACTGCCGCTTTTGGTGGAAAACCTGTATCCTATGTCATAAAAGAAGAAGTTGCAGGAGTTCTGGATGGCTCCCGTCAGGTTCAGAGAGCCGTGTCCGCTACGGCGCCAGCATCTCGGAGACGGCGTGACCTGGGTATAAGCCCCGGTACAGTTCACCTTGCTGTTCAATGTGATCTCCCCCTCCATCAGCGCCGCCGTGGACGATACCATCTTGAAGGTGGAACCGGGCGCCGCCGCGTACTGGGTGGCATAGTTGAGCATGGGGCTGGTCTTGTCTGACAGCAGCTTGTTATAGTATACAGGATCCACGGAGTTGGCCATCATGTTATTGTCATAACCCGGATAAGACACCAGAGCCAGCACTTCGCCGGTGTTCACGTTGGTCACTACGATAGCGGCCGTGCAGGGATCCAGCGCCAGTTGCGCCGGCGTGATATCCATGTAGAGTATCCGGTTTTTCATAAAGTCATATGCCGATATGCTGCCGTCATAAAGTCTCTCAATCTCCTCCCGGGGGATCTCAACGCCTCCCTGCTCACACAGGATCTTACAGATCTGCCGCCCGCTTATCACATCGTTCTCGATCATAAAACGGTAGATCAGTTTTTGAAATTCCAGCTCGCCGTCAAGCGCCTCAAAGACATAGTCGCATATCCCGTTGTATATCTCCGCAGAATCCGCATACTGCTGCTCTATATTCAGCTTGTCCACATCTATCCAGTTGGAGGCGATACAGTGATTCAGATACTCGTACAGGCTGATCACCTCGTCTCTCGACCAGGCCAGATGCACGGAATCTTCGCGATCCAGCAGCGCAGAGTCGATGACACCGTTCTCGCGCAGTATATCATTCACGATATAGAGCTGGTACATCTTGTACTCCAGCGACAATTTATTATAGGGAGTCTTCTTTTCCAGCAGTTCCTCCTCCAGGCGCTGATAAGCCTTCTCCCGGTATTCCAGATATTTTTCGTAGACTTCCCGCTCCGTCTCTCCGGCATCCTCCCCGGCAAAATGCGTGATATCGATAACGCCGTTGTTGATGGTGGCAAAATATACGTCGTAAATAGGGATCTTGAGGTTTCCGTTTGTTACCTCGGGAGCCTCCTTGGCATTGATGATCTTGTCCAGCAGGATGCCGGCAATATGCTGCTCCAGAATCTTGTAGCAGCTGATCTGCAGATCCCGATCGATGGTCAGATACACATCGTTGCCCGCCTGGGCCTCCTGACGCTCCAGGATGCTGATCACCTTGCCCATATTGTCCACGCATACGGTCTCGGATCCTTTGACTCCCTGCAGGGTGGCCTCCATGAATTTCTCGATACCGCTCTTGCCCACTACGTCGTTGCTGGTGTACCGCTCCCCGGTGCCGCCGCTTTCCAGATCCTGCTCGTTCAGGGCGGCGAGTTCCTCCGAGTCAACCTTGCCGGTATACCCCAGGATATGGGCAAAATATTCGCTCTTATTGTATCTGCGCACCGTGTCTTCCACGATGGAAACGCCGTCAAGCTGGTCGAGATTCTCCATAATAACGGCCACGGTCTCCGTACTCACATCCTTAGCTACCGTGGTGCCGATATACTTGCGGAAACTGGTGAGGTGCATGGCGTAACGGATATTCATCATCTTGAGGAACTCGTCGGGAGTATAGCCCTCTCCCACCAAAAAGTCGCTCTTGCTGTCATTTTCCACGGCGTACTGCCCGATGCCAAAACGCTTGCCCAGATAGTTCAGCACTTCCTGGGGCGTGGCCGTGCGCTCCTCCTCCTTCAATTCTCCCACGGTGATATGTCCGTAGACGTCCGCCAGAAAGCGCAGCAGTCGGTTGCCGGAGACATTGTACACATAATTGCCGTGTTCATCCAGCACGATATTGAAATCCGTGATGATGTGGTCGCCCCGCTTTTCGATCATCCGTATCAGATCCCGGATCGTGGCGTTGAGTTCCTTGTTCTTGTTGGAACTGTTCTCATACACATCCTCTATCTTGACCGAGTACGCCAGTTCGTCATAGGCCAGAACATTGCCGTTGCGATCCCGTATACTCCCCCGGGAGCAGGCGATATCCCTGGTTTTCTCAGTCTCCAGCATGAAATTGTCCAGATATTCCTGCCCGTGCACGATCTGTAGCACAAAGCAGCGGTATATCAGTATACCGCCCAGCAGGCCGAATATGATCGTCATCAGCGTCAGACGGCTTGTAAAAAAATTGATGATATCCTCTTTCAGCTTATCAAACAAATTTCTTCGCTCTCTTTCTCTCAAATCCCTCCAGCCGGTTGTTCACAAACAGGGCCAGAGGATACAACAGACAGGTAACGACAATGGTATATACCGTCTCCGGCAGGATCACAGTCCCCAGATAAAACGGAAAATTCAGTCTGCCCCTCAGCAAAAACAGCAGCACATAGCAGATCATGCCATAGGACAGATCGCTGACCGTGATCAGCGCCAGCGGGAGCTTGATATCCTCGGGATAAAAAATCTTGCAGAATTTGCCGTTCAAAAAACCGATATACATATATACCAGCGCGTGAAAACCCAGCATATCCGCAAAAAAGATATCGCAGAGCAGTCCCGAGAAGAAACCGATCAGAAGGCCCTCTTTCTCTCCCCGCATAAAGCCGAAAGAGGAGGTCAGCACGATCAGCAGATTGGGCACGATCCCCGCGAAAGCCAGACCGCGGAACAGTGTGACCTGTAGCAGAAAACAAAAGAGGATCATGACCGCCATGGTTATTTTTCTAAGCATCTTCCATCTCCCATTTCATATCCGTGATCACCAGCACCTCCTCCAGATGCTCAAAATCTACGGCGGGCGTCAAGAATCCTGACTTGGTCAGATTGTTGGAATCCCTGTTGATGGTATGTATCGTACCGATCAGAATATTGGGCAGATACCTGTCACTGATATGGGACGTCACCACCTTGTCGCCCACCGCCACGCTGTCCTGGCTGTCTATGAGCTGGCTGAAACGTATCACGCCGTCATGCATGGCCTGCAGATCGCCGGACACGATCATGGTGTCGGAGGAACTCAGTGTCTTGGCAGATACATTGGAATTGTCCGATATAACGGAGGTCACTCTGGCCCAGTTGGGCCCAACCTCGCTGATCCGGCCCACCAGGCCGCCGCCGGCGATGACGTTCATATTGATCTCCAGGCCGTCCTCCGTTCCCTTATCGATCTGAAACGTGGAGTACCAATTCCCGCTGTCCCGGGCAATGATCCGCGCGCCCACCTTGTGATACTCGTCATACTGATTGTCCAACTGATACAGCTCCCGCAGGCGGCTGAGTTCCGCTTTTTCCTGCTGCAGCAGCGTGTTCTCCACCACAAGTTCATCCACCTGTTGCTGCAGCCGGGTGTTCTCCTCCAACAGCTGGCGGATCTGCACCAGCTCGTCCTTGCGCCCCGAGAGCCAGCTCCCCATCTTGCTGATCCCCTGCTGAAAGGGAACCACAACATAAC
This sequence comes from uncultured Acetatifactor sp., assembly GCA_964529395.1. Lineage (GTDB taxonomy): Bacteria > Bacillota > Clostridia > Lachnospirales > Lachnospiraceae > Acetatifactor. The sequence continues at coordinate 70,622 of CAZGVI010000011.1, forward strand.
CCACCGCTGCGTTCAGCGGCCGGTTAAATAGATCCGTGCTGAAAGTCAGTGCCATCAGCACGGTGCACAGGCAGGTTAAAGCAAAAAGGAGATATTTACTTGGTATCGTAAATTTCTCCCCCCTTTTTTTGATCACTGGGCTCATTTACTCATCCCTTCAATCGCATATGCTACGGTTTTATAGTTGTCCTCGTTAATGATCTTGGATAAACCCATTGCCACGCTGGTCATGGGGTTTTCCGACACATTGACCTTCAGCCCTGTGCCCTGGCTGAGACGCTCCGCCAGATGGCTGGTCTGGGACGCGCCGCCGGTGAGGTAGACGCCGTTGCGGTAAATATCCGCCGCCAGCTCGGGCGGCGTCCTCTCCAAGATCACTTTCACGTTGTCCACGATCGTGTTAAAATGCTCCTCCAGGGAGTCCACCACCAACTGGGTGGGGATTTCCCGCTCCACCGGCAGTCCTGTCACGATATCCCGCCCATAGACCACGGCTCCCTGTCTGGACTCCTCCAGGCTAAACAGAGACATCTTTACCGCCTCCGCCGTCTTGCCGCCTATGATCAGACTGAATTCCCGGCGCACGGCAGCGCGGATCGCCTCGTCGAACTTAACGCCGCCCACCTTGATCAGACGGCTTAAAACAATACCGCCCAAGGACAAAATGGAGATCTCCGTGGTCTCAAATCCAACGTTCACCACGATGACGCCCTGGGAGTTCTTGACGTCAATTCCCATTCCCAGACCGTCCGCCACGGCCTTTTCCACCACCATGATCCTGCGGGCCTTCATGTTGGCGTCCCTGACCAGGTCATAAAAAGCCCTCTTCTCCACCTCTGTCACATCCGTGGGAACCGCGATGAAATAATCGGCGGGAAGACTCTTGCCCTTCTGGATATCTCCGATAAAATACCGTATCAGAGTCTCCATATTCTTGATGTCCGCGATCACTCCGTTGGAAAGCGGATAGGAAATATGAATATTTGCCGGCGCTTTCTCATACATTTCAAAAGCGGAATCTCCATAGGCAAAAAGTGTGTTCTTGTTCTCAATGGCGATCATATTTTTTTCCACGACGATATTGTCGTCGTTTCTGCTGTAGATCTTGATATTGTTGGTACCCAGGTCGATACCGAATGCGTTGTTTGCCATATATGACTGGCCCCCTTTAATTGATGTATATTACGGTATAAGTTTTTCTTCCCGGAAACTCGTATATTTATTGTCTCCGATAATGATATGGTCCAGCAGCGGGATCCCCAGCATCTGTCCCATCCCCGCCAGTTCCCCCGTCAGCTGGGCGTCCGCCTTGCTGGGCGTGGGATCGCCGCTGGGATGGTTGTGGATCAGGATGATACTGACTGCCTGATTCCGGAGTGCTTCCAAAAAGATCTCCCTCGGAGAGATCAGAGACATGGTGGCGCTACCGTTTGAGAGCATCGTATCCTTGAGCAGCCTGCTCCTGGCGTCCACCGATGCCAGAACCACACACTCGGTCTTTCTGTGCCGCAGCCGCTCCATATAGTAAGCGGCCACCGTATCCGGCCTCTGCAGGCAGACGTGTTCCCGGGCCACGGCCGTCGCAATGCGCTGGGACAGTTCGGTGATACATTTCAGCTTTACCGCCTTTACCTCCCCTATGCCCTTTATCTCCTTCAGACGTTCCAGAGGAATATCGTGCAGTCCCAGCAGTCCTTCTCTGGACGGCTGTGCCAGCGCCAGCACCTCCTGGGCCAGTTCCAGAGCGCTCTTGTCCCTGGTGCCCGTTCTCAGGATAATTGCCAGAAGTTCGCTTTCCGTCAGGCTCTCCGGCCCGAAACGCAGGAACCTCTCGTAGGGCAGATTCTCCTGCTTTACCTTATTCAGTTGATCCATTGTCCTCCTGTCCGCCCTTTCCCGATGTGCGGTCCCGCGCAGGACTATCTGATGAATCGATATACCAGCAGGGCGATCGCCACACCTATGACGCTGGCGATGGTGATCTGAATCTGCAGTCCGAACGTCAGGATGATAAATCCGAGATCCAGCACGATAGGACTGCTCAGGCCAAAGGTCTGCCCATAATTCAAAAAACTCCCGCTGAAATAGGTTCCGATAAACCGACCGATCACAAAACCGATCAGTACCAGAACGACAAACACCCAGTTGACTCTCTTCAAAAGTACTCCCTCTACTTTCTTTTGTGTCCGTGTTCCCGCTTGCTCCGGGGGTTCCCCGAACAGGAACATCTAAATCATCTTACCATATTTTTGCAGTTCTGTACACACCCAATCCACGATTTATGACAGGGATTTTTTCAACTTTTCTCTGGCTTTGGCGACTTCCTGTGACCCCGTCAGACCTTTATCGACAAGAGACTGCAAAGATCGCAGTATACCGAATCTGGCATGCTCCCAGGTCAGCCCTCCCTGAAAATAGACCGCATAGGGAGGCTTGATGGGACCGTCCGCCGACAGTTCGATGGAGGAGCCGGACACAAAGGCTCCCGCCGCCATAATCACCTGGGCGTCATAGCCGGGCATATCCCAGGGCTCGCACGTCACGTGGCTGTCCACCGGAGCGGCGGCCTGGATCCCCTGACAGAAAGCGATCACTCCCTCCGGATCGCCGAAAGTCACCGCCTGGATGATATCATGTCTGGATTCTCTGCCGTTCGGCACCACCTTATATCCCAGCCCCTCATAGATGTTGGCGGCAAAAATCGCCCCCTTTAAGGCTCCGGCAGTCACCGTAGGCGCCAGGAAAAAGCCCTGATAGAGATCCCTCAGCACACCCAGGGAGGCTCCCACTTCCTTGCCCAGCCCCGGAGAAGTCAGACGGTACGCGGCGTTCTCCACACAGTCCCGCCGTCCGGCAATATAACCGCCGATGGGGGCCAGACCTCCCCCGGGATTCTTGATCAGGGAGCCCACCACCATATCCGCCCCCACATCGCTGGGTTCCGAAGTCTCCACGAACTCCCCGTAGCAGTTGTCCACCATGCAGATCACATCCGGCTTGATCCCTTTTACAAAAGCGATCAGCTCCCCGATCCGCGCGACGGACAGGGTCGGGCGGGTCTGATACCCCTTGGAGCGCTGTATGGTCACCAGGCGGGTCCTTTCGTTTATGGCCCGGCGGATATTGTCATAGTCGAACCCTCCGTCAGGCAGCAGATCCACCTGTGCATAGCTCACGCCGTACTCCGCCAGAGAACCTTTGGAGGGCCGTATGCCGATGACCTCCTCCAGCGTGTCGTAGGGTTTCCCCACCGGGGAGAGCAGCTCGTCTCCGGGCCGCAGATTGCTCATCAAAGCCAAGGCCAGCGCATGGGTGCCGCAGGTGATCTGAGGGCGCACCAGCGCGTCCTGGGTATGGAACACCGAGGCGTATACCCGCTCCAGCGTATCCCGCCCCAGGTCATTGTAGCCATAGCCCGTGGTGCCCAGCAGACAGGCCTCACTCACCTGCTGGTCCTGCATACCTTTCAGCACCTTGAGCTGGTTATACTGCGCCACCTCGTCTATCCCGGCAAAACGGGGCAACAGCTCCCGTGCCACCGCCTCCCCGTAGGCATAGACCTCCTCGGAGATCCCCAGCGCCCGATACATATCATATCCAATATTCTCAGAAAACTCATTCATCAAAAATCCCATCCATTCTGCCCGTAAAAAGGGCGTATGTGGCGCCCCGCGGCGTCAATTCGTTCCTCAGGTTTTCATAAAGATCGGCGGCAATACGCATTATCTGGCTGCCTGCGCAGCGGAGGGCAGGATCCCCGCCTCCCGAAGATGCCGCACCATGACCGCCAGGATCTTCTCCTCGTCATACCCATAATCCGGCTTGTTCAGCCAGATCACATCCCTCTCCCGGCGAAACCAGGTCAGTTGTCTCTTGGCAAAATGCCTTGTGCCCTGTTTGATGCGGTATACTGCCTCCTCCAGCGTACACTCCCCCGCCAGATGATCCAATATCTCCTTATAGCCCAGCCCCTGCATGGACACCATATCTCTCCGGCAGCCCCGGTCCACCAGAGCGCGCACCTCCTCCACCAGCCCCTCCTCCAGCATCCGATCCACTCTCTCCTCAATGCGCCGGTAAAGTCTCTCCCTGTCGTCATTCAGCACAAAGTAACAAAAGCGGTAAGGAGACGTTTTCTCCGCCTCCCGCTCATTGTGCTCCGATATTTTTTCTCCCGTGAGATGATAAAATTCCAGGGCCCGGATCATCCGCTTGATATTGTGGGCATGAATGGCCTGCGCCGCCCCAGGATCCACCGCCTCCAGCATCTCATGCAGAGCCTGCCCCCCCTTTTCGGCCGCCAGTCGCTCCAGCTGCCTGCGGTATCCGTTGTCCTCCGGATTCTCCGTAAAATCTATATCCCGCAGCACCGCCTGGATATAGAATCCGGTGCCGCCGGTGAGGATGGGTATATTCCCCCGCTCATAGATCCCCTCCATGACCCGCCTGCAGAGCTGTTGAAACACCACCACATTGAAATCCTGAGAGGGATCCAGCACATCGATCAGATGATGGGGGATCCCCTGAGTCTCCTGGGGGCGTATCTTGGCGGAGCCGATATCCATCCCCCGGTAGACCTGCATGGAATCCGCCGAGACGATCTCTCCTCCCACCTCTTTTGCCAGCTCTATGGACAGGGCCGTCTTTCCCACCGCCGTGGGGCCAGTCAGTACGATCAAAGGTTTCATCGCTTAAACTTTTTCTCCAATTCATATTTGCTCATGGATATAATGGTGGGACGCCCGTGGGGACAGTTATAGGGATTGTCCAGCGTCAGCAGCTCGTCGATCAGCCGCTGGGCCTCCTGGGTGCTGAGCCGGTTGTTGCCCTTGACCGCCGCCTTGCAGGACATGGAGGCGATCTTTTCCCGCACTGCGGTGAGATCCCCCCTTGCCCCACCCTCCAAAAGGTCGTCCAACACCGCCAAAAACAGCTCCTTCTCCTGACAGCCATAGAGATCCACCGGGACGCTGCGCAGGGCATACTCGCTGCCGCCAAAAGGCTCCACCTCAAAACCCAGATCCGCAAAGACGGAGGCATATTCCTTATAGACCGTCTCCTCCTGTCCCGTGAGACTGACGATAATGGGCGGCATCAGATTCTGAGACACCAGACTCTTTTCCCTGTATTGTCTCATAAACCGTTCAAACTTCACTTTTTCATGGGCGGCATGCTGGTCTATGATATACAGCTTATCCTCATACTCGATGAGCCAGTAGGTGTCGAACACCTGACCGATCAGTTTGAAGTATACCCGCTTTTCCGGAGTCAGAACCCTGTCCTCAAACAGCTCGCCCTGCCTGTAATCCCGCATCTGCTCCCGATCCGCCTCGTAGCGCATCTCCTCCATGACCCGGTACTGCCGGACGCGGTTCTGCTCAAAGGGTTCCGGGGCCGCGGGCGGTTTTTCTTTCTGTTCACCTGTGTCTGGCGGCAGGCGGCGGCTCTCAGCGAAGGGGAGCGCTCCCGGATGCGGAGACGGACATTCCCCCGCAGGGGAACCTGCCTGAGTGTCCGACCTCAAAGTGAGCCTTTCCGTCGATTCCTCTGCCCGGTTGTCCGGAGACAGACTTGTATCCGATGGCATAATGGAATGATCCCTTGCCTGCTCTCTGACCTGAGAGTTCAGCTGGGAGCCTGTACCCGAGTGCGACAGAGAATGCCCTCCCTGTCTCCGGTCCGGTCTGCCCCCCTGGGACAGTTCCCGCAATAGCTGTACGTCTTTCCCTCCGGGCTGCTCTCCGTCAATACTCACATCCGGGATCATCTCCCGGTTTTTCAGGCGCTCCCGAATGCCTGCGGACACCGCGTCAAATATCTGCGGCCCGTCCAAAAAACGCACCTCCATCTTACTGGGATGTACGTTTACGTCCACTTTAGAGATATCCTTCAGTTTCATATGCAGCACACACAGAGGAAACTTGTGCTGCATCAGATATTCTTTGTATCCCTCCTCGATGGCCCGGCTCAGCAGATTGCTGCGAATATACCGTCCGTTCAGAAAATAGACTTCAAAATTGCGGTTGGAACGGACGATGGCCGGGGTGCCCAGATAACCTCTGATCTCCAGCTCTTCCGTCTCCAGGTCAAAGGGCACCAGGTTCCGGATCATATCTCTGCCGTAGATGCGGTAGATCACTTCCCGCAGTTCCCCGTTTCCCGAAGTATAAAACCGGGTCTGCCCGCCCACCTGGAACTTAAAGGAAATATCCGGTCTCGACAGAGCCATATGCTCCATAAGGTCTATGATATAGCCCGCTTCCGTGGTGGCGGTTTTCAGGAATTTACGACGCGCAGGCGTGTTGAAAAACAGGTTGCGGATCAGGAAAGTAGTCCCTGTGGGTGCACCCACCTCCTCAAACACAGTCTCTTTTGGACCTTCCATGGCCATATGGACGCCGGTAAGGGCCTCCGCCGTCTTGGTGGTCACTTCCGTCTGAGATACCGCGCAGATACTGGAAAGCGCCTCCCCCCTGAACCCCAGGCTTAAGATACCGCTTAGATCCTCCGCCTTTCGGATCTTGCTGGTGGCATGCCGCAGAAAAGCGGTGCGCAGTTGATCCGCGGGAATCCCCGAACCGTTGTCCGTTATGCGGATCAGGCCGATCCCACCGTCTTTGATCTCCACGGTGACGGAATCCGCTCCCGCGTCGATGGCGTTTTCCACCAGCTCCTTCACCACGCTGGCAGGCCGCTCCACCACCTCTCCGGCGGCGATCTTGTCTATGGTTTCCGCGTCTAACAGCTGTATCTGGTTCATGGTCTTCTCTCCTCTTTCTAACCCGCCGCAATGCCCTTCTTCCGATAACCGACCGGGGACTTACCGTGGCCCTTTTCAACGGCGCCCTGTCTCACACTACGCTTTGTAGCGGTTTTTGAGTTTATTTTGCAGGCGGTACAGGGTGTTCATGGCGTCTAAGGGCGTCATCACTGTGATATCCAGGTCTGTCAGTTCTTTTATCACGTCTTCGTCGGAAACGGTATCGAACAGGGACATCTGGGCCAGATCCACCTCGTCGTAGCGGGGGATTTTTTTCGGTTTTCCCTCTCCCTTTTGTTCCACGGCGATGCTCTGCACCTTTTCCGTGATATCGTTGTCCGAGAGCTGCTCCGCAATCTCCTTGGCGCGGTCGATCACCATATCCGGCACACCCGCCAGTTTGGCAACCTGGATTCCGTAGCTGCGGTCCGCGCCGCCCTTGACGATCTTGCGCAGGAAGACGATATCGTCCCCCCGTTCTTTGACGGCGATACAGTAATTGTTCACATTGCCGATCTTGCCCTCCAGCTCCGTCAGCTCGTGGTAATGGGTCGCGAAAAGAGTCTTGGCCCCCAGCAGTTTTTTGTTGCTGATATGTTCTATGACGGCCCAGGCGATGCTCAGACCGTCAAAGGTGGAAGTTCCCCTGCCGATCTCGTCCAGGATGAGCAGACTGTCGGACGTGGCGTTTCTCAGGATGTTAGCCACCTCATTCATCTCCACCATAAAGGTGGACTGTCCGCTGGCCAGATCGTCCGAGGCGCCCACCCGGGTAAAGATGCGGTCTACAATGCCGATATTGGCGCTCTTTGCCGGCACATAGCACCCCATCTGCGCCATCAGCACGATCAGCGCCGTCTGCCGCATATAGGTGGATTTACCCGCCATATTGGGACCGGTGATCACAGAGATGCAGTGATGCCCGTTGTCCAACAGTGTGTCGTTGGCGATAAACATCTCATGATCGATCATCTGCTCCACCACCGGATGCCTGCCGTCCCGGATATCTATGAGTCCCTTTTCGTTCAAAGTCGGACGCACATAGCGGTTCCGCTCCGCCACATAGGACAGGGAGGCGAACACGTCCAGCCTGGCCACCGCCTTGGCCGTCCGCTGGATCCGCTCTATCTCCCCCGCGATACTGTCCCGGATCCCGCAGAATACATCATACTCAAGCGCAGAGAGCTTGTCCTCCGCATTCAATATGGTATCCTCCAGCTCCTTCAGCCGGGGAGTGGTATAACGCTCCGCGTTGGCCAGGGTCTGTTTGCGCACATAGTCCTCCGGCACCATATCCTTAAAAGAGTTGGTCACTTCAAAATAATAGCCGAACACCTTGTTGAACTTGATCTTCAGATTCTTGATTCCCGTGCGTTCCCTGTCCTGCTCTTCCAGCTGGGCCAGCCACATCTTGCCGTCCCTCTTGGCGCTGCGCAGCATATCGATAGTCTCGTCATAGCCGTCCTTGATGATGCCTCCCTCCCGTATGGTGATGGGGGGCTCCTCCTCGATGGCCCTGTCTATCAGCGTATAGAGATCTTCCAGACAATCCATGTCCCCGGCGATCTGAGTCATCAGATCCCTCTGAAATCCGGCCAGCACTTTCCGTATCGGCGGCAGCATTTCCAGCGAGGCCCGGAAGGCCAGCAGGTCCCGGGGATTGGCGGTCTTGTAAGTCACCCTGCCCAGCAGACGCTCCAGATCGTAGATCGGCCCCAGATATTCCCGTAGCTCGTCTCTGGATACGGAATCCCCGCATAGCTCTTCGATGGCGTCCAGACGCTTTTCCATCTCCGCCTTTTCGATCAGCGGCTGCTCCAGATAGCTTCGCAGCATGCGGGCGCCCATGGCCGTCCGGGTCTTGTCCAGCACCCACAGCAAAGACCCTCTCTTCTGCTTTTCCCGCAGAGTCTCCGTCAGCTCCAGATTGCGTCTTGTGGAGGAATCCAGCAGCATGTATCTGCTGGCCAGATAGGAACGTATATGGGAAATATGGCCCAGATCCGTCTTTTGGGTATCGTACAGATAATGCAGCAGAGCTCCGGCGGCCACGGTGCCCACGGGAAAGTCTTCCAGTCCCAGCCCGATCAGGCTTTTCACTTTAAAATGCCGCATGATGCTCTGCTCGCAGGTCTGATCGTCAAAATAATGGGCGTCCGCGGCGCTGACCGCGATGTGCAGCCGTCCCCGAAGATCACCGATGTCCATACCGCTGACCAGAAACGCGTCGTTGCAGATAATCTCCGACGGTTCATATTTCATCAGTTCGTCCATAAGCCGCCGCAGGTCCTCCACCTCCGTCATATAAAAGTCGCCGGTGGTCACATCCGCTGCCGCCAGCCCAATGGACGCCGGGGTAAAAGTGACACAGGCCAGGTAATTGTTTTTTCCTTCCTCCAGATACTGGGTATTCAGGTTGGTGCCCGGCGTGACGATGCGCACCACTTCCCGCTTTACCAGACCTTTCGCCAGTTTCGGGTCCTCCACCTGCTCGCAGATCGCCACTTTGTAGCCCTTGGCCACCAGCTTGCTCAGATATCCCTCCACCGCATGATAGGGCACGCCGCACATGGGCGCGCGCTCCTCCAGACCGCAGCTCTTGCCGGTCAATGTGATCTCCAGTTCCCGGGACGCCGTCAGCGCGTCCTCAAAAAACATCTCATAAAAATCCCCCAGTCGGTAGAACAGTATACAGTCCGGGTACTCCTGCTTTGTCTCCAGGTATTTCTGCATCATGGGGGTCAGGTCTTCTATCTTTAGTTCCTCGTTCACACTTACCTCATTCCCGCGAATCCGTCATGCCAAAAGACGCCTGCGGATACGCACACTACTACAAAGACGGATACACCATAGGATGTATCCGCCCTTTATGTTAGCACAAAATCTTGTTTTTGTAAATTGTTAAAATACTGTTTCTGTCTGTCGCAGACATCTAATAAGACGCCGGCCCGTACGGGTTTCCTGTCCCGTTCATTGGACCCTCGTTTGGCTGCGGCATGAAACGGATCGCCGCGATCAGAAAGAGAACTGTAATGGCTGCCTTGAAAAAACCGGGTATCGCGTAATGCCAGGAGGAGCAGGTCATCAAAAACGCGGACACCGCATACACCGGCACTTTACAGAATACTGCTATACGAAAGATCTGCCCGGCCTGAAAATCCCTCTTAAGCATCTGCTCGGCAATCAATCCCACCACAAGCAATATTCCTGAGCACAGAAAATACCAAAGGATATCGCATACATAAAATATGACGGACGTGAAAAATACAGCTATGTACAGAATGCCTCTCACGGCATCCTTCACCTTAAGCTCCTGCCCATACCCCACCACGTCCGCGAAACAGATCTCTGCATATCGCGGAGGTTTCATCGCGATCAATTTGTCCCGGCCGACCAGCAAGATCCGGTCATACCCCGCATCTGCCAACACTTTCGCGTCCTCACGGGAAAATGAGTCCACCTTATCTGTCACATAGGAAAAACTCGAGTCCTCATCCAGCGTATAATCTTTATCAACACATAATTTGCCATCGCGGATCAGAATATCCGGAATTACCTCTTCAAACTCACCTATGAACCGGATTCCAAAGACCAGCATCTGAAACAGTGTGGCCACCAGTGCGAGCAAAAACACAAAACCGATCAGACTCCCCGTCCTGACCCTTATCAGTTGATCATACTTTGCAGGTATGAAAGCGTAGAGAAACGCTTTGAATATATTGGGCGGTTTGCGCGCTGTCTGCGTATTGTTCTGATACCCGTAATTGTCCATGAAACGTTCCCTCCAAAAAAAGCAAATCTATGTCAGCAGCACATAGCAGCCGCATGAATGCCGGCGATCGCGCCATCCGCCACCGCTGTAGCCACCTGCCTTATCTTCTTTACCCGGATATCGCCGGCGGCAAACACGCCCGGAATCTCTGTCTGCATAGTGTCGTCGGTGGGAATATATCCTCCATCTAATTTCAGTTCCTTATACATCTGTGTGTTTGGAACAATGCCCGCATATACGAACACACCGCAATGCGGGTCTCTTACCGTATGCTTTTCTCCCGTCCTGTTATCGGTAAATTCCAGTTCTTCCGCTCTGTCGGAGCCGTACACTGCCGTGAGACTGGAATGGGGCATGATCAGGATGTTGTCGCGTCCGGCTACTTTGTCCTTAAATTCCGATATGCACGCAAGCTCATCTTCCACACATACGATGGTCACTCTTTCCGCAAGTTTGGACAGATAGAGAGCTTCTTTTACCGCGCCGTCCGCACCGCCGATCACATACACGTTTCTGCCCTTATACTCAGGACCGTCCTTGGGTGCGTTTAACCTGACGCCCCGCAGATCCTCTCCCGGGATACCCAACATACGGCCAGAACCGCCGTTAGCCAGAATAACGGTCTGGCTCTCATAGCTGCCTCTGTCGGTGGTCACCTGTTTGGTTTCTCCTGTCAGCTTTGTACCTGTCACGTTTTCAATACGAATCTCCACCCCGGCGTCCAGAGCCTGCTCCCGCATACGTTCGGCAAAAGTTCTGCCGGATTCCTCCTTTATGATCGCCGTATAGTGTGTAACTGTTGACACGTTTCCGATCAGCCCGCCAACTTTTTTATTCTCAAGTACCAATATCTTTTTACCTCTGCTTTTTCCGTAGATGGCCGCGCTGATTCCAGCGGGTCCCGCGCCAATAATAATTATATCATACATTTCCGTGCCCTCCGTTTTCACAATAATTTATCCTGACTTCAGTAATTATTATATCGTCCTTGTTACATATCACGCAAGCAGAATATAAATTATTTGTAAAGAAATGAAAAATTGTTGTTTTTTGTCATGAGTGATGATATATTGAATCTATATTCATGTATCAGTCTATCAATGTGTGATCTGTCAGTCCCGACCCTGTCGGGAGTATAACGGGCGATTCGTCCCGGTTTTACCGATTTTCAGCAGCAGGATAAGCACTGGCGTATTTTGCGTTGCGCTTTTATTTGCGCTCCTTTCCCATTCTTTTATTCCCGCAATCACACAACAGTAGACAGCCGTAGAAAGGAAACACTATGACAGACAAAACAGATAAAAATCAAATTCTTATCAACAATCCCAAACTTAGAGACAACAGCAGCAAACTTATCTTCTCGGACAATATCCTGAGTTTCCAGTTCCTGCGGGACTACGCCGATATGGATATCCTGCGCCACATTCAGCCCGAGGATATTGAGGACGTGTCGGAGCGCTATGTTCCACTCTACAGTACGGAGCGTGAAAGTGATACCGTCAAAAAAGTACATATTTCTAAATATCTGAACCTGACGGAGGTAGAAAAGAGCTCCCTCAACCCCCTGGATCTTCCCCTTTATGTCATTTCTCTGGTTGAACACAAAACAAAAGTGGAGTATAATGTAGCCATGCAGCTACTGCGGTACATGGTTCATATCTGGGAAGACTATGAGAAAGAGATGAACAGGCTCTATCCACATATTAGCAACCGGAAAGATTTTCGCTATCCGCCGATCCTGCCCATTGTGTACTATGAAGGGACCGCCAAATGGACGGCTCCGTTGGACCTGGCTGACCGGGTCATGTGTGGAGAACTGCTGGGGAAATATCTGCCCCACTTTGAATACCAGCTTATAACGCTGCATGCTATCAGCAACATAGACCTGTTGGCAAAAGGCGACGAGATCTCTCTGGCCATGCTGATCAACAAGATCCAGACTCCGGAAGATATGTCCGCGTTTGTGGGGTTGTCTGGAGAACAAGTAGACAGTATACTGAAGGATACTCCCGATCATCTGCTGGATATCCTGTCAAAAGTATTTCGGGCACTGCTCTACAATATACATTTGCCGGAGGATGAGGTGGAGGATGCTGTCGCCAGGATAAAGGAGCGCAAGATGGGTAGATTGTTTGAAAACGTAACGATGGATATTCAGGCAGAAAGACGCAATACGGCCGAGGCCCGGGCGGAACGGGATCTTGCCATACAGGAAAGGGATTTGGCACGGCAGAGCCTGGAAATTCATAAACACATTTTCCGCATGATCACTCAGCACTACCCCGATGATGAAATCATCGCATCCTTAACACAGCGTTTTAACCTGACCCAAGAACAGGCTGCTGAAAAATTGAAACAGACATTTGAAGATTGAGTATATGACATTATGGTTATGGAATGTATTCACATTCGGTTGCGGGGATTTTTTCGTTGCCTATTCTCCTACAAAGATCCACTCTTCCGGATCATAATGATTGTAAGCTTCCACCCCCGTTATCGCCTCCATCTCCAATTCCAGATAACGATCATCGTTAAGCCAGCGTTGCCCCCTGAATACTATTTTCCCGGGTTCCCATCTTCCATAAAATGTACCTTCATCCCGGAAACCGCCTTCATAGACAACCGTACCCTGTCCCACTCTCCAGCCATGTTCAAACTCTCCTTCATAGTATAAGGCACGATAAGTTTTCCCCTGATAGGTGATGGTATAATACTTATCATCAATGAAATGCCTGTAGGTTAATCTTCCAAAGCCCTGTGGATATTCATCTTCCCAGCCGCCATAATACTCTCCCTCATTAAAGCCGTTGGCAGAATAATCGATCGTGGCAAATTTATAGATTTCTTTTGTCCATGGATATTCGTCATAGCTCTGGAAATACACAACGACAATAGACAATAAATCGCACACAAGTAATAGCACTGAGGACAAATCCTTTTTTCGCAGGGAACGGAATAGTGCCCATATGAAAATTATCGTCTGAAAAATATAAATACACGCAAATAACATTTTGTCCACCTGTATGACAAGCCCAAGTTCCGGTATGTTGTTAGGTCTTGATTACTTTTATTATACCTTATCTGCCACATATTGCAAGCGGTAAATAATTTATTTGTGAACAATAATTTGTGAAGTTTGTGAACAGCAAAAAAATGTTGTTTTTCGTATAAAATAGTGCTATAGTAAATTTACATTCGCATTTCCATCTATTGAAGTACGATTCTCAGTCCCGACTCTATCGGGAGTGCAGCGGGCAATTCGTCCCGTTTTTACCGATTTTCAACAGCAGAATAAGTACTGGAGTATTTTGCGTTGCGCTTTTATTTGCGCTCCTTTCCCATTCTTTTATTCCCGCAATCACACAACAGTAGACAGCCGTAGAAAGGAAATACTATGACAGACAAAGCAGATAAAAATCTGACTCTTGTAAACAATCCCAAGCTTAGGGACAACAGCAGCAAGCTTATCTTCTCTGACAATGTCCTGAGTTCCCAGTTCCTGCGGGACTACGCCGATATGGATATCCTGCGCCATATTCAGCCCGAGGATATCGAGGACGTCTCGGAGCGCTATGTCCCCCTCTACAGTACGGAGCGGGAAAGCGATACGGTCAAAAAAGTACATATCTCCAAATACCTGAACCTGACAGAGACAGAAAATCCCCTGGATCTTCCCCTTTATGTCATTTCTCTGGTTGAACACAAGACAAAAGTGGAGTATAATGTAGCCATGCAGCTACTGCGGTACATGGTTCATATATGGGAGGACTACGAGAAAGAAATGCATCGGTTATATCCCGGTATCAGCAGCCGGAAGGATTTCCGCTATCCGCCGATCCTGCCCATCGTGTATTATGAGGGAACGGCCCAGTGGACGGCTCCGCTGGATCTGGCAGACCGGATCCTCTGTGGAGAACTGCTGGGGAAATACCTGCCCCACTTCCAGTACCAGCTCATAACGCTGCACGCTATCAGCAATACAGACCTGTTGGCAAAGGGCGACGAGATCTCTTTGGCCATGCTGATCAACAAAATCCAGACTCCGGAGGACATGTCCGCGTTTGTGGGACTGTCCGGTGAGCAGGTGGACGGCATACTGAAAAATACTCCCGAACATCTACTGGATATCCTCTCTAAAGTGTTCCGGGCGCTGCTCTACAACATGCATATGCCGGAGAACGAGGTGGAGGATGCTGTCGCCAGAATAAAGGAGCGCAAGATGGGAAGACTGTTTGAAAATGTGACGATGGACATACAGGCGGAGAGACGCAACACGGCCCAGGCCCGGGCGGAGTTACGATCGGCTTTCGAGAAACTGGATGCCATGCAACAGGAAATGAATCTGATACAGCAGAAATGTGTTTCTGCACAGCAGGAACGGGATTCTGCACAACAGGAACGGAATTCTGCACAACAGGAGCGAGACATTTACCGGCATATTCTCCGCATGACGACCAGGCAATGTCCAGACACAGAGATTCTTGATTCCCTAATGCAAAAGTTCAATCTTACTAAAGCACAGGCTGCTGAAATGCTAAAACAGGCATGTGAAGAGTAGTCATATATACTTATGTAAAGAACAGACCCTCAGGAATCACTTTTAAGAGCAATTCCCGAGGGCCTGATAATTTACCTTATAACATTTCTATTCCTCCATTTCTGTAGCGTTTTAATATCTTATCCTGTAATAATGGAATAATTATCAAAAAAATCCGCATGTTGCAAGCCAGTATCCTGCACCAGCTTATCCGAAAACAGGATTCCGTTCAAATGATCTATTTCATGTTGAACTACCCTTGATTCAAAATGAGTATATGTTTCCTGTTTTAACTCAAATTCTTCATTTCTGTATTCTACTATGACTTTATCTCTCCTCTCAACTTCCCCCATTTCACCCCAGACTGACATGCAGGACTCCCGTTTACGATCCTTTTTGCCGCTGGTACTGACGATTCTCGGATTGATCATTATTATATCGTTTTCCGGTGATTCCCGAGTTGGATTAATGACAGAGATCGCATAAGACTGCCCAATCTGCGGTGCGGACAGCCCCACACTAAACGGGTATGCCCAGAGCGTATCTTTTAAATCTGTGATGATCTGCCTTATATCATCCGTCATCTTTTCAACAGTTCTGACAGGGGTTCTAAGTAATCCCTCATCCTGCTGTGTTCCTCCTGAAATGCTGGATTGCAAGATCGTTCGTATTGCCATAGCTAAAAACCTCCTTGGCTGCTATTTTGTCTCCGTTGCAGGCTGCCCCTTTTCCCATGACCACCGAATCCTGTAATAACGGAATCTCTTTATCTTATAGCGTGGGATCTCCCATGTATAAGATCCCCGTTCATCCAAATTGGCAGTTATGTAGTTTATGGGATAATCTGCCTCTATAGCTCTAAATTCCTCACAGATTATTTCCTGATTGGCATACTCTTCTCCCAATTCGAGAGAAAGAACCACTTTTTGCGTTGGTTCGTCGGTGGAGACCGAAAAAAACGGAGACGACGCGGAACATTTAGAAAGATCGGGCCACTTATAAGATATTTCCTGCTCCTCTCCCCCGTCCCATATGATTATTCAGTACTATATCAAAATATCTCCATATGCCAATCCTCGTTTTTTCCTTTATCTTTGCGACACCCTGCGCAGGAAGGACTTTTAGATCGGGCGGTTGAATTCCCGTCCAGATATATTTATCCTGTGCATGATCGAGCTGGTTTGAGCAACAGTGAATCTTCATTGTGCGGCAATAATGCAAAGTATCGCTGGAATCTCTCCTATAGGTGATTTTTTTCTCTAAAACTATGTAATTATATATCGTCCGAATCTTTTTCCATGGATAATAATAGGATTTATAACTGATCCGGTTCCAAATCGCTTTGATCCCTATTACCGCATATGTGATCACAATAATCAGCAGAAGGAAGAAAACTTCCCATGTCAGCACTCCCAGTATACGTCCTGCTATCGTTGCTATAAAAACAACAATATTGGGAATCATTGCAAGCAATGTCAGAATATTGTTTAGCAGCCATTCCTTAACCGTGCCGGGTTTCATGATGAGTACCTCCCACATATCCTCTTCCGTTCTTTCACATTTATTATTGGATTTGTTTTAATTACTCAAACTTCGCACTTGAATAAGTGCCTATGCACCTTGAAAATTCAATAATAAC
>CAZGVI010000012.1:0-81115 GCA_964529395.1 uncultured Acetatifactor sp.
GAGGGGGAGGAAAAAATAAAATCTGCATACAGGAAAAATGAGTTTTGCGACCACAGATATTTAGACCGGAAATCCTGTAAAATCAAGGATTTCCGGTCTTTCAGATTCCTGCCGTGATGTTAATGTGATGCTGAAAATAGAGCCAGCTACTTTTCCTACTCCAAAATACATGCGGTTGAAATCCCTGTCGAAATATGGTAATATTTCTTTGGGACTACCAGGATGGTAGGCGGTTAGCCCTCCCTCGGAGGGACTGTGACCCTCCGTTTACATAGAAACCCGAAAAGGAATCTGGGAAAGGAGGGCTGAGTGGATGTTGACGATTGAAGGATTGATAGCAGTGATCAGTCTCGTGCTGACAGCGTTTGGTCTTGGATATGCCATCGGAAACAAGGATAATCATAAGACGCAGAAATAGCCGCCCTGGCCTCGCAAGCTAAGCGGCTATTTTTGCTTAACATATTGCGTGGGCTGACCGTCTATCGGTAGCTCCTGGGGGGGCGTCTGTTACCAGCAGACGCCTCTCTTTATTTAAAGAATAGCACAATCTGCGGGAAAGTTCAAGAATTTTCTTCTGTCTCCATCACCGACCTCCCGAATTGGTAGAGCCTGTCCGCAATCTCCAGCGGTACATAGCCCAATTCAATCAGCATACTAGCATGGGAACGTCGTAATTGAAAGGCCTCATTTGTGCCATTGTCACACTGTTCATCTGTTGGAAACTGGAGCTAATCTATATATCACTGCTACTTATTTCCAGGACATAGTTATAGATTTATGAATAGGAAAAAATTCGTAATGTAGGATGCTCAAGTATTTAAATAGTGGATTTACTTCTATTGAGGAAAACAAGGATTGCAAAATATTCGATTAGAATCTATAATGAGATTAGTTAAGCGTCAGGAGATAAGTCATGGATGCGAACAGTCTTCTGCGAGAACTGTGTTGCGTCCGGCAAACAAATGGACAACAGAAGAAGGAGAACAACATCAATGAAACAGGACATGATCGTTATTTTGGACTTAGGCAGTACGCAGAACACCGTAATTGCCCGTGAGATTCGTGACATGGGCGTGTACAGTGAGATTCATCCGCATGACATTACAGCACAGGAGTTAAAGTCACTTCCCAATGTGAGGGGTATCATTCTTAATGGCGGTGAGAATCGGGTGGTGGACGGACAGGAGGTTCAGATCCGGCCGGAGCTGTACGAGTTGGGATTTCCGATGCTGTCCATTGATTATCCCCAGGCCAAATGTGACACGCAGTTGAAAACATTGCCGGATGAGGATACTTTAAGAAAGTTCCTGTTTGAGGACTGCAAAGCGGAAAAGAACTGGACCATGAAAAATTTCATTGAAGATCAGATCGAGCTGATCCGCAGCCAGGTGGGTGATAAAAAAGTGCTTTTGGCTCTATCCGGCGGCGTGGATTCCTCTGTTGTGGCGGCCATGCTGATCAGGGCCATCGGCCAACAGTTGGTATGTGTGCATGTAAACCATGGCCTGATGCGCAAAAACGAGTCTGAGAGCGTGGTAAAAGTATTCCGTGACGAACTCCATGCCAACTTGATCTATGTGGACGCGTCCGAGCGTTTCCTTGGTAAGCTGGAAAACATATCTGACCCGGAGCAGAAGAGAAAGATCATCGGCGGCGAGTTTATACGTGTTTTTGAGGAAGAGGCCAGAAAATTGGAGGGAATTGATTTCTTGGGACAGGGAACCATCTATCCTGATATTATTGAGAGCGGAACCAAGACGGCGAAAATGGTGAAGTCCCATCACAATGTTGGCGGACTTCCGGAAGATTTGAAATTTGAGTTGGTGGAGCCGTTGAAACAGCTGTTCAAAGATGAAGTGCGCGCTTGCGGGGTGGAGCTGGGTCTGCCCCACGACATGGTATATCGTCAGCCTTTCCCGGGGCCGGGTCTTGGCGTGAGATGCCTGGGCGCAATCACCCGGGACAGACTGGAGGCAGTACGGGAATCCGATGCTATCCTGCGGGAAGAATTTGCAAGGGCCGGACTGGACAAAAAGGTGTGGCAGTATTTTACTGTGGTGCCGGATTTCAAGTCCGTTGGCATGAAGAACAATGCCAGGGTATTTGAGTACATGGTGATCATCCGGGCCATCAATACCGTGGATGCCATGACCGCCACGATCGAGAAGGTGGACTGGGACGTGCTGGAGCGCGTGACGGGCAGGATTTTGGCGGAGGTGGAGAATGTGAATCGAGTTTGCTATGATATGAGTCCCAAGCCGCCTGCTACTATTGAGTTCGAGTAGTAAACAGAGAGCCGGGAAATCGCATAAATCAGCGGATTTCCCGGCTTTTTACATAGGCGTGGCGGTTGTTATCGTTAATGCCATATTTTTATGGAAAACCAAGTGTTTATGTGATAATATATAGGGGCAAAGATAAAAACACAACGCAAGGCAATCTTGTAGAACTGGTAGGTAGTCCAGTCGCACCATTTGGGTGTAAGTAGCCCTCCCTCCTTAGGGTCGTCCGTTCTTTGTTCATCACAATTATTTGCGCGAGTAATGAGTAAAATGCCCTGCTTGCAGGAGCATTTGGCGAATACCGCGACAGCCGTAAGGCATTAAGGAGGAATTGTCATGGACAAGGTATCAGGAAAGCTGACAGTATTTTTTGAAGAACCTTTTTGGGTGGGAGTTTTTGAACGTGTATCGGACGGAAGTTTATCCGTGTGCAAGGTTAGGTTTGGAGCAGAACCCAAAGACTATGAGGTATATGATTTTATTCTGAAAAATTACTATTGTCTGCGATTTAGTCCAGCTGTGGCAGCTGATGTAATAGAAACTGGCCGTAATCCGAAACGGGTACAGCGTGAAGTGCAGAAACAGATACAGAATACCGGTATAGGTACGAAATCGCAGCAGGCTTTGAAATTACAGCAGGAGCAATTGAAAATTGAGCGCAAGATTGTGAGCCGGGAAAAACGGGAAACAGAGAGACAGCGGCAGTTTGAACTGAAACAGCAAAAAAGGAAAGAAAAGCATAGGGGCAGGTAACACTGCTTTGAATATTATCAGATCCACGGTTTTCCACGTGGAGGAATGGGAATATTGGATTCGGATATCATGGCAAAAGCAACGGAGGTGATTTGTAAGTGGATTCAGTTTTGAGGGAAAAATGGTTTGATATGACTCTTGTGCAGCAAATGGTAAATATTGGCAATGAAGTGAAACGGAGACTGAAATTTTCATCGGATCCTGATAAAAAAAATATGTTTTTTGAAAAAGCAATACAGTATACTCAACTTACAATGGAAGATTGCAAAAATGCTCACGTGTTGCCGGAATTATTGATTAGCAAAGAAGTGCTGGAAGACTATTCCGGGGAACATTTCCTTGCCTGCACAGGAGAAGAGATCAGCAGATATTATCAAGCATATCAATACCTTTTATAGCACTCTTGTATGGCAACAGATTCTCAAAAGATCCAAAAGCATTAGCATTTTATAAAGCGATCGGCGCTCCTGTATTTATTGAGGATAGCAATTACGACGGCTGTATATCGGAGAATTTAAGCGGGGAACGGTCTGGGTGTGGGATGAAAATAGTTGGGACAAGCCGGTGGTGGGATTCGTTACAGTTGTTTTTGAAAACGATAATGAAAACGATAATGTGCAAAAAACATATAAGCCATAGAGGAATGCAACGCCGGAAAGCATCCCTCCTTCTTTAACGAGAAGACAGCATGGACAACGAGCCACTGATTTCGCATATATTTTTTACATAACACATATTTCGGGAGATCACATAACATGGATAATCAAATAAAAGAACTGGAAGAGATTTTTGAGAGGGCCAATGACTCGTTCCTGAGAAAAAACAGCAAGTTGTTTGAGATACAGGTGGCGGAGAGAACTTTATGCGGCGCTTTGATGATAGAATTATACGAAGTGATAAGGGACACCCGGTATTCCGGATATTATGTAGATGTGGAATATAATAGAAATGTTGCCGGAACTTTAATAACGGCCAAAAAGACGGTACAAGGGCCGGAACGGCAGAGCGTAACCGTAAACTGTGACCTGATCGTGCACAGCAGAGGACAGAATAAGAATCAGGATAATCTCATAGCGCTGGAGATGAAAAAGTCAACCGCAAGGAAAAAGTGTAAAGAGAATGATAGAAACCGGCTTGAAACTTTGACCAGAAATCCGGATCAAGATGTTTGGAGCCCAGGGGGCAAGATTTCGCCGGAGCATGTTTGCGGATATGGACTTGGCGTATACTATGAGGTAAATTTTAGGAGAGAGAATATATTGGTGGAGTATTACTGGGAAGGCCATTGTTACCATCAGTATGTGTTAGACTTAAAAAAGAAATAGAGGATTTCCGGGAATTGAAAAAAAGCGGCAGACTGCATCATGGAAGCGGGACTTTTGATTTTGGGGATTGGGCGGTTTGGCTCTGACAGGAGGAATTTATGTTTGGAATAAAGAAGAAGGCAATAACGTTGTTGGTCCTTTGTGCGGTAGGACTTGGAATAACAGGATGCGGCAACCTGGAAACAAGTCGTTCCGGAGAGGGAAACGGATCCGATACGGAAATCGTTGAGATGAGCGGCTCTGAAGGGGAATCCGTGGCAGCAGATCCGGAAACAGTGATATCCGAAAAAGAATCGGAAACGACAGATCCGGAAACAGCGATATCCGAAAAAGAATCGGAAACGGCAGATCCGGAAACTGCGACATCGGAAAAAGAATCGGAAACAGAATCAGAGGTTCCGAGTGCCGCGATCACGGAGAAGGAACCGGAGACGAAACAGGAATCCGCAGATTCGGAACAGGACGAAACGGCAGGGCAGGAAATCGATCCCCAGGCGGACGGGCATGAGTCGGCTCACAAGGCGGTTCAGGACATGCTCATAGGATGGAATCTGGGGAATTCGTTGGATGTCACGGGAGACTGGATATTGCAGAGCACCGAGGGAACCGTTGAAGACTTTGAAACCGCATGGGGGAATCCGGTAACGCCGCCCACCTTGATGGAGAAACTTAAATCTATGGGCATTCATGCGGTGAGGGTTCCTATCACATGGAACCACCATTTTGACGACCAGGGCAATATCGATGCCGACTGGATGGCGCGGGTCAAGGAAATCGTTGACTGGGCCATGGAGGCCGACCTGTACTGTATCATTAATATTCATCATGATACAGGCGCCGACGGGTGGCTGCGTGCCTCGAATGCTAATTATGAAGAAAACAGTCAGACGTATGCAAAACTGTGGGAACAGATTGCCCTGGAATTTAAAGACTACCCGGACTTGCTCTTGTTTGAAGGCTTTAACGAGATGTTGGACGAGAGGGCGGAGTGGAATAATCCCAATGCCGAATCGGTAGAGGTGATCAATCGGTATAACCAATTGTTTGTGGACACCGTCCGCAGTACAGGGGGAAACAATGCGGGAAGGAATCTGATCTGCTGTACTTATGCGGCAGCCGCGAACAACTCTGTTCTCAAAGGATTTGCGCTGCCGGAGGACAGCGTACAGGGACATCTGATCGCGGAGGTTCATTTTTATACGCCCTATGAATTTATCACGGAGGAGGGTGTCACCTGGACGACGCCGATCAGCGAGTACACGGACTATGTGGAGCGCCAGATTGACAGCGTCTTTTCGGTGTTGTCAGAAAGATTTGCCGCCGAAGGTGTGCCGCTCATTGTTGGGGAGTTTGCCTGCAACGACAAAGACAATACGGAAGACCGCATAAAGTGGTACACACATGTGATTGAGAAAGCCAATGAAATCAACGCAACCTGTTTTATATGGGACAACGGAAACGGTTTCAGCATGGGACATATTGACAGAGTGGGGGATGAGGATGCATTTCCCCAGATCATAGAGGCCTGTGTGGAGGCGGCCAAATAATAGACCATTTCCATATATCCAAACGCAGTATGCGGGAAATAGAGTAGAGAGGAAAGTACCGTGAAAGAGGAATGCTTAATATGTGAAACCCCACTCATGTATCTGGCGACAGATGAGATAATGGAGTGTGCTTGAAGGAAACGTCAAA
Organism: uncultured Acetatifactor sp.; assembly: GCA_964529395.1. GTDB lineage: Bacteria > Bacillota > Clostridia > Lachnospirales > Lachnospiraceae > Acetatifactor. The sequence continues at coordinate 6,056 of CAZGVI010000012.1, forward strand.
AGACCCAATAAAGATTCCCTGAATATATAGACGCAGATGGATAAATGCTATACAGCTGACAGTCGGATCCTTCGCCGCAAGGCGGAGGATTTTTTCGCAATTAGGACATGCAAGTTTATATAACTAGCGTTATTTTACAATAGATAAGTTCTTTGGAGGCAGAGTGTAACGTTTTTGGGAGTTCTGTGTCTTAATATGTATGACGCGTGGACGGGGAGGTATGCCGGTGGAGCTGGATGCTTTATATCAGGAATATGCGAAGATGCTTTATCATTTCATTTATTTAAAATGCGGCGATAAAGCTCTGGCGGAAGATATTGTACAAACAACCTTCCTAAAGGCGATCATGCGGATAGATTCATTTAAGGGAGAGAGTAAAATATCTACATGGCTCTGTGAAATTGCCAGAAACGAATATTTAAACTATTGTCGAAAAAATAAAAGATGTCTGTCTTATGATGAGTATATGGAAAAGAGCAGGGGGCGCTCCTTAAAAGCAGAGGAGGACGTTCATAACAGTATACTTGAAAAAATGATTGTAAACGAACAGGCAGATGTAGTCAAAAAGGTAGTGGATACATTGAAGGAACCCTATAAAGGGGTGTTTATGCTGCGAGTGTATGGAGAATGTTCTTTTGGGGAGATCGCAGAGATGTATCAAAGGAATGATACATGGGCGAGAGTCACCTATTACCGTGCTAAGACAAAGATTCTGGAGCAGTTTAAAGAAAAGGGGGATATATATGAACTGTAACATTGCGAGAGATCTGTTTCCATTATACCTTGACGGTCTGTGCAGTGATGAGACAAAGCGGCAGCTGGAGGAACACATAGAGAATTGTAAAAACTGCAGACAGTTAAAGCAGAGTCTGGAAACCGGACCGGATGACATCCGCGAAAAGGGAGAATGGGAAAAAACGATAGCACCCCTAAAGAAGGTCAAAAAGAAAATGTTGCGGAAAAATCTGCTGATCATAGCATGTGTGGCAGTTTTGATTCTTTTTACAGTTGTTGCGCTCTTTCTTACTTACGGGCAGCTTGCGAAAAAAGGCGTCAGCTTTGAGATGTTATATGACGCAATGCGTTTGCAGAATATCGGCAAAGAATTTGCTGATGGCAATATTGATCCTCTATATGAAATATTGGAGGACGGATATTCGCTTCATAATGAGGAGTCTTGCATTGTGCGTCTGGCTTATCCGGATAGAGACGGCTATGAGGCGGACATGAAGAAAGTCATCTCCGAGAAGTATCAACAGTATTTTGGGGGAAAGGAACTGACATTTAAGGGGATAGAGAAGATCGGTTATGAGGCGACAGCAAGAATGGGATGGAACAGAACATTGTTTGTCTCTTTAAAATTTGAAGGAAATGAAAACATAGAATACTATATTGGATTGTATAAAACATTGAACGGACAATATCTGGCCCACGATTACTTTGGCAATCCGTATATGTCCTATGTGGAAAATCCCCAAACGGGTGAAGAGGAGGCGTATAAAATGGAGACAGGGGCGGCGGAACCGTATCATACGGAGGATACCTTATTTTCCTGCCTGTCCAATAGCCTTACGGATATAGATCTGTCGTTAATGAGGCAAATTGCGATCCTGTCCGGGCAGCGAGCCTTACAGGGAGATCGGACTTTAGCGGAAAACGGGCAGATGCGTCTGAATATTATTTCGGAGCAGGATCTCATGAACGGTACATTTGATCTGCTGGAATATGCGAATAAAGAATTGGACAGGATATCGGAATCCGGATATTACGTAACAGATGTTATGTGTAATGTGAAAGCATACGACCGAACAAGGCATTTGTACCGTTACCTGGTCAATCTGGAACTGACAAAGGATACGAGTCTTGAAGAGATACTTGTAACATTTGAGTGCTATCGCATAGCGGATAAATTTTTATATATCGAAGGAACGGAGGAAGTCTACAGGCAGGATACAGGGCAGTAAAAATAGACGCGGTTATTTGCCCTGCTAATCCTCCGACCGAATCAGGTTGCATACTTTGATGCCTGCGCTTGTGTTGACACTGGTTTTGGATTGGCCAGGGGAGACGGGCAGATAGTGCGGGAAAGAGAATTGCCATGCCTGGGAAATCAAGGTATAATGAGTAAAACGCTCTGCGTTTTACTCTGCTGAACGGAGAGTGCGCAGCAGCGCACGGATGAGCAAAGCCCCCTGCCGAAAGGAGTTTTATATGGAAATCAGAGTCCTTCGCTACTTTTTAACGGTCGTACGGGAAGAAAGCATTACAAAGGCGTCGGAAACCTTACATATAACGCAGCCGACTTTAAGCCGACAGCTGTCGCAGTTGGAAGAAGAAATCGGGGTTAAGCTGTTCCACAGAGGCGCGCGCAAGATCAGCCTGACCAATGAGGGAATCCTTTTGCGCAGACGTGCGGAGGAGATCCTGCAGCTTGTGGATATGACGGAAAAGGAGCTATATCCCCGTGTCAATTTTGACCTTTTTACAGCCACGGCGGATCTGGTGAAAGAGCAGATGGACAGTGGATTGCTTGATCTCGGTCTGCTGCTTGAGCCGGTGGACGTTGAGACATATGATTTTATCCGTTTCGATATGAAAGAGAACTGGGTAGTCCTGATGCGGCCGGACGATCCGCTTGCGGAGAGGGAGAGCATCACCGCGAAAGAGTTGTCCGGCGCGCCGCTTATTCTGCCGCGCCGGATGCGTGTGCAGAGTGAACTTGCGAGCTGGTTTGGGGATTATTACGAACAGTTGGATGTGGTCTTCACCAGCAATCTGAATACAAACAGCGCGATCATGGTGGAAAGCGGTCTTGCGTATTCCATCGTAATAGAGGGCGCGGTTTCCTTTTGGGATCAGGCAAAGATAACCTATCGGCCGCTTATGCCGCCTCTGACGGCGACCAGTGTTTTGGCATGGAAACGGGGGCAGCCTTTTAGTCTTGCAGCTACAAAATTTATCGAGTATGCAAAATGCTTTTTGGGCATGGGTGAGGCATAAGAATCAAGTATTTGATATGGATAAATTTCAGAATTATAATGTAAGTGCAGCCAGGCGGAAAGTCCTTCCCCGGAAAATTCCAGCAAAACAGTGGTTCCCTTCTGCACCTCCGGCGGCAGCGGCGTGGGTTCAAGCGGTACGAACTTAGAGGAGCTTACAAGCGGCGCCACATGGATAGCGGGACGCCGCTTAAACGGCAGCGATTCTCAGGATACCGTCATGGAATGGGTGAACGGCCTGGGCTTGAATCTGGGGGAGTGAATTCCCATGAAACTGAAGACAAGTCTAAAGAGGGGGATCGACCTCCTGATGACAGTATTGCTGCTCTGCCTGATGGCCTATCAGATCACCGGACAGGCGTTTCATGAGTGGCTTGGGGCAGGGATGCTCGTGCTGCTTGCCGCGCACAATGTCCTGAATATCCGTTGGTATGTCAATCTGTTCAAGGGGAAATATAAATTGCTGCGGATCCTACAGACTACCGTTAATTGCGCTGTCCTTATCTCCATGCTCTGTCTCGGATACAGCGGCATCGTCATGTCCCGGCATGTGTTTGCCGCCCTTCCTGTCAACGGGCCCATGGCCACGGCAAGAAGTATGCATATGGCGGCCTCTTACTGGGGATTTGTGCTGATGAGTCTTCATCTGGGCATGCACTGGGGAATGGTTACGGGAATGTTCCGCAGACTATTGAAGGGCAGAAAACTGTCCGGCATGTCTGTGTGGGTTTTACGGCTGGCAGCTGCACTGATCGCGGGATATGGACTGTTCTGCTTTGTCCGGAAGGACATTGTTTCTTATATGTTCCTGAAGAATGAATTTGTATTCTTTGATGTTGAGCAGAGCATTCTGTCCGTATTTTTGGAATATACGGCGATGATGGGACTTTGGGTTTTTGTCGGCTTTTATATATCAAGAGGAGCCGGAAGGATCTCAGTTTTCGCAGCCCCAAAGAACGGAGAGACACGTTAAAGAGTGTTAAATGGGATTATGAAATGAAGATGCAGTTCCAAAACGTATTGTTAAGGAAAGGGGTATGATTATGAAAATGACGGAAAAGATCACACAGACGGCGGGAAGAGACGCACTTGGAAATTTTGCGCCTGAATTTGCGCACTACAACGACGATGTACTGTTCGGAGAGAACTGGAACAACCGTGACATCGATCACAAGACCCGGTGTATCATCACCGTGGTAGCGCTGATGTCCTCGGGGGTGACGGATTCCTCCCTGAAATTTCATCTGGAGAATGCGAAAAAGGCAGGCGTCAGTAAGAGGGAGATCGCGGCGGTCATCACCCATACGGCCTTTTATGCCGGATGGCCCAAGGGCTGGGCTGTGTTCAACATGGCAAAAGAAGTTTGGAACGTAGAGTCTGAGGCGGCGGATGCCAAAACGGCCCACGAAAACAGCATGATCTTCCCCATTGGGAATCCCAATGACGGGTTTGCCCGGTATTTTATCGGACGCAGTTACATTGCGCCGGTTTCCACGGAGCAGGTCGGGATCTTTAATGTGACCTTTGAACCGGGCTGCCGGAACAACTGGCATGTCCATCATGCCGACAAGGGTGGCGGACAGATTCTGGTCTGTGTGGCCGGACGGGGGTATTACCAGGAGTGGGGCAAGGAGGCCGTGGAGATGAACCCCGGCGACTGCATCAACATTCCCGTGGGCGTAAAACACTGGCACGGCGCTGCCCCGGACAGTTGGTTTTCCCATCTGGCCGTGGAGGTTCCCGGAGAAAACGGCTCTAACGAGTGGCTGGAGCCGGTGGATGACGAGCAGTATGGGGCGTTGAAATGACCGTGCAGTAGATCAAAAAGTTGAGGTAAGACGCAAATGTTCAAAAACTACAGATTCCGTTTCAATATAGATTCCCTGGCCCTGTTCCTGATCATCATGTTACCCAACTTTATCTGGTTCGCCATCCCGGCGCCAAATGACATATTGAGGACAGACTCACTCACCCCTTTGATCGATACGATAGCCTCGGTCTGTCAGGTATTGATGATCGCCGCCCTCTGCGTTCTCGCAAATCGGGAGCAAAAAAAGCGGAGTCTTACCCCCTGGATGATCGGTGTGCTGATCTTCTGCCTGCTATACTTCATAAGCTGGGGAGCTTATTACGCTAGCATGACAAATACACCTGTTATTTTGGGGCTGACCATTCCGCCCTGCCTGGCATTCATGTTCTTTGCCATTGACAGGAAGAATACGATCGCGGTTATTCCGTGTGTGATCTTTACACTTTGCCATGTTATATACGCGGCGGTGAACTTTATTGTTTGAGTATTTTTCTTTTCCCCAACAAATCTTCACAAAAAGGAATTTCTCATGAAAACACTCTACATCATCGGCGGCCCCATGGGAGTGGGCAAAACGACCATATGCCGCCTTTTGCAAAAAGAACTGCATAACAGCGTTCTGCTCGACGGAGATTGGTGCTGGGACGCAAACCCGTTTCAAGTCACGGAAGAAACCCGCGAAATGGTAATTGATAACATATGTTATATGCTGAACAATTTTCTGCATTGCAGCGTGTACGACCATATTATCTTCTGTTGGGTCATGCACGAGCAGGATATAATAGACAGTATTATGGACAGACTCGACACCGGAGATTGCCGCGTAAAGAAAATATCGTTGCTCTGTAGTGCTCCCGCCCTGCGTGAGCGGTTGGAAAAGGATATCAGACAGGGGATCCGCACGGCAGACGTGGTGGAAAGAAGTATTGCCAGGATCCCTTTGTATCGGCAACTGGATACCCATAAGATTGACACATCCGGCATACAGCCGCAGGACATAGTAAACCGGATCATCACCATTCCGGCAGAAAGGACATGACTCCTTGTAAGCTGCTCCGGGAGGGCGACCCCAGCATAAAGAAGACTTTTGAAGAACTGCTGTGTGGGAAAACGCTTAAAATGGAGCTGGACGAGCAGATTGTCTATAATCAGCTATCTACAAAAAAGAACGCCATATGGAGTCTGTTGCTGGCCAGCGGATATTTGAAAGTGAAGAACTATAAGGCATATGTCACAGAGTATGGCGAGTGGCGGCAGGACTACGAACTGGAGCTGACGAATTTTGAGGTACGGGTTATGTTCCGGGACATGGTGCGAGGCTGGTTTGACGGCTCCTCGTCCAATTACAATGACTTTATCGAGGCGCTCCTGCTGGGAGATGTGGAGGCAATGAATATCTATATGAACCGGGTAACACGGGAGATGTTCAGTTATTTTGACACAGGCAGGAACCCATACAGCGAACCGGAACGGTTCTACCACGGTTTTGTGCTGGGTCTGATGGTGAATCTGTCCGACCGGTATACGGTCACATCCAACCGGGAAATGCGGCCGGAACGAGCAAGCTCGTTCGGCAGATATGATGTGATGCTGGAGCCTAGGGATGCGGCCAAGGATGATGCCATCATCATGGAATTTAAAGTGCAGGGTGCGAAAGAAAAAGAGTTGTCTGACACTGTATCCGCAGCCCTGCGGCAGATAGAGGAAAAGGACTATCAGGCGTCTCTGGTGGCAAAGGGGATACCGAAGGAGCGTATACGGAAGTATGGGTTTGCCTTTTGCGGGAAAGAAGTGCTGATCGGTTCCGGAGAGGAATAAGTTCAGGAATATAGCAAAATTATGAGCTGCTACACATGACAAGGTGTAGCAGCATTATTATGTGTTTTGGCAGCGATGGCGGACCGGGTGGTGTTTGGCTAATAAGAGTGAGTATGGGTGAATGCTGTGTCATGCAGAAACGGGAATAGACGTTGACAATTTTGCCTCTTGAGGTATGTAAGTATTCACTATAATATATTACATAAGAATCTTATAGAATATAGGTGAGAAAAAAATAGCAAAGTGATTATGAAGAACAGGGCTATAAAAAGCATATTTTATGCTGAAAAATGAAAGAGACAAGGGAGGTGAGATTGATCTGAGATGTAATTAAGTGTAAAAATCTAGAAAAGGGAGCGAGGATTATTTAACCTTTGCGATACTTATACATATTACAACAGATACCTGCAAAGATGTGCCTGTGGTGCAGAGACAGTATGGGTTGATACAAACTCGCCTCATGAGGCTCATAATCCAATTATTATTGAATAATGAAATCTTTAACGGTATAATAAAAGATAATAAAAAGCAGAATGGGGAGAGCGGCATGAAAAAAGTATGTGCATGTGTTTTGTGTGCAATAATCCTGCTGGCAGGATGTGGAGATAATGCAGGAATGCAAAACTTGTATGGCACAGGTACAGAACTTGTGATTGCGAGTGCTGACAGGGAGACAGACTTTTTTCTGGCAGAGACATGGGACGCCGGGATCACGCCGGAATATCAACCGCTCTCCGATTCCTTTGTCTTGGCGGAGGATATGCTGTATTACGTGAACAAGACGGAGGGAATGCCCGTAAGTGTATGCGGGATATCTCTGGTAGGGCAGGGCCAGTCGCCGCAAGAGATTATACATCTGGAGGATGGCTGTATTGAAACCGTTGCGCAGGTAAAGGGGGCAGAAGGGGAGAATATTCTGGTTTTGGCTGGAAAAAGCGGTGATCAGATTCCTTTTTTGGGGGCTTATTCGATGGAGGGGTGTCAATTGTGGCGTAAGCCCTATGAGGCGCAGGGAGAGACGGCGCTCCGTCTGGCGCAGGACGAAAGCGGATATTTTTATGTTATGTATACAGAAGAGGTGTTATTGTTCGATGGGGACGGTAACTGTCAGGGCAGCGTTTCCTGCCCGGGGAAAAGTTACATAGATCTCTGTGCCGCGGATGGCGTTGTCTATGCGTCCTATCATGACGGGCATACGGAAAGACCATTGCTGACCAGATTGCAGCAACAGGGCAACCGGACGGAGGGAGAATTGCGTATAGCGGGGAGCGGGCGCCTGGGGGCAGGCCGGGATGGAAGATTGTTGTTTCAAGATGGCAATGATGTATACGCATGTGTTTTCCAGACGCACAAAGCAGAGAGACTGCTGGATCTTAGTGCGTATGATTTGGCCGGAGAACAATTACAGGCTATGGAAGAGACCTCATCCGGCGAGATCCGGCTGATCAACTGGGAGATGTGTGAGTATGACAGCCCCGCATGGATAACCACACTTAAGATGGCGCGGGAAGGGCAAATGACAGAGGATGGCAGACAGGTTATTACTTGGCTTGTGATCGGTGCGGAGGTGACCGACGAGGAACAGGTGGCGGCGGCATTTAATCGACAGAGTAAAGACTATAGGGTGGTAGTGGAGCAGGTCTCATTAAAGGGTTTGACATCCACTGTGGGAGATACACAGTACGATCTTGACACAGGTATTTATATGTGTGTTAATACCCGTCTGCTGGCTAAGGAAAGCGCTGATCTTCTCTCTTTTCTGAACTATCAGGATATGGAGCGCTATCTTACGAAGGGGTATCTGGAAGATTTATCGCCTTATATTGCGCAGTCAGAGCAGATAAGCCGGGATGATTATCTGGAACAGGTGTTGGCCTGTTACTCTAGGGGGGACGCTCTCTATAGTATTCCACCCGCTTTTGGCATAGATACTTTGATCGGAAAAGAGTCTGAACTGGGAGCGGAGCCGGGATGGACTGTGGAAGAATTTCTGGAATGGCTGTCACAGCATCCGGATGCCGTAACCAAAGAGGGAATGTCAAAACAAAATGTGCTGGAATTCTGTTTGAGGGGTACTCTAGAGGAGTACTTGAACTGGGAATCCGGGGAATGTGATTTTGAGGGGGAAGATTTTCAGGAGTTGATGCGTCAAATCCAAGGGCTGACAGTGGATGGTTCTGAACACTGGGACGATTGGGAAAGGCAGATAGAGGAGAAAAAGCCTGTTCTGGAACAGGGAAGAATAAGCGGTTTCTCAAATTGTAACGCATGGGAAAGTATGTATGGTGAACCTTTGGTATATAAGGGGTATCCAAGTAAAGACGGCGAACCCTGTCATTATTATGTCGGTGGAGGACTGGGGATTCTCAGCAGGAGTACCTGTAAGGAAGGAGCTTATGCATTTTGGGAATACTGTTTGCTGTACCATTCCGGGGACGGCGAGGCATATTACACCCGCAGGGAGGATTATGCCGACAGCATGGCCCGCATTGCGGATGAACAGTATGCTTTTACGGAAGATGGAAAGATGAAATACCGAAAACTGTCGGAGGTGTCGCCGGGAGATGTAGAGGAGGAAGGGGTGGAATGGATATCTAATATGACCGAAGAGCAGCGGGATAAGCAGCTGGCTATGCTTGAATATGTACGGGCAGACACTCTGGATAACCAGGCTATCCGAAATATTATCTGTGAGGAGGCAGCCGTCTATTTCGCAGGAGCAAAGGGGCTGGAAGATACCTGCCGGGTGATCCAGAGCAGGGTGCATTTGTATATCACGGAGCAGTACAGGTCATATGCCTGTGCTGCTCTGCCTTTATAACCACAATCCTTAAGTGGGAGGAGAGTATATGACCGGTAAAAGCAGAAAAGTAATTTGTGTTATCCTCATAATTTTATCGGCAGTTTTGTTCGGCTGTGGAAAGAACAAAGCGGAAGAAGCGGAGAGTAAATCGTTTGGAATCGACTTTATGCAGGGGCAGGCAATTCTTGATCCGGAACAGGTGGTCTGCGGCCCGGATTGCGCATGGGTCATTACGGCGGCAAAGGCCAGTCGGATCTACCGGATAGAGTATGATACCGATACGGTGGGTGTCGGCGAGATCTCCTGGCAGCAGGGGGAGAGGGAAAGCTTGATCAACATAGCGCAGAGAGAAGGGATTCTTTATGCCCAAGTATATAAAGCTGAGGAACATATTTATGAGATACGCAAATGCATAGGCGGCGTCTGGCTTAAGGTCGCTGCCTTTGAAGAGCGGGACGCGGATTGGAAAATTGTGGGAAACGGCCTGTATGTGGACGGAGCGGAGAGCGTCTATTTGATAAGCCCTGGCAAAGTGACCCGTTTCGGGAAAGAGGGGCAGCAGGAATACCGGCTGAGCGGCAATGCCTTCTTTTTTGGGGAGGATGGAGAGAACGGCGTAACCTGCGTGGCAGGGACGGAAAAGGGAATTGCGCTGTATATCTTGGGAGACGGGGACGCAGACAAAAAATGGGAACTGAAGATCCCGGCCTTTTTGCTGTCCGGCCTCTACAGCAGCGATCCCGCAATTTTGTGTCTGGCGGCCGAAGAGGATCTGTTGTTTGTTGACTCCGATTCCGGCAACCTGTTAGCACGCTGCGACCTGACGGCCTGCGGTGTGTCTTCTGTTATGGCGGGAATGTATAATGTAGAGGAGGAGAGCCTGCGGCTGTATGGAACAGAAAGGGGAGGCGAGTTATATTGTGGCCTGCTAAGCGGCAGGCGCGTATCCGCGGAGCAGCGGACGGAACTGATATATGGAACCATGAGATATGGGGGAGTCGCCGATAATGTACAGGCGGCTATCATAGATTTTAACCGCACGAATGAAAACTATTACATTACCATCAGAAACTATGGCAATTATGAGGGAAATGATCTGCAGCGCCTACATATGGACATGGCTGGCGGCAATGCGCCGGATATCTTGGAAATGTCCTCTCTGGAGAGCTATGAAATATATGTGAACAACGGTTATCTGGAAAATTTGCGTCCCTATATAGAGCAGTCCGAGTACTGTGAAGATATATTGTGGAATGTTCTGAATACTTATGAGGTGGGCGGGGGCGTATACCTCATGATGCCGCATTTCTCTCTGAATGGCTTGGCAGTCAATCCCCAATACAGGGGGAAGGCAGAAGAGTGGAACATGCAGACCTTTCTTAGCATAATAGAGAAGAGCCAAGGGGAGCAATTTGTTTTAGGCGGACTCAGTGATTCACAGACGCTGTTATGGTATATGCTGGCGGGACAGCAGGATGAATTTATTGACTGGGAGCGCAAGGAGGCGTCCTTTGAGTCGGAGGAATTTTTGAAGACGCTGGCTCTGTGCAAGGAAAATGGGGAGCGGAAATGGCCGGATCTGTCTGAGTGGACATATGCGGATATGCAGAAAAATGCCGTGTGCGGAATCGTTTTTTTAAGTGATCTCACAAATTATCTGACGCTCACAGAGGTATATGGCAGGGAGTATCCTGTCTATGGTTATCCCACCTCTTCGGGACAGGTCTATGAGATAAACATGAGCAGTGAGAGCTGCGCGATATACGCGGGCAGCTCTTACAAGGAGGGCGCGTGGGAATATGTGGAGAGTCTGTTGGATGAATCGCGGCTGCTGGGGCACAGCACCTTGGGATACGGCATCCCCATAAGAAACTCCGCATTGGAAAAATACGCGGAGGAGCAAAAAGAAAGTGTATTGAAATATCCTGATGGGGACAAGTCTCTCACGGAGGGGGAGCTGAGTATTATGAAGGATATCATTTATCATGGAAACCTGGTGCATATGCTGGTGGACCGAGAGATTTTAAATGTGGTACAGGAGGAGGCCGCCTCCTATTTTTCCGGGGACAAGAGCGCTCAGGAGGTGGCCCGCATCATACAGAGCCGTGTGGAACTGATCTTGAGCGAATAACATAAATTCGTATTGACAGCACATAGTGATTTAGAGTATCCGAGTCCACAGTTGTCAAAATAGTCCCTTTGCCCTATATTTTTTGGAAAAAATTACCAAATTCAATTGATAAACCCAAACAGGCATAGTATAATATATTTGCATAGATAAAAAATTGCATCTTATTAGTCGCAATATAACAAAAACCTTGTTCTCTGTAGATCGGTGTCAGGGTATGACAGGGGACACATCTTACTTATGGAGAAAGACGATGATTAACGGGAGCGATATACATTTTAACATTTTTCTGGCAGCTATGCGAAAAGGGAAAAAGATAACTCTGAAACGTCTGGGTTGGGGACTCTGCTCGATCAGTATGATCGGAAGGATTGAAAGCGGCGAACGACAGCCCGACAAGCTGATGAGGGATCGGCTTATGGACAGGCTGGGCATGGTGAACGACGGCTTTGAGGACTTTTTGCCGCCGGACGAGTACGCCTTGTGGAAAGAGCGCCAGAACCTGTTGCAGGCCATAGAAAATAAGGATATTGAGACGGCTGAGAGGCTGATTCATCAGTATGAAATGAATAACACCTGCAATAATTCGATAGAGCGTCAATTTTATCTGACGATGAAGATGCAGATGATGCAGTATCGGATGGATGCGGAGGAGGAATTGCGCGAGGTCTTACGGCAGGCCATATCGCTCACCATACCGGACTGCGCCGTGAACAAATGGAACGGTCTCCTGTTGGCGGTGCAGGAGTGGAATCTGTTGCTTGAGTATATCCGTTATGGCGGTGATGTGGGGGTAGTCCGGAAAAGAGGGCAGAACCGCAAGGTGACCGCGTATGAAAAGATCCTGAAAGCAATTCAAAAATCCGGCATGGATATCTATGGCTGCGTGAAGATCTATCCCAAGGCAGTGTATTACCTGTGTTTGGAATTGATGGAGTCTCCTGCGGCGGATTGGGATTGCCGGAAGATGTATGGCTTGGCAGATAAGGCGCTGGAAATGCTGCGTTCCACCGACCGGATGTATTATCTGTGTGAAGTGCTGGAGATCATGGAGCGTATCCTTGCGGTGTGGAGCGAGCGCGGGGATATGACGGAGGAGGAGGCTTTGCGCCTGCGCCCCATGCCGGCGCAGATACGGGAGTGGAGCCGGGTGCTGACGGAGATTTTCCACGGTCAGGGCATCTCGGATAAGATGGAGAACTGCTGTTACCTATACAGGCAGATGTACAATCACCGTATCGGGGATGTGGTGCGGAGCCGCAGGAAGATGTTTGGATGGACGGCCAAAGCGCTCTGCGAGAATATTTGCAGCGAAAAGACTCTGCGGCGATTGGAGTACAACAGGAGCAGCACGCATATGGAGATCGTGGGTGAACTGCTGGAACGCATGGGACTGTCGCCGGAATATCAGAGAAAAAGAATTATTACAGACCGGTATGAGGCCATGGTTCTGTATGATGAGGCTACAAAGGCATTAAACAATCGGGATTTGGACACGCTGGGCAGAGTGTTGCCCAAATTAAGAGATATATTGCCCATGAAAATTAAGGAGAACCAGCAGGAGATGGACTGTATGGAAACATTGTATCTGTTGGACGGGGGAAAGATTACCACTGAGGAATGTATCAGCAGGTTACAGCGGGCGCTGGCCTATACGGTGCCATTGGAGCGTGTCTTGCAGATGGAGGAAGGCTATCTGTCTCGAGGAGAATTGGAATGTCTGTATAATATCGCGAACAGGACTGATGGAGCGGTGAAAGAAATATATATGGATCTGCTGCGAAAAATATGTGAGCGATTAGGCGGAGAAGATATCATGCAGACACGTGCTGCCACATATGAGCTGATCATGTACAGGGTTGCCAGCCATTTGGGAGATATGGGCGAATATGCTGATTCTGATAAAATATGTGATGATATTATAAAAACGAGTCTTTTTCTGCGCCGGATGCATATGCTGCATATGTGCATATACAATAACCTGTGGAACCATATGAAAGGTGCAACAAAAAACACTTCTGCAAATAACGAATCTTTCGTTAAAGAAGAATTGCAAAAGTGTTTTCAGTTATCTATATTATGTAAGGATAGATTGTATGAGGACTTTTATAATGAAAAGTTGAACCGACCGTACTAAATATAGGGAAAGACTTAGTCTTCCTCCACCTGCGGTAGCGGAATATCACTCAGCAGCTGATAGGAAGGCTCGCCGCCGGGATTCGCATTGCCGGGATGCGCCGCCGGGCTCCACAGAGACAGGATCAGGTAGATGAAAAGTGCTGCGGTTATCAGTTTTTTGAATATGTTTTGCATAATGATTCCTCCTTATATAATCGGGTGTGCATTTTTACTGTAGTTATTATAGCAACTCTAAAAAGTTGGGAACAAGGGGCAGAACTGTCAATCCTGACATTATTTGACAATTTTGTACCTTGCGTGTACAGATAATGCGGATTACTATCTAATCATAAAAAAGGGATACATAATAAGTTGGTCAGCGTTTTCAAAAGGGGATTTATATATAGTGAACTAACCAATAGTTTCATAGCAAACTCAAACAAAACAAAACGTGTAAAACTGAAAACGGTTAACCAACTTATTTGTGTATTACAGAGCAGTGCAGAATCCAATCTGAAACTGCTCTGTTTTTTTGGGGATTGTGCCGGTTTGGATAATTGTATGTAAGTTTATCCTGGAAAAGTTTCCGGTTGTTCTTGCGTATTTGTCATTTGTATGTTACTATACTTTCAGAGCATAAATTCTTTTTTCGTTTGACAGAGTCATTCTCTATTCAGAACATCGGAAAATCTATGCTTACAATTCAACAGACAATTGAACACAGGCAGGAGATTTTCGGATATTACTTTCTCCTGCGAACAGGAGCAGGAGGTATGAAACCGGGTGGAACTGATGCAGGGCGTCATAATCAATATACGCAGCGCTCCCGGTGAGAAACCGTCAGGAAACAGGCTGATCGCCATGCTGGAAGTGCTGCTGTCAGAGATGGATGTGAAGAAAAAGAAAGATATACTGGAGAAAGAGTATGGAATGATCATGCAGGTAGAGACCGAAGGGAGGATGCAGTCTATGTGTAATTTATCGGAGGTATTTATCGAGAAGGGGATTCGGAAGGGGATCCAGCAGGGAATCCAGCAGGGAATACAGCAGGGCGCTCTGAATCAAAGCCGCCAGGCGATTCTGGATTTGCTGGAGGACCTGGGAGCCATTCCGGAGGACATTCTTGCTGCGGTGCAGGGTGAAGAGAATATGGAAACTCTCCGCATATGGCATAAGGCGGCAGCCAGGACAGAGAGCATGGCCGGTTTCCGAGAGAAAATAAAGTGATCGTTTAAAGAGGGGATACCGCAAAAATGATCAACCTCAAAATATGACGATACATCAATTATTCCATACGATAAATCATTGCCAGAAAAGACTTGACATTTTATCATTTAAAGATGAGACCCTCAGTAAATTCAATATGACAGTGGATCCGACGAGCGTGGTGCAGCGCGGAGTGCCGGACGGGGACGCTATCGAACAAAGTGATGAAAGGACAATTGATCGATGAAAAACCTGAAGATGAGTACAGTAATCACCGCCATTATCTCCATTGTGACAGCCGCAAGTATACTGTTACTGTATTTGACGGCCAGCCGTAGCATGATGCTGACCATGCGGGATACTGCGGTGGACAACATGCAGACCTCCCTGGAGGCTAAGACCGCGCTTATCGCGGAGTATGTGGACAAGGCGGAGAACCTGTTGATCGCATACAGCAAGGCCCCGGTGGTGGCAGAGCTGCTGAAAGCGCCCCAGGACGCTGCTACGGTGAAAGAGGCGCAGGCGTATACGGAGAGTTTTTATGCCGACCTGGAAGGGTGGGAAGGCATCTATATCGCGGAGTGGAACACGCATGTTCTGACCCACTCCAATCCGGCGGTGGTGGGTATTACTACCCGTGAGGGCGAGCCGCTGAAACAGCTTCAGGATGCCATGACCGCGGCGGGGGACATCTATAACACAGGTATCATTATCTCGCCGGCGTCCCAAAAACTGGCGCTTTCGCTGTACTGTCCGGTGTATGACACGGACGGGACCACGATCCTGGGCTATGTGGGCGGCGCGCAGTTTGCCGACAGCCTGAAAGTCCTGCTGGACGGCCTCAGTGTCGGTGGTATGGAGAATGCCCGGGACTATATGATCAATACGGCTACTGGCGTACATATCTTTGACGAAGAGGAAGAGCGCATGGCCACGCCCATAGAGGATGAAATGCTGCTGTCTGTCATAGCAGCAGTGAACGGCGGCTCCACCGAAGGCAATATGGAATATGTCTCCGAACAGGGAGTAGATAGTATTGCCGCGTATCAGGCCATCCCGGAGCGGGGCTGGGCCGTGGTACTCAGCGACAGCCGTGGTGAGATCTACGCGGAGGCGTATTCCAGCAGAAATGTTCTGGCGATGATATGCGCCGGGGCCTGGTTGCTGATCGTGGTGTTGGCCTGGATCTCTGTGAAACTCTGCGTCAAGCCGCTGGATGTGGTCAAGAAATCCATCCTGAGTATGAAGAATCTGGAACTCAGACCTCCCATGGAGCTGGGAAAATATATGGGAGGTAAGAGCGAGACCGGCCAGATTGCGTCTGCCATGGGCTCTCTGTATGACACGTTGCGGGGTATTGTGACTACGCTGCAGGGATGTACGGATTCTCTGGAGCTGTCCACAGCTACCATGAATGATGCCACCAAAACGCTGATCGAGTATGTAGGCGACAATTCCGCTACCACGGAGCAGCTGGCAGCCAGCATTATCACCACCAACGGCGCGATCGGCAATGTGGTGGGAGAGATTGAGAAGATATCGGAGCTGGTGGGCTATGTGGTGGAAAAGGTAAAGGCCGGCGATAAGAAGAGCAGACAGCTCATTGAGACGGCAGAAAGTATGAAGAACATGGCCGGGAGCGCCCTGGAGGAGGCTGAGGTAAAGATCCGGCAGAACCGCAGCAATATGGAGGAGGCAATGCTGAACCTGCAGTCTCTTACACGGGTGAACGAGATGGCCAAGCAGATACTGGATATTGCTAGTCAGACCAATCTTCTGTCTCTGAACGCGTCCATCGAGGCGGCGAGAGCGGGAGAACAGGGAAGAGGATTTGCGGTGGTAGCCCAGGAGATCGGCAATCTGGCCTCCAATTCATCGGCCACGGCCAAACAGATCTCGGATATCTGTGAGGAGATCAACAGCAACATTGCCAATGTACAGGAATGCGTGGATGACATCATCGGTTTCATGGAAGGGGATGTGTCAGGCAGATTTAAGGAGTTTGCGGGGATTGCCAAAGAGTATGGCGATTCCGTGGCGGATATCCGCAGCGCCATCGGCGAGATCGAGGAGAGCTCGGCGGGCTTTATGGATTCCGTTTCCAGCATCAGAGACCGTATGAACGTGATCCAGACAGCCTCCAAGGAGAATGAGGCGGGTGTGGACGAGATCGTATCCAAGACCGAGCGCACCAGCGCCACTGCGGAGGAACTGCAGAATGTGAGCATGACAAACAAGAATAACGCCAGTGAGATCAGTTCTGTGGTAGACAGGTTTACACAATAAGGGCAACAGGGGGAAACGATGATCAGAATAGCAAAGACGGAAAACGGTATGGTGCGGGGGCTGCCCGGTGCGGATCCCAGAGTAACGGTTTTTAAGGGGATCCCCTTTGCCGCGCCGCCCACGGGGGACAACAGGTGGCGGGCGCCCCAGCCCTGTGAGGATTGGGAGGGAATCAGAGACGCCTTTGCGTTCGCTCCGATCTCCGTGCAGGACACGCCGGGGTTGGGCACGGATATCTATTGCAGGGAGTGGCATGTGGATCCGGAGATTCCCATGAGCGAGGACTGCCTGTATCTGAACGTCTGGACGGGGGCGAAGGATACCGATGAAAAGCTGCCGGTGCTGATCTGGTATTTCGGCGGCGGATTCCAGTGGGGATATACGGCGGAGATGGAGTTTGACGGAGAGAGATTGGCCAGAAGAGGGGTGATCGTCGTATCCGTCAACTACCGTCTGGGCGCGCTGGGATTTATGGCACACCCGGAGCTGACGGCCCAGCAGCCCCTTACGCCCACCAATTTCGGCTGTCTGGATCAGCAGGCAGGATTGAAATGGGTGATCCGCAACATTGCCGCTTTCGGCGGAGATCCGGAGCGGATCACGCTGGCGGGTCAGTCCGCGGGCGGCGCCAGCGTATTGGCGCAGATAAACTGTCCGGACAACGAGGGGCTGTTCCAGAGAGCCACGGTATTCAGCGGCATGATCCGCAGTCCCTATGTGGAGGACGCGTTTATCACACCGGGCAGTCTGGAGAAAGCGGAGGCAAAAGGCATAGATTTCCTGAAAGCGCTGGGAGTCCGCACCATTGCCGAGGCCAGGAAACTGGACGCCATGTATATAAGGGACAGGTATGCGGAGTATGCCAAGGATCATCCCCGCATGAGTATCTGCATTGACGGACATTTCTGCCCCGGCGATCCGATGAGACGGTATATGCGGGGGGAGTGTATACAGGTTCCGCTGATGGCGGGCAACACGGAGGACGAATTCCCTAATACAATAACGGCCGTTACTGAAGAGGAATACAGGGATAGCGTACAGGAGATTTTCGGGCAAAAGGCGCAGCGTTTTCTGGATTTCCCGGAGGCGCGGCGTATGGCGGCACAGGGACAGTACGCGCCGGTGAGCGGCATTGAGTGTACGGTGAAGAGCGCTTTCCTGCAGGATGAGCGGGAGGGGCGGTGCTGCCGGAATTACTATTACCGCTTTGCCCCCCACATTCCCGGCTGGGATCATCCCGGCACTTTCCATTCCGTGGATCTGTGGTTTTTCTTTGAGACGCTGGGCAAATGTTGGAGGCCCTTTACGGGAAAGCATTACGACCTGGCCAGACAGATGTGCAACTATTGGGTCAATTTTATTAAGACGGGAGATCCCAACGGGGAAGACGGGGACGGCAGCCGGATGCCGGAATGGGAGGCCTACACGGCGGATCATCCCTGTGAGATGGTGTTCACCACGGAGGGACCGGCGCCCGGACGGGAGAAGGATTCTCCCTTTATGCGTTTCCTGACAGAACATTTGACGGAGAAACTGACACAAAATTAGTACTTTTATGCTGCCTGTGCCGCCGGCTCAAGGCGGCGGAATGGAGATTGATATGAGCAAAAAACAGGCATGGAATCCCTATCTGCCCTCCTGGGAATATATACCGGATGCGGAGCCCTATGTGTTCGGAGACCGGGTGTATGTGTTTGGCTCCCATGATTTTTACAACGGGTACGTATTCTGCATGGGCGATTACGTGTGCTGGTCCGCGCCGGTGGACGATCTGGGCAACTGGCGGTATGAGGGCGTGATCTATAAAAAGACGGACGATCCCTTTAACAAAGCGGGAAAAATGTGTCTTTACGCCCCGGATGTGACGGTGGGACCGGACGGCAGATATTATCTGTACTATGTGCTCGACAAAGTATCCGTAGTGTCCGTGGCAGTCTGTGACACGCCGGCGGGAAAATATGAATTCTATGGTTATGTACATTATACGGACGGCGCGCTGCTGGGAGAGCGGGCGGGGGACGAACCCCAGTTTGATCCGGGTGTGCTGACGGAGGGAGACAAGACTTATCTGTACACCGGTTTCTGCGGCAGGGGAGACAGATCCCGGCATGGAGCCATGGTGACGGTGCTGGGAAAGGATATGCTGACTATTGAGGCGGCTCCCAGATTCATTGTGCCCGGTTGCGAATACAGCGCGGGTACGGAGTATGAAGGGCATGCTTTCTTTGAGGCGCCCTCTATCCGAAAAAAAGGAAATACTTATTATTTTATATATTCCTCTCAGGTGATGCATGAGCTCTGCTATGCCACCAGCAAAAAGCCCACCGGGGATTTCCGCTATGGCGGGGTGCTGGTGAGCAACAGTGATCTGCATATTGACAGTTACAAGCCCGGCGAGCAGCCGGCGGCCTATGGCGCCAACAACCACGGCAGCATAGTGGAGATCCAGGGGCAGTCCTATGTCTTTTACCATCGGCAGACCAACGGCACCTGGTACAGCAGGCAGGGCTGCGCGGAGAAACTGACGATTCGCGGGGACGGTAGTTTTGAGCAGGCTCAGCTGACTTCCTGCGGACTGAATGACGGGCCTTTGGAGGGCAAGGGGTATTATCCCGCCTATCTGGCCTGCAATCTGTTCACGGATACTCCCGCGGTCTATGTGGGCGGCGCGGATCAGCCCAGAGTCATGCAGGACGGACGGGACGGGGACGAAAACGAGGGATACATAGGCAATATTCAGGATGGAGCCACAGCGGGTTTCAAATTTTTCCGGGGGACAGAGGCAAAGAAGATCCATGTCTGGACAAGAGGTTACGCCCAGGGCGTATTGGAAGTGAGGACGGAGCTGAAGGGAAAAGTGCTGGCGGAGCTTTCCGTGGAATATGCCAACGTGTGGGAGGAGTCCCAGGCGGATATCACTCTGCCCCAGGGGGAATACGCTCTGTATCTGACCTTCCGGGGGCAGGGAAACGCCATGCTGAAAGGGTTTGAACTGAGATAAGGAGGGCAAAATGGGATATCTGCGGGTATATACCGGGGAGGTGCAGGAGCCGCATTACCCACGGGCGCTGGCTGACAGCGTACATATGTCGTATGTGGCTGAGGACGGGCATGAGATTTTGCTGAATCAGGGGTATGGCATTCTCTATGCCCAGGCGAAGATACGTCCCGACAACACCATTGCGCCCTGGGGAATCCAGGCTCCCAGGATCCTGCCCCTGGAGAAAGGGTACGGTATTCTGGCCCGGCCGGTGGACCCGGAGGGGGAATCCGCCGGGGAAGAATGGATCCTCTGGAGAACGGAGGATTTTTTGCGGTTTTGGCAGGAAACAGTGAGACCGGGAGATTGGCGCCAGGAATATGACCGGGCCGGGCAGGAGCTGCATATATCGCAGACACAGTGGGAAAAGGTTCGGCAGCGCTGGGCGGCGGAGCCCGGGAGGGAACTGAAAAGGGTGGAGTTTCCGCTGGCCGTGGGCTGGGCGGATCCGGTCATTTTTGCCTGGGAGGGAAAATGGTATTTTCTGGCCACCAACGACAACAATAACAATATCGGCCTGTTTATCCGCGAGTCGGATTCGGTGGCAGGCCTTTTTGCGGCGGAGGCGGAGCCGCGCTGCATTTTGGACTATGACGAGGGCAAAGAGTTTATCCAGACTTTCTGGGCACCGGAGTTCCACGTGATCGGGGGGAGAGCCTATATCCTGTTTGCCGTGGGAGGCAGACAGTGGGCTCCTCAGTGTCATATGATGCGCCTTAAGGAAGGCGGCTGCCTGACAGACCCGGCGGACTGGGAAACCCCGGTGCGGGTGCGCAGGCAGGATGGGAGCTTTTTGGCGGAGAGTGGGATATCCCTGGACATGACCTATTTTAAGGCCGGAGAAAAGTCCTATCTGGTATGGTCCTACCGCTATGGCATCGGAACGGCGGCGGACACGGGTTCCATGCTGTATATCGCCACCACTGACGAGACACGGCCCTGGGCGCTGACCAGCGAGCCGGTGCTGCTGTCCAGGCCTCTGTACGGCTGGGAGAATCAGCGAGGCACCATCAACAACGAGGGCCCCTATGCGCTGCTTTTGGAGGACAAGGTGTACCTGGCCTACTCTGGCGGCGGAGCCTGTGATCCCACCTACGCGGTGGGATATCTGGTGGCGGATCAGAAGGAGGATCTGCTGGATGTGAGCAACTGGTATAAAGAGCCCGCGGCCATGCTGCACAGAGGCTCGGTGGAGGGCATCGAGGGGCCGGGGCACAATTCCTTTTTCCGCGATGAGAACGGGGATCTGATGATCGCGTATCATGCCCAGGAGAGAGATAAATATAATATGCGCTGCACCGCGTTTCACAGGGTGTATATAAACGAACAGGGGATGCCGCTGCTGCATCTTCCGCAATAGGCGACTTATGGAGGTCAGGGATATGGGAAAGATCAGGGTGGAGGACAAAAGGCTGGTGTTCCGGCGCAAGGACGAGCTGACGGTGATAGAGCCTTACGGCAGGGACTGTCTGCGCTGCCGCAGCACGAAAAACGGCCGGATCTCCGAGGAAAAATGGACAGTGCTGGAGCCTGCCACACAGGATGAATGCGTGGTGTCGGGGGATGAGAAAAGGGCTACTATCGTAAACGGTATGGTCAGCGCCACCATAGAGGCGGGCAATCCCTGGTACGGCGGCATCATCACCTATTATCGCAAGGGAAAACAGATTCTGCACACCCGGTTCGAGGGGGATTACACCAACCGCAACATGCATGTGGAGGGGGACCACTATCAGGTCAAAGTGATCTTTGACGCCAACGAGGGGGAGCATTTCTACGGCATGGGTCAGGAGCAGGAAGATCTGTTTGACCGCAAGGGCAGTACCAGCCAGATCATACATTACAACACCAAGTCCGCGCTGCCGGTGCTGTACTCTTCCCTGGGATACGGATTTTTCTGGAACAATCCGGCTCCGGGGCGTTGCGAGACCACCCGCAACCACACCATGTTTGTGGCGGACAGCGCTTATCAGGCGGACTATTTTATCTACGCGGGGGAGACACCCGCCCAGACTATGGAGAGATACTGCGACCTCACGGGCTACGCGCCCAAGTTTCCCCGCTGGGCCGCGGGTTTCTGGCAGTGCAAACTGCGCTATGAGAGCCAGGAAGATCTGCTGAAGGTGGCGAGGGAGTATAAAAAGAGAGGGATTCCCATCGATGCCATCGTCATCGACTATTTCCACTGGACCGAGCAGGGAGAGTGGAAGTTTGATCCCAAGTACTGGCCGGATCCGGACGCCATGTGCCGGGAACTGGAGGAGATGGGTATCCACCCGGTAGTGTCCATATGGCCCACCACCAATCCTGCCAGCGAGAATTATGCCGAGATGAGCGAGGGCAATATGCTGGTGCGCACGGAGAACGGTCAGTTTGGCACATTTGACTTCTACGGGCAGCAGACCTTTATCGATCCCATGAACCCGGAGACCCGCGAGTTTGTGTGGGGCAAGGCAAAGGAGAATTATTACCGACACGGGATCAAGACCTTCTGGCTGGATGAGGCGGAGCCGGAGGTACATCCCCAGCAGCCGGGGCATCTGAAATACTATCTGGGCAACGGGGCGCAGGTGGCGCAGATGTATCCCTATTATTACGCGAAGACTTTCTATGACGGACTCAGGGAAGAGGGGGAGGAGGAGATCGTGTCCCTTACCCGGGCCGCCTACCCCGGCAGTCAGAAATTCGGCGCTATAGTATGGAACGGCGATATTGCGTCCACTTTTCAGAATTTAAAGATGAGCATTGAGAGCGGCCTGTCCATGGGGATGTGCGGCATTCCATGGTGGAACTCGGACATCGGCGGGTTTCATTCCGGAGATATCGAGAGCGAATACTTTCGGGAGTTGATCGTCAGATGGTTCCAGTTTGGCGTGTTCTGTCCGGTGATGCGGCTTCACGGCTCAAGATTGCGCCCCTCCTGGTATAAAGAGCGCCACCCCGGCGTCAAGGAGGCCAGCGGCGGTGACAACGAGATATGGAGTTTCGGAGAGCGTGATTATCCGATCCTGAAAGATTTGATAGAACTGCGGGAACGACTGAAAGATTACACATGTTACTATATGGATGAGGCCAGCCGCACAGGCGCGCCCATCATGCGGCCCATGTTCTGGGAGTTCCCGGAGGATGAGCAGTGCTATACTCTGGAGGACCAGTATTTCTATGGCGCCGATCTGCTGGTGGCGCCCATCTATGAGCAGGGCGCGGTGGAGCGCCGGGTGTACCTGCCTGCGGGCAGATGGGTGCTGACCCGGGACGGCCATGTGGAGGAGGGCGGCAGATGGCTCAACTGTCACGCGGAGTTGGACGAATATATCGTCTTTGCCCGGGAAGGCGCTCAGGTGCTGAAATGTTTTGAAGGTTGAGCGGGATAGGCCGCTTGTGGCTGTCAGGGCGCAGCGGGCGGAGAACGGGCCGCTGCGGATGGGCACAGGGAAAGGTTGGAGCAAAGGATATGGGGAATAAGGGATGGAAAAGATGGGCGGCGGCCCTGACACTGTGCCTGGCGTTGACCGGCTGCGGCGGGCAGGACGCCGTCACGGGAACCGGGGGAGAAGGCCGGTCTCAGGAGACAGGGGAACGGGAACCGTCCGCGGAAAGCGGAGCGGAGGACAGTTCCGGAGAGAGCAAGGCACAAGCGGAAAGCGGAGCGGAGGAAACCTCCGGGGAGAGAGAGTCCACGAAGACAGCCGAGGAGGACGGCCAGGAGGAAGAAAGGGATATGAAAGGCGATTACGCGGCATATTTTCAGGGTATGAAACTGACGGAGAGTTATAAGGGGCCGGGAGATACCAATCCGCTGATGACACAGCGTTTCGGGGCTGATCCCTATGCCATGGAATACGGAGGCAGAGTCTATTTCTATATGACGGCGGATGCCTTTGAATATCAGGGCAGCGAAGTGCAGGAGAACACTTACGGCAAGATTCACAGTATCAACGTGATCTCCACGGCGGACATGGTAAATTTCACGGACCACGGTTCTATCGAGGCGGCGGGCAGCGCCGGGGCGGCCAAATGGGCCAGCAATTCCTGGGCTCCGGCGGCAGCGTGGAAAAATATAGACGGACAGGACAGATTTTTTCTCTACTTTGCGGACGGTGGCGGCGGTATCGGCGTGCTGACGGCGGACAGCCCCACGGGGCCTTTTACGGATCCCCTCGGCCATGGGCTGGTGACACGGCAGACGCCCACCTGCGCGGAGGTGCTGTGGCTCTTTGACCCGGCGGTGCTGGTGGATGATGACGGCAGGGCCTATCTGTACTTTGGCGGCGGCGTACCCGAGGGCAGGGCGGCGGCGCCCGGCACAGCCAGAGTGGTGGAACTGGGGGAGGACATGATCAGCTTAAAGGGCGACCCCAAGCCCATAGACGTGCCTTATCTGTTCGAGGATTCCGGTATCCACAAATATAATAACAAGTATTATTATACGTACTGCACCAATTGGCAGGTGGATGCGGAGGGCACGGCGGCCTATGGATTCCACAACGCGGAGATCGCCAGCCTGGAGAGTGGCAGCCCCATGGGGCCGTTCACCTTCAAGGAGGTGATCCTGGAGAATCCCGGCAAGCTAAACGGCCTGTACGGCAACAATCATCACTGTGTCTTCAGTTTCAAGGACAATTGGTATATCGCCTATCATGCCCGTACGCTGGAAAAGAATATGGGCGTGGAAAAGGGCTATCGCTGCACCCATGTGGACAGCTTTACCATGGGGGAGGACGGGACTATTGGCAGGATCCCTCTGACCATGAGCGGTAGAAAGCAGTTGGAAACGCTTGATCCCTACCGGGAGGTAAACGCCGCCACCATGGCTATGCAGGGCGGCCTGGACACTGCCGCGCTGGACAACGCGGGGCGCATGGCCCTGTCCTCCATCGACAGCGGAGACTTTTTCAAGGTGCAGGGCGTGGATTTCGGAGATACCGCCCCCGGGGCGCTGCGGATAACTGCCCGCTGCGGGGAAAAGACGACGGGACTGATCCAGGTGAGGCTGGACAGCCCCCAGGGGCAGGCGCTGGGCTATGTGCCCGTGAACGCTGTGCAGGGTGATCCGGACAGCTTTGCGCCAGATGAGGCGCAGAGGGATCCGGACGGCTTTGCAGTATATGAGGCGGCGCTGGAGAAGGAGATTACAGGGGTACATGATCTGTATTTCGTCTTTTACAGCGGTGGGGACGATTCTTATGAACTGGCCAGTTGGCAGTTCGTCAAAGAGAAGGAGGAACCTGTCACCCAGTGTCCGGCGGAGACGGCGAAACGCGTGGAGGGCAGGGAATACGGCAGCGCGGAACATATCACCTACTTTTCCCAGACCACGGGGTTGGAGCGGGGAGCCAACGTGCTGCTGCCCCCGGATTATGACTCGGAGAAACAATACGGAGTGTTGTATTTTCAGCACGGTATCTTCGGGGACGAGTATTCTCTGGTGGGCGATACAGCCAACGCCATTCCCGAGATATTGGGCAATCTGAGCGCCCAGGGGCAGGCCAGGGAGGTCATCGCGGTGTTTCCCAATATGTACGCTGCCTCGGATCCTCAGCAGGAACCAGGTTTTACGGCCGAGGGGGTGGCGCCCTATGACAACTTTATCAATGAGCTGGTGAACGACCTGATCCCCTATATCGAAAGTCACTACAGTGTGTCAGCCCGGCGGGAGGACAGGGGGATATTGGGCTTTTCCATGGGGGGCAGGGAGACGCTGTATATCGGGATCAACAGACCGGATCTGTTCGGGTATATAGGCGCGATCTCTCCCGCGCCGGGGCTGACTCCCGCTAAGGACTGGGCCATGACCCATCCGGGGCAGCTTGAGGAAGAGGAGCTGTGTTTTGCCGAGGATGCCGTGCTGCCGCAGCTTTTGATGGTCTGCTGCGGCAGCCGGGACAGCGTGGTGGGACAGTTCCCTTCCAGCTATCATCAGATACTGGAACGAAATGGAGTGGAACACCTGTGGTATGAGGTGCCGGGGGCCGACCATGACAGCCAGGCTATCCGCAGCGGGCTGTACAATTTTATGATCCGGTGGAAGGAAGATTAAGGGGAAAAATATGAGCAGATTATTGTGTTATACCCGTTTACCCATCGATAATGTTCTCTACGATCCCAAGCTGGCGTACAGCATGCATCTGGCGCTGCTGGAGGGAGAGTTTTTCCGTCCCCTGAATCACAACAGCGGCGTGCTGTTCGCTCTGGCCACGGAAAAAGAGGACGGTTCCCTAAGTCCCATGAGTCTCAAAAGTCCATGGATCTTTCCCCTGAAAGGCGGCGGCTACGGGGTGGCGGCGGTGCGGATCTGCGGGGACGGGGAGGACGATGCCTCCAGCCGGGGCTGTATACTCCTGTGGTCTACCCGGGATCTGGTGGTCTACAGGGAACTGGGACTGCTGAGGCTGGGGGAGCAGTATGTGGACTGGGTGAATGCCCGCTATGACGAAAAGAGGGGCTGCTATCTGCTGTGCTGGCGGGAGCGGGACGGCTGCTGTTATCAGGCTCTGTATCCGCCCGCCATGCTACAGGACGGGCCAGAGGGCTGCGAACCGTTGATGACCTGTATCGCGGATCCCGGCAGCGGTGATAACATATTGGGAAGTTTCCCACGGGATGAGAGTAAAAGTCTTTTGCAGGCAGCGGCCCATATAGAGGGGGTCTTGCCCTGCTGTGCCCTGGAGATCGGGGAGCAGGAGGCGTGGTATCTGCGCCGCAAGCTGCTCACGCCGATCAATATTGGCGTGGAGGTGCCCAGAGAGGTGGAAGTGAATCTGGATGGGGCGGATACTGCCGGAGAGCGGCTGCGGCGGGTGCGGCAGGCCCTTGACAGACAGCGGGCACTGGCGCGCTATAATGACGGCACATGCTGCGAAAAGCGCATAGACTGGAAACTGAATGGACTGGATTTGTCCCAAAGGGGCAGGAGGGTGGTCTGCGGAGAGATATACCGCCCGCAGTTTCCCTTTCCGGTGGCGTATAACAGGGCGGATCCCTGTGTGACTCGCTGGAATGAAAAATACTATTTTATCGCCACCAATGATGCGGACAACAATCACACGCTGTATATCCGGGAGGCGGATACCCTGGAGGGGCTGGCCGTGGCGGAGGAGATACTGCTCTTGGACTCGGAGACCTATGAGGGGATCGGCGGACTGCTGTGGGCGCCGGAATTTCATGAGATAGAGGGGCGGCTGTATATTTTTCACGCCGCTACGCCGGGACCGTTCTATGAGGAGGAGAGCCATGTCATGGCCCTGCGCCAGGGCGGGGATCCTGCCCGGCGGGAGGATTGGTCGGCGCCCCGTCGGATCGTGAAGATGGACGGCAGCGATCTGTGTGAGGCGGGCAGGACCATCTCTCTGGATATGACCTGTTTCCCCTGGGAGGGAGACTATTATGTGATCTGGTCCCAGCGGCAGTTTTTGCCGAAGGATCTGGGGGCCTGGCTGTATATTGCCCGGCTGGATCCTCAGCAGCCCTGGAAATTGGCCTCTGAGCCTGTGGTGCTCTCCAAACCCGACTACGGCTGGGCGAACAATCATACTTTTGTGGAGGAGGGCCCCTATGCGCTGCCCCGGGGAGATAAGCTGTATGTGACCTTTTCCGCCGCCGCGGTGGATACCTCCTATGTGGTGAGCTATCTGGTAACGGAGAGGGGCAGGGATCTGCTGTGTCGGGAGAGCTGGCGCAAAAACAATTATCCGATCCTTACTTCCCGCAGTGTGGAGGGAGAGTACGGAACCGGGCACAACGCTTATGTGGAAGACGCGGACGGCATTGTATGGAATACCTATCACGCCCGTCCCGGCACGGACGGGGTGCGCAGCAGCGGTATCCGCCGGGTGCATTTTGATGTGGATGGGGCGCCCGTGCTGGACATGACGGAGGAGTTGGATCTGCGGGAGGCTTTCCGGCAGGTCAGGACGAATCTGATCCTGCGTTAGGATGCAGCTCAGTTCTCCGGTATACGGGGCGGGAGAATGTTCCCGTTCGGATCCAGAGCGTCAGACGGTATATCCGATCCCGCTATATTATAGTGCGACAAACTGATAAAAGGAGCAGGGTCGGTATTTTTGGTATAAGAGGCGTTTTCGGAGGCAATATCCGGAGATGCCTCTTCTTTTTGTGCCATTCGCCCCGATGTGTTTGTCCGGGTGGAGAACGCACTCGAATAATCCCGTCGGAAAGCACCGGGGGTCATCCCTGTCTGCTGGCGGAACTGGCGGCAAAAATGTTCCACATTGCGGTAGCCGCAGGCATCGGCGACTTCGGAGACAGGTTTCTCCGTGTAGGCCAGCTGTTCCCGGGCTTTTTGTATCCTGCCCGCGATCACATCGTCCATGCAGGAGACGCCGAACATCTTCCGGTACAGGATCTGTAGATAGCCGGCGCTCAGATGCAGTTCCTGCGCCATGGCGTGAATGCTCCAGGGGAGTTGAGGGCTGTTGCAGATCTTTTTATGCAGGCGCAGCAGCTGCGAGGCGTGAGGGTTTGCCTCCCGGCGGGCGGTGTCCTTGCTGAGCCGCAGAAACAGGGTCTGAAGCAGATTGGAGACGGCCAGGCTGTCGCTGTCCGTTGAGACGAGGGAACTTTCCCAGGTCAGCAGCTTGATCAGGAGATGGCAGTATTCCGTGTCGGATACGGAGAAGGGGACGCCTGTCAGGGGAAATTGCGTCACCAGCGGCTCGTCCGTGGAAAAACGTATCCAGTCATTTTGATAGGTCTCCCGGCAGGCGCGGTAACAGATGGGCTGGCCGGGGGCGTATAGGATGGAAGTTCCGGCGGGAAACTCCTCCCATTGACCCTCCAGCATAAACTGTACGGGGGTAAATACCAGCAGCAGTGTATACTGGTCAGGCGGCGCAGGAGTCAATTCATACAGAAAATCGGATGTATGTACGGCGCTGTAGCCGATAAAGTGAATGGTGTTCATGGATGACCTCCCAAGGTGAATTTGTTTCAGTATACTCCTTTTTTGCCTCTCCGGTCAATCGCGGATGATAAAGAGAATGTGACGTAGAGGTAAGCGGGTAAATAATTAGCAAGAAATGATAAAAATATGACAAGCTTTAAAGAGATTTTTCTTCCCCCGAAATGCTATAATTAATGACAAGATTATCTCTATACGGAGGGCGTTGCAATGAGTGAAATACTGAACAGGACTTACCGCAACCTGTTTGCGGAGATCGGGATCTCTCAGGAGGAGATCGACAGGAAACTTAAAGAGATCGTGCAGACTTTTTTCTACGGCGGCGAGGAGGAGCGGATCTACCATCCCGTGGGCACAGACATGGGATACCTGGAGGACACCGGCAACAATGACGCCCGCACCGAGGGGATGTCCTATGGCATGATGATGTGTGTGCAGTTGGACATGAAGGAAGAGTTTGATCGGATATGGAAGTGGGCTAAGACATATATGTATGTGACTGAGGGCTGGAACGAGGGCTACTTTGCCTGGTCCTGCGGCACGGACGGCAGCAGGAACGCCGACGGTCCGGCTCCGGACGGGGAGGAGTTCTTTGCCATGGCCCTGTTCTTCGCCTCCCACAGATGGGGGGACGGAGAGGGAATATTCGCCTATTCCCAGCAGGCCAGGGAGATCCTGCGGGCCTGCCTGCACAAGGGGGAGAACGGCCGTAAGGGACATCCCATGTGGAACAGGGACAATCATCAGATCCTGTTCGTGCCGGGGATCGATTACACGGACCCGTCCTATCATCTGCCACACTTTTACGAGCTTTTCGCGCTGTGGGCGGATGAGGAGGACCGGGCGTTCTGGAAGGAGGCCGCCCAGGCCAGCCGGGAGTATCTGGCAAAAGCCTGTCATCCTGTGACGGGGCTGAGCGCGGAGTACGCGGAGTTTGACGGCAGCCCCATGAGCCGTCCCATCCCCTGGACCAAGGACAGGCACGACTGGTTTTTCAGCGATGCCTACCGCACCGTTGCCAATATCGGACTGGACTATGAGTGGTTCGGTGTGGACGCGGGACAGCGGGCCGCGGCGGACCGGATACAGAAGTTTCTGATGGACGATTGCCGCAAGGGCAGCTATCACATCTACGAGGTGGACGGCCGGATCGCGGACGAGCGGGCGCTGCATCCCATCGGCATCACAGCCACCACCGCCCAGGGATCGCTGGCGGCTCAGGGCGAGCTGTCCAGGGAGTGGGTGGAGCGTTTCTGGAACATGCCCCTGCGCACCGGCAAGTGGAGATACTATGACAACTGTCTGTATATGTTCGCGTTTCTGGCGCTGAGTGGCAACTACAGGATCTGGTAGGGAGGTAAAGGAGATGGAAGGACCTAAGGCACCAAAAGATCCAACAAAGAAGAGAAAGAGTTTTTATATCATGCGGGGAAAGAGCGTGGCGGGCGCTCCCCAGGCGGACGGAACGGGAGTACAGTTCCTGTATATGAATGACGGACGGATGCAGAGCGGCGCCCGGCTGGTGGGCGGCATCACCGACGAGGAGATGCTGGGGCTGATGAAGACCACAGAGGGGTTCCGCCGTCTGGTACACAGCATCGGCGTGACCGTGGAGGCGGACGACAGGGAGCTGACGGCGGACTTCTGCCTGCAGATGTACGGGCACAGGGACGTGTATGGCTCAGGCACTACGCTGCGGATGCCGGTGCGGGCCAACGGTATGGAGCATATTCTGGAACTGGAGAGCTGCCAGTGGTCCGACGACGACGATATGCCCGGACAGATACGCTTTGAATTTCCCCAGGCGGGAACGCTGGCCACGGTGGCAGTGCGTTTCTATCTCCAGGATGGTTTTGACGCGCCGGAGGTGGAGGAGGAGGTTCCCGTGGATTTTGATTCCCCCCTCTATGAGCAGATGGTGGAGAAATCCGTGGTACAGTCCGGCAACAATGCCCGGCTCAAGAGAGCCATTGACAGGGCCCGCAGGGGAGAGGATGTGACCGTGGCCTTTATCGGCGGTTCCATCACCCAGGGCGCGGGGGCCATTCCAATAAATAACGAATGTTATGCATATAAGACGTTCTGTGGATTCTGTGAACTCACGGGCAGGGGGCTTGAGGACAATGTGCATTATGTGAAAGCCGGCGTAGGGGGAACCCCCTCCGAGCTGGGTATGATCCGGTATGAGACGGACGTGCTGGACGACGGAAAAGTGATCCCGGACGTGGTGGTGGTGGAGTTCGCCGTCAACGACGAGGGGGACGAGACCAAGGGAGAGTGTTACGATTCTCTGGTGCGGAAGATACTCAGCGCGGAGAATCGACCGGCGGTGATCCTGCTGTTTGCGGTGTTTGCGGACGACTTCAATCTGCAGGAGCGCTTGTCTCCGGTGGGCAGGGCATACGATCTGCCCATGGTCAGCACCCGGGACGCGGTGCTGGAACAGTTCTATCAAAAGCCGGGCCAGGGCAGGGTGGTCAGCAAGAATCAGTTCTTTTATGACTCCTACCACCCCACCAACACGGGGCACAGGATCATGGCCGACGGCATCCTGCGCCTGTTGAGAGCGGTGGATGCTCAGAAGGCGGACGAGGACACGCTGGATCCTGCGCAGGTACAGCCCCCTCTCGGCGGAGCTTTTGAGAAGGTGCGGCTGCTGGACCGCAGACACCCTCTGGAGGGTGCCGTGATCGACTGCGGCGGCTTTTCCCATGTGGATGGAGATACCCAGGCGGTGGAGAGGAACATGGATCTGACGGGAACCCATGAGTTCGCGGACAACTGGATGTACCGGGGAGGATCGGCGGGAACCGGCAGTCCCTTTGTCATGGATATTGTCTGTGAGAGTCTGCTGCTGGTGTATAAGGACAGCGCCGACAATCAGGTGGGCTGCGCTCAGGTGTGGGTGGACGGCGAGAAGGTTCTGTATGCCGATCCCCATATCAACGGTTGGAACCATTGTAATGCCCAGATCTGTTTCAGGGAGCGGCAGCGGAAGAGCTACCATGTGGAAGTGAGGATGACTCCAGGCCAGGAGGACAAAGACTTTACGATCCTGGGCTGGGGCGTGGTGTAGGAGGTTTGACATGAGACTGGTGTATGACGGACAGGCGGTTCCCCTGCTGGTGGAACAGGATGTCTTTGAGGGAGTAAAAAGAGTTGCGGGCAAGGTGGCGGAGGATATCCGCCAGGTTACGGGCCACAGGCCCCAGGTGTTGACGGCGGGGGAGTCTGCGGGGGCGCAGGGAAGAGTGATCCTGTGCGCCACTGTGGGGAGGAGCCCTGCGGTGGAATCCATGGAAAAGGCCGGACTGATCGACTTGTCTCAGGTGCGGGGAAAACGGGAAGTCTACCTCATTCGCCGCATCACGGCACGGCAGCTCAAAGAGTTGCCCCGGCAGACCTGGGAGGCGCTGCGGGCAGAGCTGCCCTGGATGTTTGGAGAGTTGCCGCAGCAGCCGGAAGAGCTGCCGCAGCAAATGGAAGAGTTGCTGCTGATCTGCGGCAGCGACAAGAGAGGCACGATCTACGGCATGTTCTCCCTGTCGGAATATATCGGCGTATCCCCCTTATGCTTTTGGGGGGACGCCCAGCCCCAGGAGCGGCCGGATCTGGAGATTGGCGACGATATCCAGACTCTGTCCAGAGAACCCAGCGTGCGCTACAGGGGATTTTTCATCAACGATGAATGGCCTTGTTTCGGCAACTGGACTTGCGGCCATTTTGGCGGTTTCAACGCGGACGCCTATGAGCATGTCTTTGAGTTGCTGCTGCGGTTGAAAGGCAACTATCTGTGGCCCGCCATGTGGAGCGCCTCGTTCCCCATAGACGGCCCCGGCAGCGCCAATGAGGAACTGGCGGACATCTACGGCGTGGTCATGGGATATTCCCACCATGAGCCCTGTCTGCGGGCCAGCGAAGAGTGGGATAAAGTCAGGGGGCCGGAGACGAAGTACGGCAACGAGTGGAATTTTTACACCAACGAGCAGGGGCTTTTAAACTATTGGGAGGAGGCTCTCAGGCGCAGCGGCAAATATGAGAATCTGATCACCATAGGCATGCGGGGAGAGCGTGACACCTCCATGCTGGGCGAGCAGTCTACCGTGGAGGAGAACGTGAATCTGCTGAAAGATATCATCCGCAAGCAGAGAGCGCTGATCAAAGAGAATGTACACCGGGAGGAGGTGCCGCAGCTGCTGGCCCTCTACAAGGAGGTGGAGGCATACTTTTACGGGGACGAGCATGTGGCAGGGCTCAAGGACTGGGATGAGCTGGAGGATGTGATCTGCATGCTCTGCGAGGACAATTTCGGGCAGATGCGCACTCTGCCCACCCCGGAAGTGCGGGACCGTAAGGGCGGCTGGGGCATGTACTACCATTTTGACTATCACGGTGGTCCTATCTCTTACGAGTGGGTGGATTCCACCCCCATGGCCAAGACCTGGGAGCAGATGTGTATGGCCTATGAATACGGCATACGGGATGCCTGGATCGTCAATGTGGGGGATCTGAAGTTCCACGAGGTGCCTTTGAGTTATTTCCTGGCGCTGGCCTATGATTACGACAAATGGGGGTACGGCAACCCGGACAGCTACCGGGAATACACCCGTCTGTGGGCGGAGAAGAATTTCCCCCAGGCGGGCGCGGCGCTGCGGGAGCAGATCGGCCATGTGTTGACAGAATACATCGATATCAACGCCCTGCGGCGGCCCGAGGCACTGAACGAGCATATCTATCATCCCTGCCATTACGGGGAGGCGGACCGGATGCTGGAGAGGGCGGATGCCCTGGAAAAACTGTCCGAACAGGTGATGGAGCGGCTCTGTGACCGGGAGAAGGACGCCTATTACAGCATGATCCATTTCTCCGCCATGGCCAGTATGAATCTGCTGAAAATGCATCTCTACGCGGCCAAGAACAATCATTATGCCAGCCAGGGCAGGCCCATCGCCAACACCTTTGGCCGCCTGTCTCAGGAGTGCGCGGAGCGGGATATACAGTTGGCCCGGGAGATGGCCGCTTTCAAGGGCGGCAAGTGGAAGGGCATGGAGATGGCCCAGCATGTGGGCTTTACCAAATGGAATGAGGACGGATACCGCTATCCTCTGATCGCCCAGGTGCGTCCCGTACATATTCCCCGGATGAGCGTGTCCCGGGCGGACGGGGAACAGATCGGCGTGAAGAACTACGGCGGTCCCCAGGTGATCCGGGTGCCGGATTTCCAGTACGGGTCGGCGGAGCCGGTGACGATAGAGATCGCCAACGACGGCGTGGGCAGTTTTGAATATCGGATCAAGGTTCAGAGCCCTGACGGCACATTGCCCTCCTGGCTGCGGGTCTCTTCCATGGAGGGAGTCTGCCGGGAGCTGGCCACGGTAACGCTGAGCTGCCTGGAAGAGCGGCTGCCGGGAGAGCCGGAGACAGTGCGGCTGTTGGTGGAGGGAGGCGATGCCGTAGTGGCGGTGGACGTCACGGGCCGTCGCCAGAGCACAGCGGGCCTGCCGGAGGGCACTTATCTGGAGCGCCAGGGCATGATCGTTATGGATGCCGCGGGCTATATGCGGAAAAAAGACACGGCCAGGGGCGCCTATCGGGTGATACCGGGCTACGGCAAGTACGGCTCCGGGGTGAAGGTATTTCCCAGCACGGCGGTGTTTGCCGAGGGGGAGGAAAAGCCTTCCCTGACATGGGAATTTCAGATCTCTCAGGCCGGAGAGTATCAGGTGGACCTGCTGGTGGCTCCCACCAACTCCGTGGTGAGCAGGCAGGGCGTGTATGTGTTGGTGAAAAACGGAGCCGGGCAGCAGCAGCGCGCCGAGATCAACGCACCGGATTTCCGGGCGGGCGAGAGCGGCGATCCCCGCTGGGCCCAGGGAGTGTTGGATCAGATACGGGTATGCAGCGTGAGCCTGCCCTTCGAGGCGGGGCTGCAGCAGTTGACGGTGGAGGCGCTGGAGGCCGGCGTGGTGTTGGAGCAGATCAGGATACACAGTTCCCGGGTGCAGGTACAGCCCTCCTATATGGGGCCCCGGACGTCTCCAAGGGTATAGGGATATGATATCGGAAAGAATAGAGAGAAGATATGGGAAAGAAAAAAAAGTCAGGCGTTTGCTGACGGCGCTGCTGCTGGGAACGCTGCCGGTCCTGTCCGGCTGCAGCCAGCCCCAGGAGGACAGTGACGGCGTGATCGTGGTGGAGCAGGAGGCGGAGCCGGTGGTATACGACATGGCGGTGGTCATGCGGGGCGACGTGCAGAAGACCCAGCGGATCAAATGTACCTACCGGCAGACAAACGATGAAAGCCTGAGCTTTGGGATCAGCGGCATCTCGGTAAAAAAGGTCTATGTGCAGGAGGGGGATACCGTGGAGAAGGGCCAGGTGCTGGCGGAGCTAGCCAGCGGCAGCAGGCAGGACGAGATCGCCCGGCTGGAGTACCAGATCGCCAGGAATCAGTTACAGATGGATTACAGCCAGATCAACGAGGATTACGAGATCTCCTCGCTGTGGCTGAACTATCTGTATCAGAGCGGACAGTCTGCGGCGGACAGGGAGCGTCTGGACGAGAGCATAGCCCAGGTGCAGTTAAGTTATGAGTATTACCGGGAGGACTGGCAGGACGCCATCGGCCTGGATACGCGGCAGCTGGAACTGCTGCAGGAAGAGGCGTCGGCCAGCCGCCTGGTGGCAGGCATGTCCGGCACGGTATCCCATATCAAGGAAGGGCTGGAGGGTTCCACCTCGGTGAGAGGAGAGGAGGTGCTGACGGTCATCGACGGCTCGGAATGCCTGTTTATGACCGAGGTGCCGGAATATGCCTCCTGTTTCCGGGAGGGGGAGGAGACCTATATGGAGATCGTCTCCGGCTCCGGGGCGGGGAAGTATACGCTGCTGCCCTACGATATGGAAAACTGGGGTGATCAGCAGCTGTTCTCCCTGGCCGAGGGCGCGGAGACAGCCACCATAGAGGTGGGAACCGTAGGCTCTATCGTGGCCGTGGTGGATCGGCGCAGCCAGGTACTGTGCGTGCCTGTCACGGCGCTGCACAGCGCGGACGGCGGCGAGTATGTGTATGTGCTGGGAGAAGACCAGATGCGCGAGGTAAAATGGGTCGAGACGGGACTTCACGGAGACGAGACGGTGGAAGTGCTGTCCGGGCTGACGGAGGGAGAGAGGGTCATACTGCGATGAAGAGACGGAGATTTATAGGGCTGATCTTACTGTTTTCTCTGACCACAGCCATGGCCGGATGCGGGGAGGAAACCCGAGGGGAGACTGCGGCGCAGGAAGTGGAGCTGCTGGAGCCGGTGGGTATGACCGGCAGCGGGGAGGCTGCGCGGCTCCGCAACCTGTATGACGCGGATATCTATTCCGCCACGGTGGTTCCCTATGTGGAGGAATACAGTTTTGACGAGGACGTGACGCTGAGGGAGTTTGGCGCTTTTCCCGGTGAATCGGTGAGCAGGGGAGAGGTGCTGGCGTTTTCGGACACCGAGAAGATAGACAAACAGATAGAGGAACAGCTTAAGCGCATCCAGGATATGGAGACGGAGTTCGCGGAGTACGAACAGCAGGTCAGGGAGGATCTGGCGGAGCCCCAGGAGGAAGTGAAACGGCTTGCGGACATAGTGGAGAATCTGGAAAAAGAAAAGCCCGAGCAGTATATCAGGGTTCCGAAACCCTCGGAGGGGGAGAACCCGGGGGAAGGACCGTCGGAGGGAGAACCTTCCGGGGAGGAGCACCCGGGAACCGTCAGCGGTCCGGACGCCGACGGGCCAGGGGAGGATGAGCCCCAGGTCAATCCGGCCTATGAGGAGTGGGAGCAGCAGTACAACTACTGGAACGGCCGTTACCGTATCTCGGATCACAGCGTCAACACGGCGCTTTTGCAGTTGGAGCAGCGCACGGCCCTGTATGAGCTGGATCACGATTACGCGCTGCAGCAGTTGGAGTTTTTGCGGGACAACAAGAATAACATTACCATACACTCCGGCATAGCGGGCAATGTGGTGGCGCTGGGGGACTATGCGTACGGCGACCGCATCGCCGGGGAGACTCCTATCGTGGCGGTGGGGGATCCCCAGCGCAAGGTGCTTAAATGTGACTATATCAACAGGAAGACGGCGGCCACGGCCCAGGAGATGTACGCGGTCATCGACGGGGTGCGCTATGAGGTGGAATATGTGCCCATGGAGAGCGACGAGTATACCCGGCTGACCACCCAGGGGGAGACGGTGTATTCCACCCTGTATCTGGAGGGAGATATCCAGAACGTGAACCTGGGCGACTATGTGGCGGTGGTGGTGATAAACAAAAAGCGGGAGCAGGCGCTGTCCGTGCCCACGGAGGCGGTACATAAGGACGATGCGGGCAGCTATGTGTACGTGGTGAAGGGCGAGGAGAATGTATATACTCCGGTCAGCACTGGCATGAGTGACAGCGTGTATACCGAGATACTGTCCGGCATCGCGGAGGGCGATGTGGTGCGGCTCGACCAGGGCCGTCAGTACAGCGATCAGCGGGTGACGGTGGAGCGGGGAAGTTTTTCCGCCGATTTTTCGGGGGTCGGTTACATGGCCTACCCCTCCAGTGTGGTGGAGCGCAGCCAGATAACTCACGGAACTGTATATTTTCAGGAGTTTCAGACGGCGATGTACCAGCATGTGGAGAAGGGGGACGTGATCGCCACCGTGCGGGTGGCGTCGGACGAGATCGGCCTGCAGAGACTGACACTACAGCTGCAGCGTCAGCTTGAGAGGGTGCAGGACCTTGTCGAGCAGGGCGAGGAGAAAAATAAAAAGGCCATAGAAAACAGGCAGAAGGAGATCCTGAAACTACAGGAGCAGATTGCGGAGCTTATGCAGGATTATCAGACCACGGCCATCCGCGCCAGCCAGAGCGGGATCGTTATATGGATGGCGGATCTGGAGACGGAGGATATATTGCAGCCGGAGAGTTATCTGGTGGAGATCGCGGATGAAAACACCTGTTATGTCATACTGGAGAACGAGGGGGGTGTCCTCTCTTACGGCGATCAGGTGCGGGTGAGTTATCTGAACCGGGAGGAGCAGCAGAAGGAGACTACGGGTATGGTAGCCAATCTGAATGGGCGGGCGGTGAGCCGTTTCCTCCAGCAGGAGTATGCCTTTATCCTGCTGCCGCCGGAACTGATCGGCGATATGTCTGTGGGTACGGCCGGATGGGGCGGCTGGTGGAACCGTGCCACATTCGGCGTGGAGGCCGATCTGCGGGAGATGGATAATGTTTTGATCGTGCCCAGGCGGGCCGTGCGGGAGTCGGAGGGCCACACCTATGTGAATGTGGTGGAGCCGGACGGCAGTATCGTGCGCCGCAGTTTTATCGCGGGCGGTTTTGACAAGAGCAATTACTGGGTGGTAGAGGGACTGACGGAAGGAATGGAACTATGCTTGGAGTAATGTTGCAAAAACTTTGGCATAAAAAATGGATGGCGATGTGTATGCTGCTGGGCTGTCTGCTGCTGATCGCCACGGTGGTCAGTTTTCCTCTGTACCGCACGGCGGCATTTGACAGAATGCTGCAGGACGAGATGGAGACATGGATGACGCGGCAGGGAAACTGGCCCACCATGAATGTGATAACGCTGATCTCCAAAAAGGATGGCGGCGGTAAGACCATCGCCAGAGTGGAGACGCTGATGTCGGAGATCTATGACCAGATGGGCGTGAGGGAGCGGGAGACAGTCTATTATTACAGCCTGGCCAAGGCGGACATATCCTCGCTGATGAACCGCTCTGACGATGAGGCCGTCTCCCTGCGTCTGAGCAGCCTGTCGGGACTGCCCAGGCACGCGTCCATGCTGGCGGGAGAGATGTACTCCGAGGACGGGCTGGACGAGGAGGGCAACATAGAGGTGGTGGTCAGCCAGACCTGTATGGTGGACGCCGGACTGCTGGTGGGGGAGACTTTGGAGTATGACGCTCTGAAAGGCCCTGACGGCAAAAAGATACGCCTGAAGGTCACGGGCGTCTATCAGGAGGCTGCGGCGGGGGATTTTTACTGGCAGAACACACCGGAAGAGCTGAACATGGTCTGCTTTATGGAGGAGAATCTGTTCCATGACATGTTCACCGGGGAAAACGCCGGGAAATATACGATCACCTGTACCTATTACAGCATGTTTGAATATGAGGACCTGCGGGCGGCGGATGTGGCGCAGATCTGCGAGTACACCGATTATCTGACCCAGGAGAGTCCTTACCGCAGTACGCTGAAAGAGCCGCCCTACCGGGAGATACTGGACAGCTTTGTCAAAAAGCAGAGCCGGATCGAGGCCACGCTGTTCATTCTCCAGGTGCCTGTGCTGATCCTGTTGGGGGCTTTCCTCTTCATGATCTCCGGACAGATGTACGATATGGAGCGGGGTGAGATCTCCGTGCTCAAGAGCAGGGGCAGCTCCGGCGGTCAGATCTTCCGGCTGTATCTGTACCAGAGTCTGTTTTTGACGCTTTTGGGAGCGCTGGGAGGGATCCCGCTGGGCACGGTGTTCTGCCGTTTTCTGGGATCGGCCCGGAACTTTCTGGAGTTTGAGGCCAGAGGGCAGATCGGCATCGTCTGGACCAGGGATGTGGTGTATTACGGTATGGCCGCGGCGGCGGTCTGCATACTGATCATGACGCTGCCCGCCCTGAAACACAGTCGGCTCACCATCGTGAAACTGAAACAGCAGAAAGCCCTCAAAAAGCGGTCCTGGTGGGAGATCTGTTTTCTGGATATTATCTGTCTGGCGGTGGCGCTGTACGGATATTACAGTTTTTCACGCAACCAGAACATCCTGGTGGAGGACGTATTGATGGGGAAGGCGCTGGATCCGCTGCTCTATATCAGTTCCTCCCTGTTCATCGTGGGACTGGGCCTGCTGTTTTTGCGGCTGCAGCCGCTGTTGGTCAAGGGTATCTACGGGCTGGGACGCCGTTTTTGGCGCCCGGCCAGCTACGCCTCCTTTATGGAGATCATCGGGAACGGCCGCAGGCAGCAGTTTATCATGCTGTTTATGATACTCACCGTATCCCTGGGCATGTTTCATGCCACCGTGGCCCGGACGATCCTGCAGAACGCTCAGGCCAATGTGGAATATCTGGACGGGGCGGATCTGATCGTCCGGGAGGTGTGGAACACCAACGCCATGGGAAGCGGAGAAACCAAGGGAGAACTGCGGTATTATGAGCCGGATTACAGCAAGTACGCGGGGCTTACCTGTGCCCGCAGCTACACACGCGTGATCCGGGACGAGCAGGCCTATGTCCCGGTACAGGGATCCGAGCGGCAGCAGGTGACGCTGCTGGGCGTACATACCCGGGAGTTTGGAGAGAACACCTGGCTGGATCAGGAGCTGCTTGGCCGGCACTATTACGAACTGCTCAACGAGTTGGCTGTGGAACCCACAGGGGTGCTGGTATCCCGCAATTTTCAGACCCTGTTGGATTACAAGGCGGGTGACACCATACGGTACTACGGCAGCTCCAAAAAGGAAATAAGGGGCAAGATCGTTGACTTTGTGGATTATTTTCCGGGCTATGAGCCCACTGCGGTGAGCCTGAGCGCGGAGGGAGAAGTGGTGACACGGGATAATTTTCTGGTGGTCGCCAACTATGCCACCCTGCAGAAATCTCTGGGCACGGTTCC
Source organism: uncultured Acetatifactor sp. (assembly GCA_964529395.1). Classification (GTDB taxonomy): domain Bacteria; phylum Bacillota; class Clostridia; order Lachnospirales; family Lachnospiraceae; genus Acetatifactor. The sequence goes on from CAZGVI010000012.1 coordinate 46,845, forward strand.
CTATGAGGTCTGGATCTCCTTGAAAGAGGGACAGGACTCTCAGGAACTGTATAACTGGATCGCGGACAACGACGTACATATCGTCCGGTATGTGGACAGAGAGGCGGATCTGGAGAAGGCGGTGACGGACCCGCTGATGCAGGGCACCAACGGTATCCTCACCATGGGCTTTATCGTCACGCTGATCCTGTGCGCCGTGGGTTATCTGATCTATTGGATCATGTCCATCCGTTCCAGAGAGATGATGTTCGGCGTGCTGCGGGCCAGCGGCATGCACAAGGGAGAGATGTTCTATATGCTGATCAACGAGCAGATCTTCTCCGGCGTGTTTGCCATATTGGGCGGCGTGGGCATCGGGCACCTCTCCTCGCGGATGTTTGTGCCCATCCTGCAGACGGCCTACGCGGCCAGCAACCAGGTGCTGCCCATGGAACTGATCACCCGGCAGTCGGATATGCTGCGCCTCTACGGCGTGGTGGCGGGCGTGATGGCGCTGTGCCTGGCGGTGCTGATCTTTATCGTGTTTCGGATGAACGTGGCCAAGGCGCTGAAACTGGGCGAGGAGTAGGAGAGCGGTGTCATGCCCTGCCACGGCAGATATAGTAAACGAAAGGTGTAAATCGTATGAGTATAACGGGAAAAGATAGCGCCAAAGCACCGGCTATTGTGATCAGTCATGTAAACCGGATATTTCCGGTGGCGGGGGGAGAGTTCCAGGCCCTGACGGATATCTGCGCGGAGATTCCCGCAGGGGTGCTGACCATATTGAAAGGGCGCTCCGGTTCCGGCAAGACTACGCTGCTCAATATTGTGGGAGCGCTGGATACGCCCACCTCCGGCAGTGTGACCATCGGCGGCCAGGATGTGTGCAGACTGTCAGATCGTGCCAGAGAAAATCTGCGCAGGACAAAAGTGGGATTTGTGTTCCAGTCGGTATCCCTGATCCCCACGATGAACGCTTTTCAGAACGTGGAGTTCTCTCTGCGTCTGGCGGGGGTGAAAAAGGGCCGCCAGGAGCGGGTGGAGGAATGCCTGAGGATGGTTGGGCTGGGCAACCGGATGCATCATATGCCCATGGAGATGTCCGGCGGGGAGCAGCAGAGAGTGGCGATAGCAAGAGCCATAGCTCACAGGCCGCAGATCGTGCTGGCGGACGAACCCACTGCGGAGCTGGACAGCGCCATGGCGGCCGAGGTGGCACGGCTGTTTCAGGAGATGACCCGAACAGAGGGCGTGACCATCGTCATGACCACCCATGACACCGGACTGATGGATGCGGGAGATATGGTGATTGAACTGGCGAACGGCAAACAGATCACAGCAGAACACTAAAACAGCAAGGTCTGTAAGATGCCCAGAGAATTTACGGACGCATGAGGCCGTAAATTGCTCTGCGGGTAATGGCGTCTTACAGACCGCAGCGGTACTCTTATGGGAGGACAGTATGGCGGAGGCAATGATACAGGCGGACGGCCTTGTGAAGATATATAAGACCAAGCAGACGGAGGTGCTGGCCCTGCAGGGTCTGGATCTGACGGTGGAGGAAGGGGAGCTGACCGCACTGATCGGCAACAGCGGCAGCGGCAAATCCACTTTTTTAAATATGATCGGCGGTTTGGACAGACCCAGCGCGGGCTCACTGGTGGTGGGCGGCAAGAACCTGTTCACGATGACGGAGCGGGAGCTGGTGGTCTACAAGAGGGATACCGTTGGTTTTGTCTGGCAGAACAATGCCAGGAATCTGCTGCCCTATCTGTCGGCGCTGGAAAATGTGATGCTGCCCATGTATCTGTCGGATACGCGCAAAAAGAAAGCCCGGGCGCTGGAACTGTTGGAACTGGTGGGTATGTCCTCCAAAAAGCGCAGCAGGCTCAATATGCTCTCCGGCGGCGAGCAGCAGAGGATCGCCATAGCCATCGCCCTGGCCAACTCCCCCAAACTGCTGTTGGCGGACGAACCCACCGGCAGTGTGGATCCTAAGACAGCGGATTATATTTTTCATGTGTTCACGGAGCTGAACCGTCAGGGACAGACCATACTGATCGTTACCCACGATGTGGCGCTCTCTAAAAAGGTTAAGCGCGTGGTGGCTATCCGGGACGGCAAGATCAGCAGCGAGCGGATCCTGAAGGAAAAATACGCGGACCGTATCAAGGAGGCTGCCATCGACTGGCGCATGGAGGACACGCAGGAGGAGTACGCCATCGTGGACAAGGCGGGCCGGGTGCAGATCCCCAGGGACATTCTCTCCTCCATGAACCTGCAGGACAACAAGGTAAAACTGGAGCTGGCGGAGGGAAAAGTTATTATCAGTGGCCCTTCCGCGGAGGCGGAAACACAAAATAAGTGAGGAATATGCGGAACTGGGGTTCTGAAGAACCCTGGAAAACAGCATATTCCCGGACGGCACACCGAACAATATCAGGACGCTCAAGCGGCCGGATATTGGTTCGCAGGCCCAGTGTGCCGGTAGGGAATATGCGGAACTCTATATAGGAGAAAGACGACTATGAACAGACCGATGCCCATTATAAAAGCCGACTATCCGGACCCGGATATCATCAGGGTGGGAGACACTTATTATATGATCAGTACCACCATGCATTTTATGCCCGGCGGTGTGATCCTGCGTTCCTTTGACCTGAAAAACTGGGAGATCGTTTCCTATGTCTACGACACGCTGGAGGAGACTGGCCAGGAGAAGATGGAAGGGGAGAGCAGCATCTACGGGAAGGGCATGTGGGCGGCCTCCCTGCGTTTTCACCGAGGTGTTTTCCATGTGCTGTTCAGTGTGCCGGACAGCGGCACTTACCTGTACACGGCGCAGAGTGTGGAGGGCCCTTGGAGCCGGAAAAGGCTGGAGACTGGGTATCTTCACGACCCCTCCCTTCTGTTTGACGACGACGGGCGGGTCTATATTGCCCACGGTCAGTCGGATATATGGCTGACGGAGTGGGAACCGGACTTTTCCGGCGTCAGGGAGGGCGGCCGTAACCGGCAGATCGCGAGGGAGCGCCAGCAGGTCTATCTGGGGCACGAGGGTTCTCATCTGTACAAGATAGAAGGGAAATATTATCTGTTTACGATCCATTGGCCCAAGGGGGACGGTCGGGACCGGCGTACCCAGGTGTGCTTTACGGCGGATTCTCTGGACGGGGAGTTTACTGAGCACGAGATGCTCTGTGACGACATGGGTTTTCACAACCAGGGCGTGGCCCAGGGCGGTATCGTGGACACCCCCGACGGCAAGTGGTACGCCATGCTGTTCCAGGATCACGGCGCGGTGGGACGTATGCCTGTGCTGGTGCCCGTGACCTGGCGCCAGGGACTGCCGGTGTTCGGCATTGACGGCAAGGTGCCCGTCTGCAGAGCGGTGAAGAGCAGTCGTCCCGGCTATGTCTGTCAGCCTCTCTATACATCCGATACTTTCCCTTACCTGCGGGACTGGCAGGGGCGGTATGAGCTGAAAAAGCAGTGGCAGTGGAACCACGATCCCGATCCCCGCCTGTGGGGACTGCGGGAGGAGGGAGGACTGTGGATCCGCACCGGAAAGGTCTGTACCAATGTACTGCAGACGCGGAACACACTGACCCAGCGTATGCTCTTTCCCCGATGCAGCGGGGAGGTGACGGTTGACGCCGCGGGCCTTAAGGAGGGCGACTGCGCCGGACTGTGCGCTCTGCAGGGATGTTACGGTATGATCGGCATCACCAGAACTCTAAACAGCTATTATCTGGTGGTGATCGCCAGACAGCTGCGGGATAGCGTGGGGGGTGGCAGGATCGTGCAGGACTATATGCCGGGCAGGGTGATGGATCGTGTCGCCCTGCCGGGGCCGATGGCGCGGCTGAGGATATCCGCCAATTTCACGGATATGGCGGATACGGTGGAATTTGCCTGGAAAAACGGTAAGCATTGGGAAACGGTGGGAGAGAGGCATAAACTGTACTTCAGACTGGATCATTTTGTCGGCTGCCGCTTTGCCCTGGCGGTATACGCAACCAGAGAAAGCGGCGGAGAGGCCGTGTTTACGGATTTTGTTTATCACGAATAGGGATTATTGTCCAGCAGAGTGCGGCTGTTCCTGGAGCGGTACTCGCTGGGCGTGCAGTTCTTGTACTGCTTGAACAGACGGTTAAAGGTGGATATGCTGGGAAACCCGGCCTGCAGGGCCACCTCCGTGACGGACAGATCCGGTCTGGCCAGCAGTTCCTCCGCCACCTTGATGCGCCGGTGACAGAGATAGTCACAGAACGTAAACCCCGTGTACTGTTTGAACAGCCGGGAAAAATGATACTTGGAAAAACCTGTGGACTCGGAGATCATCTCCAGATTCAGATCCTCCATATAATGATCGTCTATGTACTCCATCAGACTGTTGAATTTCTGAATATATTCTTTCTGCTTATACAGCCGCACATTGGGAAAAAGATTGCTGGCGTTGATGTGATTGTAGCCAAATTTTGTCAAAAAAGTCAGGAGCAGGGAAAAAATGGTCAGTTCCGCGTACTCGTTCCTGTTAAAATATTCATTCCGCATCTGGATCAAAAGCTGAAATACGTCGTCGTAGATCTGGGGGTAGCCCTCCTTGGTGACATACAGCGGCTGGGACAGAATGGACTGTATGCCCACAAAACTCTTGAGTTTGGTGATCAGAGAGATATCAAACATAAAAATAAAGCGGCTGCCGCTGTCCGGCGCGATCAGTTCATGCAGCTCCCCGGGGGGTATCACGATGATCTCGCCGGGCTGCACATGATAGGAATATTCCTTCACGCGCACATCGTAGTAGTTCTCCACGGGCATGATGATCTCCAGAGCGGCGTGCCAGTGTGCCTCAAAATTGTCGGTCTGGGTGTTGGGCCATATCCGAATCGTGGAATTGTTGTGAAAGGATACGGTCTCCTGAGAATCCTGGATGTCCCGGATACCTGGGAAATCGTGATTTATATCATAAAAATCCAAAAAATTACCGTTAATCTTTGAATCTGCCATCTTCAGCGCCTCCTGAGAGCTTTTCCACGGTAGAACATCCTAAATTGAAACAGTGACTGGTATGCGCAAATATTGCTGGTTATGTCAAGAATTGCTTTTGTTTGTCTGGCATAAGCGGGTGCATCTTACGAAAAACTGCCTAAAATGCTCAAAAACCAAGAAATTTTCTATATACTTATATTAACATCAAAGACACGAAAAGTAAATATTGCACAATTAAATTTTTCAAAGTTGACAAAAACTAAGCAATGTGTGAAGAATAAATAGCAAAAATTAAGAAGACAGACTTTTATACCGAGACTATAATTAGAACATAAAGTGCGTGTTTTGCATGTGCTGATTTCTATTTGTATTGTACACAGGGAGGCATGTATGAATAAGACTGTCAAAAAATTACTCATACTCATAGGCGCGGTAGCAGTGTTTGTGGTATTCTGCATGTTGCTGAACCTGAGAGGAGTAGAGACCTTTGAGGATAAGTATGCGGGCCATGATCTGACTGCCGATGCCGAAGGCGCGGTGAGAGAGGGAACCTATACCCGTTATCTCAATGCCCATGCTGACGCGGCGCGTCCTCAGACGGAGGTGGCGCTGGATCTTTTTGCCTACACGGCGGATGGCGGCGTGGAAGTTTACAATGATTATGAAGGCGTGGAGAAATCCCTGTTTACAGATACCAAGTCCCTGGTGACCTGGGAAGTGGAAGTGCCTGAGAGCGGATTCTATAATGTGGTGTTGGAATATCTGGCACCGGAGTCCCGGGGCGTGGCGGCCGAGCGCGCCATCTATATCAACGGCGAGCTGCCCTTTGACGATGCCGCCAACATGGAGTTTACACGCATCTGGACCAACGGCGGCGAAGTCCGCGTGGACAATCAGGGCAATGAGATCCGTCCCACGCAGGTGGAGGTGTTTGAGTGGCAGCGCGCATATTGCGAGGACAGTATGGGTTATGTCGCGGATCCTTATATGTTCTATCTGGAAAAAGGCACAAACAGCATTAGTCTTGAGGCTGTAAATGAGCCTTTGGTGCTGAAACAGGTGAGCATTCTCCCTGTGACGGAGATAGACTCCTATGCGGAGTACAGAGCCAAGCAGACCGGAAGTGCAGCTTCCGGGTCAGGGCTTTCTTATATACAAGTGGTACAGGGTGAGGATTCTACCGTTCGTTCCGAATCCTCCTTATATGCAAAGTACGACAGATCCTCACCCTCCACTCAGCCCTACACCGTCATGCGCACCGTGCTGAACTATGTGGGCGGAGATGCCTGGAGAAGCGCGGGACAGTGGGTACAATGGGATATTGAGGTACCCGAGGACGGCTACTACAACCTGACGATCAAGGGACGGCAGAATTATTCCCGGGGCAGCGTGTCCAGCCGTACCCTGTACATAGATGGCGAGATTCCCTTTGAGGAGGTCAGGAGCATTTCTTTTGATTACAGGAATGACTGGGAGTGCAAGACTCTGGCAGATGAGGAGGGCAATCCCTATGAGTTCTATCTGACAGCGGGAACCCATACCCTGCGGCTGGAAGCCACATTGGGCGATATGGGCCCTATCATGGAGGAACTGGAGGACAGCACATTTCGGTTAAATCAGATTTACAGGACCATCCTGGTATACACCGGAGCGACTCCGGATCGATACAGAGATTACCATATCGACACCAATTATCCAGAAGTTATGGAGGCCATGGATCTGGAGCGCATGAGACTCTACAAGATCGTAGACGATGTGGTGGCATACAGCGGACAGAAAGCCGATAAGATCGCCACGGCACAGACCATAGCTCAGCAGCTTGACCGCTTTATGGAGAAACCGGGCAAGATCACTACCGAGTTTACAACTTTTAAAGACAATATCACCGCACTGGGTACTGCCATATTGAATATGAGTGAGTCCAAGCTGGACATCGACTATATTGTCGTCAGCGGCACCCAGACCCAGCCGGAGAAAGATACATCCAATTTCTTCCAGAAGGTGGCCCATGAGGTTCGTTCCTTCGTAGCCTCTTTCATCGTGGACTATGACGCGGTGGGCGACGTGTATGAAGAGGGCGGCGATGACGTGATCAAGGTGTGGGTGCTGACCGGACGTGATCAGGGCACTATTTTGAAGTCCATGGTGGACGATACCTTCACCCCTCAGAGCGGCATTAAGGTCAACGTGGAGATCGTTGCCCAGGACGCCCTGCTGACGGCGGTGGTAGCGGACAGAGGCCCGGACGTGGTGCTGTCCATCGGCGCGGATCAGCCGGTAAATTACGCTCTGCGTAATTCGGTGGAAGATATCACCCAATTCCCGGATTATCAGGAGGTACTTGCCAACTATACGCCCAGTTCCTATGAGCAGTACTCCCTGGACGGCCATATTTACGCCGTGCCGGAGACGCAGACCTTTAACGTGATGTTCTACCGTAAAGATATATTGGAGCAGCTGGAACTGGAAGTGCCGGATACCTGGCAGGAACTGATCGAGATGCTGCCCACGATACAGGGCAATAACATGTCCATCGGACTGCCCAGCGCAGGCGGTTCCAGCGGCAGTGCTACTGCCAGTACACAGGTTGCCTCCAACGCGCCGGACTTGAGTATGTATTTCAGTCTGCTGTTCCAGTACGGCGGCGATCTGTACAACGAGAAGGGAACCCGGACTACGGTGGATGAAGAGGCCGGCGTGGAGGCCATGGCGGATTATATCAAGTATTTTAACGATTATGGCATTCCTGTTTATTTTGACTTTGTAAGCCGTTTCCGTTCCGGAGAGATGCCGATAGGCGTGGCAAATTACGCGACCTATAATACGTTGATGGTGTCCGCTCCCGAGATCCGGGGCCTGTGGGATTTCACGCTGATACCCGGTACGGAAAAGACAGATGAGAATGGTGAGACCTACATAGACCGGTCTGATTTCATCACTGGCAGCGCCACTATGATGATTAAACAGAAGGATGAGAACAACAAGCAGAATGCATGGGAGTTTATGAAGTGGTGGTCGCAGACCGAGACCCAGATCCGGTTTGGCCGTGAGATCGAGGCTCTGCTCGGATCCTCCGCCAGATACGCCACTGCCAACATCAACGCTTTTTCTCAGTTGGCCTGGAGTGCGGAAGATATTGAAGTGTTGCTGGCTCAGTGGCAGCAGACCGTAGGAATCCGAGAGGTGCCCGGCGGCTATTATACGGGACGGCATATAACCAACGCGATCCGAAGGGTCATCAACAAAAAGGAAGACCCCCGGGAGACGATCATAGATTATGCGATCACAATAAACGAGGAGCTGACCAAGAAACGTACCGAGTTTGGTCTGCCGCTGGAATAAGGAGGGGAGGAGATAAGAATGAAAGAATACTTACAGAAATATATCACTCTCCGGAAACACAATTTCCGGGTGGCGATCAAGAAAGCAAAACGGTCCAAGATGTGCTACGCGTTTCTGGCTCCCTACGCGATCCTGTTTACCTTGTTTTACATATTGCCGGTGTGCAGCTCCATCTTTTACAGCTTTACCTACTATAACATATTGGAGTCGCCCCGATTTATAGGATTACAGAACTATCTGAACCTGATCCTGTCGGATGATATCTTCCTGCAGGGAGTGAAGAATACTTTTATGATCGCGGTGATCACCGGTCCGTTGGGATACATTATGTCGTTCCTGTTCGCCTGGCTGATCAATGAGCTGCCTCGGTGGATCAGGACGATCGCGGTGGTGGTGTTCTACGCGCCCTCCATCGCCGGTAATGTGTTCGTTATCTTCTCCGTGTTGTTCAGGGGCGATGCTTACGGACAGGTGAATGCGCTGCTGATCGATATGGGTCTGATCGATGCCCCGATCCTGTGGCTGACTAACCCGACTTACATGCTGCCGATCTGTATGGTGGTTATCCTGTGGATGAGTTTGGGTATGGGCTTTTTGTCATTCGTAGCAGGTCTTCAGGGTGTGGACCGCTCCCAGTATGAGGCGGGCTGTATCGACGGTGTGAGAAACCGGTGGCAGGAGTTATGGTTTATCACACTGCCTAACATGAAACCCATGTTGATGTTCGGCGCGGTTATGGCGATCACCCAGTCCTTTGGAGTGTGTGACGTGACTATGGCCCTCTGCGGATATCCCAGTACGGACTATGCGGCCCGTACCGTTGTCACCCACCTGTTTGACTATGGTTTTTCCAGATTTGAGATGGGTTACGCATCAGCGATTGCGACTATGCTGTTCCTGGTGATGATCTTATGTAACAAAGCAATTCAAAGTCTGTTGAGAAGAGTAGGAACCTGATATGAGCAAAGAGAGAAAAGTAGCGACAAGAGAAAAGCAACCGAGACACAAAATCTTAAAGAGAAGGCAGCCCAACCGGTCCAGAGTAGGAGATTTCTTTGTTTACCTTTTCCTCCTGCTCATGGCGGTGGCCATGGTATTCCCGCTGGTGTATGCCATTGAGTCCGCACTGAAACCGCTGGATGAGCTGTTTAAGTTCCCTCCCACTGTATTTGCGAAGAATCCAACGCTGGATAACTTTTCCGATCTGTTTGTGACCATGGGCAAGTCCTGGGTGACTTTCTCCAGATACATATTTAATACGGTGTTTATCACGGCGGTGGGTACATTCGGGCATCTGATCGTGGCGTCCATGGGCGCGTTCGTGCTGGCTAAGTACGAATTCCCCGGGGGACAGACGTTTTTCAGACTGGTCACGGTGGCTCTGATGTTCAGCGGTTATGTGACGTCCATCCCCAACTATCTGATCATTAACTCTCTGGGTTGGATCGATACCTACTGGGCCATCATCATCCCGGCCTTTGCGCTGCCCACCGGACTGTTCCTGATGAAACAGTTTATGGAGGGGCTGCCCACTTCCCTGATCGAGGCGGCCAAGATAGACGGAGCCAACGAGTGGAGAGTGTTCACCGGCATTGTAATGCCCAATGTTAAGCCTGCCTGGCTGACGCTGATCATCTTTTCCGTACAGGGTCTGTGGAACAACAGAGCGGCGACTTTTATCTATTCCGAGGAGAAGAAGACGCTGGTCTACGCGCTACAGCAGATTCAGAGCGGCGGTATCGCCAGAACCGGTCAGTCGGCGGCGGTACAGGTCATCGTGATGGCGGTGCCGATCTGTATCTTCATCCTGTCCGAGAGTCAGATTCTGGAGACTATGGCAAGCTCCGGTCTGAAGGATTAACAGGAAAGGGATGCGGGAAATTGTGATGGGAATGAGGTGGCGTATGAGAAAGATGATTAAGAGAGCCGGAGTGCTGCTGGCAGGTGCCATGATGCTGCTTAGTTCTTCCATGGCGGTATGCGCGGCATCCGACGGTGGAAGATATGGATATAACTACGACTACTGGGGAGATGTGCAGGCATCTCCGGACGCTTATAGTGTGACCGGTGTGTATACCTCCGTGGATATGGGACTGGATAAGAATCTCTCCAATCCCCAGGGATTGTTTGTCTACGACAATCTGGTCTATATCTGTGATACAGGCAACAACCGCATCGTGGTGGTGGAGCGGGTGGACGCGGAAGGCTTTAAGCTGAAACAGATCATAGACGAGTTTAAGGGCGATGTGGAGGTTAATACTTTCTCCGGCCCTACGGATGTGGCGGTCTCTGAGGACGGATATCTGTTTGTCGCGGATAAGGGCAACGGCCGCATACTGAAACTGGACGCGGATCTGAACTATGTGATGCAGTTCGATAAGCCGATTGACAATACCTTGGACCCGGAGCTTACTTTCTCTCCCAACAAGATCGTCATTGATACGGCGGGGCGTGTATACTGTATCGCTACCGGCATCAACAAGGGTCTGATCAAATATGAGAGCGATGGCGTGTTCTCTGGATTTGTGGGAGCCACCAAGGTTACATACGATTTTACCGATTATGTCTGGAAAAAGCTGGCTACTGAGGAACAGAGGGCCCAGATGGTTTCCTTTGTCCCTACGGAGTATGACAATATATATATAGATTATGAGGGATTTATCTATGCCTGCACCAGCAATGTGACCCAGGAAGACATCGACGCCGAGAAGGCGGATCCCATCCGGAAACTGAACCTGATGGGCAACGATATCCTGGTGCGCAACGGCGAATGGCCCATATACGGCGATCTGTACTGGGGCAACAACGCCGGTTATGACGGCCCTTCCAAGCTGACTGACATTACGGTGTTTGACAATGACATCTATGTGTCGATAGACCGGAACAGAGGAAGGGTGTTCGGCTACAATGACCAGGGGCGCATGGTGTATGCTTTCGGCGGCCCCGGCAATGAAAACGGTTACTTCCGCAATCCTGTCGCCATAGAGCATATGGGGTACGATCTGTTGGTGCTGGACAGTCTGGACTGTGCCATCACCCTGTTCACCCCTACGGAATTTGGCCGTCTGGTATATCAGGCCATCGACCAGTTTGATGATGGCGATTACATAGCCTCCGGCGAGACCTGGCAACAGGTAATGGATATTAACGGCAACTACGATCTGGCTTATATCGGAATCGGCCGTTCCCTGCTGCGGCAGGAGCGCTACCATGAAGCCATGGAGTATTTTGAACTGAAATATGACGACGAGAATTATTCCAAGGCCTACAAGCAATACCGTAAGGAGTGGGTGGAGGATCACATAGTGATCATATTCATCGTGGTGTTCGGGGTGTTGATCATTCCCCTGGCCATAGGGAAGATCAAGAACCTAAAGCATGAGATTGATACTGCTGATATCTTCAGACTATAGACGGAGGCCGGTATGATAGCTTCAATAATCACGGAAAAAAGAAAACTTAAATTTGCGCATTATCTTGCGACCTTGCGGTTTGCCCTGTACTGTATCACCCATCCGCTGGACGGGTTCTGGGATCTGACCCATGAAAAGCGGGGATCCTACGCGGCGGCCAACACGATCCTGGCGCTGACGCTGCTGGTCCGGGTGATGAAACTGCGCTATACCAGTTTTATCTTCATGTCGGTGTACTGGGAGACGCTCAATATCTTCCTGTATCTGGCAAGCATACTGTTTCCCCTCGCCCTGTGGGTGGTGGGAAACTGGGCGCTGACCACGCTGTTTGACGGCAAGGGCAGGCTGGGGCAGGTGTATATGGCCAGCTGCTACGCGCTGACCCCCTATCCGCTGATCCAGTTCCCTCTGATGATCTTCAGCAATTTTGTGACTGTGGATGAGGCGGAGTTTTATGCGGTGCTCAGCGGTTTGTCTCTGGTGTGGGCGCTGGCGCTGATATTCGCGGCAATGATGCAGATCCACGAGTTTTCTCTGGGCAAGAATTTCCTGTTTACCATTGCGTCCCTGTTCGCGATGCTGGTGATGGTGTTTATCCTGCTGTTGTTCTTCAGTATGATCACCCAGGGCGTTTCCTATTTTATCTCTCTGGGCAGAGAGATACTGTTCAGGTTGTGACCGTGGGGCGCCGGCAGGGCATACCGCCGGAGACGGAGAGGATATATGGATATATGCCTGATTTGATGGGCAGATGGGAGAAATCAAACCATGTATAGAGATAAAGCGACAAGAAAAGCAGAATTAAAGAAAGCGCTGATCCGGTGGCTCAAAGGCCTGATCGCTCCCGGCATTATCGCGGTGATCATTTTGGTCCTTGTGCTGGTGATTATCAACTACAGAAATGTGGAGGAGGAGCCGGAGATCATCCGTGTCAACGCCTGGGAGAGCGATATTGAAGAGGTGGTGCTGGAGAATGAGGAGCTTAAGTTTGTTATGGATCCATCCACCACACAGTTCACTCTGGAGGTGAAGTCCACTGGCAAGGTGTGGAAGTCCAATCCCGACGGCGGCGCCAATGACCCGCTGGCTCTGTCCGGTGAGAAGGGGCGTCTACAGTCCACGCTGGCCATGACCTGGAGTAACAGAACCGGTGTGGATCAGCCTTACAACAATTTTGATTACAGTATTGCCAAGGGTGTATATGACATAGAGATAGGCGAGGACTATGTGAAGGTCTATTATTCCATCGGCGATACGGAGAAGGAGTATATCATCCCTCCTGTCATCACGGATGAGAACTTTAATAAGTGGATCAGCCTTATGAGCCAGCAGGATGCCGGTATGGTTAAGGAGTACTATAAAAAGTACGATATCAACAATCTGAGCAAAAAGGATGCGGCGGACAAGGAACAGTTGCTGGCAGACTATCCTATCATGGCGGATGAAGTCATCTGGGTGCTGCGCAGTACCACCAAGGATCATATCAAGAAGAGATTTGAGGAGTATTTTGAGGCTGCGGGTTATACCATGGAGGATTATCAGGCGGACAAGGAACTGAATCAGGCGGATTCTTCCTCTGATAAACCCATATATAACGTGAATGTGATCTACCGTCTGGACGGAGGCGATCTGCTGGTGGAGATCCCGCTGGAAGAGATCGAGTACAAAGCAGAGTATCCGCTGTATAACCTGTCCGTTCTGCCGTTCTTTGGCGCGGGCACTACGGAGGATCAGGGGTATATGCTGGTGCCTGAAGGAGGCGGAGCTCTGATCAACTTTAACAACGGTAAGAGCGCACAGAATGACTATTATGCCAATATGTATGGCTGGGATATGGCGTTGAACCGTGTAGCCATGGTACACAGTACCAGAAATTATTTCAACGTATACGGCATCAGCCAGGGAGAGGATTCCTTTATCTGCATCCTGGAGGACGGCGCCGCCTATGCCTCCATCAATGCGGATATCTCCGGCAGAAGGAATAGTTACAACTATGTTTATCCGGTATACAGCATAGCGCTGCGGGAGAAATACGACGTGGGCGAGATCGCCGACAGCAGTATTTTCGTCTATATCCCGGAACTTCCCGAGGGCAGCCTGAAACAGCGTTACAGCTTTATCGACAGCGGCAGCTATGTGGATATGGCCAAGGACTACCAGGACTATCTGTTAAGTCGCTATGAAGGCTATATGACCATGAATGATGACACTGAGGCTCCTGTGGCGGTGGAGATCATGGGCGCGGTAGACAAAGTAAAGCAGGTGCTGGGCATACCGGTGTCCAGACCGCTGGAGCTGACCACCTTTGAGGAGGCCTCTGATATAGTTGCACAGCTCAAGGCGGACGGGCTGAATAACATGGCTGTCAAGATGGTGGGTTGGGCCAACGGGGGATTCCAGCAGAAGATGTTAAGCCGGGTGAAACCCATTTCCAGTCTGGGCGGCAAGAAGGATCTACAGAATATGGTAAACAGCGCCAAAGAGCTGGGAGTCGATGTATACCTGGACGGCGTGACACAGTACGCTTATGACAGTAATATTTTCGATGGGTTCTTTCTCTATACGGATGCCGCCCGATTCATCAGTAAGGAAAAGGCGGAGCTGTATGAGTACAATCCCATATCTTTCGGACAGTCGGAGTGGAAGGGTGAGTTTTATCTGCTGCATCCCGATCTGGCGGCGGAGATGACCGACAATCTGGTCGCTGCAGCGCAAAAGTATGGCACAGGTGTCTCTTTCCGGGAGACCGGCAGAGATCTGTCTGCGGATTACTACGTCAAGGATCTGCGCAGCCGGCAGGAAGTGCAGCAGCAGCAGGTAGCCGAGCTGAAAGAGCTGGCGGACAGCGGACAGAAAGTCATGATCAATATGGGTAACGATTATGCGGCGCCCTACTGCGATATGATCACCAATATGGATCTACAGGGCAGCGAGTATACGATACTGGATACTTTTGTACCCTTTTATCAGATGGCACTGCACGGCTATATAAATTATACCGGTGAACCGCTGAATATGGCGAGCAACACCGAGGATGAACTGCTGCGGAGCGCCGAGTACGGCGCGGGATTATCGTTCAACCTGATGAATGAGACGGCGTTTATTCTTCAGAAGACCCTTTATACAGAGTACTACGGCTCTGATTTTGCCGCGTGGCATGACAGACTGGTGGATACTTATACCAGATACAACGCGGAATTGGGACACACTTTCAACCAGAGGATGACAGGGCATGAGCAGATTACAGCGGATCTGTCCTGCACGATCTATGAGGACGGCACCAGGGTATATGTCAACTATGGTTATACGGATCTGACGGCGGAGGACGGCACAGTGGTTCCCTCCAGAGATTATAAAGTGGTTCGGTAGAGATGGTTTAAATGCGGCGGCCGTCCGACGGACGGCCGTGGAAGTAAAATAATAGAAAGGGTTGTTAGAGATGAAGAAACAGAAGAATAAATTAGCGGGTCTTCAAAAACGTAAGGCAATAGCGGGATATATCTTCATAGCGCCTTTCATAATTGGGTTTCTGGTATTTATGGTGAAACCGTTTTTCCAGTCCCTGTATATGAGTTTCTGCGACGTACAGGTGGGCGCGGGAAGTTTCAATCCCGTGTGGCTGGGAATTGACAACTATAAGAGAGCCTTTACCATTGACCCGGAGTTTACCCGTCTGCTGACGGAGGAGATCAGCCGAATGTTCGTGGACTCTCTCGCGATCATGGTATTCAGTTTCTTTGTGGCGCTGATCCTGAACCAGAAGTTTAAGGGCAGGGCGCTGGTGCGAGCCATATTTTTCCTGCCTGTTATCCTGTCTTCCGGTGTTATACTGGGATTGGAGACAGACAACTCTCTGATGGCACAGCTCCAGGTGGCCATCGAGGAGACCACCAGCGGCGTCAGCATCACGGGGGCCGTGGAGGAGATCCTCCGCACCGCGGGCGTGGGTGTGCGGGCCTTTGAGACAGTGTTTGAGATCATAGACAGAGTATATGACATTGCGATCTCGTCCGGTATTCAGATCATCATATTCCTCTCCGGGCTGCAGACGATCTCCGCCAGCATGTACGAGGCGGCGGATATTGAGGGCTGTACCAAGTGGGAGAGCCTGTGGAAGATTACATTCCCGATGATCAGTTCCATGTTTCTGGTAAACTGGATCTACACCATCGTCGATTTCTGTATGAGATCCGACAATGAGGTCATCGAGAAGATCACCACTGTTATGGTGGATCAGATTAATTACGGTTTCTCCTCGGCTATGACCTGGATATACTTTATAATCGTGATCGCTTTTATAGGGATTACTTCACTGTTCATTTCAAAGGGGGTTTACTATTATGACTAAGACAGCGGCAACACACAAATATAGTAACTTCTGGGAAAGGAACAGAAAATCGGATGGATATCTGCTGAAAAAAGTGGTCATGAATGCAGCAGTGAAGATATGCCGTTTTATTCTGCTTTTCGGAATGTGTTTTATGATCCTGCAGCCTATCTTCAACAAGATCTCTGTCAGTTTCATGGAGGAGCAGGATCTGTATAATCCGGTGGTCATCGCCATACCGGAACATTTTACCACCGAGAATTACCAGCGGGCGGCAGAACTTATGGATTACAGCCACAGTCTCGTCAATTCCCTGATCGTGTCCCTGACCATCGCGGTATTGCAGATCACGGTCTGTACGTTGGTGGGTTACGGTTTTGCCAGATTTGAGTTTCCGCTGAAGAAATTCTGGTTTGCCTGTGTGCTGATGGTGGTCATTGTTCCGCCACAGATTATCTCTACATCTCTGCATCTGCATTTCCGGTTCTTTGATGTGTTGGGGATAATAGAGGCAGTTACAGGTTCCCCTCTCAATCTGAGAGGTTCCATATTGCCGTACTACCTGATGAGCGCGGGCTGCATGGGTTTGAAAAACGGTCTGTACATCTATATGATACGCCAGTTCTTCCGGAATATTCCAAAGGAGCTGGAGGAAGCTGCCTATGTGGACGGCTGCGGTACTTTGAAGACCTTTATACGGATCATGCTGCCGGACGCAAAACCCATACTGACTTCCTGTTTCCTGTTTGCCTTTGTTTGGCAGTGGACGGACGGTTTCTACTCCAAGCTGTTCCTGGGTAAGATCAGTCTGGTGAGCATGTCTCTGGCAAGGATAGGCGATGCGCTGGGGGCTCTGCTACAGAGACTGATGGGCTCTAAGACGATGCCTTCTGTGGGGTATGTGAACTGTATCACTTCCACAGGTACACTGATGATTGTGGTTCCCGTGCTGATCCTGTATCTGTTTGCTCAGAAGGGATTTGTGGAGAGTCTGAGCAGTTCGGGTATCAAGATGTAACTTACACAGTTATAGTCTCTCTGGTTCTGGCGTCATCCCGGAAAAGATATTGTGGCGCCGGAGTATACCGGGGGTTCTATATAGATTAAAGGAGGATATGAAAATGAAAAACAAGATTGTAAAGAAAGTTTTGGCAGCTTCTCTGGCAACGGTAATGACCGTAGGCCTGGCTGCCTGTGGCAACGAGCCGGCACCGACAACTGGCAGCGACACTCCCAGCAGCGATACCACCAGCAGTGCTGAGCAGTCTACTCCCGAGGAGAGCAGCGCTGAGGAGTCTACTCCCGAGGAGAGCAGCTCCGAGGAGGAGGTCAGCCCTTACACAACTCTGACCGATGAGAATGGCAACGTATATGATCTGGGCGGCATGGAGATCATCCTGCGCGACTGGTGGACCGGTGAGCCGGGTGAGCCCGCCAACGATTTTGAGGAAGCGCGTGAAGAGTACCGCGACTGGATTCAGGAGACATACAACTTCACCTTCAAGCAGCAGGCTATCTCCGACTGGGGCAGCGCTCCTAAGGATTTCGTAGACTATGCTACCACCGGCGGTGAGGAGAACTACATCTTTATCATCCGTGAGGATGCCGCTACCACAGCCGCTATCGATACAGGTCTGATGTATGATCTGGCTACTCTGGACTGCCTGGACTTCTCCGAGGCGAAATGGCGCGGAGAAGCAGGTGTGCATACCCTGATGAGCAGAGGAGATTCCATCTACGCTATGTACGGTGAGGATACCGAGCCCCGTGACGGTTTCTATTTCAACAAGAGACTGCTGGAGGATGCCGGTATCGATCCCAACAAGCCCTATGAGCTGCAGGAGGCCGGAGAGTGGACATGGGATGCTTTCACCGATATGTGCGCAGCGGTACAGAGAGATACCGACAGTGACGGTGTGATCGATGTATACGCATGTACTCAGAATGATTCTCAGTTCATCAATGCCGCTGTGTTCTCCAATAATGGAGACTATGTGGGCAGAGAGAACGGCGAGTATGTATACAAGCTGGAGAGCGACGAGACCGTAGAGGCACTGAACTGGGCTGTGGAGACCCTGAATCAGTATAAGCTGCCTTATCCTGAAGGTGCTGAGTGGAACTACTATGAGCAGGCTTTCTTAAACGGTGAGGCTGTATTCTGTATCGAGGGTGCTTACAAGGCCAGCGGAACTTTCGCCAACATGGAAGACGATTTCGGCTTTGTATGTTTCCCCAAGGGGCCCAAGGCTTCCGATTACACCAATATCTACAGCAACAACCCTGTAGTGATTCCCGCCTGCTATGACGCGGAGAAGGCCTGGAACCTTGCGTTTGCTTACAATCTGTGGACCGATCCCGTTCCCGGATATGAGGATTACGAGGCATGGAGAGCTAACTACAACAAGAACTTCCGCGACACGGAGTCCGTTGACTACACCATCGCCCGTATGATGACCAACGGCCGTCTGACCTATCATGGCCTGATCTCCAATCTGAATCTGGGCAACGATCTGACCTACAGTCTGCTGGATGGCAAGAGCGTATCCGAGCATATCGAGGCGATCAGAGAGACCTGGCAGTCTTATATTGCGGAGACCAACAAACTGCAGTAAGCCAAACTCTGTATCTGGTAACTATTAAAATGTTTTGATTGAATTAAGGGGTGGTGTTTTCCGGGCACCCCCCTTTTTTTAAAAATATTTTCCCAACAGGGCTGATTTCTGAACGGCTGGAACCAGACGGATGGAAATGAGAGTTGTATAAGAGAGGAGAACAAATGAAATGGCACAATATGCAATGAATCCGATCATGCCGGGCTTTTACCCGGATCCTTCCATATGCGCGGTGGGGGAGGATTATTATCTGGTCAATTCCACTTTTGCCTATTTCCCCGGTCTGCCGGTACTGCACAGCAGGGATCTGGTGCACTGGGAGCAGATCGGCAATGTGATGGAGCGCGCATCCCAGCTGCCCCTGTCCCATGCAGGACATTCCCAGGGCCTGTTTGCGCCCACGATACGTTATCACGGGGGAACCTTTTATGTGATCTGTACCAATGTGTCCCACGGGGGCAATTATGTGGTCACGGCCGAAAGTCCCGAGGGCCCCTGGTCGGAACCTCATTACCTGGAGGGGGCGGACGGTATCGATCCCAGTCTGTTTTTTGACGAGGACGGGAAATGTTATTATATCGGCACCCATCCCAACCCGGCGGGGTGCAGATATGACGGCGACTGGTACATCTGGATCCGGGAGCTGGACGTAAAGACCTGGAAATTGGTCGGGGAACATAAGAACGTATGGAACGGCGCATTGCGGGGCGTACACTGGCCAGAGGGTCCCCATCTGTACAAAAAGGACGGTTATTATTATATCCTGCACGCGGAGGGCGGTACGGGACCGGAGCATGCGGTGAGCGTGTGCCGCAGCAGAGATATATGGGGGCCCTATGAAAATAATTTCTGTAATCCGATCCTGACTCACAGGCATCTGGGATGGGCATATCCAATCAAGTATGTGGGCCATGGGGATCTGATCGAAACCCCGGCGGGAGAGTGGTATATGACCATGCTGGCGGTGCGTCCGCTGGAGGGATATACCACCATGGGCCGGGAGACTTTTCTGGCGAAAGTGACCTGGGAGAACGACTGGCCCGTGGTCAATGCGGGTGTGGGGCGTCTGGAGGAGAAGGTGGAGATCTCTCTGCCCCAGTGGATGCCGGAGCGGGATCCGGAGAGTTACACCAGCCGCAGCGCAGGCAAAAACGCCGTGCCAGGCAGCGACAGACAGTATGATTTCACGCGGATACAGACGTTGGGGGACGAGTTTCTCTACCTGCGCAACCCCGATTTCTCCCATTACACGCTGGAGTCGGGAAAGGGCTTGTATCTCACGGCGACATCTGTTACACTGAAAGAGAAAGACAGTCCCACCTATCTGGGAATCCGCCAGCAGCACCATGCTTTCCGGACAGAGGCGACTCTGGCGGCGGCACAGCTCCCGGAAGGTTGCCACGCAGGCATGGCCCTGCTCCAGAGCAATACCTATCATCTGCGTCTGGAGGCTGAGCGGAACCGTCTGACAGCAATCTTATGCCAAAACGGGGAGGACACCATAGCAGGTTCCCGGGAACTGCCCGCCCAGTCCGAACCCCTGCAGCTCTATCTGCAGGTAAGCGGCCTGACCGCCACGGCAGGCTACAAGGCCCAGGGACAGGACATTCCCGTCGCCCAGGTCGATATCCGCAGCCTCTCCACCGAGGTAGCGGGCGGTTTTGTGGGCTGCACCGTAGGACTTTACGCCACCACGGAGGACTCCACGCAGTGCAGGGCACTGTTTACGGACTTCTCCTACCGCCAAGGTTGACGCATGGAGAAATGCTGTGAAACCAGCGCAGGGCGGATAACACCTCCAAAGGAGCCCCTTAAACAACGACGGCGCGGGGGTTGCAAGCAACCCCTGCGAGGTATTTCCGAGCGGAGTTCTGACCTCATATCCTATATTCTGCGAAGAATGTAAATGTCAGAACTCCAGTGACCGCTACGATTGTTTACGGAGCGAGAGCGCGGCGACGACGGAGGTGTTATCCGTCCTGCGCGGCCCTTTCGCTACAAACTCCCCATGCGGTTTCACTCCACAAGCCATAAAGAGAGGAAGTACAACACTATGGAAGTAAAATTTCATCTGCCTGGCCTGCGCCAGAATTATCCGCTGAACATGCTGGTACTGAGCATGTTGAAACAGAAACCCGAATGGTTCCGCGAGGGCGTACAGATTGCCTCGTTTTTTGGCGAGTTTCCCACTTCTCTGTGGAACGGCGGCAGACCTTCCAACTATGACCAGTGCGATTCGGCTTTTATACAAAACGTGGTAAAGAGCATTAACGCTCAGGGCGTGCCGGTGCGCTATACCTACACCAATATGCTGCTGACCGAGGAAGATCTGGCGGATCCCTACTGCAATTTCTGTATGCAGGTAGCGGACAATGGCATGAATGAGGTCATGATCTTTTCTCCGATCCTGGAGAAATATATCCGCGAGAAATACCCCAGCTATAAGCTGAACAGCTCCACCTGCAAGGAGATACGGGATATCGCCCAAGTCAATGAGGAATTGAAAAAGGACTATTATCTGGTGGTGCTGGATTACAATTTTAACAATAAGTTCGATGAGCTGGCCAAGATCGAGGACAAAGCCCGCTGTGAGATCCTGGTGAATACGCTGTGTACGCCGAACTGTCCCCGGAGGGGCGAGCATTATCAGAATATTGCCAGAAACCAGCGGACTTTGCTGGAAAACAGAAAGCTGCCCAAGGAGCAGCAGAAACCCCTGGAACACTGGTACTGCGAGTACGGAGAATACAACTGTGTGCATACGATACAGGGATACAGCACCTATATTTCCCCGGAGGCTATCTGGGAAAAATATGTGCCCATGGGTTTCAATCAGTTTAAGATCGAGGGCAGGACGGCCAATATCTTTTCTCTGGTGGAGACCTATGCCCACTATCTGATCCGCCCGGAGAAACAGGGAGAAGTGCGGATCCTGTTGCTGAATAATCTGGTGAGCAGCAAGGTACTCACGGTCAATCACCCCAGACCGGCTCGTTGGCCATAGTGGATGAAGGTAGGGGCTGCGCTTATACAAAGAAAGCAGAGGTATAGATATGGCGGCGAGAGAAGTGTACTGGCATTTGCCCGGTTTTTGCTATTTCAGACTGTTGAATCAGGTGCTCATCAATATGATGAAGGACTACCCCGACAAGTTCCGGGAGGGTTACCGGATAGGTTCTGTGTATGGCACTTTTCCCGGCGCAATCTGGAACGGAGGCCGGGTTTCCTTTGGCCTGACCAGCAAGCGGGATATGGAGAATATCCTGAAGATCTATAATTCCAGAGGGATTCCGGTGCGTTTTACCTGGACGAACTCTCTGCTGGAGGAAAAGCATCTCTATGACACTTACTGTAACCTGATCATGCGTCTGGCGGACAATGGCCTGAATCAGGTGCTGGTCAATACCCCTGTGCTGGAAGAGTATATACGCAGGGAGTATCCCCGGTATCCTCTGATCTCATCCACCACCAAGAGGATCACGGATCTGGAGACTTTGCAGGCAGAACTTGATAAAGACTATTATCTGGTGGTACTGGACTATGATCTGAATCACGATCAGCAGGTTCTTCAGTCCATCGCTCCCAAGGCCGACCGGATAGAAGTTCTGGTCAACGAGGTCTGCTATCCGGGCTGTGCCATGCGGGCGGAACATTACCGCCAGCAGTCCCGTCTACAGTTGGAATACGATATACACACCGGATTCCCCTGCCCCAATCAATCGAAACCGCGCACCTTTGCGGAATGCATGGAAAGGCCCGCTTTTATCACCAATGAACAGATTGGCGATTATATAGACAAGGGGTTTCGCAACTTCAAGATCGCCGGGAGGGGAATGCCCTCGGATTATGTGGAGGAATCCTATCTCTACTTTTTGGTGAAGGACGAACACAGGGCGTTCATAAAGGGAAAAATCGACGGATTACTGGCTCAGTTCAAGGCGGCGCAGCAGGGTTTTGTTCAGAAAAAAAACACATAAAATCTTGATGCAACCTCTTGTCAAATCATGGGGTTTATCGTATAGTAAAATTAGTAAACGGTAAACACACGATATTCAGGAGGAGACGCTATGACAAAAGCTGAGATTTTAAAAAAAGAAATTTTGGCACAGTATCGCAGTGTACGTCAATTTGCCTTGGAAATGAATATCCCTTATAGTACTTTAGTAACAGCTTTGGAACGCGGCATCGAGGGGATGGCTTATGGCACTGTGATCAAAATGTGTGACAAGCTGAGTTTGAATCCGGTGGATTTCACTTCGTTGGAGCGTGACGCGCCGCTGGGAGCTCAGCTACTGGAAAACAGAGTGATGCAGAATTACCTGAAACTGAATCAGGAAGGACGGGACAAGATATTGGATCTGATGGACGACTTTGTGCAGATCGATAGGTACCGTCAGAAAAATAAGAAAAAATAGAGACACGATACAGAGACGATAAACAAGGCAGATGATTTCTTTTCAGTAAATCATCTGCCTTCACTATTTTACAATATCAATTAGCAATATCCGTTGAAGATCATGCCGCTGTAGGCGCTGGACACATAGGGATTGGCGAAATTGCGTCCCGGATTCGGATTCTTGTAGGCGACGATCGTCTGATCCACATACTGCATGGGATTGAGCGAGATCTGGTTGCTC
Source organism: uncultured Acetatifactor sp. (assembly GCA_964529395.1). Taxonomy (GTDB): domain Bacteria; phylum Bacillota; class Clostridia; order Lachnospirales; family Lachnospiraceae; genus Acetatifactor. The sequence goes on from CAZGVI010000012.1 coordinate 70,153, forward strand.
TTGCGCAGCAGCATATTGGAAAAATCCTTCAAGGTGTGGAACGTGTCTGCCACATCCTCGGAACTGACCACAGCGTCGCCAAGCTTTGCCCGGTCAACGGTCAGCGAACCGTCCTCCTGTCTGTTGACGCCTATCGCCCGCAGGGAATCCTGATACATGGAAATGATCTGACTCATCTCCCGCACCACATGTCTGCTGCGGGGCTGGGAATCCAGATAGCCCACGGTTCCCTGTAAAAAGCGGTTGTATCCCTCTGTGAGCTGCACCACATTGTCCGTTAAAGACTCCACATTGGTCTTGAGCCCGATAGTCACAGGATGACCCTCGGCGCTGACGCCGTGCAGAGAGATATCAAATTTTTTTTCATAAGTAAAGCTGTTGGAGGCCGTGGAATAGGGTTCTCCGTTCACGGTAAAGCGGGCGTTGGAGGCCGGTCTGCTGGTGTAATCGATCCCCAGATAACTGACGGCGCCCCTGGATTTGCTGGTGTGGTCATCGCTCACACGGAACAGTTCTGTCCTGCCGGAAGTCAGGCCGGTCGCCTCGGATTCCAGCACCAGTGAACTGCGCCCGGAGGCGTCCTGCACCCTTGCTTTGAGCCCGATATCGGAATTGTTGATCAGGCGGGCCAGTCTGTCCTGAAGATCGCGATTGGACTCGTTTTCTCCCAGAGTGAACTGAAACTCATAGTTCATATCATTGATATTGATGTCAAAGGAGTAGGTGTCGGGGGAGAGTCCCACCTTGCCCGCAGGCAGGAAATTACCCATATTTTCCTGGGCAACCGCCAACTCCTGTACTTCCAACTCTACGGAGGGGTCTTCCTCTCCTGCAATATATTTGCCCACATAACTCACGGAGGCAATATCAGGATCCGTGGAAAAAGCGGTTTTTTTACTGAGCAGATCCGTCTCCTCCAGTCCCCCCAGAGAGGCGATGGTGTTGTGCAGATCCCGTGCCCCTTCCTTGAGTCCTATGGCAAACTGCTGAACCTCCTGCTTTTTAACCGGGAGATACCAGGGCGTGTTCTTATTTATTTTTACAATGGAATTGTATACGGCGCGAAGCTCGCTCTTCTTATGCGTATCGTAGCGTGTAGTGCCGGACGGCGCGTAAGCGGTCAGATAGTGATTGTATATCGTATTGAGAATAGCACTCATTGCCCTGCCTCCTTTCTTCCATGAAATAAGCCGGCTCATGATATCGGTATTGGGGAAGAGATAATTGTACCCTCAATAAATCCATTCATTGAGCAGAATACAGTTCCCCACTTTCTATGGATATAGTTTATCATATGCGTTCCGGCGGCGCAAGTGTTTTTTTTGTGGATTTCGTGTAATTTTCATTGTGTTTTTCCATCATTTTTGGTATGATTTAAGCAGTGACGGTGTCACACACTGACTATATCGGAGAGGCCGATACGGATGTTAAGTGGGGGGCCCCATATTTAGACGTCGATCGGTGCAGTATTGCAAGTGCGGCTTGCGGTATGTGGGAAAGGAGCAAACATGGCAAAAAAGCGTAACATCATCGTAGGGCAGTCGGGAGGTCCCACTGCTGTGATCAACTCCAGTCTGGCAGGTGTCTATAAGACGGCCAAGGAGAGGGGCTTTCATAAGGTGTATGGAATGCTCCACGGTATCCAGGGTTTTCTGGATGAGCAGTATGTGGACCTGGCTACACAGATTCACTCTGACATGGATATCGAGCTGTTGAAGAGAACGCCCTCGGCATTTCTGGGTTCCTGCAGGTACAAGCTGCCGGATATCCATGAGAATTCGGAGATATACGAAAAGATATTCCGTATATTGGATAAGCTGGAGATAGAAGCTTTTATCTATATAGGCGGCAACGATTCCATGGATACGATCAAAAAGCTGTCGGACTATGCGATCGTAAAGGGACATAATCAGAAGTTCCTGGGTGTGCCCAAGACCATTGACAACGATCTGGCTCTCACGGATCACACACCGGGCTTTGGAAGCGCCGCGAAATATATAGCTGCCTCCACCAAGGAGATCATCAGGGACGCTCTGGGACTGACCTACGGCAACCGCTCGATGATCACTGTGATCGAGATCATGGGGCGCAATGCGGGTTGGCTGACCGGCGCCACCGCTCTCGCCAAGACGGAGGAGTGCGAAGGCCCGGATCTGATCTATCTGCCCGAGGTGGTGTTTGACATCGATAAATTCCGCAAGACGACCCAGGATCTCCTCAAGAAAAAGAAATCGGTGGTGATCGCGGTGTCCGAGGGTATCAAGCTCGCGGACGGCAGGTATGTCTGTGAGCTGTCCGGCGGCGCCGGTTATGTAGATCCCTTCGGGCATAAGCAGCTGCAGGGGACAGCCGCCTATCTGGCCGGTTATCTGGGGGCCGAGATCGGCTGCAAGACCCGCAGCATAGAGTTTTCCACTTTGCAGAGGAGCGCGTCCCATATGGCTTCCCGCGTGGATGTCAACGAGGCGTTCATGGTGGGCGGCGCCGCGGTGAAGGCGGCGGACGAGGGCGACTCCGGCAAGATGGTGGTGATCGACAGAGTGGCGGACGATCCCTATATGAGCGCCGCCGGTATATATGACGTACACCGCATCGCCAACAACGAAAAGCTTGTTCCCCGCTCCTGGATGAACCGGGAAGGGAACTATGTGACGGAGGAGTTTATCAATTACATTGAGCCGCTGATCCAGGGAGACTATCAGCCGTTCATGGTAAACGGTCTGCCCCAGCATCTGGTGCTTAAGAAAAAATAGCGGGAACTCCTGAACTGAGGACGGCTGTTTGAGAGCAATGGGTTCGGAGTGTCAGCCAGAAAATATGGATTCAGAGAGAACGTTTCCGGGAGTATGCCGGAGACGTTCTTTTATTTTACTGTTCACAGAAAAATATAATTTTTCTCTTGTACTGGACGAACATATGTGCTATATTAATATCGAACGGATGTTTGGAATGCGAACAGACAAGGAGTACGTGTTTTATGGATACGTTAGTGACGTTGGAGAGAAAAGATAATATGTCGGCGCCTGCTCAGGAGACGGACGGTGTGCGGATATTGACGCCGGGAGCGGTGAGGGACGGCAGCCCCATGAGTCTGATGGAGAAACTGGGGATACTCACCGACAGCGCCAAGTATGATGTGGCCTGTACCAGCAGCGGCGTGGACCGAAAGGGCAACGGGCGGGATCTGGGGAATTGTGTGAAGGCGGGGATCTGCCACAGTTTTTCCAGCGACGGCAGGTGTATCTCTCTGCTGAAGATACTGATGACCAACGAGTGCGTCTATGACTGTAAATATTGCGTCAACAGGCGATCCAACGATGTCCCGCGGGCTACTTTTACGCCGGAGGAGATCTGCACGCTGACGATAGAGTTTTACCGGCGCAACTATATTGAAGGGCTGTTCCTGAGTTCGGGTATCGTGGAAAGTCCTGCCAGAACCATGGAGCTGATCTACCGGACGCTGTATCTGCTGCGCAACCGGTACCGTTTCAACGGATATGTACATGTGAAGGCCATTCCCGGCGCGCCGCCGGAGCTGATTCAGATGACGGGGTTTCTGGCGGACCGCATGAGTGTGAATCTGGAACTGCCGACGGCGGAGGGATTGCGGGAACTGGCGCCCAATAAGCACCGGAAGAGTATTCTGACTCCCATGCGTCAGATACAGAACGGGATACAGAGCAACAGACAGGATCTGGCGATATACCGCCAGGCCCCCAGCTTTGTGGCGGGAGGACAGTCCACACAGATGATCATAGGAGCCACCGGGGAGAGCGACTATCAGATCCTGCATGTGGCGGAGAGCCTGTATCAGAACTTTGAGCTAAAGCGGGTGTTTTATTCTGCTTTTGTCCGGGTCAATGAGGACAAGGCACTTCCGGCGCTGCCGGGCGGCCCTCCGCTGCAAAGAGAACACAGGCTCTATCAGGCGGATTGGCTGCTGCGTTTCTATGGCTTTCAAGCCAGTGAACTGTTGGATGAGAGCCGCCCTTTCTTTAATATCATGCTGGATCCCAAGGAGGACTGGGCCGTGCGGCATCTGGAGCAGTTTCCGGTGGAGGTCAACCGGGCCCCTTATGAGCGGCTGCTGCGGGTGCCTGGGATCGGGGTAAAGAGCGCGAAGAGGATCGTGGCGGCGCGGCGCAGCGCCCGGCTGCGCTTTGAAGATTTGAAGCGTATCGGCGTAGTGTTGAAAAGAGCGCTTTATTTCATTACCTGTGGGGGAAAGATGATGTATCCCACTAAGCTGGAGGAGGACTATATCGTGCGCAATCTGACCAGCGAAAAAGACCGGGTGCAGTTTGGCGGCGACGGCATGACCTATCGGCAGATGAGCCTGTTTGACGACGGACATTGGAGCCTGCAGCCGGAGCCGGATACGGTCTATCGGGCAGTCTCCGGGCAACTGTGAGCAGCGTCCGGCTCATTATAGGCTGAGACCTGCCAATACGCAGCCGAACAGAGAGAGGTTCTCTCTGTTCGGTCAGGGACACAGGGCTGTGGGGCGGGCCAAGCGGATAGGGAGGAAAGAGATGCGTGTCTATCAGTGTGAGGACAGTCTGGAGGGGGTCGGCACGGCCATATACCGGGCTTATGAGGAACATGCGGAGCATCAGGACACATGGATCCGGGTGGACAGGGAGCTGATGCTGTTCGGAGAATATATCCCGGTGGAGACGGATCCGGAGCGTGCGGAGAAAGTACTGCGGACCCTGCGCAGACGCTTTGGACAGGAGGATTACCAGTCCCTGTGCATGGCTCTGGCCACGCCTGACCCGGAAAAGGCCCAGGCCGTCTATCAGACGGTGGTCTATGGCCTGCGGGCCGGGCCTCTGCCGGGACATCTGCTGGATCATCAGACGGACAGCCGCGTGCTGCAGACCTTTCGCCTGGCCCAGAAGGCCGGAAGGGAATATTCACAGCTCAGGGAGTTTTTGCGGTTTCGGGAACTGCAGCGGGGGATCCTGTATGCGGAGAATCAGTTTAAGAATCAGGTGCTGCCCTACCTGATGGTGCATTTTGCGGACCGTTTTCCCCAGGAGGACTTTGCCATAAGAGATATCGGAAGAGGGCTGCTGGGGGTTCATCCAGCGGGCGGAGAGTGGTATCTGACGAACAGCCGGGAACTGCTGGAGGCTCTGGAGAAAGCGGGCTACTCCGCCCGGGAAATGGCCTACGAGGAACTCTTTTGCTGGTTCTGCCATAAGATAGCCATTAAGGAGCGGAGAAATATAGGACTTCAGAACCAGATGATACCCAAGCGTTTCCAAAAATACACAATAGAATTTTCCAAATCTTCTTAAAATTGTTAAAATCGACAATTTACTTTTGGAGCCGCATATTGTATTGTATATCCAACAAGAAAACGGTTTCCTTTTTCTTGTTGGCGGTATTGGCGGCGCGAACATGGTGCCTTTGCAGACAGGGAACAGGGACGTTCGGCATGCGGATGTCCGGTAAGGTCGGCGGGCTGTTTTATGAAAGGAAGGATGCAATATGGTAAGGCAGATCAGGCTTACACAGGATCAGGTACAGAAGTTCGTCAGTGTGACGTCCAGATGTGATTTTGATATTGACATCTATTATAATCGATATATAGTGGATGCCAAATCATTTCTTGGCGTGTACGGACTGGATTTTTCCAAGGCGCTGGAGGTATCCTACGAGGGATATAACAAGGAGCTGGAGGATATGCTGAGCAGCATGGCGGTGGCCTGTTAGTCAACGGTTCGGCATACGGGCTCTCCCCGGTATCGGCAGAGGAACAAAACGGCAAAACTCCCCAGGGCAGATTCATGTCTGCAACGGGGAGTTTTTTTGCTGTACACTGATTTGCGCGCTTTAGCGCACTTTTGTTCAAAGGAATTAAGCGCGGAGCATTTTACTCGATTCCGCGTGTATTTTATATGGCCGGATCCGCGAGAAGATGCTATACTGGAGAGAGAACATATGAGCGCGGCGTAGAAGGGAGGTGAGGTGTACATGGAGAAAAACGGAGAGGCGGAGATCCGAGTCTCTGTGCGGGAAATGGTAGAGTTTATCCTGCGGGGCGGAGATATCGATAACAGGCATCATGCATCGCCGGATCATGCCATGCAGGAGGGCGGGCGGATCCACAGGATGATCCAGCGCCGCATGGGCAGTGAATACCAGGCGGAAGTATTCCTGCGCTATATCCAGCCTGCCGGAGATTACCGCCTGGTGCTGGAAGGCAGGGCAGACGGGATCATAGACAGGCCGGAGAGCGTGACGGTGGATGAGATCAAGGGAACTTACCGGGAACTGGCATATATGAAAGAGCCGGTGCCCGTGCATCTGGCGCAGGCCAAGGTCTATGCAGGCATGTTCCTGCGGGATCTGCATGACCGGGAACTGTCAGAGATCCATGTGCAGATGACATACTGCCACCTGGAGACGGAGGAGATCAGATATTTTCAATTTTGTTTTGAGGTAAAAGAAATACTGGAGTGGTTTGACGATCTGATTCATTCCTATCTAAAATGGTCTGATTACAGGTTTCAGTGGAAACGCCAGAGAGACGAATCTATTCGGCAGATGGAGTTCCCGTTTCCCTATCGGGAGGGGCAGAGGGAGCTGGTGACATATGTGTATCAAACGATCTACCATGAGAAAAAGCTTTTTCTGGAGGCGCCCACCGGGGTAGGTAAGACCATATCCACCGTGTTTCCGGCAGTCAAGGCAATGGAGAGGGGCATGGGACAAAAGCTGTTTTATCTGACGGCCAAGACGATCACCAGGACGGTGGCGGAGAGTACATTTGCCCTGCTGCGGGAAAAGGGGCTGCGTTTCAAGAGCGTGATCCTGACTGCCAAGGAAAAGACCTGCTTTATGGAGGAGACAGAGTGTAATCCCGAGTATTGTCCCTACGCCAAAGGGCACTATGACAGAGTGAACGACGCCATCTATGATCTGCTCGTGCATGAGGAAGGCTTTGGGCGGGAGGTGGTGGAGCGTTACGCTGGGAAACATCAGGTCTGCCCCTTTGAACTGTGTTTGGACATGAGCCTGTTTGCGGACGGCATTATCTGCGACTATAACTACCTTTTTGACCCGCATGTGTATCTCAAGCGTTTTTTTGCGGAGGGAGTAAAGGGAGAGTATCTGTTTCTCATCGATGAAGCCCACAATCTTCTGGAGAGAGGCCGTGAGATGTACAGCGCCGTTCTGGTCAAGGAGGAACTGTTGGCTCTGAAGAACAGTCTGCAAAAACTTCAAGAGGCACAGGGGGGCAGAAAAAAATCGGCGGAAAGTGATTCCCTCCCGGGCAGGAGCGTATTGGTATCCCGGGGATTTGCCGCCCGCATGATCCGTCAGCTGGAAAACTGCAACAGGGAGATGCTGGCGCTGAAACGGGAGTGCGACGAGGACTGCCGGGTAGTAGAGCAGATCGACTCCCTGACCGCGCTGCTGCTGCATCTGCAGGGCACCATCGAGTCCTATCTGGAGGAGCAGGAGGAGACTGTGCTGCCCCAGCGGGAGGAGATCCTGGAGTTCTATTTTGAACTGGTCCACTTTCTGGAGATTTATGAGCTGTTGGATGAAAAATATATAAAATACACGAGGCTGTGTGAGGATGGCAGTTTTATGTTAAAACTCTTCTGTGTGGATCCCTCGGGCAATCTGCGGGAGTGTATGAAACGGGGGCGCAGCAGCATACTGTTCTCGGCGACATTTCTGCCGATCCAGTATTATAAGAGTCTGCTGGGAGGAGAGGAATCAGACTATGAGGTGTACGCGAACTCGGTATTTAACCCGGAAAAACGGGCGTTATTTATCGCGGAGGACGTGACCAGCAAATATACCAGGCGCTCGGAGGAGGAATTTTACCGGATAGCCAGGTATATAGACGAGATCGTGAAGAACCGGCATGGCAATTATATGGTGTTTTTCCCCTCCTATGCCTTTATGAGGGAGATATACGCAAGATACGAAGAGCATTTTGCGGACGACACAAAAGAATGTATCCTGCAGTCGGAATATATGCGGGAAGACGAACGGGAGGCTTTTCTGGCGCGGTTTGAGGGCAATGAGAACTGCGACCTGGAGAAGGCCATCCATATGGAGATCGAGATGGAGGACGAGAGGACGCTGATCGCCTTTTGCGTCATGGGCGGGATCTTCAGCGAGGGCATCGATCTGAAGGAGGACAGCTTGATCGGCGCGGTCATCGTGGGAACAGGACTTCCCCAGGTATGTTATGAGCGGGAACTGTTGAAACAGTATTTTGACGAGTGCGGGCAAAACGGTTTCGACTACGCATACCGGTATCCGGGCATGAATAAAGTCTTGCAGGCCTCGGGACGGGTGATACGCACAGTGGAGGATGTGGGGATCGTAGCTCTGCTGGACGAGCGATTTTTGCAGTATGCCTACCTGCGCATGTTCCCCCGGGAGTGGGCCAACTATGAACGGGTGAGTCTGAACAGCATCGCAAAGCGCGTGGAACGGTTCTGGGACTCATGGTTATAATGGGATATAAAGAAGAGAATCCGAAAAAGAACAAAAAGGGTTCTCTTTTTTTTGCGCTGTAATATGCCGCACCCCAGAATATTATGTAAATCAAATGTATGTTTGGAAACTTCAAAATAAACGAAAATGACATTTAATTTTTGCAATTTTGACGCCTTGAGGGAGAGCTGTGACAGATATGTATATGTGGATAAGTATGTGGAAACGGTGGATTATTTTTCCGAAACGCCGTAAATATGACAAAAAATTCATCTTCACTGTCAAAACCTTTTTTTGCATGTAAAATTGCAGAAATGAAAATCAGAACTATATTAGTCAACAGCATTATGTAAAATAGAGGGTCCTGTTATGCCCGTTGATCCTCTCCTGCCACATGCTCTAATATCCTGTCTTGCAATTCTGTGAAAAACATGCTACTTTATAGGTGCGACATTAAGATTTATTACATTCATGGGAGATGAATATGAAAGTACTGATATTGTCCACAGGTACGGGTGAGGGACATAATTCCGCAGGCAAGGCGGTATTGGAGCAGTTTCAGAAGAGGGGGATCCCCTGTGAGATGGCGGACGCGCTGAGATTCGCCTCGGAGAGAGCCGCCAGTTACGGCAAAAAGATCTATGTCTGGAGTACCGTCAAGGCCACGGGGGTCTTTAAGGGGGCCTATAAGGCGGGGCGGGCCATCACCTCCTCCCGGCGCAAGTCCCCGGTATATTACGCCAACGCCCTCTATGCGGAAAAGCTGTATCACTATATTGTTGACAATGAATACGACACCGTCGTCATGCCCCATCTTTTCCCGGCGGAAGCGCTCACTTATATGCTGCGCAAGCATGAGTGCCGGCCCGATATCCACACCTATTTTGTCGGGACGGACTACACCTGTATTCCCTTTACGGAGGAGACGGAGGCGGACTACTATTTTATAGCTCACGAGGAGCTGTTACAGGAATATATGGAAAAAGGGATTCCCAGAGAAAAGCTGATTCCCACGGGTATCCCGGTATCGGACCGGTTCCGCAGCCTTCCATCCCGGGAGGAGGCCAGGAGGGCCCTGGGTATGCCCCAGCAGGGACGCTGTATCCTGATCATGACCGGCAGCATGGGCTACGGCAGGATCGAAAATCTGGTGCAGGCCTCGGTGCCCCATATGGAAAAGGGGGATCGGCTGTATATTCTGGGCGGCTCCAATGAGAAACTAAAGGGGCGGCTGCGGGAGGCATACCGGGAGGATTGCAGGGTCCAGGTCCTGGATTATACGGATCAGACTGCCCAGTATCTGGCGGCGTCCGATCTGCTGTTCACCAAGCCCGGGGGGCTTACCTCCACGGAGGCGGCAGTGGCGGGTATTCCGCTGGCTCACACCAGACCGATCCCGGGGTGTGAGGACTGCAACCAGGCTTTTTACAATGCCCACGGAATCTCTGTCAGCGCGGATTCGGAGAGCGAGCTGGTGGAGAAGGCCATGAACCTGCTGGCCCATCCGGAGGAGTGCAGACGGATGACGGAGAGACAGCATCAGGTGATAAACGCCGGAGCGGCGCAGGACATCTGTGAGTTTATCATTCGGAAAAGTGCCTGCCGGGAGGCGGAGGAGACAGACCGCCAATCGGATGGGGCGGGGACAGCCTGTCAGCCGGATGAAGAGGAGACAGAAGAGGTGTGATTATGTGGGGGCATCAGATTATAATGATCGTGGTGGGAATGCTGTGCGGCAGTGTACTGTTCAGCAGTTACCTGCCCAAACTGATCAAAAAAGTGGATATCGTACAGCTCAGCAACGACCACAATCCCGGCACGGCCAACGCCATGCAGTACGCGGGGATACCAGTGGGTATTCTCTGTCTGCTGGGAGATATTTTTAAGGGAGTGCTCCCTGTGCATATGGCGATGCGGCTGGAGTTGGAGAGCGGCTGTCTGTTTTCGCTGGTCATGGCGGCCCCAGTGTTGGGACATGCCTTTTCCCTGTTTCACAGAGGCAGGGGGGGCAAGGCCATCGCGGTGTCCTTTGGGGTGTTGATCGGCCTGATGCCCATTCACACGGAACCGATATTTGCCCTGTGCAGCATATATCTGTTCTTTTCTCTGGTGGTGCGTATCCGGCCCCACACGCGCAGGACAAGAATCACTTATATTCTGTTGGCGGCAAGCGCCTTTTACATGCTTTACGCGCACTGGATTCCCTGGCAGATATGCGGCGGTATGTTGATGGTCTCCGGCATTGTGGTGCACAAAAACAGTCTGCGGCGGCAGATCCTGGAGGAGCAGGCTTCCGGCGCGGCAGAGAAGGCTGGCGCGGTCTCGGCGTGATATTTCGCGATATTTTATAGAAAAGATATGTTGCTGTGAATAGTACCAAAGATATTATTATGGAAAATACTTCTCACTTGAATCGGCAAAAGTGAGAGGTATTTTTTTAGTGCGCCTTGCGGCGCACGTTTCTAACGGGTGAAAGTCCCCAATCCGCCCTGGT
>CAZGVI010000013.1:0-77157 GCA_964529395.1 uncultured Acetatifactor sp.
GCGGGCTATTTTGTTTAGTCTTCCACCAGCTAGGAGGAATTTCCTATAACATAAATAGAAAAGAGAACCTATTGCTAGGTTCTCTATCGTGTCGTACTTTACTTGTTCAAAGAATCCTTTAAAGCCTTGCCAGCCTTGAACTTGGGAGCCTTGGAAGCAGCGATCTTCATAGGCTTGCCGCTCTGGGGATTTCTGCCCTCTCTTGCGCTTCTCTCAGATACTTCAAAAGTACCGAAACCTACCAACTGAACCTTGCCGCCCTTCTTAAGTTCAGCCTCTACCACATCGGTAAATGCCTTCAGAGCTTTCTCCGCATCCTTCTTGGACAGGCCTGCCTGCTCAGCCATAGCTGCAACTAATTCTGTTTTGTTCATGTTGTAACTCCTCCTCTATTGAGTATACTGTTTTTTTTGACAGATTCTTCATATGCGAAACGTCTACATATATTTATATCCGCTTTTCCTTGATTTGTCAAGGTTTTTTCATAAAAACTGTAAATCTGCGCCGGTTTATTGTGCGGGGACCGGTTCGGCCGTGGGAACGGGCGTAGCGTCGGAAACCGGTTCGCTCTCAGGCGCGGTTGCAGCGCCCGGTATCAGCTCCGCGAAAGAGTAGGTAATATCCTTGTATTCACCGTCTACAGATACTGTATAACTGCGGGTCTCATAGCCGCTGCGGCGCAGCGTGATGATATGACTGCCCTCCGTCTTGGCAAAGCTGACCGGAGCGATCCCCACATAATTGCCGTCCAAATAGACCTCCGCATTCTCCGGCGCGTCCACAAACACCTTATACTTCGCCAGCCTGTCTTGATCCTCCTCGTCGTCCTCCTCATCCTCCACCTCATCCAGCGTGACGACCAGACCGCCGGAGGGCTGCGCCACCTTTATATATCTGGTAATGGTCTGATAGCCGTTTGCCCTGACGATCATCTGATGGATGCCATACTCCAGATTAACAGGCGCGGACGGATCCGCCTTCTCCCCGTCAATATACAGTTTCGCCGAGGAGGGTTCCAATGTGAAAACGATGGTGCCATATTGCAATTCCGGTACTTCCAGATCGCCGATATCCAGGATGGTCTCCTCTCCCCGGCGGATCGTCACTTCCTTGACGCCGCCTCCTCCGCGCTTGCTGACCTTTACCTGATAGTGTCCTTCCGGCACAGTGAGCAGCATGTCCTCCTCGATCCTGCGATAGCTGGACTGACCGATCTCCATATATCCGTCAATAAAATTCTCCTCATTCTTCAAGCGCAGATATCCGTGGCCCTGCTCCACACTGACACTGAGAATACTGCTTCCGATACCCTTAAAGGTCAGTACGTCCACCGGGTTGATATCCATGGCCTCTATCCGCATGTTCTGGGAGAGATAGACGGTGTCCCCCGTCAGCTTGTACACATCTTCTCCTATGGTAACCTCACTGCGTTTCAGATCGATCTCATAGCGGGATGCGGAGGCGTATACCCAGGCCGACGGGCTGATCTGCATGGTATTCAGCCTCTTTTTGGACCGCAGAAATGTCACGTCCACGATATCGCCTACGCCGATCTGCTCCAGAGACACCGCCTCCCCGTATTTGTCGTACAGATTGCTGGTGCCTTCCACCGTCAGCGTGTAAGTCCGGCTTGTGTCCAGATTCAGCAGAGTCACCGTCCCTTCCTTGCTGTCCTTTTTGACCAGAACTGCCGTGTCCGCCGAATCATAGCTGTTAGGGCTGGCCGGTACAAACCCCGTGCCCGTCTGCGATTCCTGGGAGGCGGGGGGAGTGGGCTGCGCCGCCTGCCCGCCCCTTTCCCCCATGCCGCAGGCGGTCAGCAGCGCCATCACCCCTGCCAGCATAAGTATTTTGATAGACGCTCTCTTTTGTCTCTCCACTGAATTACCTCATTTCTGCGTAACACAGAACACGCCTGTGTCGCCGCGCTGTTCCTCATATATCTTATACCTGAAATACTCTATCCAAAAAATCCTTTTTTTGCTGCTCCTGCGCCAGCAATTTATCAAGTTTCTCCTGATTGCGCTGGGGGATCCATGCCTTGCCGGAGTTGTAGTAAAAATTTACGATCTTCCAGAACTTCTCCGGATAAGCCAGCCGGTAATACAGGTCAATGTATGCATAGGCGCTGATCGGCGTGATCTTCTCATAGGCAGTGATCAGTTCCCGGCCCAGCGCCGTCGGCCAGTCGGTCTTTTCCAGCAGCTTGCGCATCAGCAGATAGAGATCCCGGATCTGTCTGTCCCTGATACATTTTTCAAAATTAACAATATACATGCCCTGCTCCCCGCAGAGGATGTTATGGTATTGATAGTCTCCATGGCAAAAGGCGTATTCCTCCTGCCCGGACGGATCTGCCATCCGCTCCTCATAGCTGCGCCAGCCCTCCGTCACTTCCCTGGCCTGTTCGATGAAATAATCGATACAGCCCAGCAGATTGTATTCAAACAGAGTCTTCTGACTCTTTTTACGCAAAAAGCGCTGTACCTTGACAAATTCCCTGTTGTGCTTTTCGTATTCCTGCAGCGGAGAAAATTCCCCAGGCATCGGGGCGTCTTCCCAGGGTTTCAACAGCATACACTGATGCAGTCTGGCCAGTGTCCTCACCGCCTCCAGGCATTCCCCGTGATCGTGTATATTGCACTCCCGGCCCTCGCCGCAGGTTTTCAAAATATAGGACGTCCCGTCATTCTCACGAACGCGCAGCGCGCCTTCCCGGGTGGGGAGCAACTGCTCCGCGTTGACCATGCCCTGCTCTTTGATCGCGGACAGCAGTCTGTCCAGCAGCGTCAGCTTTGCCTCGTTGCCTTCATATTCCTTAAATACCAGCAGGCCCCTGTTCGTGTCGCACAAAATCACCCCTCTGCCTTTTCTCGTCCGAAGAACCTCCACGTCATACTGCTCCAGCAAAGCTACCGCCCTATCATTCACTTCCCGTACCTCCCATAAGATATGCTTACTGAAACGGCTTTGGCGCATCCCGCCCAGCCCTATCCTATCTTATGAGAGCCGTTGTGAACTTATGTTAATTTCAGAAAAATCTCAAACAGCTTTTCCCGGGTATTATCCTCGGGGATCTCCAGCACATGATCCAGCATCCGCTGCAGCATCTCTCCCAGCTCAGGCCCCGGTTTCATGCCTGCGGCAATAAGATCCTTTCCGCTTACCGCCAGATCTCTTAAGGTAAAACATTCCTTCCTGCCTATGACTCCCCGGCACTGCCTGTCCCAGGCGTCTACACGCTCCAGTTTCTCAGAGCGCCTATATGCGCTCTGGGCCCAGATATCCGCTCTTTTAATAATAAAGAGCTTGAAGATGATATCCTCACCGATCCTGTTAATGGCGCGGCGGGCCAACACCGGCGTGGGATCCATGTCGTTGCCATAGTCATGAAATTCCACCAGGCGCCGGACTGTGACAATCGTGTCATTGTCAAATCTGAGACGCCGAAGAATCCCCTCGGCCATTTCGGCGCTGACAGCCGGATGCCCATGAAAATGGGTGATACCCTTTCTGTCTGTCAGCAGGGTCCGGGGCTTGCCTATATCATGGAGCAACATGGCCAGACGCATATCCTGCCTTGCAGGCACATCGCCCAGGCTGTGCAGGATATGTTCTCCCACTGTATAGCAGTGATGGGGATGATTTTGAGGCGTCTCCATGCAGCGGTCCAACTCCGGCAGGATCACGGATGTGACGCCCATGTCATATGCCTGCCGCAGATAATCGGGATGGGGTGATATCAGCAGTTTCACCAGCTCTACGCGGATCCTCTCGGCGCTTATAGCCCGCAGGCTGGGAGCCAGCTTGCGGATAGCCCGCCCTGTGTCCTCCTCGATCTCATAGCCCAACTGCGCGGAAAAACGCAAAGCCCGTAAGATGCGCAGAGCATCTTCTCCAAAGCGCTCCTCGGCGCAGCCCACACAGCGGATCACTCCCCGACGGATATCGCCCATACCGTCAAACGCGTCTACAAGTCCCTCGATATCGTTGTAGGCCATGGCATTGATGGTAAAATCCCTGCGCTGCAGATCCTCCACCAGCCGGGAGGTGAACAACACCTCACGGGGATGTCTGTGATCTTCGTACTCCCCGTCAATGCGATAGGTTGTTACCTCAAAACCCTCTTTGTCCAGCATCACCGTCACAGTGCCATGGGCAATGCCCGTATCCACCGTCCGGCGAAACAGCTCTTTTACCTGCTGCGGCCTGGCGGAGGTGGTGATATCCCAATCGTCCGGTTTTCGCCCCAGAATGCTGTCCCTGATACAGCCTCCCACGGCATAGGCCTCATAGCCCGCCTCATAGATTCTGTCTATTATATATTTAACTTTTTCAGGTAGATTTATTACCATATTTTTTTCCCACATATCAGCTCATAAATTCCCGTATGACCTGAACAATGCCGTCCTCATCATTACTGGCGGTGATATAATCCGCCGCTTCCTTTGCCGCAGGCTGGGCATTCGCCATAGCCACTCCCAGACCCGCATAGCGGATCATGGAAATATCATTGTAACCATCGCCGCAGCAGATCACATGTTCCCTGTCCACGCCCACCACGGGCAGGATCTGCTCTATGGAGCTGGCCTTACTCACGCCCTGGGGCATGACTTCCACAAAGAAAGGCTCGGAGCGGTAGATGCTTGCCTCCGTTCCGTATTTTTCCTGCAGTTCCCGCTCATAGACGGCAGCCTGCTCCTCCGGAGCCGTCAGAAGGCATTTCTGTATGTCAAAGTCCACAAAATGAACAAAATTGTCCACCACACGGATGGGCAGGCCGTTGATCCTGGCCTCCAGCCGCACATACTCATCCGGCGGAAAGGCGGAGATCACCGTGTCACCCAAGTAGGTGATCAGTCCCATATGATGTTCTCTGGCATACCGGTATAACCCCGGCAACAGACTGTTGGGCAGGGTCCTCTGGTAGATCACCTCGCCGGTGCGGCACTCCACGATCCGGGCGCCGTTAAAAGACAGCAGATAGCCGCCGTATCTGGCCAGTTCCAGCTCTTCTTCATAGCGGCGCATACCCGGCGTAGGCCTGCCGGAGGCCAGCATGATCTCATGTCCTCTGATAACGGCGTCCCATATGGCCTGTCTGGTATTATCCGTGATCTCTTTATTGGAATTGGTCAGGGTACCGTCAATATCCAGCACCAACACTTTCTTCTCCATGCATTTCTCCCGTATGCTATAAACCGGTTTCAGCGACAGAAGGAAATCCCCGCTGCCGCTGATCCTATTGTCATCCTGACTGATCGTTCTGCCGGGAATCCCTTCCCGCAGGATTGATTATTATTAACCCACATCCTCTGTGGATTCCTCCGTACTGTCCTCACTCTGCTGCGCCGTACTTTCCTGCTGTTCCTGCGCTGCCTCAGACGCCGCCTCTATCTTCAGATAGTTCAGATTGCCCTTGGGGTCGTCTACCGTCACGTTTTCACTGATTCCGTCCAGATATTCCGTCATAGTCTGGTTCAGCAGCAGATCATGGATACTGAGTTTCCAGGCCGGATCGTTGGTGCCCACATAGTACAGTATATAATCGTAGCCGTTCTCCTCCGTAAAAACAGCCGTATCTCCCGCCTGACGGCCGGCGTCCGCCATCCATGCGTTCATGTCCTCACTCATACTGTCGGTTCCCACGCCCTCATACAGGCCGCCCTCTACCCCGTTCTCGTCATACCGGGCGCACAGCTCAATAAAACTTTCCTCCGTGGCGGGCCCATTCTGCCATTCCTCCAGAATGCTCTGGGTGCCGACACCCGAACCCGAGGTATCTGCGGAAGTCCTGACGATGGCCCGAATATCCACGGTGGGAGTCTCCACGCGATATCTCCGGTCATAGCCCGCTACCAGATACCGATGGCCTGTGGTGTCTTCCACCACAGTGGTATCACCCGATGTTCTGGACTCGTCAAACAACCAGTCCCTGAGCAGATAGTTGGTGTAGGTATAACTCTGGGCCTCATAGGCATCACCGCCCGCCATGATGGTAATCTCCGCTGTATCCGCGTCCTTTTTGGCCTTTTCCATAGCGGCGGCGATCTCCTCCTCAGTGGGCTCGTAAGGCACTTCGTTGCCTTCCTCGTCTAGCGTCACACTGCCGTCCGGCGCGGCGGTGGGCAACTCGGCGGCAACGATGGTCATACGGTAGTCCGCCACGTCATAATCGTTCTTATTTTGTTCATAGTAGCTGTCTATCTCCGCGTCGGCAGGGGCAGAGGACTCAGAGATCTGTTCATAGTAAGCCGTGGTCAGGATACCCTCCCGGATCACTTTTTCCAGACGGGACTCGGTGGCATATCCGCCAAACATGCTCTTCATATATTTGTTTAGAGTAGTGCCGCTCTCATCAGCTCCGTCCTGAATGTCCTGCATCATCTCCGCGTATTCTTCATCCGTGTCATATACAAAGCCCTCCGCCTGGGCCTGCGCTTTCAGAGCCTTTGTCTGGCGGATGTTCTCTACCGCCAACTGTTCAAAATAGTCCTTAAAAGTCATATCCTCAGAATACATTTGATTGTCGATATTGCTGGCGTCCATGCCCGTCATGGACAGATAATTGCTGTACTGCGCAATAAATCCAGTTCGGGCCATAGCGTAATGGTAGTCAAACTCCACTTTGGTCACTTTCTCGCCGCCCACATTGATATATGTGCCATTCACCGCCATATAGTTGCGAATGGGAAAAGATAACACTAATGCTGCCACGGCCAACACTATGACAACGCCGATCATATTGCCGAGATTTTTATGGACTTTGGCTTTTTTCTCCTGCTCCGCATATGCCTGCATCTTGCGGTCATACTTGGTCATTGTCCGGGCCTCCTGCTTAGGAGCCTCCTGTTGATTGTTCTTTTTAGACATTTCTTTCCTGTCCTTTCTATCTACCTTTCTATCTACCTTTCTATCTATTGCTTTTTAGCGGATCAAACTGATGCCTCCAGGCTTTCCACCAGGGATCGGATACTGCCATCCTCAAAGGGATTCTTAAGTCCCACGGCAGGAATCATCCGTGTAAAGAAATCACTGGCGGACAGCCTGCACAGCTTTATATAAGACGCCCATGCCGCCTTAAAGTCCTTATCCTTCCATATCTTGTACTGCAACGCACAGGTCTGGGCCAGACAGTAGTCAATATAATACAGGGGCGCGTTATAGATATGGAGCTGCTGCTGCCACAGACCGCCCTTGCCAAAGAAAGGATTGTCCCCATAGTCCATATGAGGCCTATACTCCGCCTCCAACTGCAGCCAGGCCGTATGGCGCTGGGCCGGGGTCATATCCGGATTCTCATATACAATGTGCTGGAACTCGTCCACCATACAGCCATAGGGGATAAAGATGGCGGAATCCTCCAGATGCATGTCAATATAGTCCTGCTTTCTGTCACCAAAGAACAGCCCCATCCAATTCTCCGTCATAAATTCCATGGACATGGAGTGAATCTCCGCCGTCTCCATGGTGATGTCCGCATGTTCACGAATGGGGTCCTGTCCGGACAGATAGCCCTGGAATGCATGTCCGCACTCATGAGTGACCACGTCCACATCACCGCTGGTCCCGTTAAAGTTGGCGAAAATAAAGGGGGAGTGGTAATCCGGCATGTAGGTCATATAGCCGCCCGCTCTTTTATTTTTCCGGCCCAGCACATCAAAAAGCTGGTTCTCCATCATAAAGTCAAAAAACTCTCCCGTCTCCGAAGAAAGCTCCCTGTACATCTTCTGGCCTGCTGCCATGATCTCTTCCGGGGTGCCGGTGGGAGCGGGATTGCCCTGCTTAAAGTACACTGCCTGGTCTATATAGCTCAATTTGTCAAGCCCCAGACGCTGTCTGCGACGCTCATGCAGCTTTTCCGCAAAGGGCACGAAGTACTGCTTGATCTGTCTGCGGAAACTCTCCACTTCTTTCTGTCCGTAACAGTTGCGGCCCATGCGGTAGTAGCCCAGCTCCAGGTAATTCTCATAGCCCATGGCTTTGGCCTGCGCTGTGCGGTTCCCCACCAGCTTGTCGTAGATCTCATCCAGTTTGTCCGCATTTACCAAAAAAAATTCCGTCTTTTTCTGCCATGCCTGCCTGCGGACTTCTCTGTCCGGGCTTACCAGATAGGGACGCAGCAGGGACAGGTTCAGTTCCTTGCCGTCAAAAGGTATCTTGGCGCTGGCGATCAGCTGGTCATACTCTGTGGTCAGCGCGTTTTCTTTCTGAGACAGGGTGATGACTCTCTCGTCAAAGGCTTTCATAGCCACTTCCATATTCTTGAACGCCACGGGGCCTATCTTGCTCTCCAAATAGTCCCGGTAAGGAGATTCATACAATTTCTGCATGTACTCCAACACCTGGTTCTGAAATATAGGTCCCATCTCGTCGTAATATTTGCGTTCTTTTTCATAGAACTCGTCCACCGTATTGATATCATGGCGGATATGGCCGATGGTCATCAGGGTATTCACATGGTCGGTAAGTTTATAGTACCGCTGATGTATGGCAAACTGCTCCTCGCCGCTCTTTGCGGCCTCCAGTTCGCTTATCAGGCCGGAAAGTTCTTTCCCCACTTGCTCGAAATCCACCCGTTCATAAGGCATGTCACTGAATTTCATATGGTTTCTCCTCTCATGGCCCGCCGATCTGTACGCAGGCCGCTCTAACTCAGTATCATACCTTTTTTTACGGAGATTGTAAACCTTTTCACAGAAAATTCATGCTCTGCAATGTATTTTTATCTTCCTGCCGCGGCAAGTTCTTCCCTGGTGCAATTCGTTATCCTGCTGATAGAAGTGTCATCCAGTCCTGCCTTGGCCATCTGTCGGATGATTCGAAGCCTTTCCTCCCGCTTTCCTTCTTGTCTTCCCTCTCGCTTGCCTTCACGTTTTCCCTCTCGTTTTCCCTCACGTCTCCCCTCTCGCCGTTCTTCTCTCATCAGATCGTCAAAGGCTTTACACATGGGCAGTTCCTCCTTTTCTATCTTTTTCAACAATCTGGCTATATGCAGATGCCTTGCGATCACGCGCTCCGTCTCGGGACAGAGATGCCGGAACTCTTCGGTTTGAAACAGGGCCTTCAGCTTTCCTCTGTCCCTCCGGCATTGCATGGCCTTAAAAAACTCCTTCAGATCCGTATTATAATTGTCGGGATTGACAAAATCCGCCTCTATCAAGGGGAAATCATAGTCTCGAAGATTATCCCCCAACAATATTTGGGATTCCGCCGACATCCGAAACATCTGCGACAGTTTGCGTCTGCCTTCCCAGCGCCCCTCCTTCAAAAACAAAACCACCGTGACCATAGGAAAAAGGTACTCACTTTCTTTTATCCTGCTCTTCTTTTCACGATAATTTTTATAATTCTTTTGATCCTTATGCTTTTGGCCGATCTCCCGCATCTGATATTCATACTCGCAGGCGTCGTATGTCATGATCCGCTCAGGCATCCCATAATCTGATTCCGTCTCAATCTCAATACCGTAACAAATATTTTGCCGCATATCTACCATCAGCACATCCCTCTCCATCTCGCTGTACGCATTGGAGAGTGCCGGATATTTCCTGTTCTGTAGCACAAGATCCCCCGGCCTGAGTACTTTTTCCCCGTGATAGAGCGCAATGTTCACAAGCTCCGCAAACCTTTCGCAATCGGAAAAATACGGCCTGTCCGCAATATCTATTTTTCCCATATACCCCTTTCCGGCCGTAAGGATACCGCATATGCATACTTTGCCACGGAACCGCTTTCAACCATATTTGTATTGTCTGTGTGAAATATGGCTGATAACGCCGGAATCAGGGCGAGGCCGCTCCTGATAGGTCACCCTGGTCTGAGCAGGGTACAGAATTTCACAGAGAAGATTTTCTTCTATTTGAGGTTATTATAAGAACTCTGATAAATATTGTCAATTAAAAAATATGATTTCCTATATTCTTTATTCATTAAATACACTTGTATTTCGCTCCCCCTTTCCCTATAATTATCCATTATAAGATAGTCCATTATTGATTATAGAAAGAGGGAAAAGATTATGACGGAAAAGCCTGAATATCTATACCATGGAAGTCAATATAAACTGGATATACTCATACCGCAGCAGGCCGCCGGTGAACAGAATATAGATTCTCTGAAAGCAATCTACGCTGCCGGAACCATGGATGAAGTGATACCGTTCGCCCTGCCAATCCGCTGGTATCCGGATACCCCGGAGGGAAAGAGGAATTTCGAGTGCAGCAACGGAAAGGTTCTGTTAAAGTATGGTTCTTTAGACCCTGACGGCGTGGGATATGTATATAAGGTTCGTGCGGATTCCTTTGAAAAAATAGACGGATGGCAGTGGGTTTCACAGGAGAAATGCTTGCCTGTAGAAATAATGGAAATAAAAGTGGCGGATTACCTTGACCGAGTGGAGTTTTCAGAAGAGGCGCAAAAAATCCAACAGCATTTGTTTCCTGATTAACAAAACAACTCGAAATAAGCCGGGAAACATCGCAAAAATGCGTCGTTCCCCGGCTTATTATACAGTACTACAGCCACTTCATAAATCAGCAGTTTACCACCATATGGGCAGCTTTGGGCGTTACCAGCGTGTCATTGCCTTCTATGCGGATATCCGCGCCGTCAGCGGACACGGCCTGCACATTTACCAGACGCACCGTATAGGGCTTAACCGCCTCCACATCCAGAGTGACGGCTCCTGCATGGCGGGACGCCTTGATCGTCAGCGCCGCCTGCCTGTCCATGCCATAGACGGTCCGCTCCGTACTGGCTCCATTATGCAGCTCGTAGATCCGCAGTTCCACTCCGTCGGCGTAATCATAATCCGGCCTGTCGTCCCTGGCGCCCAGGGCGATAATGGAACATTCCTTCACCATCATGGGCAGGCTGAAATAGTCATACTCAGCGCTGTACCACTTGCCGCCCTCCTGCACCTGACCGGTAAGAAAATCCGTCCATGTGCCCTCGGGCAGATAGTACTCGCCGATCCCCTCCTCGTTGAAGATGGGAGCCACCAACAGGCTGTCGCCCAACATGTACTGCTTGTCCAGATAACTGCAGTTCTTATCAGAGGTATATTCCAACACCATGCTGCGCATGGTGGGGATGCCGGTGCGGTTGGTATAGATGGAAGTCTCATATAAATAAGGCATCAGCCGGGCTTTTTGCCGGGTGAAGAACCGGCACACATCCACCGCCTCCTCGTCATAGACCCAGGGCACCCGGTAAGAAGTGCTGCCATGGAGACGGCTGTGGGAGGACAGCAGGCCAAACGCCACCCACCTCTTGTATACATCCGGCGTGGAAGTGTGCTCAAAGCCGCCGATATCATGAGCCCAGAAACCAAAGCCGCTCATCAGCAGACTAAGACCTCCTCTGAGACTCTCCTCCATGGACTCATAATCGGACCAGCAATCGCCGCCCCAGTGTACCGGGAATTTCTGGCCTCCCACGGTGGCGGAACGGGCAAACAATACCGCCTCTCCCTTGCCCCGCTTTCTCTCCAGCAGCTCATAAACGCATTTATTGTACAGGTAAGTATAGTAATTGTGCATCTTCTTGGGGTCAGAGCCGTCAAAATATGCCGCGTCGGTGGGAATCCTCTCGCCGAAATCGGTCTTAAAGCAATCCACGCCCATGTCCAGCAGCACTTCCAGCTTGTCCTGGAACCATTTCCAGGCTTCCGGGTTGGTAAAGTCTACGATCGCCATGCCCGGCTGCCACATATCCCACTGATAGACCTGACCGTTAGGCCGCTTGATGAAATACCCTTTCTCCATGCCCTCCCTGAACAGATAGGACTCCTGGCCGATGTAGGAGTTGATCCACACGCAGATATTCAACCCTTTTTCCTTGATGCGCCGCAGCAGTCCCTCCGGGTCGGGGAATATCCTCTCATCCCACAGAAAATCGGACCAATGAAATTCCTTCATCCAGCAGCAGTCAAAATGAAAGGTGCGCAGAGGAATGCCCCGGTCCAGCATACCGTCGATAAAGCTCATGACCGTATTCTCGTCGTAACTGGTGGTGAAGGAGGTGGACAGCCACAGTCCGAATGTCCAGGGCGCAGGCAGGGAAGGCTTGCCCGTGATATCCGTATAGGCTACCAGCACATCCTTCATGGCAGGCCCGTCAAACAGCATATAATCCAGATATCCGCCCTCCACGGAGAATTCCGCCCGGGTCACCATCTCCGTGCCAAGCTCCATAGATACGTTCTCCGGGTGGTTGATCAGCACGCCATACCCCTTATTGGAGATATAAAAAGGAATGTTTTTGTATGCCTGCTCGGTGCTGGTGCCTCCGTCCGCATTCCAGATATCAATGCTCTGGCCGTTCTTGACAAAGGGAGTGAAATGCTCGCCTGTGCCGTAAAGCAGTTCTCCCACGCCCAGAGACAACTGCTGGCGGATATAGGTGTCCGTGTTGTCCCCCCGGTCATAGTACTCGCCCTTCCAGTCGGTCTTCATCAGCGCCAGGTCTTTTCCGGTGCTGCGGGTCAGCAGCCTGCCGTCTCTCTTATAAGTCATAGACCAGGGTTTTTTTGTGATCTCCAGGGACAGATTGCCGCTCTTAACGGCGATCAGTTCGTCCGTCTCGGTCACATCCAGCGGGCACTCCTGCAGATTCAGTTCAAAGGCGGGCTCACATGTCACCGCGCCCAGATGATGATAGGTCTGCACCCGCAGTACATTCACTCTGGGGGAGGTGATCCTGACCGTCAGATTGATGCCGCCCAAAGTAGCTCCCTTGCTGTTAATATGGCCTGTGGGAGCGCAGATGCTTACCTCCGTATCCGTCTTTTTGATAAAATAGGCCTCCGTAGGCGCAAAACACCCGCAGCCCTCCTTTTGTAACCAACATCCGTTACTGAATTTCATCGCATATCCTCCATTCCTATATATTTACCCGCCGATGCAGATCCGCAGGTACTTTTTCATATACCTTTAGCATACCAGAGAAACGCATAAATTGCACGAAAAAAATAAATAAAAAGGAATAGACCCCATAGAATCTATTCCTTCCGATATCCGATGATTTTGCAGGCAGAAATCCGCCTGTGTCAAACCTGTTTCCGATAGGCAAATATCGGCCTGTCGTTTTCGTCCCACTCCACTTTCATCAGCATGGCGTGACGGTTTGGATCCGCCAGAGAATCGCCGATGATCTCCTCATAAGTGCGGGCATGGTAGACGCAGATATCGTTGCCCTCCCTGTCCTTGGTAAAACTGTTGTGGCCGGGGCCGTATATACCCTTTTCCGCATCCGTAGCCAGCACAGGGTAACGCTCCTTGGTCCAGCTCCTGGGGTCTAACAGATCCGCGTCCTCCGTGGTGCTGAGCATGCCCATGCAATAGCAGGCGCCGGTGGCGCTGGCGGAATACGTCAGATAGATATGCCCGTTATGTTTTACCGCCGCAGGCCCCTCATTGACCCAAAAGCCGATCCGCTCCCAGTCATAGTCAGGCGTGGTCAGCAGCACCTGCACCGTAGCCAGCTTTGTACCCGATTCCATCCGGGCGATATACAGGTTGGATATCTGGTCTCCCACGCTGACCTTCTCCGCCCAAATAAAATAATACGCACCCTTATTTTCCAGAACCGTGGCATCCAGGGAAAACGCGCGAAAAGAAAATCTGTCCTCGTCGACGCACTGCATCTGGCCTCTCTCTATCCAGGCGTCCGTCATGGGATCCTGGCCGCCGCACTCCAATACATAGGGACGGATATGCCACCAATTGTCTTTGTCATCCCCGGCAAAATAAATATACCACTTTCCAAACAGATAATGTATCTCCGGCGCCCATATGTGATCGCTCATAGGGCCGCTCTCATGGCGGGTCCACACTGTGATCTCCTCCGCTTGGGCCAGTCCTTCTATAGTATCCGCATGGCGCAGGATGATCCTGTCATAGGCCGGAACGGAGGCGGTAAAATAATAGCTGCCGTCCGGCGCCTGGCCTACAAACGGATCTGCCCGCTGGAGGATAAAGGGCTTATTGTATTCCGTAATGGGTCCGTTGATTTTCTGTTCCATACATTCCTCTCTCCTACATATCACAGGCTATGCCTTCAGGCTTAATTTGACTCTACGCATTCACATTGCGGTCATATCTCCACCGCCAAATGCAGCACACTGCATGCCGGGATCGTAAACTTCAGGTTCTGTCCCGCGATCTCCACCCGGTCAAACCGCTCTGTGTGTACCGCGTCAGGGTCTTCAAAGGTATTGTGCGCGTGCATCTCTCCGGTAAGGATCGTGCCCTCCACTCCTTTGATGGCGGTTTCGGTGAATACCGCGTCTATATCATAACTCTCTGTCACGGACAGATTGTTCAAAGTCACATGGATCCTGCCGTCCTTGCCCAGAGTCACAGACTCGTGAAGGTTGGGCACTTTCCCGTCCTCGCCGCCGATCTCCTGAGTCTCCACATAACTCTCCAACAGCTCCGCGTCCTGATGGTACTTGTACATGTTGAACACATGATAAGTGGGCGTCTTGATCATCTTCTCGCCCTCGGTCAGGATCACGGACTGCAGCACATTCACCAGCTGGGCAATATTGGCCATCTTCACACGGTCGCAATGTTTGTTGAAAATATTCAGGTTGATGCCTGCCACCAGCGCGTCTCTCATGGTGTTCTGCTGATACAGGAAACCGGGGTTTGTACCGGGCTCCACATCGTACCAGGTACCCCACTCGTCTATGATAAGTCCGATCTTTTTCTCGGGATCATACCTGTCCATGATCGCGCCGTGGCCCTTGATCAGATCCTCCATGTGCAGAGTCTTCCTCAATGTCCTGTAATAGCTCTTCTCGTCAAAATCCAGCGCGCTGCCCTTATGGCTCCAGTCGTCATTGGGAAGCGTATAATAGTGCAGGGACAGGCCGTTCATAAATCCATGGGCATGCTCCGCATGGTCGTGGGTAGTCTTCAATACGCCCTCGGTCCAATAGTAGTCGCCCGCATTGGCGCCGCAGCACACCTTGAATATCTCCTCGCCCTTCTTATAGTTCCGCACATATGTCTGATATCTGCGGTACAGGTTTCCGTAATACTCAGGGGTCATATTACCGCCGCAGCCCCAGTTCTCGTTGCCCACGCCGAAATAGTCCACCTTCCAGCTCTCGGGATGGCCGTTTTTTGCCCGCAGATCCGCCATGGGGGAGACGCCCTCAAAAGTCATATACTCCACCCACTCGCTCATCT
This sequence comes from uncultured Acetatifactor sp., assembly GCA_964529395.1. Lineage (GTDB taxonomy): Bacteria > Bacillota > Clostridia > Lachnospirales > Lachnospiraceae > Acetatifactor. The sequence goes on from CAZGVI010000013.1 coordinate 15,201, forward strand.
CCTGCACCGTCCCGCTGCCCACATTGCCGTTGATATATGTCTTACAGCCCAACTGGCGGCACAGTTCCATGAACTCATGCGTACCGAAACTGTTGTCCTCCACCACTCCACCCCAATGGGTGTTGATCATCTTTTTGCGGCTCTCCTTGGGGCCGATGCCGTCCATCCAATGATACTCGTCGGCAAAGCAGCCACCCGGCCAGCGCAGTACCGGAATCTGCATTTCTTTAAGGGCCTCCACCACGTCGTTGCGGATACCGCCCGTATTTGGGATGTCGGAATCTTCGCCCACATATAGCCCCTCATAAATGCATCTTCCCAGATGCTCGGAAAAGTGTCCCTGTAACTCCGGATTAACATGACCTAGCGGATGCTTGGGGTTTACGTACAATTTTGCCATAGTTTAGTCCTCGCTTTATGTTTTATTTTTTACTAAAATAGTATACTTTCCCCTTAACTTCTTTAATAGTAGTATGAAATACAATCAATGTCAACACAATCCGTAAAATAAGTTTCACAGTTTTTAGAATTATTTTTTAGGCATATTTACCTTGTGTATAAATGGTCCAAATTTTTGTAAAATCTACATCATTTTGAACTGCTATAGCATTGACTTTACTTTATGAAATGTTATAATAAAAATAGAAATTGAGCAAAAGAAGTCTGGATTTTTGAGAAAGAGGGTTTTTATGTTATATTTTCAATCTATCGGGGAAGCAGAAACAGTTTTTAAGGCCTTGAGCACTCCCATGCGCCTGAAGATCATGGAGATGATCTATAAAGACGATAAGCTGAGCATGAATGATCTGGCGGAAGCTCTGGGGCTGACCAACGGTGCCATCTCCATGCACGTGAGCAAACTGGAGGAGGCCGGTCTGGTAAAGATCCGCACCACCTCCGGCAAGAGAGGGACCATGAAGATCATTCGTCCCCGATACGACCGTCTGATAATCGATCTTGCGCCTATAAAGGATGTACGGCACTGCTATACGGACGATATCCAGGTCGGTTACTACACCACCTGCAGCGTATCTCCCACCTGCGGACTGGCTACCAGCAAGGAGATCATCGGTTCCCTGGACGACGCCCGGGTATTCTCTTTTCCGGAAAGATTTAAAGCGGGCATCCTGTGGTTTGGCAGCGGCTATGTGGAGTACAATCTGCCCAATCACCTACAGGCCGGCCAAACCCTGACAGAACTGCAGATATCCTTTGAGATCTCTTCGGAATGTCCGGAATACAATGAGGACTACCCCTCGGATATCCATTTTTCCATCAATGGGATCAGTCTGGGCATGTGGGTAAGCCCCGGCGATTTCGGCGCACGCAAGGGATATCTCTGCCCCGCCTGGTGGCCCGAGCTGCTGAATCAATACGGTCTGTTAAAAACTCTGATCATCAATAACGAAGGCTGCTTTATCGACGGAACCAACAAGATCTCTGACGTGACGATTCAGGATCTTGACCTCAATTATAACAGCTATATCAGTTTCCGTTTTGAAGTGCCCAAGGACACTGCCAACGTGGGAGGATGCACTTTGTTTGGGGAAGATTTCGGAGACTATAACCAGGCTATCAAGGTGAAAGCCTATTACGAAGAAGAGAATGAAGGGTAGACGCCCTTTTTATGGACGTTTCTGTATATACGTATGACATGCATTATTTCACTTCGTATATTGCATCCTTCATATACCAATTCGCAACCAATCCGCTTATCATCCCCGAATCGTCGTAGGACATTTCTGTATCGCTGTTTATCCACAGGGGATAGGGATGATTGCTATACGGCTGCACATAGACCACCTTTTCTTCATTTCTGTACAATTGCAGACGCTGTAGATATTCATGCCAATATAAATTTCCCTCGCCATCCGCGATCAGCCTGTATGCCCCATAATTTACAAAAGTAGCCTTTTTACTCACATCATCCAATCTGATGAAACTGATGATGCCTGTCAGCAAAGCTATTAACAATACCACTGTCCATCTCATGACATTTTTTCCGTATCTGGGAATCATCGCCCTGGCCGCTTTTACTCTGTGAACCAGCCATCCACACCAATAGGCCTCCAGCAGCACCAAACACAGCAGTAAAAACATTTTGCAGATGTTTTGATTTCTTGACAAAGGTTCTTCGCCCAAAGCATAAAATCCCGGCGCAAACATAGATGCATAGAGGCAATATGTCGCCCCCGTCACCAGCAGCGGGCAGCGAAAGGAGTATTTGCTGTTATCAGCAGCTCTCAAAAACATGGGCAGCAGCAAGATCAATATCACGATCACATATATGTTGATCCAGGCAGTCATCTGTGAGAACGAATAAGCAAAACTCTTCCCTATCGTGCCTATAATACTTCCCCGCTGAAAATTTGCCTGTCTCACCGCATTGCCCGGGGCTAATACATTTACCAGGAATCCTGACTCCCCGATCAAAAAAGGAATCGCAAACCATAGATAGGTCTTCCTTCCCTGAACTTTCCATAATATTACTGCCAGAATCCCCAATAACACCAATATCTCCGCCGTTAACAGCGTCGTTGAAAAATTACCTCCGGCCGCCATGAACGCCGCCCCTGTACATATTGCCAGTTCAATACACCACCAAATACTCTTACCCCGGTTGTGAAATATTCTCTCAAAGCTTAACAGGGCAAACCCCGCCATCAAATTGACGAAACCCTGCATAAACACATAGTGGACAGCGCCATTATACCAATATAGACCAGAGGCCGGTGTATACATAAACGCGCACTGCATAACGCATGACGCCATCACTGCGGACATACAGGTGTAGCCATCCAGCTCCATCCATCTCTTTAAAAGTGCATGCATAAAAACCATTGTGGAAATACATGTCATACCGATCATCATATAAGGTACGGCATGTGCATATTGTTCTCCAAACGCCATGGGTGAAATTGAAAAAAAGAAAACAGAGCTATATGTTCCCTGCCAGCTTTTATAGAATTCCGCGACTTTAGAAAACGCCGTCTTTATAACCTCTATCAGATTATGAGTGTTCAGCCATGTACAATGTACATGAAACGCAAACCAGTAGTCGTCTCCTGCCCCATGATTGTATCGCCCTATATACAGCAGAGGTACTATGAACCACAAAAAGCCTAATACAGCAAAACAACAGAATACTTTTCGAGTTAAGAATTTCCTCTCCAATTTGTCAATCCAATTCTTCATAAAAATATGATCGTTTCACAAAGCACAAAATAAATATGAAACGGCTCCCTTCGCATTATAGTCCATCATTTGTACTATTATATCCGCTTTGTTTCTTTGTGTCTACCTCTCACCCCAAATTTTACTTTTTTTACATTTTTTAGTTGACAATATTTATCGGAGTTCCTATAATGATTTCAAATAGATGAAAATCTTCTCTGTGAAATTCTGTACCCTGCTCAGACCAGGGTAACCTATCAGGAGCGGCCTCGCCCTGATTCCGGCGTTATCAGCCATATTTCACACAGACAATACAAATATGGTTGAAAGCGGTTCCGTGGCAAAGTATGCATATGCGGTATCCTTACGGCCGGAAAGGGGTATATGGGAAAAATAGATATTGCGGACAGGCCGTATTTTTCCGATTGCGAAAGGTTTGCGGAGCTTGTGAACATTGCGCTCTATCACGGGGAAAAAGTACTCAGGCCGGGGGATCTTGTGCTACAGAACAGGAAATATCCGGCACTCTCCAATGCGTACAGCGAGATGGAGAGGGATGTGCTGATGGTAGATATGCGGCAAAATATTTGTTACGGTATTGAGATTGAGACGGAATCAGATTATGGGATGCCTGAGCGGATCATGACATACGACGCCTGCGAGTATGAATATCAGATGCGGGAGATCGGCCAAAAGCATAAGGATCAAAAGAATTATAAAAATTATCGTGAAAAGAAGAGCAGGATAAAAGAAAGTGAGTACCTTTTTCCTATGGTCACGGTGGTTTTGTTTTTGAAGGAGGGGCGCTGGGAAGGCAGACGCAAACTGTCGCAGATGTTTCGGATGTCGGCGGAATCCCAAATATTGTTGGGGGATAATCTGCGAGACTATGATTTCCCCTTGATAGAGGCGGATTTTGTCAATCCTGACAACTATGATACGGATCTGAAGGAGTTTTTTAAGGCCATGCAATGCCGGAGGGACAGAGAAAAGCTGAAGACCTTGTTTCAAACCGAAGAGTTTCGGCATCTCTGTCCCGAGACGGAGCGCGTGATCGCAAGGCATCTGCATGTAGCCAGATTGTTAAAAAAGATAGAAAAGGAGGAACTGCCCATGTGTAAAGCTTTTGACGATCTGATGAGAGAAGAACGACGAGAAGGAAGACGTGAGGGAAAACGAGAGGGAAGACAAGAGGGAAAGCGGGAGGAAAGACTTCGGATCATCCGACAGATGGCCAAGGCAGGACTGGATGACACTTCTATCAGCAGAATAACCAATTGCACCAGGGAGGAACTTGCCGCGGCGGGAAGGTAAAAATACATTGCCTGTTAGCCCCTCTGAAATAAATCTATTAAAAAAGGAACTGCCATCGCGACAGTTCCTTTTACAATTTACTCTCAAGATCTTACTGGATATCCAGGAAAGCGTTCTCCACTGTCAGGCAGTAGTACAGATCGCCGTCCACGGCTACGCCAGTGTAAGACTGATTGTGTACCGTGCCGTCAGCGAGAGTTACTTTCGCCACCACATCGGCAGTGTCCCCATTGTTGGTAATGGTCAGCTCCACATTTGCACCGTCCATATCTGTCATAAAGGTATCCCAGTTCCAATCGCACTCAGCCGTGGCGATACCCTCATATCCCGCACCCCAGCCAAAATTGTCGGCACGCATTACACCGTATTCCTTGTAATCGGCGTTGGCGTCTGCGGAATGTACATCCGCCACGTTCTGCAGTACTACCAGGAAGTTGTGCCAGTTGGCCAGACCGTCCGTATAGTTTACAAAGTTTACAGTTACAGACTCACCGGAGGGAACGGCTACAACATCCGAAAACTCGCTCCAGAAACCGGTACTGCAATCTGTGGCGCCCACTACTGTGCCGGAAGTGGTCACTGCGCTGTGATCAATGGCCACAGGCTCCGCCTCAACCTCCGCGGGAGCTTCCGCCACGGATTCAACGCTGGCGTCGCCCTCCAGATACAGGCTTGCAACCTGACCGTCCGTCAGAGCCTTATCAAAGAAATACATCTCATCCACAAATCCCTTGTAAATGCTGTCCCAATAGTTGATACCGAAGAAACACTCAAAATTGTCATCGGCAGTCAATACATCCGGAGCCAGACCGCCGTAGGTTCCCTCGGCTGCGTCAAACACCAGCTCGCCGTTCAGATACAGCTTGGCCGCTACTCTGTCCAGACCGTCATCCGCAAAATTATATATATCTCCGGTAGCCACCAGCGTTACCAGAACCCATTCCTTCTTGCCGTGAATGGAGTCATCTGCCGCATATACCCAGGGCCATACGCCGGTCTCCGAATTTCTGTCCCATACTACAGGGAAGATCTTGGCATTGCCGGTTCCCCATTCGGACTGGGTAACATTGATCCACTTAACGGCAACACCCTCATCCGTGTCCGCCATACCCATATCGCTGCCGATCTGCAGGGTAGGTCCGTAGTTGGAGAGTCTGTCGGCGTTGAGCCAGAAAGAGATGGTATACTCATTGGTATTCAAGGCTTCCACCGGAAGTTTCAGGCCGAAATTGCCGTCAATATAAGTACATTTTCCCACAGGGCCGTCCGCATACTGTACAACGATGGGCTGCTCCGCGCCCTCCTTATCCAAATAGGTAGAACTCTCCACCACGCCGTAGGTTGCGCCGGTATTAGCGCCCTTATCCTCAGACTGGATCATGGTCAGAATGCCCTCGTCCGATCCGTCCATGGCAAAGTGATACAGTGCCTCGGGCAGGGGCTCCGCCTCGGCCAGACCACCGGTGGGCTCCTCTGTGCTCTCCTCAGGAGTGCTACTCTCCTCAGAACTTTCTACCGGAGCGCTGCTCTCCTCAGAGCTGGACTCCACTGTAGACTGCTCTGTGGAATCATTTACCTGCTGTTCGGGAGTGCTGCCGCATGCGGTTAACATGGACATTACCATGGCTGCGCTTAAAAGCGCTGCAAAAACTTTCTTTTTCATATCTATTACTCCTCCTATTCTCGCCTTTTACATGGCCTTATATCAAAGGGCGCGAGCAGCGCCCTCCTCATTATGAATTGTCAGCGATCTGTTGTTCGTATGCGGCGATCTCCTCATCGGACAGCACATTGTAGCCGTTCGGGCCAAAGTAGTCGATCATGGCCTGCGCGTGGTACAGATTCGCTTTCTCCGTAGCCTCGGTGGCAAAGTCCGCCGCCTTGGAAGTTCCCTTATCTACCAGATCATGAATGCCAATCTTGTTAAAATATTCATCGCAGTAGTTCCAGTAACCGGCTATGGAAGTCCATCCGAAAGGAATAGGCTGCATACAGCTTGCAAAATAATTCTTCCAATGTGCCACATGCTCCTCATCCATACCCTTGGTGTACATGGCGATATAGCTGTCCCAGATCTCTGCGTCCTTGGTGATGGGAGCGGGCATAACGTCATATTTCAGAGCCAGGCCGGTGGCGTTCACGATGGACTCGTCATTATAGGCCTCAAGCCTTGTCTTCCAGCCATCCAGTCCGAAACTCATAAACTTTAACAGTTCATATGCCTCCCGGGGATACTTTGTACCCGTAGTCACACCGCCGAAGTCGATGGTAGCGATGGAATGATGATCCGCAGAGGCATCCTGCTCGGATACCGCCGGTACCACATAGGGGATAACATCCAGATTATATTGCTCAAATCCTTCCGTAGCCCAGGTTCCCTGATAGGTCCAGAATGCCTCAGAGAACATTGCCACATGACCGGTCGCGCCAAACCATGCCTCCCAGTCGCCTGCCCAGTCTTCCATCTCCTGCGTCTCGGTGACAGGCGCCACATAGCCGCCCAGTTTCAGATCCGCGAAGTCCTGCTCGCCCACGGCCCACACACTCAGGTCAAAGGTCTTGCCGTTATATCCGAACTCTCCGATGATATCCTGACTGGCCGCTATGCCGTAATAGGAATCCAGCCTGTTGTACACGCCCAGTCCGTAATAAGCCATACCGTCCGGGGAATCCAGCACCGTACAATCCTTGATCAGCTGGATCATCTCGCTCCAGGTCCAGTCCATGCCGGGTACGTCTACGTTCAGCGTCTCCAGCACATTGCGGTCCACATACATCACGCCGGGGAAGAACTTGACCGGCACGCCGTATCTGCCGCTTGTCTGGAAAGTGCCGAGACCGGCGCTGTTCACGGTATCCGCCAGATTCTGGGTCTCGGGATCCGCGTTCCAATACTCGGAAATATCCAGCAGCAGCATATTGGACAGGGCAAAATCCGCGTCGGAATACATGATACAATCCGGAGCGTTGCCGTTGCTCACCAGCGTATTCAGCGTCGTGTTGTATGTAGCCACGTTCTCATATACGGGGTTGACTTTGATGTTGGGATACAGCTCCATAAATCTGTCCGCCAGATATTTTACCGTCTCATCCTGATCAAAGTGGAAATAGGTCAGTTCAATGTTGTCATGGGTCAGATCAGCCGCCGGATGATATGTGATCCCATTGATCACGACCTCCTCCGCTCTCTCTGCTCCGCCGCCTTCGTTTCCCGCCTCTCCGGCATTACCGCTCTCGTTGCCGCACCCAGCTATGCCGGTCACCATGGCAGCAGACAGCAGCAAGGCCAAAAACCTGTTTCTCTTTTTCATTCTTCTCCTCCTTTTTTGCCATGAAAGCGTCCTAATCTTTTCTATACAACATTTATATCATACTCCGCAAAAAAAATCCATATCTTTTATATAAAAAACTTAACTTTTTTAGTCAAAAATAAAATTTTATGAAAAACCAACTAAAAAAAGGTGCTGAAATTGTGAAATATTTCAGCACCTTCTCCAGTAAACAAATATATGGCTAAACTTATTAAACGTTTTCGGGCATTACTCTCCTGTGATACCCACCCGGTCGATACTCTCCACGAAGTATCTCTGCAATACAAAATACATGAGCAGAATGGGCAGGATACTGAGCATGGTTCCCGCCATGCTGATGGACTCGTTTAACGTGACCGCCCCGCTGGCCTCCGTCTGGGCATAGCTGTTATAGTTTGCCGCGAACTTCTGCAGCTGTACCACCAATGTAGTCCATTTGGACTGGGTCATGACGCCGGACACATACATCCGGGTCAGATAAGAGTTGTTCCAGTACCACACAAAGGAGAACAGGAACACTGTAAGTATCGCCGGGGCCGCGGAGGGCAGAGAGATCCGCACAAAGGACTTAAAATATCCCGCGCCGTCGATCTGGGCCGCCTCTATCAGCACCTTGGGTACCTGTTTGAAGAACTGATAAAAGATCAGGATAAATATGGAGGCGTTGATACCCTGAGCCAGCAGCGAGGGCACCACAAATGCCCATAGCGTACTGAGTATCTTCAGGTTCGAGTACAGCACATAGGTGGGGATCATCGTTACCTGGCTGGGCAGGATAAAGGTGAAAATGATAATGCCCATCATGATCTTTTTGCCGGGAAACTCAAATCTCGCCAGTCCGTAACCCACGATGGAGCAGGACAGCACGTTCAGCAGCGTGGGAACGCCCGCTATGATGATGCTCAGGCCCAATACCGGCCAGAAGTTCATGCTGGAACCAGCCTGGGCATAGTTTTTGAAGTTAAGGCTGCTGGGGATCCAGTTAATGGAGGAATCCAGCAGATCGTCCAGCGTCATCAGGGAGCTGCTGAGCATATACAGGATCGGATACAGATAGATGAATCCGATACAGATCAGCAGAGCATACACCACGAACTGTTTCAGGAAACCCTCTTTTTCTCTGGAACCCATAAAGAACTTTTTGATCCGGTCCTTCTCCACATCTGTCAGCTTGTGAGGTTTCCAGTTCCATTTTTCCTTAGCCACGGCTTTGTTTCCGGTACCCTTGGATCCGCTCTCAGCAGCCCCGGAAACTGTTTTCGTAGTATTGGAGACTGTTTTAGTAGTCTCGGAGACTGTTTTAATAGTCTCCACTGCCGTCGTAGGTTGAGTATTTGCGCTTTTTCCTTGCTTTTTCAATCTTCCTGGCATTGCGGATTCCCCTCCTTTCGATACGCTTTACGGTTCTCGCCTCTTTCTTTCTCTCCCGTTTCGCGCGTTTCACCTGTCGTTCATATACGTCCTTGCGAGCCATCAACAGCACCGCGAATACCACCACGATCAGCACTACCACCAGAGAGTAAAGCCATGCCATGGCGGATGCGTAGCCGTAGCCCTTCTCCTTGGTTCCCGAGAACATGGAATCCTGGATCAGAGTGATGATGGCATTCTGCTCATTGCCGGAGATAAACACCACCGTATACACCACGTTCAGCAGGATCATGGGTTTGATGGTGGGCAGTGTGATCTTCCAGAAACACTCCCACCCGGAACCGCCGTCGATCTGCGCCGCCTCATACATGGAACTGTCTATCTTTTGCAGGGCGGACAGGAAGATCAGGATCTGAACGCCGGAGTACCACAGGATCGTTATCATATTGCTGAACAGCTCCGTGATACTGCTGGCCAGCGACCTGGGCAAAAAACCCGAGATCGCGTTGCCGATGGCCTGGGTGTCAATGGTGGAGATAGTGGCCGCGCCCTGGTCCGCCAACATCCCCATCACAGGACCGCTGACCACGATCACCGGCAGGAAGAAGATCAGCCGGAAGAATCCTTTGCACCGGATATTGCCGTTGAGCAAAATAGCGATGATCAGCGCGAACACTACGATCACCGGCACCGATATAATGGTGCTGAACAGGTACTGCATCAGTTGGGGGGTAAAATCCGTATCCACCAACAGGATCTGCGTGTAATTGCCCAGTCCCACAAAATTAAAGTTCTTGCCCATGGGAGTGATACGGATATTGTTAAGGCCGTACCAGAAAGAGCTGCCCATGGTGTAGATCAGGAAGACAGCCGCGCCGATGATCCAGGGAGTCACGAAGATCAATCCGGTGATGGCTTCCCGCCGGGCCAGACGCCCGGGCTTGATTTTAACTTTCGCCTTTTTTTCTTTTCTGCTCTCTTTACTCATCGCCATCACTCACCTGCCTTATAGGACAAACCTTCAATGGTCACGCCGTCCACTGTCACTGCGTCCTGGTTGTAGTTGATATAGAATACTACGCCGTTGTCATAGGTTACTTTGTTTACGCCCTCCGCCAGTTTCTCATGTCTGACGATCATGGCGTCCCCGGTCAACGCCGCTACCTGCCTGAAGTCCGCGTCATACTCTATGATGGTATCCTTGTAGGAAGAATACTTGGTGCTGTACAGGTCGGCGGAATTGGTATAGATCAGATCCGCCGAATCCTCATAGGTCACATAGAAGGAAGGATATACCCCGGACTCTATCATCTGCAGCCTGAACTCCTGCTTGTTGGCCTCAAAGTTCACATACTCCGAGTACATGGGGACGATCCCTTTGAGCACGATGGAGAAGAAAGGAACCTCCTCGTCCTCATACATGAAATCGGAAGTGCCCAGCGGCATATCGATCATGGCCTCCGTGTAGTTCCACAGATAGGCAAAGGGCTTTTCCAGGATCAGGCTGGTCTGTTTGGATATGTCAGCAATACTGCTCTCATAGGCATCCGCCGTGAACAACCGGTCATAATAACTGCCGCTGTAGCTGTAGGAAAACAGATTGCCCGTGATGCCCGCCACCGCCAGATTATCCACGCCCTTTGCGGTATAGCTCTTAACAAACTTATCCAGATTGTAATCGCTTCTGTTGGGCAGCAGATAGTTGAAGGTATCGTACACATAATCTCTGGTCTGGATCTCCAGCCTTCTCTTATTCACTTTTTTCACGATATTAAAGGTGGTATTGCTCTCCGCGGGGTTGGCCCGCAGCGCGTCGTTGTACAGGTAAACGTCATAGCCTGCGGATTCCGAATCCTGGATCAGATCCGTCAGCGCTCCTGTTCCGCCGATCTTACCGTCCGCTTTGTATTTGCTGATGGGGATCTGGTACATGCCGCCCTTCTGCCAGCCCTTGTAAATGCTCAGCAGCGTGTTCACACCCGCGCTTTGCAGTTCCCCGAAGATCTCCCGCACCTGGTCCACATCCGTCATGACCACCGCCCTGGTGGAGATCAGGAACTCCTCTCTGTCTGTCCCCAGGAAATCCACCCGGGTCTTGTAGCTGTTGTCCCGGCGCTGTATCAGGTTATTGTCCAGCAGGTAATTGCGGTAAGCCACCGCCATGCCCGAATATCCCGCATCCTCTCCGGAGAGCAGTATGTAGCGGACTTTCAGATTGCCGTGAGTCCTGTCCGCCTCCACGCTGGTCATGGTTCCGGAGTTGGAATTGTTCAGGGGCTGAATATAGGTCCGGCGCAGTAAAAACCGCGCGTAACATCTGTTGTAATCCACCATGACGCCGTTGGGCTGGGCCTCAATGCTTGCCCTTTTTTCCCCCTCCTCCACGATGGCCAGATAGGCCAGCCCATCGTCGGTGTGGGCCATGCCGAACACAGGCGCCAGTACTTTCTCCGATTCGTTGACCGTCTGGTATCTGCCCCACAGCAGAGTCTCGGTGGTGGATTCCGTAAAGCCCGCGTCCGCGCCGTAGATCATCTGGGAGTAACCGCTGGCGTAGCGCCCGTCCTTATCGTCCAGATAGATCAGCGCGCCGTTGCCGTCCGGAATGAACATGTAACCCGCCTGATTGTCCAGATAGCTGTAACCAAACATGGGGAAGAGGCTTACCGTTCCGATATAGGAGTCGGTTCCGTTCTCCACGATGGAGTCCTCCGGCACCTCCGCCACCAGTTCGTCCCCCTCCAGAGTCACCCTCACCGTAAGGCCGAAATCATATTCCTTCCAGTAGATCCTGGCTGCAAAACCATTGTCCTCATAGCTGTAGTCGATGGTGTTGGCGCAGCTCACCAGATCCACCTGATAGGTGTCGTTGGCATTTTTGATGGCGCTGAGCACCACGCCGGACTGCATGTAGGCCGTCCATGTCTTGTTGTTGGCTCCGTTGTCGTCCTCCTCGGAAAGGGTGGATAAAAGGAGCGCTCCCGTAGCCTTATTTTTCAATATAATGGACAGCGTAGGCTCATAGAGGTACAGTTCATAGCTATCGCTCTCCGCCACCTTGCTGTAATCGGCCGGAATATCCCCGGCCGCCCGGGCTGTCATACTGAATTGCGGGATCGACAGCACCAGCAGAAAAGCCGCCACAAGGATACAGATACTTTTTTTCAATCCTTTAATTGCCAATTCGATACACCACCTCTCCGCCGATGGCGCTGATAAATTCAAATACCTGCGCCCATAGTACATAGATGATAAAGAGTAACAGTGCCATGATCAATATGGTAAACGCCGTCAGACACAGGACCTTGAAAGTCTCCTTGGCCGTGTAGTTATTGACTTCCTTGACCGCCAGTACAAACAGCACCGTCACCCAGGCATAGATGGCGCAGTAGCCAAAACTGATCAGGAACTGCTCGTTGATCGTCACCACATGGGACAGCAGGAATATCACCGGGATCAAAGTCACATAGGGGGTCAGGCAGTACGTAAAGGAACAATAGATCTTCTTTACCGTGCCCTCACCGTCATTGATGGTACACACCAGATAGTTACAGGCGGTCAATGCCAACAGCACCACCACCACCATGCCGATATCGGAAAAGATCTCATAGCGCCCTTCCCGCACGGTCTTTTGCAGGAAACCGCACAGATACTTGTTGATCATGTATTCCACGGTGAACAGCACCACCAAAAGGTTGGCTGTAAGCAGGGACGCCCTGCCCTCCCTGGCAATGCCGTAGCAGCCGTCTATAGGATGTCTCATAAAGTACCAGGCATATTTAAAGTCCCTGACGCGCCTGTTCTTGCTCAGATTCTCTGAGACCTTCCGCAGGGGCGCGAGGATACCCTTTTTCTTATCCAGCGCTTTCACCGCCTTGCAGACAGCCCAGAAGATCACGATCGCCCAGATAATGGGAACGATCCATTTTTTCAGCCAGAGGTTACGCACCTCCCAGGTGGCGTCGGAATAACCCTGATAGTCCTTGGCCAGCTTGGCGTAATACCGGGCCATCTCGTAGTTCTCCTCCTGGAAATAGGCCCTGCCCATAGCCATGTTGGCATAGTCAAACATGCTGTTCATCTTCAGCACTTCCTGAAGCGGCGCCTTGCTCTCCGTATAACGCCCCGTGGAATAAAGGTTCAGCGCCTCATGCAGCAGGTCGGTGAACTCGGTGGGTTCATAGACCTGTATCTGCGCCTTGTCGGAGTCCAAGATATACAGCCGGTCCTGCAGGTCCACGTCAATGGCGCTGACCACGGTACACAGACCCACGCGCTGGGTCCCGTCGTCGGAACCGCCAAACACAAAGAGCGCCTCGCCCTCGCTGTTGAACTCATACACAAAACCCTGCTGAGATACCATGAATACATTGTCGTGATTGCCCGCAGCCACAGCCGCCGGTATATCGTCGTAGGTATCCGGCTCGATCACATTCTTACCGGCGATGTTCAGCCGCTTTAAAGTATTCTCCTCCTCCCCTCTGGTCACCGTGTAGATCAGGCCCTTGCCGTCGATACAGAGGTTGTCGGGTGTGGAGGGAATATTGGAGACCATCTTTGCCCTCTGGGCCTTGGTTGCCAATGCCCTGCGGATAATGATCATGGGAGAATTGGAGGCCATATTGGTGCCGAAGTACCCCAGGAAAGTTCCGCCGTCTATGGGAGAGATCTCCACGATGCCGTTGGTGTTGGACTCACAGATCACATACATGATCCCCGCGTCGTTGACCACCAGCTTGATGGGCAAAAAGCTCAGTGCCTCGCCGTACAGGGGAGAATCCGGTTTGCCGTAGCGGTTTAACATCTGTCCCTCCGGATCAAACTCAAACACCGCCTCCGCGTCCCGGTCGGCCACATACACATGCCCGTTCTCCGTCACATACACGCCCCGGGGGGATACCAGCGTTCCCTCGCCGATGGTCTGCAGCAGATTGCCCTCCAGATCGCCCACCACAATACGGGCGTTGCCTGTATCCGCCACATAGACCCTGCCCTCGTCCGTCACATGCAGATCGCTGGGACCGCTCAGCGCCTCGTCGTCAAACTTAGTGATGGTCTCGTAGGGCAGGTACGCCGTCTGTGTCTGGATCATATAGCCGTAGCCGTCAAAAGTAAAGGTCTTGTAAGGCGCGTCCGCTCCCGCGGAAATCATGCTGCCAAGCAGCAGCACCGCCGCAAAAAGGCTTAAGGCTATTCGTTTGAAATGTTTTTTCATCTTTTTCATTTCTCTTTCTCACCTTTTCCTTTACTTGATGCCGGAGTGTGCCATGGTGTTCATGACATTCTTCTGCAATATGATAAACAGTACCAGATTGGGGATAAACATGATCAGGGACGCAGCAGCAGCCATACCCTGTCCGGCCACGGTGTTGTTGGCGTTGGCCAGGGTGTTCATGTAGAAGGTCAGCGTCTTCATGCTGTCGTCGTTCACAAAATAGTTGGAAGTCTCCATATTGGTCCAAACCTGCTGGAACACCAGAATGGAGGCCGTGGCGATGGCGGGCTTTATCATGGGGATGATGATCTTCAGATACACCTGCCAGTCTGTGGCGCCGTCCATATAGGCCGCCTCCATCAGGGAGTCCGGCACCTGGTCCACAAACTGTTTCACCAAAAACAGTGCTACCGGCATCGCCACCAGAGGCAGTATATGCGCCAGGTAGCTGTCCACCATACCGGTCTTGCTGATGACCAGATACCTGGGGATCAACACGGCGGTAGCCACGAACATGATGGCGGTCTGGTTGATGTTCAGCAGCGTGTTCTTGGCTCTGAACTTGATCTTGGACAGCGCGAAGGCCGCGCAGGTGGTCAGCAGCAGGGACAGAAAGATGGTCACCAGCGTCACGATCAGACTGTTGAACACATAACGGCTCATGGGGATGCCCGAGGTGCGGCTGGCCTTGATCAGGCTTTCAAAATTCTCCAGCGTGGCGTTTCTAACAAAAAAGGTAGGAGGAAACGCGAACAGCTCTTCCATGGGCTTAAACGCATGGTTGATGATGAATACGATGGGTAAGGCCATGAAGATGACCAGAGGCAGCAGGATCACGATGATCTTGATCTGGCTCTTCTCAAATCTGGTCGGATTGATGCGATGTCCTTTATATGCCATATCTTATTTTCCTCCTTTCTAAAAATCGTCTCTCTCTCCAAAGAGCCTGTCGGCCACCTTGGAGAACAACTGTACAATGAGCAGCAGCACTACGGATACCGCCGCCGCGTAGCCCATCTCATAGCGCAGGAACCCGTAATCCTCGATATGGTTCACGATGAGCTGGGAGACATAGCCCGGCGAAGGGTTGCCCGTCAGCAGCGTAAAGATCGTACCCGCCTGAAAAGCGTTGACGATGGCCATGACCGCCGCGAACAGCATCTGCGGTTTCATGCTGGGAATGACTATGTAGATCATCTCCTGGAACCTGTTTTTGATACCGTCGATGGCTCCCGCCTCATACAGGGATTCATCCGTATTCAGAATACCGGCGATCAGGGATAAAAAGCCGATACCCATGCTGGACCAAAGGCCGATGACAATGACGATGGGCAACAGATAATTGGCATTGATCAACCAGATCACCGGCTCGTTCAATACACCCAGACTCATGAGCCAGCTATTCAGAAGGCCGGTCTGGTCGCCGGAAAAGATCACCTTCCACACCACCGTCATGGCTACGCCCGCCGTCATGCTGGGGGAGTACAGGATCAGCGCGAATACCGTCCTGAAACCCTTGGTCAGATTGCACAGCGCCCAGGCCAGGACAAAGGACAGTACATAGCCGCCCACGCCCACGATCAACGCGTATACCACGGTGTTGGGCAGGACATGCTGCATAAATACCTCGTCGTTGGTCAGCACGGTTATGTAATTCAGAAAGCCTACCCAGGACGGGAACTCGATGGCGTTAAAGTTGGTGAAGGATAATACCACCGCCAGCAGCACCGGTACCAGGATGAATACGGTAAAGGCCAGACCGTAGGGCGCGATGAACAGATATCCGTTTTTGTTGTTGCTGCGCCTGCTTATTTTATTCTTTTTTACTTTGCTATCAGCCATAAATATCCTCACCTCCTATTCCCTTCCCAATATCTCACGTATGGTCTCTATCGTGGGTATATTGTAATCTGTAATGGTATTGCCCTCGCTGTCTATGAACTCAAACTCCTCCAGCTTGCGGTTAAACTCACGGTTGATGGTCTTTACCGCCTTGTCGATGCGGGTCTGGGCTGTCATACGGTTGACCACGATATCGTTGAAGGCGTTGCTCATCTCACGCTCCAGCAGATAGGTGCCGGGCACTCTGGCCACATCCACCACATAACTCATCTGCTCCGCTATGATCTGCTTGTCACCGGTGTCCCAGGGCAGCTGCATGAAAGCGTCCATATTGGCCGTGGTCCACATATATTCCTTGCCGTAAGTGATCTGCAGGGTCTGCCCGAACTCGGCCTGCACTTCTGTGGAAGACCACCATTTCACAAATTCCCAGGCTTTAGCCTCCCGCTCGCTGTCGGACTTGAAGATCACGCTGCTCTCCGCGCAGCCGCAGACGGTGCGGTCGATGCTGCCGTCCTCCTGCTCCATGCCGGGCACCAGGGCGATGCTCCAGGAGTTCTTCAGCTCCGGCGCCGCGTTGGACAGCAGGTTGTAGGCGGCGTAATCCGCCACGCCGATAGGCATGTCGCCGTTGCGAAAATGCTGGTAAAAATTGTCGATATTGATGGGCATATTATAAATGGTAAACAACTCTGTCAGATATGTAAAACCGTCCACAGACTCCGCGCTGCCCAGCGCCGTGCCCTCCTGGGCGGTAGCTCCGTACAGAGAGCCGCCAAACTGATGGATCAGCGGGGTCGTACCGTGGAAGTTCCGCATCAGCAGCATACCGGACACAGGCTGGTAATAATTCAATCCCCTCATCTGCAACTCCGGCAGCATGTCGATCACATCCTGCATGGTATCGGGAACCTCCAGCCCCAACTTTTCCAGAATATCGCTGCGGTAGTACAACACCCAGAAATTCATGGTCTCCGGCATGGCATATATGCCGCCGTTAATACAGGATGTCAAAAAGAACCCGTCCTCATAGGGAGCCGCGACTTCCCTGAAATCCTCAAACTGCGTCATCTCCACCAGCGCACCGCGGATAGCCAGCTCGTAGGGGATGGTATAGTTAATGCCCGTGGCCACGTCCGGCGCCTTGCCGGAAGTGTTGGCCAGCACCAGTTTATATTGGTCGGGCATAATGGAAATATCCACCTCTATGCCTGTCTGGGGGGTAAAATATTCGTCGATCATCTTCTGCATGATCTGCACATACTGGCTGGAACGGTTTACCCATACCTGTAAGTGTTCCGGATCCGTGTTGCCCGTGGAGTACGCCTGGTCGGTAAAGGAGGTCACAAACCGCTTGATATTCATGCCCGCAGACGCAAAGATATTGGGCTTTTTCGGGAGCTGCGCATCCTCCTGATATATGTAGATCCTGTCGATAGCTATCTTGTTTTTGATCAGGGTGTCCACCGTGTTTGCCAGATGCCTGTTGGCGCTGGAGGGGCTGGTACACAGCTCCGCCACGCGGAAAGGTATCTCGTCCGGCTCCTCCGCCAGAGAGATCAACTGCTGGGCGGCAATACTCATGGAGGACAGAACGGCCACCGTTCCTTTTTTGCCTGCGTATTCTTTCACCGTATCCTGCAGGGCATATAGCTGATCCGCATACCCGTACAGCTGCTCCTCGATATCCGGAATATAACGGGATAATTTCAGGTCGCGGTATTTGTCCGCATTGTTGCCCGCCACCTTGGTGATCTCCAGAGACAGGTCATTGATGGCCGACATGATCTCGTCCAATCCTTCCAGTATCTCCCGGATCTCATCAATGCTGATGGTGAAGGATATGGTGTGGGTACCTTTCTCCAGATACACGCTTATATTCTCACCGCTCTCATCTGTGAGGGTGGCCGTCTTATATTTGGTGGTATAAGCCATGGGATAGGATTCCAACAGACTGTTAGGAATCTCCCCGTCTATCTCCACGTTAAGAAATACCGGAAAATCATTTTTATCAGACTGCCGGTAATTCATCCCTATGTAATAGTACCCGTCCCGGTACACATCAAATTGATAGGTCACTTTCTGTCCCGCGGAGACAAAGGAATCGGAATCAATGGTGTTGAGGACCGTGTCCTTGACTTCGTAGGGATACAGGCTGGTATCATACTCCGCCACGCCGTGAATAGCGGAATCGTTTCTGTAGGTGAAGTCTTCTCCCTGAATCTCGATCAGCTCCTCGCCCGCCGCCTTTTGACTGCCGGTGTACTCCGGGATCTGCTCCGGCGCGGCCAGCACCAGCCCTCCCAGCAAGAAGTTGCCTTCGTTTACTGCCAGCCGGATCTCGTGGCTGCCTGCCTCCAGCTCCAGCGTCAAAGGACGGCTGCGCCGGTAACTGCCGTCGCTTAAGAATTTGCGTTCCCACTGGATCAGTTTATCCGGCACTGTCACGATCTCATTGCCGTAGCGGTCTACGGATTTCTCGCCGTCCCCTATCCAGGTGGTCTCAAACTCCAGATTACGGCACTCATAATAGGGATACTCCCCGTCCACAGTCATGGCCAGACCTATGGGCAGTACGGATTCGTCATAAGACAGGTAATCAAAGCCCAGCCAGTACTGCGCTGTCTCAGGTACGTCCACCTGCACAGTGACCGCATCCCCTATGTGGAGATCCACCACGGCGTCCGCCAGCTCATAACCTCTGGTCTCGGAAGTGATATTGCCGGACTCTGCACCGGTTATTTGCTCTGCCGCTCTCATGACCACATCGTCACCGGTATATACGGGCGCCTTATAACCGGCGCTCACCTTGGTGTAGTTGTTGGTGATCATCTCATTGACATACCCGCCGTCAGAGGTGTAGGTGGACGCGGCACTCCCGTCATCTGTCTCAGCCCACAGCTCCCGGCAGGGAACGGCAGCCAGAAGCATGGTGACAGCAAGCACTGTGGCCGTCAATTTTGCACCGCTTTTCCGCTTCATAATGATAACCTTTCCTTTCCTTGTTTATTTTATTAAATCCTTAAATGTTTTAGTAAACCCTATACAATTCTAAGTTACTATGTTTTGGGCAAAAAGTCAATGCTGGAAATATATTTTTTTTGTGATATTTTATATGTAGGAGGGGCTGGGATATTCGTGGTTTGGGCACTGTTGGGAAAATAGACAAAAAATCGCGCGGATGTTTGGTAAAATTGAACGAATCAGGGCGTATCAGTGTCGCCGGGGAGAGGAAATAATCCTTCTGTCCCCGTGCAAGCAAAATTAATTATAGCAATATAGTAGGAAGGAGACGGACTATGTTCCAGAGAAATCAGAACTTTAAAGTCGCAGGTTGTCTGGTCACGGCGGCCTGTCTGCTCGCCTCCTGCGGGGCTCCGACGGGAGAGGCGCAGGAGGGCGGGGCAGCAGCCAGCCAGGTGACAGAGGTACATACGGGGGTGACAGCCAGCGAAGAGACGGGAGGTGTGACGGTTCCAATGGCTGATTATGTGATTCATACGAATACCTTGGCTCTGGACGCATCCCATGGAATCAGCGATACGCTCTATGGGATCTTTCTGGAAGATATCAATCATGCGCTGGACGGAGGATTGTACGCGGAGCTGGTAAAGAACCGCTCCTTTGAATACGGCGGTCTCGCCGGGAATCAGGGCAAACACGGGTGGAGCGTCTGGCCCGGAACCGGAGACTCCTTCGACTTTTCCGTCATAGACGGCTCCGGGGACGGCAGCTGCCTACACGAGAATAATCCCCACTATGCCCGACTGACCAACAGGGACGAGACAGAGCGCCTTTACCTCTCCAACAGGGGATATCTGTCCGGCATGAATATTAGGGGCCAGGAGGATTATACCTTCTCGGTCTACCTGAAAAGCGCCGAAGGATATGACGGCACCGTTTCCGTGGAATTAAACCGCCAGGGGGCGACGCTGGCCAGGGGTGAAATTACCGACATAACCGAAAAATGGGCAAAATATGAGTTGACACTGTCGGCAGAGGAACAGACTGCCGGCGCCGATCTGGCAGATTCCGCGCTGACACTGGATCTGGGAATCAGCAGGGGCAGCGTGGACGTGGATATGGTGAGCCTGATGCCTGTGGATACTTATAAGAATCTGCCCATCCGCAGGGATCTGGGAGAGATGCTGGAAACTTTACATCCCGCTTTTCTGCGATTTCCCGGCGGCTGCGTCATTGAGGGACGAGACGAGGAATCCATGTACAGTTGGAAAGACTCTATCGGAAACGGCGCACGGCTGACCGTTGGAGACGTGACCACCACCGGCGGCATTGAGGTGCGGCCCCAGAGCTATTCCATATGGAAAGGCACCCAGGGTCATCCCTACTATACCACTTACGGTATCGGATTCTATGAATTTTTTGAGCTTTGCGAGGCGCTGGACTGTATGCCCGTGCCGGTGCTGAACGCCGGTATGACCTGCCAGGTACAGAGTCCGAAATATATCGTCTATGACATAAACAGCGAGGAATTCCGCCAGTGCGTGCAGGACGCCTTGGATCTGGTGGAGTTCTGCCGGGGTGACGGTTCCACCCGCTGGGGCAGCGTGCGTATCGCCATGGGACATGAAGAGCCTTTTGCTCTGCGATATATAGGCATCGGCAACGAGCAGTGGCAGTCCGAGTACTTCCAGCATTACCGCTATTTCGTTGATGCCTTTAACGACGCAGCAGAGAAAAATCCCGATCTTTACGGAGATATCCGGCTGATCGTGGCCAACAGCACTTCCTCCGGAGATCGGGTGGGCTGGAACTATGTGGAGGACTGCGCAGACTGGGGGGATGAGATCACCGCTTTGGTGGACGAACACTATTACGAACCGCCCTCTTTCTTTTTCACCAACACCCACCGCTATGACAGCTATGACAGGGACAGCCAGGCGAAAGTATTTCTGGGAGAGTATGCCGCCCAGTCCAACACTCTGGAGGCGGCGCTGTCCGAGGCCGCTTATATGACAGGTCTGGAGAAAAACGGTGATGTGGTGGAGATGGCCTGCTACGCGCCGCTGTTCGGCAACCGTCTACAGAGCCAGTGGAGCCCGGATATGATCTGGTTTGACAACACGACGGCATACGGCTCCGTGAATTACTATGTGCAGCAGCTGTTCGCAAACAATAAGGGCAGCGTAAATCTGCCCACGGAGCTGACGGTGGACACTGCCGCCTCCGGCGGGCTGTCAGGCAGGGCAGGACTGGGCAGCTGGCAGACCAGGGTGGCCTATGACAATCTCACCGTCACCGACAATGCCACGAGAGACGTATTGTATCAGGCGGATTTTGAGGACGGGGAGATCCCTTCGGATATGGATACCTGGGAGGGAGACTGGGCCGTGGAAGACGGCAGACTGATTCAAAGTCATACCGGCGATCCAAATAACAGCAACACCGGGGACAGCCTGTATTTCGGAGACACTGACTGGAGTGATTACACCCTTACCGTGGAGGCGGAAATCCTTTCCGGCGCCGAGGGATTCCTGATCCCGGTATGCGTACAGGATCCCTCTAACAATCTGTTTTGGAATATCGGCGGTTGGGGCAATACGGTGTCCTGTCTGCAGATCGTCTCCGGCGGCAGCAAGAGCGGCCAGGTGTCCGGCACCGTGAAAAACCTGAAACTGCAGCAGGGCAAGATCTACACGATCAAAGTGGTAGTGGACGGCAACCACGTGGAAGGATATCTGGATGACACCAAATATCTGGACTACACCTATCAGGCTCCTCTGGCGCTGTATGAGTCCGCCAGCGTGGACGACAATGGTGACATTATCATCAAGCTGGTCAATCCCACAGATCACGGCATCTCAGTGGATACCCGGCTGGAAGATTTCTCCGCCGACGCATACAGCGATACCGCACAGGTGACAGTACTGTCAGGTGATTCTCTGAGCGCTGTAAACAGTTTTGACGAGCCGGAAAAGATGATCCCTTCCACGTCCGAGATCGACATAGGCGCATCCTTTACCTACGAGGCTCCCGCCTATTCCGTATCCATACTGCGGATAAGCGCTTCAAGATAGCGCCCGCAAAAAAGAGTACGGGGCAGTTCATAGCTGTCCCCGTACTCTATATTTTTATTCTCCTATCGCGTCCTACAGGACGTGCGCCATAAGCTTACTGGCCGTCAGCAGGAAATTCTTGTCCGACTCCGACCAACGGAAATGATCGTTAAACGCCTCATAAAAGAAATAGAGATTTGAACCGTTTTGATCCTGATAGTTGAAACAGACCATCCCCTCCACCCTGCTGCCCCGCAGCAGCTCGAAGAGTTCCCTGTTTACTCCCTCCAGATTGGTCACATGGCTCGCCATCAGATAATGGGGATGATCCATCAGTTTTTTCATCTCGTCGTCAATGATAAAGCGGTGCATTTCCGGCGCGGACTGGTAATCTCCGCTGAGGTACAGGGGCTCCTCCCGCCCCGCCCGGTATATTCTCACGCCGTCGATCTCAAATGCGGCCCGGATCTGATCCAATATCTCCTCCATTGGCCCCGTGCCTTCCGAAAACAGACGTATGCCTATATCCGCCACCACGTCCGCCAGATATTCCGCTTTCTCCAGGGGATCCATGGTATGTCGGATGGACTGCTGTGTAGCCGCCATGCCTCCGTGTTTATCCTCCTCATAGATCACGAAACGGTTCTTCCCTTTGAATTTCGCGAGGTACAGGCATTTATCCGCCTTTTTGAACAACTCGTCGTAGGTGGAACCGTCCGTAGGCGCCTTGCTTACACCGATGGACAGCGTGACCTTACAGTTCTGTTTTTGCATTTCAAAAGTGTTCTGTACTCTTTTTCTGATAGAAGTCAAAAACGCCCGCAACTGCATCTCAGAGGTGATCCAGTTGGTAAAGATGAAGAACTCGTCCCCGCCGAAACGCCCTACGATCCCCCGCCCGTTCAGACTGCTGTTGATAATGGAGGCGACCTGGCTTATGACCACATCCCCATACATATGACCAAAGGTATCATTGACATTTTTAAAATTATCAATATCCACCATGGCCATATAATGTATTTCGTTGTCAGAGGCCAGTATCTCTGTGGCATATTCGGCACAGGCCCGTTTGTTCAACAGACCAGTAAAAGAGTCCTTGCCCTCCGCTGTGGCATAATAGGGGATCGCATCCTCCTCGCGCTGATCCAGCATTCTGAGAATACCCAGCACCACCTTCTCGTTGTTGTGCTTATAGATCACCTTTCCGTCGATATGGAACAGACCCATCACCGTTTTCCGTCCCGGGACCGGCCCCCGCAGATCACAGCTGAAATTCTCCTGAGCGCTGAGCAGATGCTGGCAAAACTCTTCCAGTTCCTCCTGAAAACTGCTCCGGGGGTACATCTGTTTTACGCGCTGCTGAAACTGCTCCAGACTGCACTTCAGCAGCACTGTGGATCGGATTCCCACATAGCGGAACACGGCAATGCAGTCCTGCTCCACGTCATAGTCAAAGAGATAATCCTGGTACATGGACAGAAACGCCCTGTATCTGTTGGCATCGTTAGATGCCTGCAGGTATTTTTCCTCGATGGTAAAAAGATTGTAGATCATCAGTTCCCACACCGGTTCGCCGTTTACCGTATGTCCCAGATCGCTGATGGTCATATCCACTTGCTGATATGCCTCTTCCGTTCCCCGCATGGCCGTCAGAATACGCACCGACTGTCCTTTTTTCAGGCTTTTACAGGTCTCACAAAACTCCTCCCGAAGATCCGGGTGGACATAGTCAGCCATACATATGCCCACGGTCTTGCCCAGAAACTGATAAAAATACTCGTCCCCCATCAGGACCATATATTCTCTGTTTATGGACGTGCTGCAATGTATCATGTCCGCTGGTTTCTCTGATACATAATCTGCGATCTTCATATCCTTAGCCTTTCTCCACTCACGCTCATCTCTCTTGTTTTAATACCTTATCCAGTTCCTGCATCAAAACCTCAATGTTAATGGGCTTTGCTATATGGCCGTTCATACCGCTCCTTAGAGCCTCCTGCTTATCTTCCTCAAAAGCGTTGGCCGTCATGGCCAGAATGGGGATCGTCGCCAATTCACGGTTCTCCAACTTTCGGATGATCCTGGTGGCCTCATAGCCGTTCATCACCGGCATCTGCACATCCATAAGTATCATCTGATAGTATCCCGGCTGCGAACGGCTCAGCATATCCACGGCCACCTGCCCGTTCTCCGCAACCTCGATGGTAAATCCCGCTCCCTCCAGAATAGCCGTGGCGATCTCCTGGTTAAGCTCGTTGTCCTCTGTCAGCAGGATGCGTCCCTTATCAAGTTCCTGGGGCTCTTTGTGCTGAACATCGCTCTCCGTTTCCGTACTGAGGACAGAATTCAGACAGCTCCTTAACTCCGACAAAAACAGCGGCTTGCTGCAGAATGCCGTGATGCCCGCCTCTAAAGCTTCGTCCTCAATCTCGGACCAGTCATAGGCCGTCAGCACTACAATGGGTATATCCCTGCCCGTCTCTTTTCTGATCCTCCTTGCCACTTCAATCCCGTTCATATCCGGCAGCGTCCAGTCAATGATATAGACCCGGTAACTGTCTTTTCGCATAACCGCCTGCCGGGTGCGCAGAATGGCTTCCTTGCCGGACATGGTCCACTCGGCCCGCAGCCCGATCTGCTGCAACATGCTGGATACACTGTCACAGGCGTTAAAGTCGGCATTCACCACCAAAGCTTTAAGATCCTTCAGCTCGGGGATTATACCGGGATCCTTTTTCCCCTGATACAGCCGGAACATAAAGGAGACTATACACTCCGTGCCCTCGCCCTGTCTGCTCTTTACCTCTATTGTTCCCTTCATCATGTCCACAATATTCTTGGTGATGGACATGCCCAGCCCGGTTCCCTGTATCTTGCTGATGGTGGAGTTGCGCTCCCGCTCAAAAGGCTCAAAGATATGCTCCAAAAACTCCTCGCTCATACCGATACCGGTATCTATGATATGAAAATCATAACTGGCAAAACCTTCCGGCGCGCCTTCCTTTTCCACCGCCTTTACGATTACCTTTCCTCCCGGATTGGTGTATTTCACCGCATTGCTCATCAGGTTCAGGAACACCTGGTTGAGCCGCAGTCCGTCGCAGTAGATATCCTCATTGCGAATGCCCTTGGCGTCCATATACAGTTCCAGTTGTTTAGCATGGATATCCGCCTGCATGATACTGCGGAGATTGTGCAGGATATCCGGCAGACTGCAGGGCTTTTCCTCCAGATGCATCTTGCCGCTCTCTATCCGGCTCATATCCAAAATATCATTTATCAGACTCAGCAGGTGGTTTCCCGACGTCATGATCTTCTGGAGATACATTTCCACATGTTCCTTGTGGTCAATATGACTGAGCGCCAGCGTGGTAAAACCGATAATGGCATTCATGGGTGTGCGGATATCATGGGACATGTTGGACAGGAACACGCTCTTGGCCTCATTGGCGCGGTTGGCCTGAGAAAGCGCATCCTCAAGCAGCGCTTTTTTCTCCATCTCACTGCGGATCTCCTCATCCACACTGCGGAATCCAAGCACGATCCCCCTGTTTTTATCCCATTCCCCGGCCCGCACGGCGATCATCTGGAAATACCGCATCTCGCCGCCGCAGGCGGTACGGTAATTGGCAAAACACATCTTCTTTTCCGACAGTTCTCTTTCCAGCCGTTGGCAGGAGACCGCCTGTCTCAATATCTCCCTGTCATCCGGATAGACGCAGCTTTCTATGTAATCCTCTATACATGTTTCCAGAGACAGTTCTCCCACAAATATATTCTTTAGTACATTCTCCCGACACTCTCCGGTCCGGAGGGAATTGCCCCTTCCGGTATTCAGGTCGAAATAACATACTAGATTGTATTCAATACTGAGAGCGTGGATCAGCTCGATCTGGTGCTCATCCTTCTCTCTCTGTTTGATCTCGTCATGCTGTTTCTGCGCGGTACAGTCCAGGAGAAATCTCTGATAGAGCAGTTCCCCGTTTTCCCGTATAAGCTTAAAATTGCCCATTACATGCAGGATCTTGCCGTCCGCATGTTGCACCCGATAGGCCACGGTAATACTGTCCCCTTCCTGGCGCAGCGCCTTCAGACTCTGGCGCAGCTTGGGCCTATCCTCCTCCAGAACGGAGGTCGCTATCATGTCAAACCCCGCCGCCATCAACTCACTCAGGGATTCGTAGCCCAAAATATGCAGCGCCGCCCCATTGATACGGGTGATCCGCGATCCGTCCAGACTGTGACACATGATTCCGCAGTCCATGGAAGTAAACACTGCCTCCAGTGTCTGTGCCTTGTTGAGCAGCTCCTGGGCATACTCCTGCTCCTTGGTCACATCGATGCCCACACCTACCGTCCCCATGACGCTGCCGTCCACATCATACAGCGGAGATTTGTAGGTGGTGAGAAGCCTGGTTCCCTCCTGGGTCTGGATACATTCCCCAGCCACACAGGTCTCCTTTTTCTCCATAACTATACGTTCTGACTCAATACAGGCGGGATCGTCCTGCTCCACATCCCAGATATGGGCGTGCCGGTACCCCTCCACCTGCTGCCGTGTCTTGTGGACCATGCTGCAAAAGCAATCGTTCACTTTCTCATGAACGCCGTCTTTATCCTTGTACCAGATCAGATTGGGAACACTGTTCACTGTGGTCTCCAGATACTGGCTGGTCTCCCAATAATCCTTCTGCATCTTAACGGACTGCTGCCACCGCAAAAAACGGAAACGCAATTCCTCCTCCGACATGGGCAATATCCATATATCCTGTATCTGCGGCAGGTACTCCGTAAGCGCGTCCATCTGCTCCTTTTTTACCAGCAGGATCAGTCCGGTATCCGGCTTTTTACAGGAGATCAGCTCTCCGGCGGCATGAGTCCCATCCATATCCCGCAGATCGGCAAAAATCATATCCGCCCGTGCAGCCAGCTCTTCCCGAAGACTGTCGCTCTCTGAAAAAGTATGGGTAAACGACTCCAGCGGAGTCATCTCCCTGACTGTCCTCCATAGATCCGGCTGACGACCTATGAGATAAATTTGCAAATGACAATGATACATTGGCTCTTCCCCCGTGCGGCGCAACATTTTATGTAGTACTTTAACCCTATACTAATTCTATCAATCCCTCGGCGCTATGTCAATAAAAGAATGCTGATCTAAGGGTTCAGAAGTTCCATTACGTATTGCCCTTCGATCAGTTTGAAACCGTTATGTTGATAATATTTTATCAGGGGTTCGTTCTCCGCTATCAGAATGATATACAGATAGTCCTTATACTTTTCTTTAATACGTTTTAGCAGTTCCCTGCCTATGCCCTGCCCCTGATACGCGGGATCCACGCACAGGTAATGCACATAGGCGGTCAGTTCGCTGTCGTCTATGGCGTTGATCAGACCGATCAGCCTGCCGCCGCACCAGGCAGTGTACACCGTCTCACAGTGATCCAGAGCCTTCTTTAGTCTCCCCGGATAGTCGGCGGAGCGCCAGTCAACAGAACGAAACAGCGCCTGCAGCTCCTCCATGGTGTATTCTCTTTTGTCTGTATATATAATGTCCATATCCGCCTCCCACATATAATCATTTCTCTTGTATTTTAGCACCGGCCGCAAAGCTTATCAAGGCTTTCTGAGTCTGAACGCCGCACCTGCTTATTTCAGGCCGTCTTATTATAATCAAAAAAATGGATGTATCTGTGCCGTTTTTAGTACTTCCATGGTGATGTCATCACAGAAACGCGCAACATCCCGGGGTATAATAAGTAAAAAGCTCCGCATTTAACTCTACTGAACAGAATGTGCGCTGAGGCGCACAAAATCAAGGTATAATGAGGTTAAAAGAACAGGTGTGAAAAATTTTCACAATGATTTAGGAGGTGTCTGATATGGGTATTTTCAATTCATTAAAACAGCCGGATATCAATCAGGGTGTGGTCAAATACAAAGCCGCTCCGGGCGCCATTTTGCTGGATGTCCGAACAGCTCAGGAATACCGGCAGGGCCATATCCCCGGCAGCAAAAACCTTCCGCTACAGACCATTGACAAGATCGTATCCCTTGCAGAACGCAAGGATACACCGCTGTATGTGTACTGTTACTCCGGGGCCAGAAGCAGGCAGGCAGTGAGTATGTTGCAGCGCATGGGATATACCGATGTGACCAATATCGGCGGCATTGCCGCCTATTCCGGAAAGGTGGAACAATAGTATGAAAGTTGTTATCATAGGCGGCGTGGCCGGAGGCGCTACTGCCGCAGCAAGAATCCGAAGACTTGACGAACAGGCTGAGATCGTCGTGTTTGAGCGCTCGGGCTATATCTCCTATGCCAACTGCGGTCTGCCTTACTATATCGGGGACGTGATCACGGACCCGGAAGATCTGACGCTCCAGACGCCGGAAAGCTTTTATACCCGGTTTCGGATCGATATGAAAGTGCGGCATGAAGTCACGTCCATACATCCGGACAGGAAGACCGTTTCCGTAAAAAATCTGGAAACGGGGGCGGAGTTCGAGGAAGAATATGACAAGCTGATTCTATCACCCGGCGCCAAGCCCACACAGCCCCGGATTCCCGGCGTCGGCATTGATAAACTGTTCACCCTGCGGACGGTGGAGGACACTCTCCGCATCAAAGAATACATCAATGGGAATCGCCCAAAGTCCGCCGTTCTGGCAGGCGGCGGTTTTATCGGACTGGAGCTGGCGGAGAATCTGCGGGAAATCGGCATGGATGTGACCATTGTTCAGCGCCCCAAACAGCTGATGAATCCCTTTGACAGCGATATGGCATCCTTTATCCACGGCACTGTGCGCAGGCATGGGATCAAGCTGGCCCTGGGGCATACCGTGGAGGGGTTTGAGGAAAAAGACGGCGGCGTGGATGTTCTGCTGAAAGGGGAGGCTCCTCTCCACGCGGACATGGTGGTTCTCGCCATCGGCGTCACCCCGGACACCCGCCTGGCCAAGGATGCGGGCCTTGCGCTGGGCATTAAGAACAGCATCTTGGTCAACGACCGTATGGAAACTTCCATTTCCGATATCTATGCCGTCGGCGACGCGGTACAGGTAAAGCATTACGTCACCGGAGAAGATGCTCTGATCTCTCTCGCGGGGCCTGCCAATAAGCAGGGGCGTATCGCCGCGGACAATATCTGCGGCGGAGACAGCCGTTATTCGGGAAGTCAGGGAAGTTCCGTCATTAAAGTGTTTGAGCTGACCGCGGCCGTTACAGGCGTCAATGAGACCAATGCCAGAAAAGCGGGACTTAATGTGGATACCGTTATCCTGTCTCCCATGAGTCACGCGGGTTATTACCCCGGCGGCAGGGTTATGACCATGAAAGTGGTGTTCGAGAGGGAAACTTACCGTCTGCTGGGAGCGCAGATCGTGGGATATGAGGGAGTGGACAAACGTATCGACGTACTGGCCACCGCCATCCACGCGGGCCTAAAAGCCACGCAACTCAAGGATCTGGATCTGGCCTACGCGCCGCCCTATTCTTCCGCGAAAGATCCGGTGAACATGGCTGGCTTTATGATCGAGAACATTGCGGAGGGACGGATGAAACAATGGCATCTGAAAGATGTGGGAAAACTCCCCAAGGACGGCAGCGCGACGCTGCTGGATGTGAGAACAGTCAGGGAATATGCCGACGGGCATATCGAGAGCTTTCGGAATATTCCGGTGGATGAACTTCGGGAGCGCATTCATGAGATCGCTCCCGGCAAGCCGGTATATGTCATCTGTCAGAGCGGTCTGCGCAGCTACATTGCCGCCCGGATCTTGGAGGGAAACGGTTTTGAAACCTACAATTTCTCCGGCGGTTTCCGATATTATGACGCGGTGACAAACGACCGGTGCCTGATTGAGAGAGCCGCCGCCTGCGGTATGGATCAGTGATCATGTGTTTCCGATCTCGCGCAGCTTCGCCTCCTCCAAAATCACCACGGTGCCGCGAGATAATCCGACCATCCCTTCACTCTGAAAATAGCGGAGCATACGGGTAATCACCTCCCGGTGGGAACCCAGATGTTTCGCTATGATTTCATGGGTGATCTTCAGTTCGTTTGTTCCCTCAATGGAGGCTTCCTCCAGCAGAAAAGCCGCGACACGCTTATCCAGACTCTTCCACATGATCTGTTCTATGAGCCACATAACATCAGAAAAACGGGCCGCCATCAGCTCATTGGTATAGTTGGCCAGGGCTGCGGATTCCTCCATGATCCCCTGATAGACCCCTGTGGGGATGATCCACAGTTCGGTATCCTTCTCTGTCTCAACGGTCACTTCAAATTGAATGGAACGTATCATACAGGAGGCCGAAAACAGGCACATATCCCTGTCAAACAGCCGGTAGATCGTGATTTCCCGCCCCTCGTCCGAGAGAAGGTACGCCCTCAGCTGCCCGGATTTCACCAGCAGCAGTCCCGCACAGTCCGTGCTGTCGCCGTGGATCACTGTGCCCCCGGGAAATCTCTTCGTGACCAGGCCGCCCAACAGCCGTTCTCTCTGAACCGTGGTCAACTTGTTCCAAACGGGAAAATACTCTTGAAAATCCATGATATTCTCCTTTTCCTTAATACGATTACCCATAAAGGAGCGACTCACACACATACTGGGAACATTGCCGCGTTATCTCTTTTGCGGCGGACAGAACAAAGCCGTCAAGTTCCCCGGCGGAGAGATAGGTATCCCGCGCCCTGACATTAGCCGCCCCGTCCCGGTAGAACGCTGTGATAAACTCTCTGCGCTTTTCAAAAGCATCCTGCGCAAAAAAGTCCACATACCGATTGCGCAGATCATCCATGTTCTCATAGATCCGAAACGCTTCAAAGTCCGGGTTTTCTCTAAGATACATAAAATCCATGTCATACCAGTCCCGCTTTATCTTTTTCCAAAAAGCGTCCCTGTCTCCGGCAAACAGGTCGGGAAACTTATTTTTGGCTCCATAAGCCATCTCTTTGGCCCACAGCTTATCCGCCAGCAGATGAGTCAGATACCCGAAGTAAAAAGTATAGGTCCTGCCGTCATAGTCTTTTCGCTGCGCATCGGTAAAAAACCGCTCTATAAAGTCTTCTTCATGTACATCCTTTATGCCGCTCGGATCTATCGTACGGAAATGGGAGACTTCCGCATCCGGCAGATAGCCGCTGCCGTCCGCTTTGGGAATGCCGCTGTCCGGCGCGATGTTCCCCAGTATAAACTTGTCGATATACTTTAAGCCAAGCTGTCGGTAGATTCCCTGCGCCACCCGCAGGTGTATGATCCATATGGCCATCCTACTTCTCCCCTCTAAAATACATGGGTGCGGAAAGGCGCTACCGGCAGGCCGTTTGCTCCAAAGAGCGTCACTTCCCCGTAATTGGTCCACAGATATCTGGCCATAACCGGCTCCTCTATCTCCCCACAGGCCAAAAAGATCTTATTCCCTTCCAAAACCACAACATCCGCCTCCATAAACACGCCGTCCGCGCCGGCAAGTTCAAAGCCGGACACTTTCTTTCCGCGGCAGACAAAACAGACCCCCACATGATCGAAAGTCAGTTCCATCCCGCCCTTATAGTAGCGGAAATCCCGGTATATGGGGCCAAACGCCTCCTCCTCGGGGATCACATGGTACACGCCGCACAGTGCCTGTAGGGCCAGCCTTTCCCCCACGGGCTTTTTATTCTTGGGATGGATCTCGTGAAACTGTCCGCAGTCGATAGCAACCGCAATACCCGTGTTTCGGATCATATCAAAGGTTCGCATCTGGCTCTCCCGGATGATGCACCAGCTCTTGGTGTCCGGGTCGTGCTGGTATCTATGCATGGGGAGCTGCACCATCAGAAATGGCAGTCTGTCGTCGTTCCAGTCCCGTCTCCACTGCTCTATCAGACCCGTAAACAGCTCATAATAATCCTGAGGCCTGTGGTCGTCACTCTCCCCCTGATAATAGATAAACCCTTTGAGCGTATAAGGCGCTACCCTTTTTAACATGGTTTCATACAGACCTGCCGGTCTGGTGAAGTTGGCGCAGTTCATAGGGCCGGGATACCGGCAGGGACCAATCAGTTCCTGCACCTTGTCAAATGCCATCATCGGCTCTTTCTCATAGACGGCCGCCGCCCTTTTGTCCCAATCCTCCTGATATGCCTGATATTCCTGATATTCTTTGATCTGCTCCGGCTCAGACCTCTGCACGGCCTGAGAGTTGTCATAATCTTCCACATAGCTGCGGGTGGCCTGACGGGACAGCAGGGCCTCACGGCTCATCCAGCAGCTTGCGGAAGTACCGCCCCAATTACAGCCGATGATCCCTATAGGCACCTGCAGCCGCTCCGCCAGCTCCCGCGCGAAATAAAATCCCACGGCGGACCATTTCGCCGCCTCCTGTTCTCCGAACCGCTCCCAGCAAGAGGCCCTCTCCACCTCCTCAAAATCCGCGCCTTTATAAGCCTGCTTAGGAGTATAATAAAAGCGCACCAGAGGAAAGTTTCCGACTTGCAGGATCTCTTTTCCGCCCTCTGCGTCCTTCAGCTCCAGCTCCATGTTGGACTGCCCTCCGGCCAGCCACACCTCGCCCACGGCAACATCCGTAAAGCGAACGGTTTCCTCTCCGTCGCTGATCTCCATGCACA
Organism: uncultured Acetatifactor sp.; assembly: GCA_964529395.1. Classification (GTDB taxonomy): domain Bacteria; phylum Bacillota; class Clostridia; order Lachnospirales; family Lachnospiraceae; genus Acetatifactor. The sequence goes on from CAZGVI010000013.1 coordinate 48,061, forward strand.
GATTCTCTCCGGCCTCCCGCTCCGGCAGATAGGCTGTCCATCTTCCATCCCGGCATATGGCGCCGGCACGGTCGTCTCCCAGGGACACACAGATCTGCCTGCCGCTCTCTCCCTGGCCGAATACGCATATCTTTTTGTTTCGCTGCAACACCATATGGTCGCTGAATACCGCTGCCGCTCTTAACATATTTTTTCTCCTTTTATCGACATATCTTTTTCTCTTTACCCATTATATTTTTCCCCATTTCGTTTCTCTTCTCCTTTCACATGTATCTGTAGTAAAACAAATTTGCAATCCCGTATACTATACACATTTGTAAATCGCATTGTCTATCTTACTACCCTCTTTTTTGTTTGTCAAATCGAAAACAGCGAAAATTGGCCAGAAAATCGTGCCACGGATGAGATTAAATTTAAATTATTTTGTTTATGTCAATGATATAGATATTTATGTAATTGACATAGATAAACTTATAATTGATATAAATTTTTCTGGTGAATATTTGTGGATAAAAAAAGTTTTTAGACTTGTATAAGACTTTATATATACTATAAGATGGGGTGATAATCTAATTTATTCAATATGTATATACTTGCCATATATTAGAAAATATGTTATATTACCTGTACGGAAAAGTCATAGAGCCAAGGCGGCTTTACCCTCTGTTTTTTCGGAGGGATGAAACCCTCCAGACGAAAGAAAGGAGGGTAATACAATGTTTGTTACATATGAGAATTTAATTCAAATTGGAATATTCATTGTAAGTCTGATCGGATTGTGTTATGCAATCTTTAAAGATAGAAAAAAATAGCCGCCACTACCTACAATAGTGACGGCTGATGCTGTAAAGCGTTACGCTATTTACTGTAAAGGGTAGAGCCGCCTCTATGGCTTTTCCCTTTTCTATGCTTAATATAGCATACTCCGGCAGAAGATGCAAGGTGATTTTATAAATTTTCCCTTTGCCTCACAAAATCGTATACTATGTATTTTGCGGGGCATATCTGATCAGATTGTTTAGAGCTAAATACCAGCAAAATGCAGAACTATTTCAATTACACAAACGATGTGATCATTAATATAAATGGTGTTAGTCAGCAAGTGGGGTGGTAAAGCTATATAGCCACCAGTCCGACTGTCCTAATATCTTTACCTCTATGATGATAGTCGATGCCCGTAACCGTCAGTGCCGCATCAGTCAGCCGCCTGATGATATTTTCGGCATTCCGGTAGGTAGCTGCAAAAAGAGCGTTATACCTGTTGATGTATTTGCTTGCTACTCCACGATCAAACACATACCGTTGCTTGATGAAACTGTGCAGCCCATTTACAGTGTTCAGGTTATAAAAACAGGCATCTCTGCACTACGGTTATTGCAATCCTTAACGGTACAGTCTGCAATTCCCAGAAATGCGTGGTAACTGCGCAGACCGTCGCAAAGGGCAAGGATCCTGTCTGCGATATGACCATCAAATATACTGATAAATTCCGCAGCACTGGGCTTTGCCCTGTTGATGGTGGCACCAATGGCATCCCCATTACGCTGGATGCCTGTGCAGATGCACACATACTCATTAGAAATACCTCTTTTTTCGGCTTTTGCCCCATGTTTGCGAGGGTTTCCTGGTACAGATCCGTCAAACTCTTTTCCCTTGTAGCAGTCAAGGACAAAGGTTTCGTCAAATTCGGACACACCGCCAAGACAGACACTGCTTAATTCAGGGAACTGTTGCAGGGACATAAGTATTTTGTGCCGCATATCAAAGACAGCCTGATGGGAACAGCCGATTCTCTGCGCGGTGTAATCAATGGCATTGCCATGAAGGGTGTCCCTTATAACTTCACGCCATATCCCTGCCGGGAAATGGGAGTTTGACATAATAGTATGGGTAGTCGGGACAAAAGTCCTTGTGCAGATTTACAGAGGAATCTCTGTCAAAGCCAATGTCTGTATTTTGTTAGTACTTAGCTGGGTGCTGTTTACAAAAATCGAAATTTTCCCAAGGAAAATCCACATATCTGTAAAACACCAATAAAAATTTGATGCAGGGGGTTGACACACCGAAAACTTAATGATAGTGTGTTTAATGTATACCTATTCAAATAATAGTTAAAGTATGTCAGGAGGTTTGAAATGCAAGTGAATATTGCCATGAACGAAGACAGCAAAGAGCAGGCTGCATATCTCAGAGCTGCCTATTTTCCCGACAAAACATCTCGTCAGATACGAGATTCCTTTATCTTTGACCAGTGTATTGTGCAATTTAACGATGACATCAAGGTTTTGCAGACCTATATAACCCGGGAATTACCCTGTACCACGTCCCAGAGAATGTTATCGCTGAAAGCCGAGTCCTATGAGCGTTTAAAGTGCATTGCCGCAGCGCTGAATGTTTCCGTAGCAGCAACATTCCGCGCGATTATCGCATATAGCGTAGAGCATATTGATGGCAAAACCAATATTACTGGCAATGAAATGAATTCCGAAACTGCGGAGATTACACAGACATTGACCGTAAAGATAACCGCTTTAGAGAAACAGTTAACAGAGTGTACACAGAGTATCGCAGAAATCAAGGCGTTAATGTATTTGCTTCAAAAATAGCGCAGGGTAAGGAGAGAGGAAATGACAATACAGGAACTTTACGACGAAATTAAAGAAGATTATGGCCGCAGAATGTGCTGGATATCAGAACTGGCCGTTTCATTGGGTATATCTTATACGGAGGCTAACCATTTGACTTATGTAATGGGATATCGCCGTGGCCGAGCGCGAACACTGAATTCTTCTACAGCTTTCTCCATGGATAAGGAGGTACAGAGGATACATGCGCTCATTTCTTCAAAAAACGGAGGTCGCCCTTGATATGCACTACGTAGTAGGCGACATTCACAACGAAAATAAAAAACTCCGCCAGCTCCTGAAACAGATCTCTTTTGGAGCGGATGACCATATCTATATCCTGGGGGATCTGTTTGACCGGGGTGGGGAGGACGCGGATCCGGTGGGGGTATATTTCACGGTACTGGAGCTGGGGGAACGCTGCACGGCCCTGCGGGGCAACCATGACCAATGGCTGGCGACCTATATCCGCAATTACTATTCCCTGTCTGAACGGGAGCAGGAGCGCTGCGCGCCCTATACATACAATTCCTTTGATCTGATGCGACAGCGGCTTACCCCTGTAGATATGCGGCAGCTTGAGGCCTTTATAAACAGTCTCCCCCTGCACACCGGACTGAATCTGGAGCAAAAGGAGTATCTCTTTGCCCATGCCATGACCTGCGCTCCCGGCAGTTGGAGAAAGGCGGACTATTATCTGATGGGGGATTGGTATTTTGACCTGTTTGTAACAGGGGGTATTCCGGAATATATCTCCTTCTGCGGCCACCACAATACCGGCGGATTTTCCGGGTTTCCGGGGGCCTACTGCGACGGGGAGGAAATCTCCATCTGGCACAATGAGGCGAACAATGTATACATGATGGACTGCGGCTGCGGCTTTGCGCACGGCAGACTGGCCTGTATGTGTCTGGAAACCGGGGAAAGGTTCTATATAGACAGCGAATAAACAGCCTCAAAAAGATGCACCCTGCTATTCAAACAGGGTGCATCCCATCTCTTTAAACTCTCGGATCTTTTCTTCCAAAAGTTGTGTGCTGACTCCGAAATATTCCGCATTGCAGGAAATACACAGAAAAGAATCCGCCGCCCGGTTATAAAGCTTTTTGTGCAGCCCAATCTCATCCTGGGACAACGGTCTGCCACAATTTCTGCACTTTTCTCCTCGGTCATTCACAGACCAACTCTCCCACCAGGATCTTGCAGGCGTCGAGATCCACATTACAGCGGTATCCGTCTCTGTAGATTCCTAGATCTTCCCCTGTCACGGCGTCCGTCAGCTTAAGCGCCACACCGGACTCCGAATGAATGCCCAGGTCGTCAAAAGATACACTCATGATATTCTCCCAGTCATTGGCGGCGTCCAGATTGAAAAAGCCCATGGCTACACGGTTGCCGCTCATGATCTTAGCCAGGGTGTAGGTCTTTTCTCCGTTATGTCCCAGCAGAAAAGCGGGCCTGTACTCCTCGTCCTGGTTGATATCGATAAGTCCCTTGCACAGCAGCGTCTTCTCGTTGGCCTGATCCAGACTGCGCAGATCGGAGCCGATGATCAGGGGCGAACCCAAAAAAGCCCACATGGCGAAATGCTGCAGATACTGCTCATCGCTGCAGCCGTTAAGTCCCACATTGCCCTTGCCGTGCATGCCCACGATCAGCATATCCATATCGTTGTAGCATCCGGGGCCGTTGTTCTCTATATTTTCCACCTGGCTCTTGAAAATATCCTTATAACTCTTGGGAACGTCAAAAATATCCCCCGTGGAACGATAGCTGTGCGCTCCTCTGGAACGCATCCAGCCGGAAGGGTTCTCCACGCCCCAGTTACAGGCCGCCAGCAGAATCTCCCTGCCGCTGGCCCGCAGCGCCATAGCCATGGTCAGATAGGCGTTTTTACCGTTGCCGCTGGAGGGAAAATTGCAGAAATCGTACTTCAGATAATCCACGCCCCACTGGGCAAACTGTTTCGCGTCCTCATACTCATGTCCATAGCTGCTGGGATATCCGGCGCAGGTCATAAAACCAGCGCAGGAATACATGCCGAATTTCAACCCTTTGGAATGAACATAGTCGGAGAGATACTTCATCCCGTGGGGAAACAGCGCTGGATCCGCCACCAGCTTTCCGTCCACCCTCTCCTTAAGCGACCAGCAATCGTCGATGATCACATACTCATATCCCGCGTCCTTATACCCCTTTTCCACGATGACATCCGCCATCTCCATGATCAACTGCTCGTTGATATCCTTTCCAAAGGTATTCCACGAGTTCCATCCCATAGGCGCTTTCATTGCCAACATAAACCTGTCCTCCTGTATTTATAATTCCCTGCTGCCGCAGTCGTCTATCTCTGTCCATACTATCACATAATCTCTTTGTCTGAAAGGAGAATTACAATAATTTTTTTAACCCCTTGCGCTATCGCAATCTTTGTGATATGATTTTGATATCAAAAAAATTCCTCTAAGGGAAAGGAGCTATATTACAATGGAAGAAAAAATTTTAAAGGGAAAAAAGAATGGAATGAAGGTATTGTTGGCGGTCATTCTGGTCTATGTGTTGGACATCGCATTATTCGCAGTTTCTGTAGGCCATGTGGAAAGTTCCGCGAATCCACTGTGGATAGCGATGCTGGTAGTGAGTATTCTCCTATTTTTCACCGCATGGATATTCCTGTGCGGCCTAAAGGTGTTGAAACCTCAGGAAGCACTGGTGCTCACTCTGTTCGGTAAGTATGTGGGCACGCTGAAAGAGAACGGTTTTTACTACGTGAATCCGTTCTGCACCGGAGTAAACCCGGCGGCGAAAACCCGGCTAAACCAGAGCGGAGACGTGTCTGAGACCGGCAACCTGTCAGCGCTTACTGTACAGGGCTCGGGAGTAAATGTTACGACCTACTCCAACAAGCTTTCCTTAAAGATCATGACCCTGAACAACAGCAGACAAAAGATCAACGATTGTCTGGGCAATCCCATTGAGATCGGGATCGCCGTCACCTGGAGAATCGTGGATACGGCAAAGGCTGTATTCAATGTGGAGAATTATAAGGAATTTCTCTCCCTGCAATGTGACAGCGCCCTGCGGAACGTGGTTCGCATCTACCCTTACGACGTTTCTCCCAATGTGGACACCACCGGCGACGGCGTAGCGGACGAGGGTAGTCTGAGAGGCTCCAGCGAAGTGGTGGCCGCCAGGATCCGGGATGAGATTCAGACCCGTGTGCAGGAAGCGGGAATAGAGATCATAGAGGCCAGGATCACCTATCTGGCATACGCGTCGGAAATCGCCGCTGTGATGCTCCAGAGGCAGCAGGCATCGGCGATCATAGACGCCCGTAAGATGATCGTGGACGGCGCAGTGGGCATGGTAGAGATGGCACTGGAGCGCCTGAATGAAAAACATGTGGTGGAGTTGGATGAGGAGCGCAAGGCGGCTATGGTCTCCAATCTTCTGGTGGTTCTGTGCGGTAACCGGGACGCGCAGCCCATTGTAAATTCGGGGAGCCTGTATTGATATGGCCGATAACAAAAAACAGATTCCCCTGCGTCTGTCCCCAAAGCTGTACAACGCCATTGCCGCCTGGGCGGAGGATGATTTTCGGTCCGTAAACGGACAGATCGAATATCTTTTGACGGAATGCGTCAGACAGCGCAAGAAGAATGGAAAATATGTATCGGATGAGATAGATATTTCCCCGGAATTGGATATTTAGCACATATCCCGCATATGTGTCACAAACTTGCCGTGCAATATGAGATTGTGGAGAGAGGGCATCGGACTGAAGCCGATGCCCTTTTTGTGCATTTTTTAATCTTTTTTCATGCAATTTTATGCATAATATCTAAATTGCATTGACAATTTTACTTGAGCGCCTCATAATAATATATAATATCTTTTTGCTCAGAAAAGAGGTGCTCCATTGTATGAATAAAGGTATAGTTAAATCAATCATATTTGTTTTCCTGATATTAGCAATTTATAATATTTGCTCCGTTCCCGTTTCCGGTAAAACCGCCACGGATTTAGAGAACACGGCATCCGATTCTTATATGATCGATCTTTATCCTTATGTTGCGGACTATGATTATGAGTTCTATTTAAAGGGAATATATCTTTCAGCGGATGGGAAAAACGATCAATTATATATCCATCCCATTGATCTCGTCTTCGGCAGGGAAACAGAAAAACTTGCGGAATATGGCATACAGGATGAGGGGGTAACTTATTATGAATATGAATATACAGACGAATTACTCTCTCTGCCCCTAAAACCGGAGACACAATTTCATATCATTAACTGGCACCGTAATCCGGAGATGGCAGAGCAGAGCCTCAATCATCCCGACCCGACCCTGGGCTGTATCTGTGCCCTGGATGATCCCTTCGCTTTTTTTGAGTTTATGAGTGATGATTATGGTACGCATCTTGCCGTTTATCCGTTATGTCTGTATCTGGATGAAGACGGGTATGTGGAAACACTGATTGAATTGTGTCTCCCATAGAGTTTTGCTGAAATCTGTGGAGGAAAATAGATATGTCTTTGAAAGCAAAAACATCTTTTCTTGCCTTATGTATACTTCTCACTGCGGCGGCCTGCGGCCCACAACAGGAAAACATTTCCCCGGAAAATCCTCCGTCCTCTACGCCGGTTTCCGCAGCGGAAACACCCATGCCGTCTTCGGAAGAATCCTCTTTTGCAGAGGATACAAAGTCCGCAGAGCCAGAGCCTACGGGTGCCGTCTCCTATCCGCTGGTGTATCCTATGGACGGGGACTATGACTACATCTTTTATCTGAACGGACTCTACCTGTCTTCCGATAAGGTCAGCGACCAACTGTGCATTCAACCCATTCGATTTTCAGCATCGGAGGACAATACCTACCAGATCGAGGAGTACACAGATGAAATTCTGACCCTGCCCCTCAAACCGGAGACACAGTTCCAGATCATCAACTGGAACCGGGATCCGCAGATGGCGGAGCAGAGTCTTAACCAGCCCCTCTCTTCCCTGGTTGCCGTCTGTGTGTTTGACAACCCCCGTACTTTTTTCAAATATATGAAACAGAACCATGGCGAAAATCTTGCTGCCAGACCTATGGTATTAAACCTGGATCAGGACGGATATGTGGATCTGGTAGTGGAACTGTATGTGCCATAGTTCAATATGTGCAGGGCTACTGGTGAGCAGAGCAACATGTACTTCTGTTGCTCTGCATTGTTTAACAAACAAAAACAAGGCCATGCTAAAACATATTATGATATAAAAGGGGGCACAGAAAAGATGCGGAGAAAAATAATTATCATTTCCAGTATTTTATTTGCTCTTTTTCTAACCGGAGTACTGTCTGCCTGTGGCCAGCAAAAAAATACAGAAGTTTCCACAAAGACTTTCAGCATGGAATACTCTCAGGAACAGGAACTCCCCTTTATTGCGCAAACTGTCTGCAATGCAGACAACGCATGGATCATCAGTACTGTAAAAAAAGACCCAATATATAAATGGTCCTTACAGACTTTGGGAGTCGAGGCAGAGCAGCTTGCGTGGCAGCCGGAAGAAGGCAATTATGACCTTATAAACATTGCGGAACACCAGGGAACACTATATGCACAACTAAAAAACCGTGAAAACAATACGTTTGAAATCCGCAAATATAACTTAGGCGGAAATTGGAGCAATGTCGCATCCATTAAGATAGATAACTGGGCAGATTATACTGTTATAGGAAACGGATTCTTTGTGGACGATGATGAAAATATATACCTTGTGAATGGAAATGGAGTAACGCGTTTCAGCAAAGACGCGCAGGAAGAAAAAGCCTATAAATTAAAAGGAAATATCTGCCTTTTGCTGAAAAACACCGATGGCTATGTAGAATGTGTATCTGCAACCGCAAACGAGATTATCATGTACGAATTAAGGGGAGACAAGGCGGAGGAGAAATGGACACTGCAAGTATCTGCTCAAGGGGCTCGAAACGTCCAGTGTAGCACTGAAAATATGTTATGTCTGGCAACAGATCAGGGCATCCTGTTTTTGGATAAAGAGTCCGGCGGCCTGTTGGCAAAGACTGATACAATGGCACTGGGAATTTATTCTGTTATGGCGGGGTATTATGACGAGAGCAGGGAAGAACTGCGACTATATAGTTTGACCGGAACAGACACGGAAAAAATACAATATAGTCTATTACAGGAAAGAGACGCGTCAGAACGGCAAAGAACAGAAATTGTCTACGGAATGATATGTGGAGTAAACAGAGGAGAAACTTCCAGTATATGGAAAGCTATCGCCACATTTAACCAAACCAGTGACGAATATTATATAACTATACGGGACTACGACAACAATTTGGATCGACTACATGCGGATATGGCGACCGGGAACGGCCCGGATATAATAGACATGACATATGATTATTACGAATCTTATGTGAAAAACGGTTATCTGGAAGATCTGTCGCCCTATCTGGAACAGTCAAAGTACAAGGACGACATAATATGGAATATTCTGGATACCTTTAAAATAGAGAACGGATTGTACGTTTTTACTCCACAGGTTTCATTGTCGGGAGTGGCAATTCATCCAAAATACGAAACCGCCATAAAGGAATGGAATATGGCAAGCTTTCTGAATATAGTAGAGCAAAATCAATGGGAGCTGGCTCCGGTGGGAGGACAAGCCGGATCTCCAACCACATTGCTGTCTTTTCTTTTGAGCGGCAGACAGGAAGAATTTATTGACTGGGAGCAGAAAACCGCCTCCTTTGAGACGGACGAATTTGTCAATATACTGAAACTGTGCAGAGAATACGCGGAAAAGAACTGGTCTTATATGGAGCAGCAGACTTATGAGGAGCGGAAATATAATATATTATGTCAGGAAATTTATTTGGGCGGAGATTTTACCACCTATTTGAGTCACGCAGACGTATACGGAAGGGAATATCCCCTTTACGGATATCCCACGCTCTCCGGACAAATCTACAAAATTTCCACCTGCCCCGACAGTTGCGCCATCTACTCCGGAAGCAGACAAAAAGAAGCAGCCTGGAGCTTTATAGAGAGCCTGCTATGGGACTCAAATCAAAAATATTATGGTGTAGTTAATCCCGGATTACCGATTCGAGGTTCCATGCTAAAAGAAGTGGCGGAAGAGTCAAAGGAAATGCCCGTTCGATCCAATGGAGAAATGCTGACCATAACGGATGCGGAAATAGAAATAGTGATGGATATCCTCTACCATGGGAAACTGTGCAATGGTACGCTGGACCGTGATATATGGGCAGTAATTTGGGAAGAAACCGCTCCTTATTTTGCCGGTGACAAAAACGCGGAGGACGTGGCGCATATCATACAGAGTAAGGTAAATATTATCTTACAAGAATAAAAATACAAAATTGGAGAAATTTTGTTCTGCTAACCTTATTGACAACCCGGCCAAACTCTGATAATCTAACCTCAATAACATAAGAAAAGCCATGACGGAAAAAAGTAGTTCGCAACGAATCATCCAGAGAGAGCAGCATATTGGTGAGAGCCGCTTATGAGGACTGCCTACGAAAACCATTCCCGAGCCGCAGCGCCGAAATCAGATGTAAGCGCCGCCGTACGCCTGCGTTAAAGGATAGGATTTATTGGAATCTGAAGTGAAAAGTTAAGGTGGAACCGTGCAGACGCACCCTTAAGACTGTATACAATGGTCTTATGGGTGCTTTTCTTATGTTGTTGCAACCCAATAACTCTGATTCAGAAAGGAGCAACAAACATGAAGATTCTACACAAAAACGGAGAGATCACAGTCTCGGACTTCAGCAGTCCGGAGGGAAAAAAGGCTTTCTGGCATACCAGCGCCCATGTGCTGGCCCAGGCGGTAAAGCGTCTGTACCCGGATACAAAATGCGCCATCGGCCCAGCGACAGACAACGGATTTTATTATGATTTCGCTTTTTCCTTCCCCTTTACGGAGGAACATCTGCGGGCCGTGGAAGCTGAGATGCAAATACTGGCCCGGGAATCCCTGTCTCTGCAGGTTCGGACGGTATCCCGGCAGGAGGCGCTGTCTCATATGGAAAAGGAAGGGGAGGACTTCAAGCAGGAGCTGATCCGGGAATTGCCGGAGGACGAAGAGATCACTTTTTACAGGCAGGGAGATTACACGGAGCTCTGCGCTGGCCCCCATCTGTCCAATACCAGCCCCATCAAGGCCGTGAAACTGTTGTCCGTCGCCGGGGCCTACTGGCGGGGAAACGAAAAAAACCGGATGCTGACCAGAATATACGGCATCTCCTTTCCCAAAGCCGCCGATCTGGAGGAATATCTGCGCCGACTGGAGGAGGCCAGAGCCCGGGATCACCGCCGACTGGGAAAAGAGCTGGAGCTTTTCGCCCTGCTGGACGAAGGGCCGGGATTCCCTTTTCTCCTTCCAAGGGGGTTGATCCTCAAAAATCTGTTGATCGACTACTGGCGAAAACTCCACACAAGGGAGGGATATGTGGAAATCTCCACCCCTATGATCTTAAACCGCGAACTATGGGAGACCTCCGGCCACTGGGAACATTACCGGGATAAAATGTACACCACCGTGATCGACGGAACGGACTTTGCCATAAAGCCCATGAGCTGCCCCGGCGGTATGCTGGTCTACAATCTGCGGCCCCGCTCCTACAGGGATCTGCCTATGAGAATGGGGGAGCTGGGGCTGGTGCACCGGAACGAAAAATCGGGAACGCTCCACGGCCTGATGCGGGTGCGCTGCCTGACCCAGGACGACGCCCATATTTTTATGACAGAGCAACAGGTGCAGGAGGAGATCCGGGGCATTATGCGGATGATCGACGAGGTATACGCCCGGTTTGGATTTTCCTATGAGATCGAACTGTCCACCCGGCCTGAAGACTCCATCGGCAGCGACGAGGAGTGGGAGCTTGCCACAAAGGCCCTGACGGACGCAGTAAACGGTATGGGAAAGACTTTCGTGGTAAATGAAGGAGACGGAGCCTTTTACGGGCCCAAACTGGATTTTCACCTGAAAGACTCTATAGGCAGGACCTGGCAGTGCGGAACGATCCAACTGGACTTTCAGTTGCCGCAAAGATTCCATATAGAATATATGGGGGCAGACGGCGAAAAACACCGCCCGGTCATGATCCACCGGGTGATATTCGGCTCCATCGAGCGTTTCATCGGCATCTTGATCGAACATTATGCCGGAAAATTTCCTCTGTGGCTCTCTCCGGTGCAGGTTAAGGTACTGCCTGTTTCCGACAAGTATACGGACTACGTGGAAGAAGTGTCGAAATGGCTGCAAGGACAGGGAATCCGCACGGAAATCGACCGGAGGGATGAAAAACTGGGCTACAAGATCCGGGAGGCCCAGATGGACAAAGTGCCCTGCATGATCATCATCGGGGAAAAAGAGCAGAAGAACCGCTCCGTGTCTGTCAGATGGAGAGACGCTCCGAAAGAGGGCCAGGATCTGGGGGAAATGTCCCCGGAGCGGCTGCTGGAACTATTGGCGCAGACAGGCTATAAAATCCCGTAATATTAATATCGGGCGGAGACGTTATCCTGTCTCCGCCCGATTTCTCCGCACAGCCAAAATATTGCAGCCCATTTTCCATACGGTCAAAGTCACTCTGCACGATTTTTATACATAACGAAAACTTCCGCGTTCGGACTTCAGCAAAAACCACCTGGCCAGCCACCCGCTCCATATTACCTGGCGATTCCCTGGCGGATCCGCTCAAAGCAGCGGTTCAGCATCTCCACATCCACACGGCCGCTCTCGTCAAAGGCCGTAGCCTCCACGGTAAAACTGCCATCGTATTCCGTCCGCCGTATAAACTCAAAAAACGCGTCAAAATCCACATGCCCCGCCCCGATGGGCAAAACGGCCCTGCCGATGGTGCTGCCCCAGTCCATATAGCCCCCGCCGTAGTCGTTCACATGGTAGTGACGGATATGGCCCTGCTGCCAGAGCCAGGCATATTCCTGCCGATACAGCTGGGTTTCCTCCCGATGGAACGCCGCCATCTTGGTATCCCACACAAAATGGATATCCGGGTATTCCTTCGCCAGCTGACAGAGGTGTTTCAGCGGATTTTCCCGGTTGCACACCACATTTTCCACCAGCAGGTCCAGCCCATATCCGGCCGCAACGTCCCACAATATGGGATAGGCCTTCAGATGGTTTTCAAAATGCTGGTCCGAGGCCATGCCGCCCCACAGATGGATCACCAGCGATCTGGCGCCGATCCGGCGGGCAAGCTCGCAGTTGATCCGAAATTTTTCCGCGGCCCCGCTGTCCGCCTGGGCTATATCTTCTCCCTGGCTTACACTCTCCCCGATGCGCTTGTCGCAGTGGACTACCGGCATATACAGACCCAGACCGGCCAGATAGTCCGCCAATACCTCCCACTCTTCATACCAGGAACTGTACACCATAAATTCATATCCGTCGCACTTAAGCTCACCCGCCAGTTTCTGTATTATATGGTAGTCCCTGTTGTTCGCCTTACCGATCAATGCCCCTGTGGAACACAAAATCTCAGCCATCTTCTCTCTCCCTTTCCTGTGCCCGTCTTCTTCTCTGCGCCCGTTTTTTCTCTGCACTTGCTTTCCTCTCTGCGCCTGTTTTCTTCTCTGTGCCTATTTTTCCTCTGTTTCGCGCATCGCCGTCTTCACCTGGTTTCAGCCCCTTTTAGAACCCTTGGGAGTGCGGCTATCTGTCCGCGCGCCCGGACTTCCCCCACAGCAGGATTTCCCACAACTCCTGAAAATCCTTTACCTGACGGCCCTCATACTCCTCGCCGTCCCGGTTAAAATGCACCGTATCTATCCCCAGCTCCCGCGCGGCTCGCAGATTGGCCGCAGAATTGTCCACAAAGATACACCTCCCGGCGGCGCAGCCCAGACGTTCCAGCGTATATTGAAAAATACCCCTCTGGGGCTTTGTCATATGTACCCGCCCGCTGACCACCGCATCTTCAAAATACCTGTCTAATCCGTGCAGTTCCATCAGATAAGCATTCCACTGTGCCACATCATTGGACAGCAGCACAAGACTGTCCTGGGGATACGTTTTTTTCCACCCCTCCGCAAAGGGCTTGAATCCTTCATCCAGGGTGAGCCAATGTTCCAGATAATCCGCCATGGCCTGTGCCGGGTCCACGTAGCCCAGCCGCGCCAAAAACTCCTCTGAGCTGATCTCTCCGTTTTGTGCCTGATCAAACAGTTTTTCCTCTCGGATCGCCCGGAGCAGCCGCCCGTGCTCCGCCGCCGGAAAGTGCGCCAGAGTATAGGGGATGAAATTCCCCCTGCTCTCTTTGAGGATCACACCGTACATGTCAATCAGCAACACTCTTTTTTCCATAGGTGATCATATGTCCTTTCACAAAGCTGTAACCCGCCGTCTCATGTTCTCGGAAAAACCCGGTGATGATCCGGTTGCGGTCGCAGTACTGCTGGGCCTCCCGCCGATCCAGGCCGTGGGACAGCAGATGGAGGATCACCTGTTCCCTCTCCCGGTCAGTCAATCCTGTGTTCCAGTCATTGTAATCCAGAAAATCCCTCTTTTTTTCCTCATACTCCGGCATATCCGGCGTCACCAGCTCCACCCGGTCATTCATCCGCACATTCACGTCCCGCAGGCCCAGCCGTCTCATGATATGAGCCGTGCGCATGGCGATCGCGTAATCTCTGCCCTGCTTTTCCAGCTCCATGGCCCACTTTTTCTCCAGACCGTCATGTCTGCAAAGCGCCTGGTAATCCATGCCGTCTATATACAGGCCGTCACACTCAAACTCCCGGTTGGCGTCGATACAGATCACCATACCGCCGGGGTTCGTAAACCGTATCATCCGACGGATAAAGCCCTCCGGATCGTCCAGATGCCGCAGCACGGCCTGACAGATCACCACATCGTACTGCCGCCTGCTCTTCCAGGCGAGAACATCTTCCTGGATAAACTCGGCCGCCATCCCCCGTTCCCGAAAGATCTCCCGCCCTGTGGCGATCAGATCCCCGGCAAAATCAATGCCGGTATAGGTACTGCCCGGCGCCAGGCAGGGGAGCAGCAACAGGCCCAGATACCCATACCCGCAGCCGCAGTCCAACAGAGATACCGGCTCTGTGAGTCTCCATACTTTTTTTACCAGAAAATCCACATAGTCCTCATTGTAGTAGCCCTTTCGGGTGCGCAGCAGATACTCCCGTTTATGATTCCAGAAATCTCCCGTGCCTGTCCGTTCCGGCACATAGGCCTCCCCCTCCAGAGGAGTCAGACCCAGCAACTGGTCCACAGACACCTGAAAATATTCCGCCAATACCGCCAGCAGGGACAGCTCCGGTTCCCCCGCTCCCGTCTCCCACCGGCTCACCGTCTGGTAGGACACTCCCACCTGGTCGGCCAACTCCTGCTGGGTGATCTTTTTCTGCCGCCGCAGATCCCCGATCCGTAAATGTATCTGCGTCATCGCCCGTTCCTCCCATCGGATCTTATATTTTATTCTCATAAACAACCGGTCAGACAGATCGGTTTGTTCCGGAGTATTTCCCTTATTATATCAAAAACGGGCAATCCTGTATTGCGCAAATATTCAGAATGCTTTCTAATGTTTTAAGAATCCTGCCTGCCACTGCCTTCTTTCATTTCAGTGCTCAGGATAATGGTCATACGGTCCGTAGAGACTCATACCTTTGCCGATCGTATCCGACACGGTATACTCATAATATGTACCCTGATCTGTCCGAAGGACACAATCTCCCTCCCAGGGCCAGACGATCTCTTCCACCTTACTGCCCCGGGCAGCTTCCGAGCGCTCAAAATACCATATCAGAATTTCCTCCATGGTCATCTTATCGTATCCCGGCGGTGTGACATACTGTTTTACAGGAGAAAACCATACGTCCATATCCGTGGAATAGCCTATATGTTCAATGACGCCGGTACCCCCGAACAACTGATTGTAATATCTGTCAAAGAATATCCTGTCATGCTCCAGATCCTCCGGTGTCAACGCAAAGGAATATCCCCCCAGCTCTGACACGCTGTAGCAGACTTCCCCGATCTCGGTCCCCGTCCACTGCTCCAGCTCTCGCAGGGCCTGGCAGGCCCAGTACAGGATCTCCCGGGAATAGGGCTGCTCCTGGGCGGAAAGGGACCAGGAAGTTTCCACAAAGGTCAGCTTCCTCTCTGTATCTCCCTCCCATATCTCCGCCACCGGACGGTGATCCTCGTCAAAATACCACAGGATCTTAGCGTCCCAACTGTCATATATGGATTCCGACTCCAGGGACAGCGTCTGCCCCTCTGTATTCTCCCGATCCACCGGAAACTCACCGGGAGTCTCCATCTGCCGCCCGGAACCGGTTCTGTCATATCCGACCCGCGCTTTGCCCAAACCGTTCGTCCTGTCTGTCTCCGGGGAATCCCCGCCGCTGTAAGCATTGCTGGTAAAAGCGACCAGCGCCATTGCGGTAAACAACAATATTACCGACACTGCCGTACCAGCCGCCATCCTGGGCACAGCCGTCAATGCGGATAATCGCTCTCGCAACTGTCTCTTTGTAGCCGACATGGAGGTGGCCAGACTCATGGCCCGGGGCATTGCCGGCCTTATCCCCGCCGACAATGCCAGCAGAGCCTCTCCATACTCGCCGCGGTTCTCCACACCCATTCTTCGGAGTACCCCCTCGTCACAGGCCAGCTCCCCGTCCTGCCGGGACAGATTTACCGCCGCCCATACCAGCGGATTGTACCAATGGATACACAGGCAGAGCGAACGAATCACCGACCAGATATGATCCCTCTGCCGGTAATGCGTCTGCTCATGGCACAGCACCGTGGCAAACAGCCTGGGGTCTTCCGCCACCGAAGGCGTTATATAGACAGCGGGAAAAAACAGACCGTACATGCAGGGCGAGCCGATCTGATCGGTCACATATACCGGCAGCATCTTCTTTTCGTCCCATTTGCCCGGCGTTTCCACAGGCCGCCTGCTCCTGCGCACCTTACAGCGGAATACCCCATTGACTACGGCCAGCCAGAGCGCCAGTACGCAGGTCCCCGTTATCCATATATATCCGGCAGCGGCCCTTATTCCCAATTTCGCCCTGTGGGCGCTTTCTTCCTCTCCGCCTGTGATGTTTTTACGCCCAGCCCGGCAATGACCCTGTGCATCCACCGCCTGCGCATTTGAATCAGCCGCCCCATATGTATGTTCTCCGGCAGCGGACGTCTGACGGGAATCCTCCTCCAAGCGCACGTTTACCGGCAAGGCTATATCGCTCAGATCCACCATATTTTCCCCATCACGCTCCGTGTGGATCTCCGGTAACAGGTCGCCCACGCCCAGAGGACTTTGAATCGGCGATACCGGTATCAGCAGACGCATCGCTGCCAGCAGCCACAGACCGTACTGTAACCGGCGGCTTACCCGCCCCTTGAGAAAATATCTGCTCACTATAATTGCCGCTATAAGTATGCTTGACGATACGATCCATTTAAGCATCCTGCTACTCCTCTTTTCCTAAATACGTGTATTACTTTTCCTCCGCCCGGTCCAGGATCCTGCGCAGTTCATCGATCTCCTCCCGGCTCAGGGACTCTTTTTCCACAAAATGATTCACCAGCATACTCAGACTTCCGTGATATACCCGCTCCAGAAAACTTTGCGTCTCCTTCCCTGCCGCCTCCCGGCGCTCCAGCAGCGGCCGGTAAGTCTTCATATCCTCTCCTTCTTCGCAGAGGATCAGCCCTTTGTCCGTCATGCGCCGGAGCATGGTCAGAGTGGTGCTGCGGCTCCAACCCACACTTTTCTTTAGATCGGCCACGATCCGGCTACCCACTTTAGGACTGCCCTCCCACAGACTTTCCATCACATGCCATTCGGCTGTACTCAACTCTCTCATGTTTTCCCCATTCCCGCGGATCGCCTGCCCTGTCAGTGATATCGCGTTTTCGGTATTTTCGGATAAATTGTTTCTAAGTTATACCACGATTTTGTGCGCTTTAGCGCACTCTTCATTCAGAAGAGTTAAATGCGGAGCATTTTACTCATTGTAACATACCATAAAATGTTTACTATGTAAACAATAAATTTCTTTCTCATTGCGTTTTCATACTTACGGCGGTATAATAAAGACAAGAAACTGAGGTTTATCTGCCCCGGATTTTAGGAAAGGTGTAAATATGATGTATCGAGTTATGATAGTTGAAGACGACGACGTCATACGGGACGAGCTGACACTGCTGTTGGAGAATGAGGGATACTGCCCTCTGCCGGTAAAGGATTTCACGGATGTTGTCAGGCAGGCGATCGCAAATTCCCCGGATCTCATATTGTTGGATATCAACCTGCCCAAGCGGGATGGGTTTTCCCTGTGCGCCGCTCTCCGCAGAAAGGTGAACGCACCTATTATCTTTGTCACCAGCCGGGATTCCAGTCTGGATGAAATACAGGCGCTGAGCCTGGGTGGGGACGATTATATCACAAAGCCTTACAATATACCCGTATTGCTGGCCAGGATCAAAACCGCTCTGCGCAGAAAGAGTAAAAGTTTGGATGCGGAGATCATTGAGACTGGCGGACTGACGCTGAACCTTGTGAAAGGAACCCTATCCAACGGACAGGATACCCTCCAGCTGACTCGAAATGAACTGCGGATCCTGGCCTGCCTGATGAGCCGTCCGGGAGAGATCGTTTCCCGCGCGGAATTGATCGAAACACTGTGGGATAATCAGGTCTACATAGAGGACAATACCCTAAGTGTAAATGTGAACCGCCTTCGAGACAAACTGAAGAGTCTTGGACTGCAGGATCTGATCAAGGTCCGCAGGGGAATGGGGTATCAGATATGACGTTACGGGGATTTGTACTTCATACTGTTTTTGCAGCCGCGGCAGCGGTGTTCCTGTTGGCTACCGGAACGAGGGCAGGAATCGTAGCGCTATTGCTGATCGTCTGGGCCGCAGTCTTTTTATGCGCCTGGATGGCGGCTTATCTTCGCCGCCGCAACAGGCTTCGGGAACTGGAAAACATAATGAACGGACTGGACAAAAAATACCTGTTTTTTGAGTGTATCCCTCCTGCTCCTGACGCCTATGAGCGCAGGCTGCTGGCCCTGTTTCACAGAGCGGGAAAGTCCATGATCGAGACGGTGTCCGACGCGCAGGAGGCCGGGCGGGAATACCGGGAGTATGTGGAAAGCTGGGTACATGAGATCAAGACGCCTATCACGGCGGCAAGGCTGATCTGCCGTAACGCCGAGCCAGCCCTGGGGCAAAAACTTACACGGGAGCTGGCGCAGATCGAGGCCCACGTGGAAAGGGCGCTGTATTATGCCCGGGCGGAGAGCCCGGAAAAAGATTTTATCATTCGGCAGACAGATCTTGCGGATATTGTGTCCCAGGCGCTCAGCCAGCACAAAACTCTTCTCATAGCAAGCGGTGTGCGGGTGGAGACAAAGGATCTGGAACATACCGTATATACCGACGGCAAATGGGCTGTCTTTATTTTGGGACAACTGCTGCAAAATGCCGCCCGCTATCATGGAGACGAGCCTGTGATCACATTGTCCGCCCGGTTGCTTGGACAGCAGGTACAGCTTGCCGTCCACGACAATGGGATCGGGATCCCTGCCCATGAACTGGCCCGTGTTTTTGACCGGGGATTTACCGGCAGCAACGGACGCAGCCGGGGCGGCTCCACAGGAATGGGGCTGTATCTGTGCCGCAAATTGGCGGACAGCCTGGGGATGGATCTGCGGATTGTTTCTGTGAAGGGCGCGGAAACCACTGCGCTGCTCACTTTTCCTGCAAAATCTCTATAAAACGGTTAAACTGAATCCGGCTATATACATATTTTCCCTCGATCTCTTCGACTTCCTCCCACTCGATCTCCCTGTATGCCATGCTTTCGTTTTCTTCGACATAATAGCCGGGATAGTCATTTTCTGTAGAATAATAAATACTGCCATTATAAAAATGGACGGCCTCTATCAACTTCATCTCTGTTCCCTCATAAGTATAATAGATATCCACCGAGTCCGCCGCTCCGTCAGAGCCCTCGTTGGCTATACTGCCGTCTTCACAGAGATAATAACGGTTGCGCTCTCCCCCCGAAAATACATGTACCAGCTCTCCGTCCGCAATGGTATAAAGGTCATATATTACACCATTCCATGCGCCGCTGCCGTTTTCTCCAAAGATCAGCTCTTCTATTCCATTCCCGTCCAGATCAAGAAGAGTATATCCCGCTGATTCATAAATTTTATAGAATGCATATATATAACACAAGGAAAAATTGAAATTATCCTCTATTTCATCTTCAAAATAGTCTTCACGGCCAATTAACGCATTCTGCGCTTTCTCGATCAGCGCATCATATTCTGAATATCCAGTGCTGATCTCGGGAATCACTATATTCTCCGGTTCAGAACTGTCTGCACTCTCCGGCTCGGAACTGTCCGCACTCTCCGGCTCTGCGTCGTCTGTACCTTCCGGCTCAGAACTGTCTGCACTCTCCGGCTCTGCGTCGTCTGTGCTTTCCGGTTCGGAACTGTCTGCACTCTCCGCTGCGGCGCTGTCTGTACTCTCAGCTGCGGCATCCTGCCTGTCCGCGTTAGAGCAAGCGCTCAATGCCGCGCAGGCGACGACAGTTATTGCCGCCGCCAGAAACATGGCTTTTTTTAAAAATGCAGATATAGATCTATTCATATTCCAATCTCCTTGCATATATATAGACTGCAATATGCAAATCTAAATGTCAAGGATTTTTTATTGTCTCACAACAGGGATCCAGAGCTCGCAGACCAGGCCTTCCTCACCCTTTTCATAGTAGACCTCATAGTCGGTATCATCTGTCTGCACATACCCTGTCTGGGGCACAAACTCCTTATAAAATTTGCTCCAAGTCTCGCCGATACAGTCACCGTCCTCTCCAATGCATTTAAATACGGCATAGTCCATAGGTTTCGTTTCCCAGAGAGTATAACCCTGGGCTAAAAGCGCATCCAGTCCGGAAACATCCGTCTCCCCGTCAATGAGAATGCCTATACCGTAATCGAAATGCGTCTCATTTTTTACTGCGGGACTGCACAGCCCGTACAGGTCCTTTTTTCCCTGGGGGCGCAAGGACAGCATGGGTTCTATCAGATTTTTCCCATAACATTCTCCCCAGAAATCCGGAACGCTGTGATCGTTCTCATCATTGACGATCTCGTTGGGAAACGCTTTCACCATGGCGATAAATTTTTGACTGCTTTGACTTTCAATTCTGTAATCCATAATGCTACCACCTTCCACTGTTATTTTGATCACAAGAGGGTTGAACAAATGCAGTTGTGTGCCTTTACGCTTAGCCTGCCTCGGGCTGACTCCATGAAAACGCGAGAAAGCCTTGGAAAAACTTTCAGGCGTATCATAGCCATATTTATATGCCGCATCGATCACCGAGATATCCGTCTGTTGAAGTTCCTGCCCCGCCAGCGATAGGCGCCTGTTACGAATATACTCGCCCACGGTCATGTCCGTCATAAAGCTGAATGTCCGGTGAAAGTTATAGCTTGACATATAGATACTCTCAGCCACATCTTCATAATTTATGTCTTCCAGAAGATGCTGCTCCATATACCATATGGCCTGTTGTAAAAGTTGTACTGTTCTCATGCGCAACCTCCGTAGATTTATAATACAATGGATCTGCACGATCCGTCCTGTCCTGGATTGCTCGGATTTGTCTGAATGTCGGTTATGGATACTGTGTTTTCCCCTATTCCGGCAGTACGCTCCGCCGTAGGCTGGTATACGCCAACAGGACATAGATTGCGTATACCAGCAGGTACAGCCCCACAGCAATACCAATGATGACAGCAGGATGGGAGATCCCTGTCAGTATGCCCGGCTCCGGCGTCAGCGACAAATCCCATAAAAATGGAATGCCAATCAGCAGCGGCGGTATGGCGGGCATGGCATAGTAGACAGTAAACTGTCTGCGTAGCGCCTTGGCCATCTCTCTGCTGTCCATCCCCAGCTTTTGCAGCAGCGCAAACTGGCGCCGGTAACTCCCCGACTCGCTGAGGAGCTGTATGGTCAGAATGGTCGCCGCGGTCATGGTCAGCACCAGAGCCAGATAATACAGGGGGAATACCGTCATGGCTGTCCAGGAGGCGGCATCCCGTTCCTCCTGGGCTCCGACTATGATATTGTCATAGTCATGATATTGCGAACGGTCTTTTCGGATATCCCGCAGTTCTGTATATTGTTCTTCACTGATCGGCTGGGCGGTTAGGGCCACATAGAGGCGGTGGCTTACCGGACATTGCTCTGCCACCGCGTCCGGCACCACCAGAAGATAGTCGCTGCCGTTCACGTCCCAGCCATACTGCCCCAGCGGCTCACAGTGTAAGCTCTCGGGCGCAAGAGTCTGCCCGCCCACAGAAATGGATGCGGTATATTTTGTGAGCAGATCCTCCAAATAGGTTCTGCAATGGATCAGGTAGCCTCCCTGCTCCAGAGTTACCTCCGGATATCCCAACATCTCGCGCAGGGCAGCGTAATCGCTGTACGCCATCAGAATGTCATACTCATGATAGTCATAATAAGTGGTGTTTTCTAACAGCCAGTCTCTCACCTGGGCATTTTCTCCCTGGTAGACCTCATATTGCCGTTCTGCCTCTACTGGAACATTATCATGCAGATATTTAAGGTAGTCTTCGTGATCCTGCCGCAGATCGGAAATACCGATCATTATGTCAAAACAGCTGTTTTCCCGAGCCCGCCCATAGAACAGACCCTGCATGATCAATCCAAAACCTTCGGAGATCAGCGTTGCGGTAAAAAGCAGGGCGATAGTCGCCATGACTATGCCCATGGTGGCCAGCTTGGCCGTCAATGCGCGGAATACCAGCAGGTTCTGTCCTTTATATTTCTTTCCCGGTCTCTTGTCAAAATAGGCCGGTACGCCGGAGGCAAAGCTGAGAAAAAAGGCGTACAAAAAGACAATGATACATACCGCGCCGATGATTCCAAGAGGAAGATTCCCTGCCATGAGCATCAGAGTACCCAAAACACCCAGCGCCAGAGACATGGTAAAGACCCTCTGCCGCTTTTTACCGGACCGGATCACCACATTCTCATTCTGTCTGTCATAATAGATCAGATCGTAAATCTTCATGGAACGGATACGTTTTCGGCTCCTAAACTGGGCAAAAAGGTAAATCAGCACAAAACACAACAGTGTCAAACCCACCGCCCGCAGAGAAAATACAAAAGAGAAAACATAGGGAACTCCGAACAGGCTCAGGACAATGGCCCGCAGCATCTGGTAAAACAGATTGCCCAGCAGGATTCCCAGTCCCAGGGCACAACCGCCCACTACCAGATTCTCCAGGAAAAAGAGTCGGGCCACCTGCTTATTCTCCAGACCGATCAGCACATAGAGCCCAAACTCCCTGCTGCGCCGGGTCAGCATAAAATTGATGGTATAGGAAACCAGCCAACTGATTATAGCGATCACCACGATACTGGCCAGAACGATCATCATGGGCAGCGTCCGCATCTGGAGCGCCAGACTTTGCAGCTCCTGGGAGAAGATCAATCCGTTAAAGGCATAAATGAGCGCGGCCACCATGACGATAGTGGCAAAATACACCAGATAGTCTCGGGCTTGCCGCCTGGCATTCCGAAGGGATAGTTTAAAGTACGTCACTGATATCACCTCCCAACAATGCCAGCACATCCAATATCTCATGGTAGAACACCCCTCTGCTCCGCTCCCCCCGCAGCAGCTCGTTAAAAAGCCGCCCGTCCTTGAGAAACAGCACCCGCCGGGCATAGCTGGCGCTGTAAGCGTCGTGTGTGACCATCAAAATGGTAGCGCCCATCTCCTCATTCATTTGGGTCATGATCTCCAACAGATTCTTGGACGCTTTGGAATCCAGCGCCCCGGTGGGTTCGTCCGCCAGCAGCAGGGACTGTCCCGCTACCATGGCCCGGGCACAGGCGGCCCGCTGTTTCTGTCCGCCGGATACCTGGTAGGGAAACTTCTCCAGAATGTCTGTGATATGCAGTTCCCCCGCTACAGTTTTCACCTTTTCCTGTACCGCGCCCGGATCCTCATGATTCAGGGATAGGGCCAGACCGATATTTTCTTCTATGGTCAGAGTATCCAACAGATTGAAGTCCTGAAACACAAAACCCAGCTTTTCCCGGCGGAAACGGGCCAGCTCCCGGGAGGACAGCTCCGCGATACTCTCCCCGTTAAGCAGTATACTCCCGGCGCTCACGGTATCTATAGTAGATATACAGTTTAACAAAGTGGTCTTGCCGCTGCCGGAGGCTCCCATGATGGCGATAAATTCTCCGTCCTCCACCCGAAAGCTCACCCGGTCCAGGGCCTTGGTCACATTGTTCCTGCTGCCGTAATATTTTTCAATATTTTTAACTTCCAGCATATAAAAATACCTCCCGGTCTGTGATATTATGGACGCCGCGCAGGATGGTTATCCTGTCTGTGTCCATGACAATATCTATACTACATGAAATCCGGGAGGAGTTGTATCGATTTTATTTACATTTAGCTTACAAACTTGTAAGATTACGAGATCATCTTTTGAAGAGTTTTCTGTAATTCCGGTATGTCTTCACTGATAATTTCCCACACAGGCATCCACCAGCTTTGTGTCTGACATAAAGCTTTCATAGCTATAACCGGCACAATAATCTGACAACTTCATAGTATACATAAGCATTTTTTGCAATATGATCTCACTTTTCATAGATAAGTACCCCTGTATCATGTATCTCATGGTCAATTTTTGATCCAGTTTCAATATGGGAAATGTCAAAAACGTCCACTGGCATCCCTACAGCCTGGTGAACCGCCTCCATAAACCCGACAAAACGCAATCCCCGCAGGTTGCTATCTACAAGCAGATCAAGGTCACTTTTTTCTGTGGCCGTCCCTTTTACCTCCTTTATTTAGCGGGACATGCTATCTCCATGATCTGCTCGATGGCCTCGTGCAGCAGCCTGCTCTCTTCCGTGTCAGCGGCTTTATAATAAACTTCCTTGCCCTCGCGGCGGCTGACGATCAGCCCTGCCGCCCTGAGCTGCCGCAAATGATGGGATACCGCGGGACTTGTCATATCCACCATGGCGGATATATTGATCACGCACTCCTCGCAATGGCACAATAACCAGAAAATACGCACCCGGCTGGTGTCGTCCAATAACCGGAAAGTATCGGCCACATTCTGAAACGTCTCCGGATTACCCAATTGTTTTCTCAGATATTCTTCTGTTTCACCCTCGCCGTGATGGTGGGGAAACACAAATCTTTCCATTCGCCCATACTTCCCTTCCGATAATGACCTGCCTTATTTTTTATTGTAACCCATTTTATAATCTGTGACAACCTCCGAGAGATTTTTTGTGATATTATTGTTTTTTGCTTTTTTATATGTGTTGTTCTATGATAAAATGGTCTATGAAAGATAGGAACCGGGATCATTGGCAACACAGCAGTGTTTGGCCATATACTGCAAAGAGGAGAAATCAGGATGCGAAAGAAATACTTGCTGCTTACATTGTTGACTGTATGGACTGCCATTATTTTATATGGGTGTGGAAAGGGAACCGATTCGGATACGCCAGTCAGTCCCTCAACTTCAGCGTTCCAAGACGCCCCAGAATCCCTGGAAACTTCAGGAACCACGGAAACTTTGGCATCCCAGGAAATCCCTACAGCAAAACCCTTGCCAACCCCCGAGCCGGAGCCCACGCCCGCCCCCATATCGGAGCTTGAACCGGAACAACGGATCGATCTGCACCCGTTTTCTGACGTTCTGGGCTATGAAGACTATTATATAACTATGGAGGAAAGCACACCCTATTTCTATATCTGGCGATTTTATACGGTGATCGACGGCGAGACACAGTGCATCGCCGAGACTTTTGGATATGATGATCTTCCCAACGCTTACAGCGCGGATCTTGACGGCGACGGCACAGGCGAACTCATTGTCAACTGTACATACGGCGACGGCGTGGAAGGAGTCTTTATCTACCGCGTTTATGACGGTGTGATCCAACAGGGATATATCAGTATTGACAGCCAAACTCTGGAAAACGACTATTCCATGAGTACAATGTGGCCTCTGGCCATTAGGGAGAAATATGACCCACAGGAAAAAGCTTTTGTCATCACTGGCCCTTCGATATCCGATGAGGAGGAAACCATTTCTATTACTCTTTCCTATGAAGATTGCGAAGCCTTTGAATTTATACCCTACAAGCCGTTGAAATGAAAAAATTTTAAAAATATATTGACTTCTCCACCCATCTACACTATACTACTGATATACAATTAAACAACTGTTTAATTATTAAATTAACTATCCACCTTGAAAGGAGCCCCAATTATGAAAAAAACGTATAAGATTGAAGTTGACTGCGCAAACTGTGCTAACCTGATGGAAGAGGCTACCCGCAAGACCCCGGGTGTGGCCGCTGCCACCGTTAATTTTATGACCCAGAAGATGATTGTGGAGTTTGAGGAGGGCAAGGATCCGAAAGAAGTCATGAAGGCTGTGCTGAAAGCCTGCAAAAAGGTGGAGCCGGACTGTGAGATCGAACTTTGATCCTTGATTATTTCCGTGGAGCGCCAGTGTGCTGACACGCTCATTTTTGAACTAATGGCGAAGAATGAATTTTCACTCTGCACGGGTTAGGAGCTATGTATGAACAAAAAACAGAAAAAAATGTTGGCCCGCATTATTGTCTCGGCCGTAATGCTGGTCATTTTAAACTTTCTGCCCGTCACCGGAATACTGCGGATCGCACTATATCTGGCAGTCTACCTGATCATCGGCTACGACATCCTGAAAAAGGCGGGCAAGGGCATCTTAAACGGCCGGGTATGCGATGAAAACTTCCTGATGACCGTGGCAACCATCGGCGCCATCACTCTGGCGGTCTACACCAGGAGCGGTGACTACAACGAAGCCATTGCCGTTATGCTTTTTTATCAGGTGGGAGAATTTTTCCAGAGCTACGCGGTGGGGAAGAGCCGCCGCAATATCAGCGCCCTGATGGATATTCGGCCGGATTATGCCAATATAGAGCAGGACGGCAAGCTTATACAGGTAGACCCTGATGAGGTTGCTGTGGGAAATATCATTGTAGTGCAGCCCGGAGAAAAAATTCCCATTGACGGCATCATAACAGAGGGCAGCTCGGACCTTAACACCAGCGCTCTCACCGGGGAAAGTCTGCCCCGGGAGGCTCACGCGGGGGACGAGGTCATCAGCGGCTGTATCAATATGACGGGTGTTCTAAAGATCCGGACCACCCGGGAGTTTGGAGAATCTACGGTTTCCAGGATTCTGGAGCTGGTGGAGGAATCCAGTTCCCGCAAATCCCGTTCGGAGAACTTCATTTCCCGGTTTGCCAGAGTCTATACCCCGGCGGTGTGCATCGCGGCGCTGCTGCTGGCCCTGCTGCCTCCCATATGCAATCTGCTCCTGGGCAGGGCTGCGGGCTGGGAGAACTGGATCTACAGCGCCCTGACTTTTCTGGTGATCAGCTGTCCCTGCGCGCTGGTGGTCAGCGTGCCACTTAGTTTCTTCGCGGGGATCGGCGGCGCCAGCAAGGAAGGCATATTGATCAAGGGTTCCAACTATATGGAGATCCTGTCCCAGGCTAAAACAGTGGTCTTTGACAAGACTGGCACTCTCACCCAGGGTGTGTTTGAGGTCAGCGGCATTCATCACAACGAAATGGAAGATGCCCGGCTGTTGGAATATGCGGCTCTGGCGGAATGCTCTTCCTCCCATCCTATCAGTAAGAGCCTGCAGCGGGCTTACGGCAAGGAGATCGACCGCAGCCGGGTAACGGATATCCGGGAGATCAGCGGGGAAGGACTGATCGCGAAAGTGGACGGCACCGAAGTCGCCATCGGCAACACCAAACTGATGAAACGGCAGAACATAGCCTATGCGGACTGCCACAGTGTGGGCACCATTATCCATATAGCTGTGGACGGCAGTTATGCCGGGCATATCGTTATTTCCGATATTGAAAAGCCGGGGGCCAAAGCCGCCATCGCCGCGCTGAAAAAAGCAGGCGTGAGCAAGACGATCATGCTGACGGGAGACGCTAAAGCCGTGGCGGAAAAAGTGGCCGCTGATCTGGGAGTGGACGAGGTACACAGCGAACTGCTGCCGGGAGACAAGGTGGAGCAGGTGGAGAAATTACTGGCGGAAAAACCTCCTAAAGCAAAACTTGTCTTTGTGGGCGACGGCATCAATGATGCGCCGGTGCTGGGTCGGGCAGATATTGGTATCGCCATGGGAGCTATGGGCAGTGACGCCGCCATCGAGGCCGCGGATGTGGTGCTGATGGACGACGATCCCATGAAGATTGCCAAGGGAATCAAGATATCCCGAAAATGCCTTTCCATTGTCTACCAGAATATCGTCTTTGCCCTGGCGGTCAAATTTGTCTGTCTGCTGCTGGGCGTGATAGGCTACGCCAATATGTGGCTGGCGATCTTCGCCGACGTGGGCGTCACCGTGATCGCCGTGCTGAATGCTATCCGCGCCCTGCGGGTGCATAAACTATAAGTTTGTAAACCGTGGATTCTACCGATATATGCCAGTCTCCGCCGTACAAGAGATTATTTCTTTTCTGGTCAATCGAGGCTGGCAAAATGGGGCATATAGAGAAAATTGTTCTCTAATGCCCCATTTGTTTGCAATAAACGATTCCTTCCGGGTCGGTTGTGAGATAATCATAATAGGTCTGCGCCCAATCCGTTGGAGCCTCCTCCTCCACTTCAAAACCGGTAAGACTGTATCCGTCAAAGCAACTGTCGGGATTTTTGACTACCGTGAAACAAACTCGGGATACAACTCTGCCAAAGGCATACCCACCCTCAGAATAAATATCAAACGCTCTTACCCTCCATTTATTGGCATCCAGCCGTTCAACAGAAAAATTATCCAATGTATGCCACGCTGTAGCTCCACCGCTATCATTGGTGGTATATTTTGAATCAAAAGTATTTATCAAAATAAGGTGACAAAAAGTACACTTCTTCGTTATTTTTCTTCATACTCTTTTGCCTTATAACAAAAGTGGATCTTGGCATCCCGCACTCCGCGGCAGCCTTTCCGGTTCGGAGGGTTCCTGTTTTCCATGCCTGGTATACAACAGCAAAATTGTCGGGCAGAGGTTTAGATGGTCTTCCAAAATGTATACCCCTTTGTCTGGCTGCGGCGATTCCTTCTGCCTGTCCATATTTTGCTCTCTGGTAGATACTCTGATATAACCAAACACTTTCTGCTCTTCCATTATTGCCTGTCCTCCTTTACTTTAATATGTATTAAATGGAAATGTCATCTGCCAGATATATTTTACTTAAAATAGTCTGCAAATAAAAAGTCAAGCAGAAATTGATGAACTTTGAAAATT
>CAZGVI010000014.1:0-76987 GCA_964529395.1 uncultured Acetatifactor sp.
AGTCCGCCTTATTTGTTGTGAAAGTTGAATCTATGGCGAGCCGCCGAAATAACACTTGAAACTTGAATTTGTGAAGTGTAAATAGGATTCCAAACTTTTCTATTCCCAAAATACCATACCTGAGCGGAAAAGACAAGAGAATTTGAAAATTTTAGATTACTATTTCGCGCCATGCACTGATAAGCATGCCTTTATGAACCATCAGCCTGTCCGAGCAATGGATCGAAAGGCAATCCTACCCTTGTTTCATTCTGGCCAGTACAACTCCATATTTCTCTGTAACTCCGCATCATCAAGCTGGAATCCGCTCTTGACTTTTTCGGCAGTTTCCCTGGAACTCAGTTTCATGTCCCGACAGGTCGTTATCAGTACCCGAATTCCCTCACAAATTCCTTCTCGAATCCCTTCACTGCGACCCTGTTTGATTCCTTCGCTACGGCCTTGCTGAATGCCTTCATTGCGGCCTTTTCTCTCATATTGCTCAAACAATTCACACACGGTTATTTTATCCTCCTCTCTGATATCCATTGTTTCCAACTGTTTTTCTATACCCTCTATATCCTTATCCCCGGAAAGCACTTTTAGCATTCTGATCAATGCGCTTTTATGAACCACTGGCCTGTCTGAACAGTAACTGTTGCCCTCCGCCAGATAGTCCAGCACGATTCTCATGTCACTGCTGAACCGCTCTCTGACCTCCTGCGGAAGATGTCGCATCTCCCATACATGAAGACGTATGTTGTCTATGTACTTCCTCAGTTTGGGGGACAGACTATGTTTGGAATATAGCTGGCTGATACTGCGTGGCCCCTGCCAGTGTTTTTCTCCCCAGTAAAGGATCAGCTCTATCACCGGGTAAGATCCCGCAGCCTTTTCTTCATACTGCTCCCTGTATGCGCCTCCGATATATCCTGCTTTACGCAGGATCATACGGCTGTCCGGCAAGGTCTGGTTGGCAAACAGATACATTGTCCTTATCTGCCCTTCCCGCATCTCGTATTTTGCCAGATCCTCATATTGATTGCGAAACCTTTTGCCACTGTCTCCAAAATAGAGTGTCTCTGTTGGCGCCGGTACAAGTTCCTCTGCGTTGATTATGGGTTCCCCCTCAAACAACAGCGCGTTGAGCATATCCGCCGCCACATCTGGAAAGGCCACAAAGTCCTTTTCCACCAAGTCCTTCTGTTTCATCATTTCTACCTGCATGCGCAGTCCGTCCTCCGTTTCCGCAGACATGACAGCAGAGAGAAATCTTTCGCCAGTCCGCCTTATTTGTTGTGAAAGTTGAATCTATGGCGAGCCGCCGAAATAACACCTGAAACTTGAATTTGTGAAGTGTAAATAGGATTCCAAACTTTTCTATCCCTAAAATACCATACTGGAATAGAAAAAGCAAGAGGTTCTAAAAATTTTAAATTGATTTGCACTTTTTATATTTCTTAAATAAATTAGCCTATATACGGACGTTTTTTTCTCAATATATGAAACCTTTAAACATACATCAGAAACTCAGCCTTGGCAGAATAATATTATACGAAAACTAGACTGCTTTTCTATGCTATTTTCTCTTTAATCGGAGTTTCCCGTATTTTACGGTAAACAGGTACGGCATATATCTATTTTAATACTGTGTATTTTAGATATGGTAAATCCTTGCCGCTGTAGCTCCTTTCATATAGTAGCCTGACACCATACAGGCACTGATCATTTAATCTCTGCGAGAATCTGTGTCTAAACTTTACCTCGATATATTTCAAAGGTATTTTCCTGATATTCAATTTCCAAAACAGCAACGCTCATCATATTGATCCTTACTTCGATTTCAAACCATTACTTGCGCATCCAAATCATTAATAAGCAGCACAATTTTATGAATACTAAATTTACTTACACAAAATTTTTCTGTGCTTGGCTTATCTGTATAATATTAAGCAAAATGGCTACAAGGAAACTTTTTGCGTTTTCCTGTTGCTCAGTGATTTACTTTAGCAATACTAAAACGCGTACAAAGTTTTTCTACGTAAAGCCAACCTGACTCTTTGCAGACTTCACACCTATTTTGTTGGCAACATTCTCATGCGCTGTACATGCTAATCACCGTTTACATTCTTACTCCCTGTGATCGCTCGAAAGCGCAAAAAAGTGGATGTAAGCACAAGATAACACACCCACATCCACTCTGCAAATTCTATCAACAGCATCTCAATACTATAAACTCAGAATCTCTCCAGTCACTCCGTAATGCTAAAGTAAAATACACCCTCTCCCGTGCTCCTGTCAAAGAGATTACAATCAACGGGCACCGATCCTGCGCCAACATTTTCTCTATAATCAATTCCCCTAAGGCAGAACATCAATCGGTAGTTTCCTGGCGTGTTCGATCTTGCGTTGGTATATTCCGCGACACTTCCGCCCTTAGACATTGCATGATTCAAACCCTCAAAACCGCTTGTGACATCCTCCCACACTCCCGGACTGGTCTCTCTCTCCACTATTGCCCATATATGTCCCGCAATACTTTGTTCGCCATATCCGATCGCCTCTCCTATTTTAACACTAAACATGGTTCCTTTGGGAATATTCGTCTCCCTGCTAATGCAGTTTTCCACTCCATCCCACCACTCAAAATAAATATCCGAAATGGTCACCTTACTGACAAAATACTCCTTCATATATTGATCCTGCGGCGTATCCTCCAGAGGCCAATAGACAATAGATGGATCACTGCTATCCACCATCGCGACTCTGGTCTGTAAAATGTAATCTTTATCCGGTCGGAAATAACTCGTCTCTTCCGGTCGGAAAATAGGAGTGCCCCCCCTACATTCCATTACCGGTATCCACGGCGACCACTTACTCTCATCCGCTTTCTCTTCATCCAACACAAATCTATATTCCACATACGATTGGTGGTTGGGAAATTTATTTTGTATCGCGTTTCCTACGTAAGCACCATTCTTGTATTCTGGTGCCAACGAGTCATACCATGCTTTTATCTCATTGTATTTTATATTGGTAGTTACCGTTCCCGCAGGATCTGATGCTATCTTACTCTCATACAGAGCTTTTACCTTATCATACAGTTGACCCAAATCGCCAATCCCAAACGAAAAAGGTCGGTAATCCGCCGATTCGCCTCTGTTAATATCCGTAGCATTCTTAATCACATATTCGCCTTGAACCGTCCCATAAGGCAGCCCCGTCTTATTGGTTCGATCTGCCCCTACCATTCCCTCCGGATGTTTGGCAACAGCGACCACTTTTACTGCACCGCCCTGCGGAATGTCCTGCAACAGCCTTACTTTACAAAACGGAACACTGGCATCCTCAGAGGAGGATTCTATCCTTGCGTAATTCCCTACAGGATTAGGCAATCCCTCTCCCTGCAACTCCCATGTCACAGGATGAGTAGGTACATAGTCAAGATCATACCAGGCACCCGAAACCCGGGGTAAATTAGGGCCCGTAGTCTGAGCTGCTACCTGGTAGACAGAGTTTGTCTTTGCTCTACTGCCTTCTGTTTTACTGCCGCCAACACTTATCCCCGTAACCCGTCTCACATGGACGTTCACATTAAAAGGAGCCACCTCTGCGTCATTCGATTTTATTTGAAAAGAAAATGCTCCTCCTGCACTTGCATCGCCGCACTCGTCCCTGCCGACTGTAATCTTAATTGTATTTGCGTCTTTGGGTTCAACTTTCGTATTGGGATCCGTATTGCCGGACAGATTTTCTATGGTATAGCCCGCCGTAGACGCGCCTATAATCTGTACATTTAAGTCTTCGTACACCTGGTTGGGCTCCAGGGTCAGATCACTCTCCGCCCAAATGCTCTTTGAGATTCCCGTGGTGGCGCTGCCGCCGGCACTCACTCCATTCCTGCGTGTCACATGATAATCGCTCGCGAAAGTTCTCCCGCCATTACCGGTTACTTCAAGGTTAAAATCAAAATTATTGTCGCTGACGCGCCAAATGGAAAAACTTGATATATCCTCCGCCAAAATCCCCGAATCACTTCCAGTGGTATAACTTAAGGATGTACCGCTCAGACTTATTTGGTACTCAACCGGCACACCACCCTCGATTTTACTTATTTTTAATTCGCTACTGTGCGTCCCATCCGCGGGAGGTGAAATAACCTCATCAGAATCAATAATCAAGTTGGTCAATAAATTGGCAGTTATCTGGGCTTTTTGCTGTAGATCCAACTCCGTATTGCCCCTCTGATAGCTCCTGGCGCTTACTACCATGGACGTTCCTACACTGGTTATCACAATGCTGAGTATCGCCACAGCACAGAGCAATTCCACCAGGGAGAACCCTTTCTGATTCTGTGAGAATTTTTTTATCCATTTCATCATCTCATTCACCTGTTTCCCTCTCCAGCTTTTCCGGTATACTTCTTCCAGCCATCTACATTTACTCTACTTTGACTCTTCCAGTAAGTATATCGACCTTAATAGTCTTTTCATAACTCCCCTTATATATCAAAATCTCTTTGCATTTCTGCGCAGCGCCTCCTGCCTGGATCTCAAACGCCCTGACCGCTCCGCTGTCCCGCGTAAAAGCGACCCTGAACGGCTCTGTTCCCACATCGTGAGGCGAACCCGTGTCATAGGTGATTTTCATGGCAACGCCTTCCGCTCCGATAACTGTTTCCGTAATCTGCGCCTGAGCAGGATCGTTCGTGTTATTTAAACATTCTTTGACAGTCAGACGGCCGTCTTTCATATAAAATTCCAACCACCCTGTCAATTTTCCCATAGTATTGGTACGGTTACGGTTCAAAGCCATCTCAACCTTTCTGGCACATTCCTCCACAGGCTTATTGCTGATCAGGCTCAGGCCATAACCCGCCACCCCGGCAATCACAGACATCAGAGCGATCACAATTATGATTTCTACAAGGGACATCCCCCCGTTATTCCTCTTTTTCATCTCTGCATCCATATACACCAGCCCCTATTTCTTCGTCCAGTTCATATAGTACACACAATCGCTGAAATCCAATTTGTCCGGCTGATCCGTCCCACGCGGAGCATAACTGCCATTGCTGGCCGGCCACTGAACTTCGGGAATCAAAATGCAATAATCCGTAGAAATAATCGAGGTATATCCATTGGGACTTACATAAGTAAATTCCACTCCCCGCATGATCAGCCAATTCTTTGCGTCAAATTCTGTTTCATCCATTCCGGCCGAGGACGCAATGGGAGTCAGTGTCCAGGAGCCTCCGCCTACAGGGGGCTGGCTTATTACGGATTCAATTCCTGTGCCCCAGAGAATCTTATTGTCTGCATCCACCCCGCTGCGGGTTCGCCACAGATTATTCATCTCCTCGCAAAAACGATGCCGATATGTATTCCTCACCAGATCGGGATCCTGTAGGCCAGCATATTCCGACGCAGTATTCGCATAGGCCCTGGCAAACGCCACCTGTACATCCTCTACCAGCTGCGCCCGCAGTTCTTCTACTGGCGTCTCCGCATAATAAAAACTTTCTTTGGTGCGATAATCCGCCGCTTTCATCTGAAAGTTGGAGCCAGACACATACAGCATGATCGTAGCCAATATTGTCATGAAAGCCACTACTACCAATACAGTCACAATGGCTGAACCTGCATTGTCTTTATTAAGATATTTTATTTTATGCCATCTGCCCCTGTCTCTCATCCTCTTTTTTGTCCTTTTCTCCAAATCATTCAATGAGTGTGCCCTCAAGTACTGATAGTGTCGAAACCCCCGGCTTAGGGCCACCGCTTTCCAGATCGTCATGCCTATACACAGATACCGTAATGTCATACATCATACGTATTGTCTCCGCAGTTTTATCCGTTTCCAACCCTGTGGGCAATGCGGGGACAGCAGGGACGCCAGGCCCGGAGACAACAGCGTTTTCCGCCGCATAACTGATTCCACGGTAACGATTTGTTATACTCCCCGTCGGGTCATAGGTATATGTAGCGGCCGGATTCCCTAACACTGTATCCAAATTGTCGTCATAGATGTAAACCCTGTCCCCCAGAGTCAAATGCAGATATGGGCCATAATTTTGATCCAGCGTAGAAATTTTGGTATCGCTCAGCGCCATATCCCGCTGTTTATACAGATAGCATTTTACTTCCGGCCGCTCGCCTCCCAGAGGAGCAGGCAGCTCATTCTTAATAACAATGTTGTCTTCCGCCACGCTTACTGCCACCCTGACGGTTCCTACATCATGATATGCCGGATAATAATACAGCATCAGATTTATCGGATTTCCCGCCGCCACAGGTTTCCGAAATATTTCCTTTTGTGGCTGAAGATTATTCGAATCTGCCCTATCCATCATATAGGGATACTCTGTTTCCGGTATACCGCCAAATGTCTGCGACGCACCTGACGCATCCACATAGGGGAAACTGTCTACCCTATACCAATATTTACATCCCATCACTACCACATAATCTCCGCCATCCTGCCTGACCGTCGCTGTCAACTCTCGCTTAGTGATATGGATCTTGCTTAAATCTACCTCACCCTCAGTACGGGCAGGAGCAGGAGTCGCGCCCACCAGCGGCAATGCCTGTTCCTCATCTGTCCACTTCTCCGCTACCTTTTTCGCGATTTCAGTAAGCGCCGCCGCATCCATTCCCCTATCCCCTATATAGGCGGCAGAATTATCCTCTGTACGATTCTCGTAAATCAGCGTCTGCATATCCGCCACATGAGAACCACCATGCCTTCTCAGCTGTACCTCCACATCGTAATACTCATTTTGATACTCCATATTATACACCTGCAGATTAATATCGTCTCCGCTGGCCAACAATGCGTCTATTGCCGCGCTGTCATTTGATGGTAGCACGACTGGAGCAGAGGACGCTCCAGGCACTGCGGAACCAACCAACCGAACTATCTGCGTAGTTACTCCTGTGCCGTTCACGCTAAAGGTCTTTACTGTATCCACACCTCCGACCGTCTCATGAATGCCGTCAAACTGTTCACACAACTCCCTGACAGGATACGCCTTAAAATTCTCCATAACTGTCTGCGCTGCAGCCGTAGTCTGCTGGCGTGTCCGGGAACGGGCGTTAAGCCGAATAGAATACACAAAGATGGACAAAACTGACACCGTAACAATGGTCAGAATACACATGGCCACTATGATCTCCACCAAGGACATACCCGTATTGTTCAGTTTTCTGTCTTTACATCTCAGAGTCTTCATTCTGTTACCGACCTCTTCCATACAAATCCTATTGCTGCACCTCATCGGCAACGCCAAAAATATTATCTGTACCCGCCAGATAAGGCGTAATATCCGGTGCAATATATTCTTTGCCCGTGCCTGTGGCGCTGTAGAATACCAGGTCCATATGCCCAGTCAGATTGGGCTGCTCCAGATCACCTGCTGAATAAGCAATATTCCGAATGCCGATCCGGTTGCTGTTGTCAAAGATTTTCTGGATCATATCCTTCAAGCCCTCATAACTCACCTCATTGGAGTAGGTGGCATTCATCTGGCGGAATTCTATGGCCTGGGTATATTTCTCACTTCCTGCCGCCGCCACTGTCTCCTCCGTCACCGTATGGGCAACATCGCCCCTCTCCATATTGATACTCTGGAAAGAGGAACCACTGCTCTGCTGAATCTGTACAGCCAACAGAATGGCGTCTTCCTCCCTGGCGTCCGCCGGATAGGCCGTCAACAGTTCGTCTGTCAATTGCTCCGCCAGCTGCGTGGCCTCAATATACTGTTCCCTGGCGTCATAATACACCTTCAGCTCGCTGACCCTCTGTGCCAGCGTCCGATTGGACGATTGAATCTGTTCTGCCTCATCCGCAAACTTCTGATATACGAAGAAATATACCAGTATCAGCAACAGGGCGCCCACTGCCGCCACATAGAGGAGCAGATTGTTGCTGCTTTTTCCACCTTTTTTTTCAGCTTTTTCCTTAGCCATTTATTCCACCTGTCCTTCCATCTGCTGCTCCTGCTGCGTCGGCTGTTCCTGTTCTGAAGGCTGTTCCGTGAACGGCGTGACAGGCTGCTCTCCCGCCAGATAGCCATTGGGATAATAACTACACAGAATAGTAAATTCTATATAATGACGAAATTCCTTTTCCTCGTCCGCGGCATTCTCAGCAGTCTCATCGCCCGCGGCACCCTCCTCGTTTACAATCTCTTCTTCCATCTCCTGAATGCTGTTTACCACCACGGCCTGTAGGCTGGAAAACTCACGGAGCTGCTGGATCACCCCAGCAGCCGTATCCTTATCTGCCACATGCATCCGCAGCGCCGCCTGCTCGTCATTGGAAGAAAACTCCACCACCTGCACATCTGCAGGCAGTTTTTCCTCCAACTCGCTGAGGAAATTAAGAATATTATCGTTGGGATTGTTGGTCTTCAAGTGTCCAAGCAGAACATCCGCATACAAAGTAACCATACTGGTATATCTCTGATAAATCTGCTCCGCCGGGAGATATGTATTCTCCAGACCCTGTAATCGTTTCTGCTCTTCCAGAGCCTCCTTATAAGCCACATAGCCATTGGCGGCCAGCGCCGCAGATGCCACCACAAAAAATACTCCCAACAGTACCGCCAAAGATTTACTGTTGGTCTCCTTCTGCTGCTTTTTCTGTTTCTCACTGCTGATAAAACTCACCGGAGCCATGGTAGCGCCGATACAGGCCACATAGTTGAAGAGGTCGCCATCGCCCATACTGGGATGCCATACGATACCCTCCAGCTTGCGAAATACCTTGGTCTTGATGCCCAGCTCATTGGTCAGCAGTTTGGACAGGCCGCTCATATCGCCGCCCATACCCATAATATATGCCTGCTCAATATGTTCGGGATTGCGGGAATTGTAAAAATCCACCACTCTGGAGATACTGTTGATCAGAGGAGCCAGCGTCCGGGCCACATTCATCCGGGCCTGCGCAATCTCCATATCATCGTCCTGTTCCAGATCCGGCTCTATGGGTTTGGTATCGCTGTCCAAAGTCACTTTGATGCAGCACCGACGCTTGATCAACTGCCATGCGTCATTGTCCTCTATCACGTCAAAAGCGGGATTGGCCGCCACCTCATGAATGGCGTCGTCAATTCCATAATTAACACTCCTCTGGAGCATCATATTGTTATTTTTAACCACCGTGATGATGGTCTGATTTTCTTCTATCTTCAATATCATGGAAGGAATCTTGTTCGCTTCCTTCTTTACCGCCTGATAGATACTGTTACCCACATAATCCAGATCCACCAGCGTCAGACCGCAGCTCTGAGCCAATGCCTCGTAGCTGGCCACCAGCGCCTTCTCTGCCGCCACCAGCAGCACACGGGTTTTTCCCGCATTCTCACCGTCCTTAAAGGTCTCCAACACCACATGGGAGATCTCATGGTCAGAGAGGTCAATGGGAAAATAGTCCTTTAAGTTGGCCTTGATCATGGACTCCATCATATTCGCTTTCACTGGAGGCAGCATCACCTCCCTGTTGATGATCTTGCTGGAGGCCACAGTAAAAATAGCCCTTTTGGTCTTGATCTTGTTGCGGTACAAGGCTTCCTTGATAGCTGTCCTCAATCCCGCGCTCTCTTTCAGGTAGCCGTCTTCTATTACATTAAGCGGAGTCGGCACCATGGCAAATCTGTACACTCTGGGCGTCTTCGCCTTATAATCCATCTCACATAATTTGATAAAGCTATATCCAACTTCAATACTGACAACTTTAGCCATTTAATCGTATCTCCCAATCCCTGTTTATTGTCTGGGCAGATAGTGCTCCAGACAGGTAAATAAAATCAGTGTAAACCCATAAATGATAAATACCAGGCTATCATCTGTTCCCCCCACATAACGGAAATGGCGATACCCATGGCCAGATAAGGTCCCATGGCCAATGTGCGGCCTTCGCCGGAAAGTTTCATCCGGCAGACATGTATGATGGAACCCAGCATACAACCCAGCAGGAAACCAAGTACATTCAGTTTCCAGCCGATCAATAATCCGGCGGCAGCCATCAATTTCACGTCGCCGCCCCCAATGCCCCGCCCCTTGGTGACGAGGTAGATCAATAACAACGGAATGCTAACCGACAGGAGGCCGATCCCATAGGAGAGCCAGTGTGACATGTCCGTCACTATGCGGATCAGCCCCAGGGTTAGTATGAAGATATTGATTCCAACAGGAATCTCATAAGTTCTGAAGTCAATGACGCTGAGTACAATCAGCGCACTGAACAATAAGCAGTAGAGTAGGGAATCTACGCTCAATCCATACCTCCAGAAAACCAGAAGGTACAGGGCTCCGTTCAGCGCCTCCACCAGGGGGTACTGAACGGAAATCCTGCTACCGCATTTGCGGCATTTGCCCCGGAGCGCCAGATAGCTAAAAAGCGGCACAAGGTCGTACCACTTCAACTGATACCCACAACTCATGCAGTGGGATCTGGTGGTTGCTATATTCTCTTTTTTCGGTATTCGGTAGATACACACGTTGAGGAAACTACCGATGATGATTCCGTAGAGGAATACCAGTATGTAGAGAAATATTATCTGGAGCATTTAAATTACCCTTCGAGGCGGCTATTATCGCCATTGATATTAACGCAATTAGCGTCCCAATGCTTTTGCCAACTTGCTGTTCGTGCTCTCTGTAGTAACAGTCCAACCGGTTGCTGAAACGGTAATCACCCAAGTACTCTTATACTCTGTACTTTTCATGGAAGGAAGTGTTGTTATCCCTGCATCGGTAAGTGCAGCAGTAATAGAGGTATCACTAACAGTAACAGGGGCACCTGCTGTAATTGTACCTGTTGCCGGAGTTGTTGTGTTAGGATCAGCATTATAGATTTCAATTGCATGAATCAGTGACTCAATATTGTCGAGATCTGCAGACTCACGTCCTCTCTCTACATACTTCAGATACTGGGGAGCCAGCACACCGATCAGCACTGCCATGATGGCAATAACAATGATTAACTCCACGAGGGAGAAACCTTTGTTGTTCAGTTTCTTTTCGTTCTTCATAATAAACCTCTCCTTTACCTTATAAGATTTTTATTTATCTTATTCACCCCGTCCCTACACGTAGGTGGATAATTCTATATTATAAGCTGTCCAATGCCTCATACATAGTCAACATGGGAGCCATACAAGCTCCAACCAATACTAGAACGATACCCGCCAGCACCACAATAATCATTGGCTCCATGGCCGCCATCACTGTAGCCACCGCCATCTCCACTTCTTCCTCATAATAGTCCGCCAGTTTATCCAGCATTTCCTCTGTATTACCAGACTCTTCGCCAATACGGATCATATGGTAGGCCATAGGTGGGAACAGACCGCACCGCTGTAATGGCACGGACAAGGGCTGTCCGATAATGATATCGTCCCTGGCATCTTCCAGCGCCTCCTTAAAATATATATTAGTCATAGTCTTGGATACGATCTCCACCGCCTCCACCAGCGGCACACCGGAACCCATCAATGTGCTGAGGGTACGGGCCATCTGCGCCGACGCCGTCTTTACCACCAGATTCTTGATGGGTTTAAAACTCAATGCCGCTTTCCCAAAAAAGTGTTTACCTGCATCTGTGCGGGCAAACTGTGAAACAGCAACCACAATCACTGCAATACAGGGAACAAGGATAAACCACTTATTCATAATAAAGTTGCTGGCTGCCTGCACTGCCTTTGTTATACCTGGCAGTTCCGTACCCATCTGCTCAAACATGACCACATAGGAGGGGATGACCTTCACCAGCATGACAATTACAACGGCAATCGCCACGATAATAACTATAATAGGATACATCATGGCCTTTTTGACCAGCGACTTGGTCTTGTTGGAACGTTCAAACTGCACTGCCATACGTTCCAGAGACTTATCCAGACTGCCGGAGGCCTCGCCCGCCGCCACCATGTTCACCATCAGATCGGGGAACACCTTGGGATGCTCCGCGATGGCGCTGGCCAAGGGTTCGCCCTTCTCCGCGCTGATACGCACTTCGTTGATGGCTTTTTGCAGCTTTTTGTTCTCCGTGGCCTCGGTCAGCATCCGCAGTGCGTCCAATATGGTCACACCAGCCCGGATCATACTCACGAACTGGCGGCAGAACACGCTGAGATCCCTGGCCTTGGGCTTGCCGCCGATATCAATATTGATATCCTTGGTCAGCAGGCTCTGCTCTTTCATATCCATAACGGTCAGACCCTGATTCTTCAGATCAGATCTGGCCTTATCCATATTTTCGGCTTCGACACTGCCTTTGACTGTTTTGCCGCTCGCATCTATCGCTTCATATCCGTAGCTTGCCATCTATTTCTCCCAACCTCAGTTTATACATGCATACGGCATATCCGCCTCTGCCGGAAAATACGCAAGATGGTGGGGATGCACTCCACACCACCACTATCACTTGTGCAACATATTCTTTTCTGTCAGAAGTTACATATGTAGAATGCCATACCTATATATCTCTTGTACTCTAGTTATACTCCATTTTGAACAAAAAGTCAACCGCCTTTAACATAGTTTTGGGTAAAATTATCCTATTAACAGCAATTATTAACGGTTGTTTTGCCAAATTGCCGCACTTTCCGGTTGCGGGCAAAACAGGAGGGCAAGATCACTCTGCCCTCCTGTGAGATCATTTATTGTTTTGAAGTCTGCTGTTCCTGTAACAGTCTGTTCTCCTGCGTCAACTGTTCTATCTTTTGCCGCAATTGGGCTATCTCCTGTTCGGATTCCTGAGCGGCTCTCTCTTTTTCCTGTAATGCTTTATCTCTCTCCTGTACGGCCTTATCCTTTTCCTGCATGGCCATCTCTTTTTCCTGCATGGCCATCTCTTTTTCCTGCATGGCCATCTCTTTCTCCTGTACGGCCATCTCTTTCTCCTGCATGGCCATCTCTTTCTCCGTCAATACAGTTCTCATCTCCCGCACATGTTTCTCCCGGGCCTTGCACTGCTCCTGAACGGTTTCGTCAGCCGTCAGCTCATATATCGTTTCAACTGCATCTTCTAATATTGAGTTCTGTTGTGCTAACATTTTGAGTTCCTCCCATGTGGTGGCCTTAAAGAGGGATGCCCAATAATCGATCTTCCACTCCCGGTCCTCCTGCGTTGCCAGTTCTATATGATTTAAGTCTACCACACTCAATACGAATTTGTCAGTATAAACTTGATGATTTTTTTCATTCATCATTTTGTAGGTCGCGTAAAACTCCGGATGAGCCTTGAACAGCGTAAAATCGAGGAAACCGATATGTATGACCGGCTTGACGTGGATATAGTCTTCCCCTCTGGACAGCTGGTCAAAATTGCGGCACAGGTAGGTCAGCGATCTTTCCGGCCAATTCTTGTAATTCACCACCTGCATTTCCAGATTGATCAAAACTTGATCGTTAAGCAGCACATTGACGTCCAGCACAAATGTTTTGCTGTCAAAATCCTCCGCAAGGGCCTTTCCCAGCACAATGGGATTCCTGAGAACCACGCTGACTATTTCCTCCGGCCGCAGATGCAGCATGGAACAGACCAGATGTTTTAATACCACCTGATTTTTCTGCAGCAGAGCCTTGAACATATAGTCATTGACCAAGGAGTGGGGCAATACCCCTGTAGCCTGCATGTAAGGTTGATTTTTTTGTTTCATGTATTGTCCTCCTTTTTCCGCATACGTTTACCGAATGCTGTGTTTGATGATAAAAAAAAGAGAAAACACAGACCCGGCATTAATAAATGCGAATCTAATGTTTTCTCTATGCTCTTGTAATGCATTTTGCATTACTATTGTAGCTTTGTCAAGTCAAAATAGTATAAATATTATTTTAAGTCGCTCCGAAATTCATCAAAACTGTGTACTTCCGGAGCGCTCAGATACCACCGTCTCAAGGTGTCAAGGTTCTGTTCTTCCTCAATGCGCAGGCAGATATCCTGTGGGATATCACCTAAGCGTCCCAGGAAATCATAGATTACCTGACGGCTGCGCTGGAGTTCGCCTGTCGCGTGGCCTTCCGCATGACCCGCTGCATGACCCGCTGCATGACCCGCTTTCCAGCCGTCCTCCTTGGCCGCTACTTCCATGGCCCACAGATCCCTCTGGTTCTTTAAATGCTCCTCATACCTTAACTTCGCCATTCTGAACAGATTCATCGCTCTTACCTCTTCCAGGGCTTTCTGCACCCCCGCGTTCTCACTCTGCATCTCTTCCAGTTCCTCCCGGCTCCCGATCCTAAGCAGGC
Organism: uncultured Acetatifactor sp.; assembly: GCA_964529395.1. GTDB lineage: Bacteria > Bacillota > Clostridia > Lachnospirales > Lachnospiraceae > Acetatifactor. The sequence goes on from CAZGVI010000014.1 coordinate 14,235, forward strand.
GGATCCAGTCGTCCAGTCTGTTTCCCGTCAGTTTCTTGTTCAGCTCAATGATATGTATCTCGAACTGGTCAGAATACAGATTCCCCTCCTGATCCCGCAAACCGTATATCCTGTGGTATTCCGGGGAATCGTCCCAGTCGAAATCCAATATATCGATCACGATGCATTTCTTCAGCCTGTCATACTGATATCCCTTGAACAGGGTGTCCGTATACATCTTCGCCAGATAATACAGGCTCCTCTTGTCCCAATAGGCCACACGACGGATCTGCATCTCCACATTGATCCTGCGGTTGTCGTTCAGCAGCATCCGAACGTCCAGGACACACTCCTTCTCCTGTCTGCTGCGCCTGCTTAAAAAGGTGTTTTCCAGACGCACCGACTTGATCTCATCCAGGGGGATATCCAGCACATTGCTGATAAAGTTCCTGCGCACCTCCTCATGGCGCATCAATTCCTTGAACGCCACATCCGACTTGGGAGCAAGGAATTCCTTCTGCATTTTTCTTCCTCTCATTTGCACCTCCTGCGGGCAGGAGACGTCAGATAAAAGCCCTGTCCCTCAAAGCAACCCGGCCGCCGTCAAACTCCGGGGACATCACCGAATACCAAAATCTCCTGCTCTTTTCAATTGTAATGGTTTGAGTTTAAAGCATAGATCTTCTGATATCCTGAAAAGTGATTTGCTTTATCAAAAGTGAAAAGAAATATATGCTTTGAAAGTATATTAGCATATACAGTATAAAAAAGCAATAAAAAAATTATACCTTGATTCCGTGCGCTTTAGCGCACCTTCTGTTCAGAAGAGTTAAACGCAAAGCGTTTTACTCATTATTTCATTTTCCGGTTTTCGAGCAGCATGTCAAAAAACTCTCCCTCGGGCATGGGCTTGGCATAGTAATAGCCCTGTACCTGATCGCAGCCCATCTGCCTGAGCACTTCCACCTGCTCTCTGGTCTCCACACCCTCGGCGATCAGACCCAACTGCAGCTGTTCCGCCATCGTGATAATATGCTCCAGTATCAGTCTCCCCTTGTCAGACACCATCATGTTTTCCATGAACTTCCGATCCAGTTTCAGCACGTCAAAAGGCGTTTCCAGCAAAATGTTCAGGGACGAATAGCCGCTGCCGAAATCGTCCATCAGCAGCTTAAACCCCTGCTCTTTCATCTCTCTGACCGCCTGGCTCACATGCTCTTCCATGGTCTCGGTGATCTCCAGCTCCAGCAGCCGCTTATCAATGCCGTTTTCTTTTACGATACGCTCCAGCACCCGCATGAACTCGCGATCCTGCAGATGCCGTCTCGACAGGTTTACCGAGACAGGGCAGTCGCAGATCCCCGCGCCCTGACACCGGCGCAAAAACTCCGCCGCCTTTCTCCACATATAGTAATCCACTTTGGTGATAAACCCGTCCTCCTCTATCACCGGCAAAAATTCCATGGGATAGATCATTCCCCTCTGGGGATGCCGCCAACGCACCAGCGCCTCCGCACCGACGATCCTGTTTTGGGATATACTGTACTTGGGCTGCAGATACATCTGCAGCTGTCCCTCCCTGATGGCAATGTCGATATTGTCTTCCACAAATTTACGGTTGTACAGAGAGTCCTTAAACTGTTCCTGGTAAAACACCACCTCGGACACCAGGCTGTTCTTGGCCGTCTTGCGGGCCATCCCCGCCCGGTCTTCCATCTGACGCAGCTCCATGCCCGCGTCCTCCACCAGATAGATCCCGCAGGAATATTGGAGTTTCACTGCCTTATACATGCTCAACTCCTGCTCCAACATGATGATCCGGTCGTACAATTCAGTTACTTCGTCATATTCCGTCACGATCTCAAACACATCGCTGCGCAGATTTACAAAATATTGCCCCTCATCACAGAATTGCTTTAAATGTTCCCTGACCCAGTACAGCACCTCGTCTCCGAACTGCTCCCCGTACAGGTCATTGATAATCTTGAAACGACGGATATCAAACTGAATAAAAGCCACTTTCCGCCGCGTCTCGTTCAACAGTCCCCGCACATTGCGTCGAAACCTCTGCCTGCGGTTCATGTTTTTCAGCATGGCCTGGATCTCCTCGTCCTCGGAGATATTTACCTCCTCCAGATCCACGTTGAGAAGTTCGCCTGCGTACTGTTCCAGCATTTTTTCCAGAATCTCTATGCTGGCAAAAAAAGCCCGGGGGCACTTTTTCATGATAAGTCCCTCCTGGCGGATGACAGCCATCTCCTCCGGCTTGGATATATCCTTGCCCAAAATATCCCTACAATATATGTCTCCCTGCATTTTCTCCCGAAAGGCCCGTATGTACTCTTCTGTCTTGCGGTTTCCGTATGTCTCCAGTTCCTTGTCCTGGGGGTCGGCAAATCCAAAAGCCAGTCCCAGCACCAACAGACCGCCAGTGATGCAGCCGCAGGTCGTGCCCTGCCGCATACCGCCGCCAAAGCAGGTGCTGATCTTAAATGCGGTCTTCAGATCCAATCCGAAATCTCCCGCAAACGCTCCCAAAAGCGCCTGAGAACAGTGATATTTCTTTTTCAAGAGTTCAATGGCTTTTTCCTTATGTGTCATACGCACACCTCCCGCTGCTACAACGCCATTTTTCGGGCCTGTTTCTCGATAGATTAAATTATAACATTATTTTCCACTTATGTCAAACACGCCATGAACGGTATAATGTTCCATTTGTATCTAAATAAAATACTTATATCTGACAGACTCTTTTCTGCTTGCATATTCTTCATAATTAGTATATATTCAAATAAGCAAGGTATATCACTGTACAACATCCAAAAACAAACGAAAGGCGATCACAATGTTTATGAGCAGACAGGAAGTTACAGACAACTATATTCTCAGTATGGAAAAGGAGCGGATACGACGGGGCTATTCTCAGACGCAGATGGCAAAACGAATGGGACTATCTACGTCAGGCTACAAAAAGATCATCGCCGGAGAGACCAGCAAGATCGATCTGTATTCCGCTTATCAGCTTTACAAGTACACGGGAAAATTCATCTTTGAGCTCTGCGGAGAAGAAAGCTCTGATCTGAAACTTTTTCAAAGTCTGAGAAAACTGTCGCCTTCTCAAAAAGCTTTTGTGGGAGATATCATCGAGTTTGAGGAAAACTTTCAGTTAAAAGAAACGGACGCGGAGGAGTATATCAGCGTGGTGGTGCCCACCGGCAATCAGGAGGACGGTATGATCCTGGACTCCGCCAATTTCATTAAGATCCGTGCCGCCTCCTATCTGAAAAGATTTGGAAACAGCCTGCACTGTGGCGTTATGATCACCTCCCATCATTTGCAGCCCGTTTATCACAAGGGAGATATCCTGCTGATCACCAAGCGTCCGCCTCATGAGGGCGATACGGCTATCTTTATCAACAGGGAGAACGGTTGCGCCTATCTGCGCAAATTCCGGCAGGGCAACCCCATTCGGCTTGAGCCTCTCAACGAATATGGCGTAACTTTTGAGGTGGACTGTAACAATAATGAGGAGATGGATAAGTGGATCAAGTTCGGCTGTGTACTGACCAAGATGCGGGAGCAGGGAGTGTCGGCTGACGCGGCGGACGGCGGTTTATTGGATAAATAGGCGCAAAAAAGGAATCCGCCCCAACGGATTCCTAGATTTTTCCTATTGTCATGTCAGGCTGCCTGTCCGTAAAAAGGCCCGCCTTGATCTCTTCCAGCTTTTCCGCAATACGGCATTTCACCAGTTCCGCCAGCTGCTGTTTGGTCAGGCCGCCGTATTCCTCATATAAGACCGCCTTTAAAAAATGTACCTGAGTGATCACCTTTTCAAAAGTGTTGCTGTTCATTGCCTTGTATGAGTCGTAGATCACCACCGGCACCACCGGGCCTCTGCTCCGCAGGCTACAGCTAAAGCACCCGCTTTGGAACTGCTGGAGCTCATTGTGGTTGTTGGTATAGCCGCCCTCCGGGAAGATCAGGAAGTCTCTCCCGCCTTTCACGGCGTCTGTAACCCTGTGGATACTGCGCACCTTGTCGCGCATATCCGTCAGGTCGATATCTACGCCTTCCAACAGCCTGCACACCTGCTTGCTCAACAGACGGTTGGCCTGCTTTTTCTCCCACAGTACGCCGCAGGGTCTGTTCAGCGCCAGCAATATCCCCAGAGCATCGTATTTTCCCTGATGATTGGAATAAAATATCGCGCCTTTCTCCCTGGGAATATTTTCCATCCCGTACACGCGGGTCGCCGTGCGGCTGCATCTGCGCATGTGATCGATCATCCGGTACGCAAGCCTGAACCGCTGAGCCTCCGTATATTTCTCCCTATGGCTGATCACATGGTTCGCTATGGGAACCGTAAATAACGCATATAGACCATTGGTGGCCACGAGCCATTTAAATCTTAGATTCAACAAGCCTAAAACCTCTAATCTCTCAATCTGGTATCTGCACGCCATATCACGAAAATTCCCTGTGATATGGCACTCCTTTTATTTTATGATACTATGTTTTCTTGATTTTTTCCAGACTTTTTTGTTGATATTGAAGTTTTACTGCTTACGCTGCCGTCAGCCCTGCGTCCCTGACTCAAAAAAATCATTCAGATTTTCAAGGCAACGGTATAAAATTTCCATCTCCTGTTCACTGAGATCCTTTACCATGGCCTTGATCATCTTCTTATGAAAATCTCTGTGATGGTAAAACGCCTTTTTCCCCTTATCTGTCAGAGTGACATGCACCACTCTCTTGTCCTGCTGACTCCGCTGCCTGCAGATATACCCCTTTTTTTCCAGACCATTCATATTGATGGTGAGGGTGCTCACCGTGACCCGGAGCCTGTGGGCGATCTCGGACATGTTTCTGGGTGTCTCTATCCCGATCGCCTCAATGATGTGCATGTCATTGTTGGTGATGTCCCTGTACTGCTCTGTGATGACCGCATCCGCTTCCATGTTCATCACATGGTTAAACAGATTGACCAGCAGTTCATTCATCGAACGTTTTTTATTCTCCGCCATTCTATATCCCCCTGATATATTCAAACTTTCACTGTTCCCGCCCATGCCTCCTACCACCGCAGCGCGCATGCCCCATAGGTCAGCCCCGCGCCAAATCCGGACAACACCAGCGTCATCCCCTCCCGCAGCCTGCCCGCCCGTTTCAGTTCGTCCAAAAGTACGGGGATAGCGGCGGAGGACATATTGCCCACCCTGTCAAGATTCATGGGGAATCTGTCTTCTGCCACGGCCAGCCGCCGGGCGATCCCCTCCACAATGCGCCGATTGGCCTGGTGCAGCACATACAGGTCCACATCTTCCGCCTCCAGCCCGATCCGCCCCAGCAGCTCCAGTATACAGGCGGGCACCTGGCGCACGGCAAAGGCAAACACTTCTCTGCCATCCATTTTCACAAAGGGAGGATCCAGGGGCAGGGATATGTAGGGATTGCTTAACTGCCTGCCGCCGCATTGCAGCACTTCGCCCTTTGTGCCGTCGCTGTGCTGTACAAATCCCAGGATACCCTGTTCTCCGCACCGCTCCACGAACACGGCTCCCGCGCCGTCTCCGAACAGGACGCAGGTACTCCTGTCCGTCCAGTCAACGATCTTGGACAGCACCTCGCTGCCCGCCACCAGCGCATTTTCATAGATCCCCGCCTCAATATAGGCATAGGCCGTATGCAGGGCAAACAGGAAACCCGCGCAGGCGGCGTTCAGGTCAAAGGCCACTGCGCCCCCTGCCCCCAATATGTTCTGTACCTGGCAGGCGGCGCAGGGGATTCCTGTCTCCGGCGATGCTGTGGCCACCAGCAGCAGCTGCACCTCAGCCGCCTCCCTGCCTGCGTCCTCCAGCGCTCTCTCACAGGCCTGGGCGGCCAGGGTTGCCACCGTCTCGCCTGTGGAGATATGCCTGCTGCCGATACCGGTGCGCTCCCGGATCCACTCGTCGGAAGTATCCACCAGCCGCGCCAGATCGTCATTGGTTACTTTCTTTTCCGGCAGAGCGCTCCCTGTTCCGATTATTTTTACTGACATGTCTACCTCCTCAAAAACGGCGGAACCTTTCGTACCGCCTGGCCGCCAGCTCCTCGCCGCTCATCCCCTGACAGCGTATCAAAAAGTCTCTGATCTGTTCCTTCATATATCCGCCTATAGCCGCCACCGTAGTGCTGTCCGCCCCCCCAAATTCGGGGATGATCCGCTCTATGACCTGCAGCTGTTTCAGATCCTGGGCCGTGATATGCATTACTTCGCTGGCCTCTCTGGCCTTGGAGGCGTCCTTCCACAATATGGAGGCAAAGCCCTCCGGCGACAGGATGGAATAAGTGGCGTTCTCCAGCATCCACACCTCGTTGCCCACCGCTGTAGCCAGCGCGCCGCCGCTGCCGCCTTCCCCTATAAAAATGCACAGCACAGGCACTTTCAGCGCCGCCATCTCCGCAAGGTTCCTGGCGATGGCCTCACCCTGGCCCCTCTCCTCCGCCTCGATACCGCAAAAAGCTCCGGCGGTGTTGACAAAACTGATAATGGGGCGGTTAAATTTCTCCGCCTGTTTCATCAGCCGCAGCGCTTTCCGATAGCCTTCCGGCATGGGCATGCCAAAGTTACGCCGCTGACATTCCCGGATATCCTTGCCCTTGTGCTGTGCGATCACCGTCACCGGCTGTCCGTCCAGAAAGGCCAGTCCGCCGATAATGGCGGGATCGTCCCGAAAAGCCCTGTCCCCGTGAGATTCCACAAAGAAGTCAAATATATGTTCCATATAATCGCTGGCCTGGGGCCGTTCCACCTTACGGACCGCCCGGACTTTGTCCCAGGCATTCATGGGCGCCACCTTAAAAGACTGCTCCTTCAATATCTCGCTGAGCACAAACGGGCTGTCCTTGCCGGGGGTAAACCGGGCGTATTGCCCCTGCTGGCCCTGATGGGCCTTGATCAGGAAATACATGGTCTTTTTCAGGTTTTCTCTCTTTACAATGCCGTCTATCAGACCGTGTTCCACGAGAAATTCCGCCGTCTGAAAACCCTCCGGCAGTTCCTGTCCGATGGTCTGCCTGATGACTCTGGGGCCGGCAAAGCCCACCAGCGCTCCCGGTTCCGCCATGATCACGTCGCCCAGCATGGCAAAGCTGGCGGTGACGCCTCCCGTGGTGGGATCCGTCAGGACGGTGCAGTATAAGAGTCCGGCCTCCCCCAGCTTTTGCACCGCCGCGGCCGTCTTGGCCATCTGCATCAGAGAGACGATCCCCTCCTGCATCCTGGCGCCTCCGGAGCAGCAGAACAAAAACACCGGCAGCTTATATTCGATAGCCCGCTCAATGGCAGCGGTTATCTTTTCTCCCACGTTATGTCCCATGCTGGACATCAGGAAACGGGAATCGCAGATACCCAGCACGATATCTTCCCCGAACACTTTGCATCGGCCCACTGTCACCGCCTCGTCCAGACCGGTCTTCTCTCTGGCCTGGGCCAGCTTTTCCTCATAGCCCTCATAGGCCAGGGGATTCGTGACCGGCAGCTCGGTAAACCAGGGTTCAAAGGTGTGGGGATCCGCCACCATGCGAATACGGTTTGGCACTCTGACTCTAAAGTATCCCTCGCACTCATAGCAGATATATTTTCTCTTTACCACCCGCTGCCGGTTTACCTGCCTACCGCATTTGGGGCAACGGATCATGTAATCCTCCGCAGCCGGGGCAGCCTCGGCCCCTTCCTCCTGACGGCTTTCCGCAGGCGCTGCGCTCCGCGCTCTGGAAACCGCCATGGACGCGTTAAGTTTGCTCAGTTTTTTCGCGAAATAGTCCGCCCTTTTCTGTTTCAACAAGTCCATATTCATCTCTATACCATCCTGTTCATGTCCTGTCTGCCCCACGGCTCGGAGATATCCGTCTGTCCGATAGAGTCTTCGACCCGACTCGGAAAATATATGCTGTCCGGCAAAATCCCCGCCCCGACTCAGAAAATATACGTTGTCCGACAAAATCCCCGCCCCGACTCAGAGAATATCCGCTATCCGATTGAAAAAGTAAGTTCCGCCTGAGCCGCCACCTGGCCGTCCACTCTGGCCACTGCCCGGCCCACGCCTATGGGGCCTTTGACCTTGAGGATCTCTGTCTCCAGCAGCAATACGTCCCCCGGAACCACCTTGCGACGGAATCTCGCCTTGTCGATTCCGGCAAAGTAGGCGGTGCGTCCCTTGAAATCCGGCTGGGACAGCATGGCTACCGCACCCACCTGGGCCAGCGCCTCCACGATCAGCGCCCCGGGCATCACCGGATTACCGGGAAAATGTCCCTGAAAGAAAGGCTCGTTCACGCTGACGCACTTTTTTCCCAGAGCCCGCACACCGGGCTCCAGCTCCTCGATAGTGTCGATCAGCAAAAAGGGATACCGGTGGGGAATGATATTCATGATCTCCTGTGCAGTATATAATGCCATAATTACGCCCTCCCCAGCAAAATGCTGGCATTGTGTCCGCCAAATCCCAGGGAATTGCTGAGCGCGTAGGGAACCTCTTCCCTGTAGCTCTCCCGGCAGTAGTTCAGATCCAGCTCTTCCTCGCTCTCCCGCAGACCCACGGTTCTGTGGATAAAACCTTCCTCTATCTCCTTGACGCAGGTGATGAACTCCACCGCCCCCGCGGCGCCCAGCAGATGACCGATCATGGACTTGGTGGAATTGATCTTCAAGTCTCCGGCATGCGCTCCGAAGGCCAGCTTAATGGCGCGGGTTTCAAACAGATCGTTGTGGTGCGTACCGGTGCCGTGGGCATTGATGTAGGTGATCTTCTCCGGCGCTACATTGCCGTCCCGGAGGGCATTTTCCATGGCTCTGGCTGCGCCGCTGCCGTCCTCCGCCGGGGAGGTGATATGAAAAGCATCGGAAGAACAGCCGTAGCCCAGCACTTCCGCATAGATATGAGCGCCCCTTCTCCTGGCATGCTCCAGTTCCTCCAGCACTACCACGCCCGCTCCCTCGCCCATGACAAAGCCGCTCCTGTCCCTGTCGAAAGGCAGGGAACATCTGGCCGGGTCGGTACTGTCGGACAGCGCCGTCAACGAGGTAAATCCGGCGATACCGATGGGACATACCGCTCCCTCCGTGCCGCCTGCCACCATCACGTCCGCATCCCCGTACTGGATGGCGCGCATGGCCTCCCCGATGGAATTGGTTCCTGTAGCACAGGCTGTCACCACATTCAGGCTCTTGCCCTTAAGACCAAAGGCAATGCTCACATTTCCCGCCGCCATATTGGAGATCATCAGGGGGACAAAAAGGGGAGCCACCCGGGAGGGGCCTTTTTCCAAAAGTCTCACATGCTCTCTCTCTATAGCCTGCAGGCTGCCGATACCGCTGCCTATGCTGCATCCTACTCTGTACGCGTCCTCTTTTTCCATGTCAAGCCCCGCGTCCTGTATGGCCTCCCCTGCCGCCGCCACCGCATACTGACAGAACAGCTCCATGCGCCGGGCGGATTTTTTGTCCATGTAATTTTCCGGCTGGAAATCCTTGACTTCCGCTGCCAGGCGGCATTTATACTCCGATGCGTCAAAACGGGTAATGGGGGCGAATCCGATCTTTTCCTGGGTGATCCCCTCCCAAAATGCCTTTACGCCTATACCGATGGGCGTCACGGCGCCCATGCCGGTCACTGCCACTCGTCTGCTCATATCGCCATACCTCCGTCCACACAGATCACCTGACCTGTGATATAATTTGCCTTATCTCCCGCCAAAAACGCCACCAGCTCCGCTATGTCCGCCACATTCCCCATCCTGCCCATGGGTACGGCGGCCACGCCGGCCTCTCTGGCTTTCTCCGGCAGCGCGCGGGTCATATCCGTATCGATAAATCCGGGAGCCACCGCATTGACGCATACGCCCCGGGAGGCCAGCTCTCTGGCCACGCTCTTGGTCAGCCCGATCAGGCCCGCCTTGGAGGCGCTGTAGTTGGCCTGCCCCGCGTTGCCCAGCACGCCCGACACGGAAGAAATGTTCACGATCTTGCCGCTGCGCTGTTTTAAAAAGTATCTGGACAGATGGCGTATGGTGTTAAACGCCCCCTTTAAATTGGTATTCAGCACTTTGTCGTAATCCTCTTCGGACATGCGCATGATCAGATTGTCCCTGGTCACACCCGCGTTATTTACCAATATGTCCACCCTGCCGTACCGTTTGATGATCTCCTCCACCATGCCGCCGCAGGCCGTAAAATCCGATACGTCGCAGCCGACGCACTGAGCCTGGCCGCCGCTCTCCGCAATCTCTGCCTTCAGCGTTTCCGCCTGCTCCCGCGAGCCGTTGTAATTGATCAGCACCGTGGCGCCCAGGGACGCCAGTTTTCTCGCAATGCCCCTTCCGATGCCCCGGCTGGCCCCGGTGACAAGGGCTACTCGACCTGCCAGCTCGCCGTAGGGTATAGAATTGTATTCTGTCTCTGCCATCTGTCTCTCCTATTCTCCCATTCCCGACAATACCTGCGATATACTCTACGGGCATGCTTTTGTCAGAAGTTTCTCCATGTCTTCCACTTTCTCCACATTATACACGGTTACATCCCTGCTGATCCTGCGCAGAAATCCGGTCAATGTTTTCCCCGGACCGATCTCGACAAAGGTATCCACGCCCTCCGCCAGCATGCGTTCCATGGTCTCCCGCCATCTGACGGAGGAGGATATCTGTTTTGCCAGCAGTTCTTTGATTCGGGACGCGTCCGTCACCGGGGCGGCCTCCACATTACACAGATAAGGGATGGTCGGGGTATGTACTTCCACATCCGCCAGCTTTTCAGCCAGTTTTTCCCCTGCGCCCGCCAGCAGCGCCGAGTGGAAGGGGCCGCTGACTTTCAGAGGCACACAGCGTTTCGCGCCTCTCTCCAGCAGTTTGGCCGCCGCAGCCTGCACCGCTCTCTCCTCCCCGGTGATGACGATCTGGCCGGGGCAGTTGTCATTGGCGATGGAAACAATGCCTTCCGTCTCCTCACAGACCGGCCGGATCACGTCCGCGTCCAGTCCCAGTACCGCCGTCATGGCTCCCCCTGTGGGATAGGCCTCCTGCATAAAAATGCCCCGGCTGCGGATCAGCCTGAACAAGTCCTCCAGCTCCATGACCCGGGCTGCCGCCAGGGCGCCGTACTCTCCCAGGCTCAGACCCGCGCAGCAATCCGCTGTAAGGCCCTTCTGCTCCAGTACTCTCAGGATCGCCACCTCCGTGGCCAGCATGGCAATCTGTGTGTATTCCGTGATATGAAGGCGTTCGTTCTCCTCAAAACAGAGCGCCGCCACGTCCAGGCCGGTGGCCTTTTCCGCCAGGGCGTAAACCTCTCTGGCTATCTCGTATTTCTCATAAAAATCTTTGCCCATCCCACAGTACTGGGCCCCCTGCCCGGGGAAGATAAACGCTGTTTTACTCATCTTCTCACACTTTCTCCGTACATATACTGCATAACGCCAGAATTTGCCGTATTGCAACGGTTAAACGTACGTCATATTTTCAGGAGTTTATCAGCCTGCTCCATGATCTCCGCGATCATCTCCCCGCAGGTCTGCTCTCTGTGAACCAACCCGGCAATCTGACCCGCCATCAGGGTTCCATTCACCGCGTCGCCCTCCACTACGGCCTTGCGCAATGCGCCCAGAGTGAGCTGCTCCAACTCCTCAAAGGACGCTCCGGCCTTTTCCCGTTTCAGATATTCCCTCGTCATTTGATTGCGCAGCTGCCGCACCGGATGTCCATGGCTCATACCCGTCACCTCAGAATCTATGTCTCTGGCGTCAATGACTTTTTTCTTGTAGTTCTCATGGACTATGGATTCCCTGGCCACGATAAAGCGCGTGCCCATCTGCACTGCCTCCGCGCCCAGCATAAAGGCTGCCGCCAACCCCCGGCCATCGGCAATACCTCCCGCGGCGATCACAGGTATATGTACCGCATCCACCACCTGGGGCACCAGCGTCATGGTGGTGGCGGCTCCGATATGGCCTCCCGACTCGGTTCCCTCCGCCACCACGGCGTCGGCTCCGGCTCTCTCCATCATCCGGGCCATGGCCACGCTGGCTACCACCGGGATCACTTTTACCCCGGCCTCTTTCCACATCGCCACATATTTGCCGGGATTCCCCGCTCCGGTGGTAACGACCTTCACTCCCTCCTCCGCGATCACCCGGGCGATGACATCCGCCTCAGGGTTCATCAACATCAGATTAACGCCAAAGGGTTTTCGGGTAGTCTCCCTGACCTTTCGTATCTGCTCCCGCACCCACTGCGCCGGAGCGCCGCCCGCGCCCAGGATCCCCAGTCCCCCGGCCTCGGAAACCGCCGCCGCCAGATGATATTCCGCCACCCAGGCCATGCCGCCCTGAATTATGGGATATTCGATTCCCAACATATCCGTTACTCTTGTCTTCATATTTTCCTCTTCCCTGCATATACCTTGCCTGCGATATTGCCCAGAGCCGCATTCGGATGTTTCACATCCAAACTATCGCCCCACGCCCGTTTCCGCGCGGACTCTCTAATCCTGTACGCCCTTATTTTTCATATACTCTAACACATCGCCCACTGTGAGCAGCTGCTCCAGATCCTCCGAGGGGATCTCGATCCCAAATTCATCCTCCAGAGCCATTACCATCTCGAACAGATCCAGGGAATCGGCGCTCAGATCGTCCTTAAAACTGGTGGACTCGTCTATGTCCATACCGTCCGCGTTCAGCTTTTCCTCGATGATTTCCTTTACTTTTTCAAACATGACCTCTTCTCCTTTTCATTCTGACTTTTTGTAGTTTTGCGAACTACATAAAATAGTTCGTCATTCTATTTATTTGAATATCAAATATTTAGAAATTCAAACTATATTGGGATGATACTACCGCTGAAGAGGTCTGTCAAGAGGTTTCTTTTCATAATCCATAATTTGCGTTCTGACAGGTTTTATCTACAAAAAGTCATTTCAAAATGATTTTTTCCGGAAAATTAATCATTTCAAAATGACTTTTCTGTGTTTTTCTACGTATAAGCCTTTATTTATTCCGCCGGAACTGTACCGGGGTCATACCGTAGGCTTTTTTGAACAGGCGGTTAAAATGTTCCACTGTCTCATAACCCACCTCCGCCGCTATGGATTCTACCGTGCGGTTCGTCTCCTTTAACATGGTCCGCGCCCTTTTCATCCGGGCCGCTTTTACCGCCTCCTGGAAAGTGGTTCCTGTGTTCTCCCTGATGTATTTGGACACATAGGGCTTTGACAGGTGAAATACCTGGGACATCTCCTCCAGTGTCACATCCTGGCTGTGGTCCTGGATATATTTCATCATCTCCATGATCCGCTCCTGGCGGCCCTGGGTCATATTTACCGCCTTTGTCAGCTTGTTGACCGCCACGACCAAAGCGGCGATGGAGCTTTTGATAATATCACCGTCTATCCCTACGCCCCACTGGAAACTGCCGTTCTGCAACACGCCCACATAAGACGCCGCCTTGGAGGAGGAACCTCTGGATACCGCATGCTCCTCGTACACGGAGAGCTCATAGGAGATACCAAAATACAGCTTGAGCGCATTGCTGACAGCGTCCAGGCGTCCGTTGCCGTCCGCCTCGATGACCCGCTTTTCCTTGCCCTGCTGAATGGTCACACTGGCTATGATCCCGTCCGGCACCTGTTTAAAATGACACTCGACAACGTCAAACACCTCCCTGGGTTTGATGTATGAGTCTTCAAAGATCCGGTATACATCCGCCGGAGTCAGTTCCTTGTGCCTGTGGTCGGAAACGCCTTTCATCAGGTAGCCCACCTCCTCGCGCATCTGGACAGGCAGCGCCATGCCAAAGTTCTGCTTGAGGATAAAGGCGATACCGCCCTTGCCGGACTGGCTGTTGATGCGGATCACGTCGGATTCATACTCCCGGCCCAGATCCTGGGGGTCTATGGGCAGATACGGCACTTCCCAGCGCTCTCCGCTCTTTCCTGCGTCTCTCCAAGCCATGCCCTTGGAGATGGCGTCCTGATGGGAGCCGGAAAAGGCCGTGAACACCAGATCCCCGGCATAGGGAGAACGCTCGTATACATGCATGCCCGTGAGCAGCTCATATTTTTCCCGGATGGGGTTGATATGGGAGAAATCCAATCCCGAGGCCACGCCGTGGCACATCATGTTCATGGCCAGCGTGACGATATCCACGTTGCCAGTGCGCTCGCCATTGCCGAAAAGGGTGCCCTCCACCCGGTCCGCCCCGGCCAATACGCCAAACTCTGCGTCGCTGATGCCGCAGCCCCTGTCATTGTGGGGATGTACGCTGAGTACCACTGCGTCCCGGTATTTCAGGTGCTTGTGGATGTACTCGATCTGGCAGGCAAACACATGGGGCATGGCGATCTGTACTGTAGTGGGGATATTGATGATCGCCTTGTGGGAGACTTCCGGCTGCCACACATCCAGCACGGCGTTGCACACCTCCACCGCATAGTCCACCTCAGTGCCGGGAAAACTCTCCGGGCTGTATTCAAAACGGAAGTCTCCCTCCATCTCGCTGGCGATCTCCAGCAGCAGTTTCGCGCCGTCCACCGCCAACTGCTTTACCTCTTCCCGGCTCTTTCCAAAGACCTGTTCCCGCTGGGCTACAGAGGTGGAGTTGTACAGGTGGACAATGGCGTGGGGCACACCCTCCAGCGCCGCAAAGGTCTTACGGATGATATGCTCCCGGGCCTGGGTCAGCACCTGGACCGTAACATCCTCCGGGATCATCTTTCTCTCGATCAATGCCCGCAAAAATTGATATTCCGTATCGGACGCCGCCGGAAAACCCACCTCTATCTCCTTGAAACCGATATCTACCAGCATCTGAAAAAACTCCAGTTTCTGCTCCAGACTCATAGGTTCGATCAGGGCCTGGTTGCCGTCCCGCAGATCCACACTGCACCATACAGGGGGTTTTTCAATGATGTCTTTGCGCACCCAGTCATAAGTGACCTCCGGGGGCATAAAATAAGATCTGCCGTATTTTTTCGCTACATTCATGTTACATTCTCCTCTCATTAAAAAAATCCCTACAAGACATCCGACAGGATATCTCATAGAGACGCTCTTCCAAACGCGGTACCACTCTACTTCACGGTTTTCACCGTGCCCTCACCGGCACATACATGCCTGCCCCCTTTGTACGGCGGATGTTCCGTCCGAGCCTACTTATCGTTTCCGCACATGTCCGCGCATCTTTCTGAAAAATGCCTGTGCCCCGTTTTCGGTCGGCTGCTCTGAGGCCAGTTCACCGTTTGTTTCCGACTGCCTTGCACCATCCGGCAGTTCTCTGTTGTCCCACATTCGGCTACTACTCCTCGTCATCGCATTTGCACTATTCAATTGCTGTTATCTTAACATAAACTTTTGCGCGGTGCAAGGCGTGAATTTAATCAAATTTATTGATTTATTTTGTTGTCTACAATTGAACCGTTACCGCCCCGATACTGGTGACAGGAAGGGGGTGCGCTGTCATGGAAGTATTATTGGCTTTTATAATCTCCATGTTGGCCAGTGTAGCTGCAAACTACCTGTGCAAGTGGCTTGATGGAGATGAGTGATCGGTAACCAGGCCCAAACGGTTGACTTCTCCGTAAAAGAAGAAGAACCCCCGATTGTACTAGCCTACAATCGGGGGTTCGTTCTTTTTGTGCGCCGCATGGACGTACTGGCTTTTATTCTACGGCAATTATAGCATATGCAAATCGATTACGCAATATACTGATTAATATTTTTATTAAATATTCAGCAGATCACTGTACGCTTTCAGCGCGCCGTCCGTGTCGTGCGCAAGCACTTTCTTAGCCAGGACCTTGCCGAGCTGCACGCCCTCCTGGTCAAAGCTGTTGATATTCCATACAAAGCCCTGGTACATCACCTTGTTCTCGAAGTGAGACAGCAGAGCGCCCAACGCCTGAGGGGTCAACTGTTCGCCGATGATGATGCTGGAAGGCCGCCCTCCCTCAAAGTTCTTGTTGCGGTTCTCATCCTCCTTGCCACAGGCAAACGCCACGATCTGCGCCGCCACATTGGCGCACAGTTTCTGCTGGCTGGTGCTGTCCTGGATCACCACATCCCTGCCTATCTGACTGTTTTTAAAGCCTACAAACTGCAGAGGGACAATGTCCGTGCCCTGATGCAATAACTGATAGAAGGAATGCTGTCCGTTGGTACCCGGCTCTCCGAATATAACGGGGCCCGTGGAATAATTTACCGGCTCGCCGAAACGATTGACGGACTTTCCGTTGGATTCCATGTCAAGCTGCTGCAAATGCGCGGGGAAACGGCAGAGGGCCTGGGAATAGGGCAGCACGGCCGTATTCTGATAGCCCAGCACATTGCGCTCGTAAACGCCGATCAGGGCGTCCAGCATGGCAGGATTGCTAAGTATATCCTGACTCTGCGCCAGCTTGTCTTCCTCTGCCGCACCCTCCAGGAACTGCGCAAATACCTCCGGGCCAAACGCCAGAGACAAAACGGCGCCGCCCACGCCGGATGTGGAAGAAAACCGGCCGCCGATATAATCATCCATAAAGAACGCCGCCAGGTAGTCATCGCTCTTAGCCAGCGGAGAAGTCTCGCTGGTAACGGCGATCATGTGTCTGGAGGGATCCAGCCCTGCATTTTTTAAAGCGTCTTTCACAAAAGACTCATTGGTCAGGGTTTCCAGAGTGGTGCCGGATTTGGATACCAGTACAAAAAGGGAGTGCTCCACATCAATGGTATTAAGCACCGCAGCCGCGTCGTCAGGATCCACATTACTGATAAATCTGGCTTCCATCTTAAATGTATGGTTTGCCTTGGCCCAATTTTCCAGAGCCAGATACATGGCGCGAGGGCCGAGGTCGCTGCCGCCGATACCGATCTGCACAACCGTGGTAAACTTCTCTCCTGCCGCATTGGTAATCTGGCCGCTATGCACTTTATCCGCCAATTCCGCAATCTTACGCTGCTGCTCCACATAAAAGCCGCGCTTGTCCACTCCGTCGGCCACCACGGCCCCGCCCAACTGTCCGCGGGTCAGATGATGGAGTACCATGCGCTTTTCTCCGGTATTGATCACTTCACCGTTGTAAAGAGCCGCAAACTTCTCCGTAAGCTGCATTTCTTCCGCCAATTTCGCAAGAACCTCCAGAGTCCTGTCATCCACCTGCTTTGCCGCATAATGATACGACAGTCCCGCCGCCATGGGAACACTGTATTTTTTTACGCGCTGCGCGCCGTTCTCCCCGGCCATTGCCTCCGCCAGATTCACAGGCGCTGCCTTCAGCAACTCCTGATATGCGGAAACTGCATCCAGATTCTTCCAGGTAATCATGATCGATTCCTCCTCTTAAATTTTAATGATGACCAGCAAGCTTTTGTCAATTCTCCGTTTCCGGTTCATAGGCAAGGGACGAATCACAGTACGGGCAGAACTTCGCTCCCTGATTGACACCGTCACAATAGGGACATACCGAGTAATACCTGAGTTTGGCCTCCCGCTCCCGCTGCTGTTTGGCTAGCTGAGCTCTGTGGGCCTCCTCCTGTCTGGCAAGCTGGGCTTTCTGGGCCTGTTCCTGCTGGTATAGGTCGGATTTCTGAGCGATCACTTCCGATACTTCTCCCGTCACCGTTCCCACTACATTACTCACCACCCTGCCGGCGGCTCCCATCAACAGGCCTTCCAACAGGCCTGTCCCCGCTCTCTGCAATCCTCGGGACATGTTTCCTCCCGAAACCGGACGACCGGATGACGGTCTGCTCCCCGCAAAAGAACTGCCGGACGGCCGCCCTGCCGGGCCTCCGCCCTTTCCTATGGTATGTTTTCCTCGTCTGACTGCCATGGTTTCCTCTTTCCGCGCGCCCGGCGCCTGCGACCGGATCCTGATTTCGCTGGTCTATATATAGAATATTCTATTTTAGGACATTTTACAATTCTTTTTTGAAGATTTACGGAATGAATTTAAAAACGGAGGCCTTACGGCCTCCGCTCAATTATAGCTTATTTCGTTACTTTTTTCTTCTTTTTGAAGAAGTAGAATCCTACTCCCGCTCCGGCGCCAAGTACCACTGCGCCTACGGCTAATCCAATTACCAATGCGGGATTGTTCTTCTTTTGTTCTTCGATCACCGGACTGGGCTCTACTACGGGCTCTGCCTCAGGCTGGGTTTCGGGTGTGCCCTCTACCTCAGGAGTCTCCTGCTCTTCCGGCTTGGGTTCTTCCGCCTCATCCGCGGCTTTTTCCTCCGTCCAGTCAGGATCGACCATTGTGTAGTCCACAAATGCCCAGTATGAAGGTTTCACCTTGTAGTCGTAGTCAAACAGCAAAGGACACTGGGTCAATGTGCCGTCCGAGCCGCCACCCACATCGGAGCTGTTCTGCAGCCAGGAATACTTATCTACAGTACCCCACACGGTAAATCCGGCGATATTGATACCTTCTTCGGCATTCAGGTTCTTCAGCAGCACATAGATATCATGATACCGCTCGGCCTGCGCCACGTACTCTTTCTCTCTGGCCTCATCCTAAGAGATGTCACCGCTTACCTTCATGTCAAACTCGGTGTACATCACCTTGTCAACCACTTCCGAGTAAGCCCTGATCGCCCTTTCGATATCGCTCATATAGGGATTGAACATATTGTAATGTCCCTGCATACCCATACCGTCGATTCTGGTACCCTCTGCCTCCTTGACATCTTTCAGCAATTTTACGATACCGGCGACCTTTTTGTTATCGCATTCATTGTAATCATTGTAATACAGTTCCACGTCCGCGGGAGCATACTGATTGGCAAACCGGAACGCGTTGAGAATAAACTCATTGCTCTGGTATACCGCCCACCAGCTGGAGTTGGCACTGTGTGTGGACTGGCTGAGCGGCTCCACTGCAGAGGCTTTCTCCGTGCGGTATCCGTTGCCGCCGTTGGATACGGCCTCGTTCACCACATCCCATCCATAGAACATATCCTTGTAAGGACTGTCTTCAGCGGTAAAATGCTCCAGCACAGTCTTGATGTACCACTCCAGACGCTGATTCATGACCTCGGGAGTCACATAGTTCTCGCTGCCGTCCGCATTCTGTTTCACGGTGTAACCCTCGCGGAAAAACCATTCAGGAGTCTGGCTGTGCCATACCAGCACATGTCCTCTCACTTTGATAGGCTCCTGATCGGGATGACTCTCGTTCCATTTCTTCAGTGTATCCAAAATCTCTTCCGCACGCCCGAAATACAGCGTCGGCACTTCCAGTTTTTCTCCGTTAAAGGTGATGGTCTGCAGCGGCGTATGCTCGTCATTGCTGTAGTTAAACAGCGCATCCGGCTTTAATTCATTGCCGATGGTCACAGCGTTGAAATGCTTGTTCACCAGCATCTCTATTCCCAGATCTTCCATCTCGTTCACGGTCACTGCCGTACCCATGATGAAATCGTCGCCAAAGACTTCCGCCATGGCGTCTTTCAGATTCGGAACATCCTCATCAATGGAAGGAGGTTCGGGAATATATCTCGCCATCCGTACACCGGCCACACTGTAGCTGCCCATCACGCAGTCGCCCTGGCCATAATTAGTGCCCTGCTCCAGAATACGAATCACTACCTTGGAGATCGGATTGTCATTGGTTACTTTATAGGTTCCTTCAAAATAGGTCCAGACGCCGGGTTCAAGCACCTGTGAATATACGCCGTCCAGTCTGGGATTGTAGTCCTCTTTCCCGTTCTTATCCACGGTATACGGCGCAAACTGCACCACTCTCTGATTCTCGGGCGCTCCCTTGTAATCATTGGACAGCTTTGCCCAGAAGGAGAAAGTATAGGTTTCATTCTGCTGTACCCTGCCCGTGATATCCTGTGCGAAACACTGGTACGGAGAGGTTCTGCGGGAGTAGGTCGCATACGTATAAGTATCGCCAAAGATCGGCTTGCTGGCGGTTTGCTGGGTGATCGTCACGCCATTGCCCCACAGCGCCGCAGACCAGTCGCTCATATCTTCATCCGCAAAGTCACCGTTGATCACGATGCTGTTGGATACCTCTTCCGGCGCAGGCTCCTGTGTCAGTCCAAAGGTGATCAGATCTGCCAGAGCAAAGGCTCCCGCCGGATTCGGCGTGGACAGGCTCATGATACCGATGGCGTCGATCATGCCGTCATATTCAGGCACCATCAGGTAAGAACCTGCAATATCGTTGTAGTACGACACATCCACCTGTTTACCCTTGCGATATAGTTTCAGGGCGATGGGCACATTCTGCGCCGGAACGTTCAACCTGATATACGCGCATGTGGACATATCCAGAGTCCGGGGCAGTTTCAGCCGTACTTCATCATAGTTGTTGGTAAACTCTGCCTGCATACCGGTCTTCTGCGCGGTCGCCTTAGCGGAAGCCCAATCGATAGACAGGTCTTTCAGTTCATATGCTACCTCACAGGTCGCCTCTTTGGTAATGGTGTTGCTGCGACTGCCTCCGCCGCTCCACCTATAATTGGGCTCGGTAGCAAGACTCGTAGGAGTCAGCGACACGTCGGTAATGGCATAGCTGCCCAGTAAGCATGTACCCTGCCCGTAATTGGTACCCTGCTCCACAATACGGATAATAAAGCCCGTTGCTCCTGAAGGCAGATTTACAATACCGCTGAAATGAGTCCATACTCCGGGATCCAGCACTTGCTTGTATGCGCCTGTGCGATACATGTTATAATTGGGGTTACCGGCTCCGTCAAGGAAGTACGGTGAAAATTCTACCGTCCGCAGCTCCGGAGCAGCACCCTTATAGTCATCGGACAATTTTGCCCAGAACGAGAATATATAACCTGTTTGATGCGTGGTCCGATCGCTTACATCCTGCGCAAAACTGTGGTAGGGGCTTTCTCTTCCGGTGATCTCAGCATAGCTATAGACACCCGAGCCCTCGATGATCTCCGTATCGCTGGTCTTGGCTGTGATGGTCGCGTTGCCCCATGTGCCGATACCGTTCCACATGCTGAGATCTTCTCTCTCAAAACGGCCGTTTAATACAATGGACTCAAAAGCGTTGGGATCCACGTTAAACTTGATGCCGTTCAGGGTCAGCTCTGTATTATCGGCCAGACTCACCAGCCTGATATATTTTACCTCCGGGTTACAGTTGGTCGCCAGCACACCCTCTGTACCTTCCATCAACACCTTACCCTTAGCATTCAACAGTTCCACTTTCACACCGCTTAAGGACGGCAGGAACTGGATGGAAGTCATATGGTTCGTCGCTATTGCGTCAGGTACTTCATAAGTGATGCTGTTGTCTTTCCTGGGGAAAGTGATGGTGGTCACACCATTCGCATCCGTCTCCTGGATCACATCCGCATCCTTGGAGGTGGTGTACAGTTTCCCTGCGGAATACACATTGTCCGCGGGCGTCTCTTCGGGTTCGGGCCCTCTCATCAGGAAGGATACGCTCACCAATTCCAGGACGGAATCAGGCACATAAGTCGTACCGTTATTCTCTCTGCCGCATTGGATGCCAAATTCATTGATCTTGGAGGCGGCGTTGGGTTCCAGCACATATTCCGTCTTACCGGTGTTATAATTGTAGACCGATCCCTGCTGCACGCTGTCCATACCCACATAGAAGTTCATGGGGCCGTTCTGGGTAGCTACAGTGACAACAATATTCACGCATTTCTCCAGGTTCACGATCTCAGGAAGAGTAAAGTTTACCTTCTGATCCATGTTGGAGAATTTGATCATCCAGTTTCCGTTCTCCAGATTACAGGAGGCCGCCTCACTGGTCTTCAACTTCAGCTCATTGGCCGGAACAGTCACTGTATGTGTCTCGGTGGATATCGTAGTATCCATATCGAACACTACGCCATCAAATACGCAGTAGTTTGGTGCGGCCGCCCGCGCCTGGGCCACGTCATCGGAGTGCAACATAATGCCTATGTGTGTAACTGTCTCTGCACCGGAGACTTCGTATGTATAGATTCCGTTTCCGTTCTGCTCGTGATACCAGGCAGAAACAGGATTGTCAAGATCGCCGTCCTTATAAAGCTTGAAGGATAACGGCACTGTCTGCTCGGATACCGCAAAGGTCACACCCTTGCACTGCAGCATGTTGACTGCCTCCGGCAGCTTGAGTTTGAGCTCAGACCATGCGCCGTTAAAAGTGATCTGGATCTGATCGTTAGTAGTCTTGTTATACTCCGTTACATTGGCATGCGCAATCTTCAGAGCGCCTGCCAGGATTCTCTTGGACTCTGCCTTAACGGGGGTGATGTTCTCTTTATCCGCAGGCACGGGAGTCGGCTCAGGATCTGCTTCTTCCGGACTCAGGAAATCGTTGGTTCCGTCCTCACCTTTCATGGTGAACGTTATCTTTTCCAGCGTTATACCAGAATTCGGAACGTATTCGCTACCGGCACACTGAATCTTGATTCCGTCAGCTCCACCTGTCCACGTAAACGCTGCCCATTTATGTTCCTGACCCACGTCAAAATTATACTTATTATCCTTAGAGCTGCCATCCAGTTCAAGGTAATAATTCACCATTCCTGTCTGGCCAGAAACCGTAAACTGTATGTCAACACAGTTTGCCATATTAATGATCTTCGGAATCTTAAAGGAAACTCCGGCATTCAGAGCAGGAAATGACAGGGTATATTTGCCATCCGCCTCTGTACAGGTAGCATTGTTTTCACTCTTAAACACTTCCAGATCACTGCAATTATAAACTATCTCATGTGTCTTCATATCCGGGTCGTTCATCTTGAACAGGACGCCGTCAAACAGGCAAGTATTGGTAGTACCAACGTCCTGCTTATTCAGCATAATTGCTACACTGGTTATCTTACCCGTCATACCCGTGATATCCATAGTGGTAGTTTTCGCGGTCTTGCCATACTCCACTTTTAATTCTTTTACTTCTGTACTATTTTCAGCAGTCCCATATACCTTAAAGGAAAGAGGAACTTTCTGATCAGATATTGCAAATGTGACTGTCTGCGCATATGCCAAATCTATCGGTTCGGGAAGATCAAACTTAATCTCCGGATAGTTGTAATGCTCTCCGTCTGCTTCTGTTCTTGTTTCAGGAGAAAAGGTAAGCGCTACTTTTTCCACTTCCTGAGGAGTGCAAGTTACATTGCTGCTGGACTGCGCTACTAACCCACCAGTTTTGACCGTGTATCTCTTATCAAATTCACTCGTAGTCGCGGGAGTAATGTTCTCTGTAAGATCTACGGGTTCGTCCGTAGGCGGCTCACCATATACCTTGTCACTTTGATCAGCTGTTTTCTTCATTTTGAATACAACGCTGTCAAGTACAATGGAATCTCCATTGCCTGTATCGCCTGATATCTGTATACCTATTGCATCAATTTTACCAGAATAATTAGCCGCTGACTGATCATCCTTCACCATTTCACTAGGTATGCGTGTATATGCCGTTTTCCCAGTATTATAATTCCAAGTTCCACACGCAGTTGTCCCTAACCAAGCTTTAAAGTTTACTGGACCATCTTGTTCTTTTACATTAAATGTAACATCCACACAGTCCGCCAGACTGATTTTACCTCCTGCTCCAAATAGATCTGACATATCCGGCAACATTATTCTAGTCTGGCTATAATTCGCACTGCTGAACACAACTTTTAGTCTCTTATCATCTGTACACTCAGCGCTTGTTACATTCTGAATCCATGCACCGTTGGCCTCGTTGGTATCCAGTGCGGATGCATTAACAGTGATGGTGTAGGTTTCGCCAGGTTCCTCTGACGTTACTTCCTTATCAAAGAATACCCCGTGGAACACACACGATGTCGTGTTACTGTATACACCCAGCGTAACCATCTGCGCAGTATTCGTGTACTGGGAAAGATCTATTGTATACAGGCCGTCTTCTCTGGCCTGTATGGTTTCCTGAACAATTGCACTACTCCAATCCCTGACTGCCAGCACCAATTCACCGCTGAAACCAGTTATGGCAAACGTCAGCGCCTCATAGTCAGATAGGTTTACTCCTCCCCCTCCAAGCTTAAACTGTATCTCGCTATTATTTGCCGTGAAATCTATATTATACGCATTTATGGTTTCATCTTTGCTGAAAGTGATCGAATCAGCAGCATAATTCTTTTCCATTGCCCCCGCGTATATGGTTTTATCCCCTTCTTCTGTAGCGGCTGGTGTTATGTTCGTCGCCGCTCTCGCGTTCCTCAACATACCAAACACCTGCGCCTTCAACGGCCCGGACACTATATCTCCGGAGACCGTATCCATATCCCCTGATACGCTCCCCTCCTCCATTGTGTCAGATTCACCGGAATCACCGCCACTGGCAGTATCCACGATTTCCGGATCGCTTACTTCTGTAGCACTGGCTGACAACGGGTTATACCTGACTGAACCCAGTATCAGCGCAAATGCCATTATCAAAGTAAGCCATTTTTTTACTTGCTTTTTCATACATTTACCCCCATTAAAAATTATAGTGCGACAATTCGATTCTAGCATTTCTTTGTGCATGTTACTCGTCAGATATTGCTCCCATTTCCTCACTCCTAGCTTTTTTACTAAATTTCTCGCAAAGTTTTAATAATCTTTGTAATATTTTACAGGAAAATTTACCTTTAACACTGCCTAAACATAAAATAACACAAACATTATTTATTTGCTGCAATATGGGATAAATGTCGCCTTCTAAAAAGACGAATAAAAAAGAAAGCCTCAGAATAGCACCCTAAGACTTTCTCTGTTACATGCTTTACTTTTCCTTCGCCTACGTTTCCGGCCTGGACACTTCCATATCTTTCCGAAATTCATCAAAACTACCCGCTCCCGGGGCATTCAAATACCACCGCCTCAAAGTGTCAAGGTTCTGCTCTTCCTCAATGCGCAGGCAGATATCCTGCGGGATATCGCCTAAGTGTGCCAGAAAATCATAGATTACCTGACGGCTACGCTGGAGTTCACCTGTCGCGTGGCCTTCCGCATGGCCCTCAGCACGACCCTCAGTACGACCCTCTGCACGACCCGCCTCAAGACCTTCCGCATGGCCCGCTTTCCAGCCGTCCTCCTTGGCCGCTACTTCCATAGCCCACAAATCTCTCTGGTTCTTTAAATGCTCCTCATACCTTAACTTCGCCATTCTGAACAGATTCATCGCTCTTACCTCTTCCAGGGCTTTCTTCACCCCCGCGTTCTCACTCTGCATCATATCTTAAAAGCGATTTGCTTTGTCAAAAGTGGAAAGAAATATGCCCTGAAGTATATTAGCATATTCACGCTCTAAAAACTCGCAATATCTTTTCCCTGCTGTCAACCAACATATGGAAAACTCTTAATATGTATACGGTCTGTTCCGCCTCGTCAATCAGAAAGTAAATTTTATAATTCTTATAATATGTCTTCCTGATCCCATATACCGCCAGTTCTTCGTCTTCATCCAACTCATGGCTTTGTGGAAACAGGCTGAGGCTGCTAATTGCTTTCCGAAATCCTCTTGCCATATTAACTGCCGTTTCTGGTGACTCCAACTCAAAGGCAATATAATCTGTCTGATCCACTATATCCTCCTCTGCCAACGGCAGGGTAATCACCTTATATTCTGTCATCGGAATACTTTTTCTCCAGTTCGTCAAAAAATTCGTTGCATTCCCGACCCTTTCCCGCCGCAATGTCATGGTAGCTTTCCATCACCATTTCCCGTACCTGTTTCTGGTTTTCATCTATTTCTCTCCGATAATCCAAAGCCTGCTGTGCTGGACTCATACAACTTACCCCTTCCTTATAAATGTATTTTTAGTATATTCAGAAACTACTCTGAAATACAAGTTCTCATAATTTATATACTTGTCCTACGTTTCCGGGCGAGACAATTCCATATCTTTCCGAAATTCGTCAAAACTACCCGCTCCAGGGGCACTCATATACCACTGCCTTAAGGTGTCAAGATTCTTCTCTTCCTCAATACGCAGGCGGATATCCTGCGGAATATCACCTAAGCGTCCCAGAAAATCATAGATTACCTGACGGCTGCGCTGGAGTTCACCTGTCGCGTGACCTTCCTCACGACCCTCGGCATGGCCCTCGGCACGACCCTCGGCACGACCCTCGGCACGACCCTCGGCATGACCTTCGGCACGACCCGCCTCAAGCCCCTCTGCACGGCCCGCCTCAAGACCCTCCGCATGGCCCGCTTTCCAGCCGTCCTCCTTGGCCGCTACTTCCATAGCCCACAAATCTCTCTGGTTCTTTAAATGCTCCTCATACCTTAACTTCGCCATTCTGAACAGATTCATCGCTCTTACCTCTTCCAGGGCTTTCTGCACCCCCGCGTTCTCACTCTGCATCTCTTCCAGTTCCTCCCGGCTCCCGATCCTAAGCAGGCGGATCCAGTCGTCCAGTCTGTTTCCCGTCAGTTTCTTGTTCAGCTCAATGATATGTATCTCGAACTGGTCAGAATACAGATTCCCCTCCTGATCCCGCAAACCGTATATCCTGTGGTATTCCGGGGAATCGTCCCAGTCGAAATCCAATATATCGATCACGATGCATTTCTTCAGCCTGTCATACTGATATCCCTTGAACAGGGTGTCCGTATACATCTTCGCCAGATAATACAGGCTCCTCTTGTCCCAATAGGCCACACGACGGATCTGCATCTCCACATTGATCCTGCGGTTGTCGTTCAGCAGCATCCGAACGTCCAGGACACACTCCTTCTCCTGTCTGCTGCGCCTGCTTAAAAAGGTGTTTTCCAGACGCACCGACTTGATCTCATCCAGGGGGATATCCAGCACATTGCTGATAAAGTTCCTGCGCACCTCCTCATGGCGCATCAATTCCTTGAACGCCACATCCGACTTGGGAGCAAGGAATCCCTTCTGCATTTTTCTTCCGCTCATTTGCACCTCCTGCGGGCAGGAGACGTCAGATAAAAGCCCTGTCCCACAAAGCAACCCGGCCGCCGTCAAACTCCAGGGACAACACCGGATACCAAAATCTCCTGCCTTTTTAAATTGTAATGGTTTGAGTTTAAAGCATAGATTTTCTGATATCCTGAAAAGTGATTTGCTTTATCAAAAGTGAAAAGAAATATATGCTTTGAGAGTATACTAGCATATATAGTGTTAGATTGCAAGAAAAATTTTTCTTCCGGTCTTTACAAAAGAAAACCCCGGGATCGCACCCCGGGGCCCTGCAAACAGGTCAAAGAACTCTTTTTCAACGGTCATACACCGTTCTCATCATATTGCGAACCTTATAAAACGCGGGTTTGGGCTGAAATACCGCGTCAAACAGGCGGGAGTTGGTGGTATCGCCCTGGCGGTAATGATCTATCAGTCCAAAAAATGTCACATTGGTGATATTGACATCGCCTCCGCCCTCGGTGTCCAATTTCGCGAGAGACATGAAGATAGATGCGTACCGCTGTCCCTGCTTTTCAAAACTATCTTCATTTTCCTCATCTACTCCCACTGATAATTCCGTGATATGAATCTCCAGTCCTAATTCCCCAAACTTGCGGATAGTAGTCTCCAAAACGCCGATGCTGGGATAATCCACGCCCCAATATCCCTGCATACCGATGCCGTCGATCAGACCCTTTTCTTTCAAAGATTTACAGAGCGCGTAGATGGCATCCCGCTTTTCCTCCTGATAGGTGTTGAAATCATTATAGAAAAGCTTTACGTCCTCAGCCGCGTATTTTCGGGCAAACGTAAAAGCCTGTTCCACATAGTCCCCCCCTATTGTGATATACCAGGGGTTGGGCACACCGTCATTTTCGGTGCGGCAAAGGAAAAAGCTGTCGGCATCCCCCTTGTCCGGGTCCACAGCCTCGTTCACCACGTCCCAGCAATATACCACGCCGGGATAATTGTCCTGCACATGGGTCATCAACTGCGCAATATAACTCTCCATACGGAAAAGCATGGTTTCCCGGTCCACATATTTGCCGTTATCGCTGTATCCCTCCCGGAAAAACCAATCCGGCGCCTGGGCATGCCAGACCAACGTGTGTCCCCGCATCTGCATACCATTCGCCTGACACCATGCCAGAGTTGGATCAATGGTGTCAAAGGAAAGCGCCGGACTGCCGTCTCCGCTCTGTCTGGAACCCTGCTGGTCAAGTATATAACAGCTTTTCATCAAATTGGTCATGGTGCAGCTATTGAAATGCTTTTTCGCCACCAACATATATTCGGGCATGTTAAGAGTCTGGTTTTCCAGAGTGCTGCCATTGATCCCCACGCCCAGTGTAAAATAATCACTGCAATAATCCTTCAGCGCCGGCTCTGTCAGGGCCGCGGTCAGATCGTAGCGGCTATTCCCAAATTCCGCCAGCATCTCCTGCCAATAAAGATCTTCCTCGGACAGTTCCTCCCCGGATGGCTCCTCTTTGGATGTGTCCGCCTCGGATATGGTTTCCTCCGGCATACTGTCCTGTTCCGCATGGTCCTGGTCTTCCGGTTGATCTGTTTCTTCCTGCGGCCCGGATGCGCTATCCTGAGGCGCGGCGATCTCTGGAGTATCCTCCACGGGCCGCTGCGCGCCGCAGCCCACAGTCAGCGCTGCCAGGCATATGCCCAATAATATTACGCAAAACTGCCTTATCGCGCGTTTTCTTATCATAGACCTCTCCTCTGTCTTTTCCAAATTTTCACGTACTATCGCTCATTACAATACCAGAATACCAAAGCTGTACTCCTGTTTCTCGTCAGTTTTTGCTAATCTGTTATCAGTTTTTGCTGTTGCACTACAAACAAAAACAGCGGATTTCCTCAGTCTCTATCGGAAAATCCGCTGTTTTTGTGGAGATATTTACTGATGCTGGTGGCCGGACTTGAACCCGTCATTATAGTTTCCAAAATCCCCACAATTACAACATTTATGTGATTATATGACAAATTCCATGACAATTTTTTATTTCTTCCTTTTTTAATTTCATATTTATTTTTACGTTGCAGTGTGATAATATAAATTATGAGTTATATTCTGAACGATGAAAGGGGGAGGGGTGGACGATTATGAAAAAAAATGGATTACCCAACATTAATTCGCTGCTTGAAAAAATGGGATTCTGGTTGACTTCAATTGCTGCATTATGTACTATCCTAGGCGTATCCGCATCGGGGATACTATCTAATAAGAGTGATGCGGTTCCTGCGGCAGAACCATCTCCCAAACCTATATCTGTAGAATCCCCCATGTCAAAAAGTACTTTGGGAGATTTGTCACAACAAAATACTATTTCTTCCACCGTTTCACGGGATGAAACAGATTCCCAAAAGCAACCAGATACCGTCAAAATACCTATATCTGAGACGCACACTCCTGAAGATTTGGTATCTGTATATTGTCCAAATTGGGATATTGATAATGATTATGGTATAGACGGAAATAGGTATAATGGTGGTATTAAGGTTACTATTAGTTATTTATTTACCACTTTAGGTAGTGGGCTCAGTAAAGATATATCTTCGAGAATAAGTTTTCCCATTTATGATGAATTAAAAGAGTCTACACCTATGAACGAGCGTATTTTTGCTGGATCAATTATTTTGCATGAATCTATGTACGGAAGTAAAAGTACTGCAACAGTAAAAATTATTGTAAACAATGAAGTTTTATTTTCTGTAGAATTAGACTCAAATGTTACCGAAGATGCCAAATTTGAAATTAACTATGGTGATGCCGATAGCATAATTATCGAAACGGATGCTACTTTACGTGGATCGGATTTTGTTTTTGGAATCGTAAATTCAAATGAATAATTCCTATCTCTCTCTTTATTATGTGCCCCAGCTTATCACTGGGGCACACTTTTTATTCTCTTTTTAGTATCCCTGCCACCAGCAGATTGTACATCCGGGTGTTTTGCGCCGCTGCGCCAATGTACCCGGTGATATTGTTGGCCTTGGCAATCAGCTTGCGGTGGGCATAGCTGGCATCCAGTCCCAGGGATGTCATGGCGGCGGATAAGGTAGTCTTGGGGCCTGTATAGGCCGGGTAATAGGTATCATTGGTGCCTACAATGATTTTATCAATTGTTTCGCCTCCTACAGTCACTGGAATTATTATACCTCCCTGGGAGCCTCCCACGGTGGCCTTGAGGGATAACTCCGCCACCAGAAAGTTCACAATGCCTTGTGCTGTCCGCTCGGCGTGCGCCTTGGTTAAGATGATCGGCGTATCAGTTCGAGAATCCATAAATCCATTCTCGATCAGAAAAGCGGGCATACGAGTATTTTTGATCACATAGAATCCGCGCTTGATTACTTTGCTGCTGCGATTGCCGATTAAGCCTGTACGCGCCGTTATGGCATCATACAGATGCATGGCCTGCACCCGCCTCTCGTCATTGCTGGAGCAATAGTATACCACTGTCCCGCCGCCTATGCCGCCATTGATGCCAGCATTATGGTGGGGGGCTATGTAGATATCTGCTCCAGCATCATTGGCCGCCCTTACCCGGGCCGCCAGGGATATGTCTCTGGCGCCGGTGGTGTCATCTACTCTGATCACAGTGCAGTCATAGGCGGACAGCAGTGCCTGCGTCAGGTCGGAGACGCGGGCGTTTAAAATCCACTCCCGCGTCTCCGCCGGATCAATGGCTTTCATGCAACGTTTCCCCAAGGTATGCAGGCCGTGGCCTGCGTCCAGAGCTATGATAGGTCTTTTATTCATGGTTGCCCTCCTGTTCTGTTGCGTCTTCCTGATCCGGGATAACAGCCTTGTTCTCTGTTTGCTGGCGAATGTACCGCACCAAAGGGAGAAGGAAGGGCGGCATGGCCACGCCTATGTCCATCATGTTTTCCAAGATGCTGATGATCTCGTTGACTACCAGCCACACGGCTACCACAGTCCCTACAATAAACGGCAGGGTAAGCTCAATACCGGCGTATTCCATAGCATAGTTGATCAGGACGTCTACTACGGCTCCCACCACGACCAGCAGCCACTGACATACCTTTTTTTCAATCCCTCTGATGCTCTTGTAGCTGCTGATCCCGCCGTCGTTACGGTATTTCGCCGCGCGAAGTCCTGTAGCATAGTCGATTATGTTGCACCCCAGCAGCAAAAACACCGGTACGGCCAGGATCCCCAGCCAGCTCATCAGCGCCGATATGACGGCAATTACAGTTGTTTTGATCTTGTTCATTCTCTTTTCCTCGCTTTCTTTTTTGTATACTAAAAGCCGCACCCTTTTGGGGTACGGCCTTAGTTTCAGATTTCTGTATCCGTTTCCTGGATCGTATAGGTGATTTTCATGCTTTGGCTGGCTGTTTTGACCACGGGGGACGGCAAATTGTTAATGGTCATCAGGGAGTTGGAAAGGATATGCGCGAATATAGTGGTGTATGAACCATTATTATATGCCATCCCTCTCAAGAATATATTGGGAGCTATTTTTTCCCATCCAGTAAGTTTAGTGGCATTTCCTATATAATATGAAATTTGAGGATGCTTTTTTACTTCTAGCGTCTCTTCATTTATGCAATATATCCTTTCACCTGAATATGGATACACGTATAGGTATCCAGCCATATATACGAGATATCTTGCACTATTAAATTGTATATCTTCGATGCTGCTCAAATCAGTATTCGCCAGATCAAGTCGATACATGTTATATGCATTATTCACA
This sequence comes from uncultured Acetatifactor sp., assembly GCA_964529395.1. Taxonomy (GTDB): domain Bacteria; phylum Bacillota; class Clostridia; order Lachnospirales; family Lachnospiraceae; genus Acetatifactor. Next base: position 45,838 of record CAZGVI010000014.1, read on the forward strand.
AAAAACATGTATTTATCTGTGAATGCTATCATTCCTTCCGTATATTGAATATTTTCAATACCGAATGTAATATTTAACACATCTGTAGTTAAACCCGATTTATTAATCCGTAGGATTAAAACGTTATCGTCTTTGCTGAACCAATATTCCCGCCAAATATATACATAACTGTCCGTAGTGTATGCTTTACATGTTTTCCCATTGACATATGTAACAAAATCTGATGGTATAGATATTTCTATTTGATCAGTCACATATTGGTTATAGTAGTCGTAGAATGGACTGATTTTAGTAAGTGGAGCCTTTATTTTTTCAAGTATTAATTTTCCGGAATTACCAATGTGTTTATCTGTGTAACCGCTTTGGTAATATAGCTGATAACCGTTAGTGTAATAAATTGTATTTTCTTCTGCGTCGGAGAAAACTAACGGTGCATTATCTCCAGTATTTTTGAGTTTAAGCCCTCCCAATTTTAACATTACTTCGCCATTAACTGCATTTTCCGTGTTCCAATTCCAATCCGCAAATCCATCTCCGCAGATCCCGCCCATGTAGGTGGTCAGAGATAGTGCGCTGATCTGACCATTGGCCTGCTGTGTGTTAAAATCCCATACATGCCTATAGCTGCCGTCTTCCTGCATACCGCTCTCCGACTCGTTGTAGGATCCCCGGCTGGTATCCATGCCGCTGTATGCGTCCCAGCTCGCTTTTCCGGTCAGGGGATTGTCGTTGGGAAATGCAACGTTGTCCACGTCCTCCGTGAGCGGGTTTTGAAAAAGGAATATGCCTCCCAGAAGGTGATTCATAATTGATCTATTTTGACTCTTTCTAAGCTCTTTATTTTCAGACGTCATGACCTGAAATTCACCGCTGGTTCCTGTGTTGGCATAGCTGAATTTTCCCAGCCATGGAGTAAGGGCATATTTCAGGCCGTTGGTGATCATGTTATCGTGTTCTGTCTGCCATATCTTTCCTGTGGATTCATCCTTCAGCTCTATAACTGCGTGTCCTTTTATCATGTGGTTTCGTCCTCGCTTTCTTCAATGGTTTCGTCCGGTTCTGGCTCTTCCTGGGTATCCGCGGTCACGGATATCTCCAGGCTGACGATCGGCAGATGGGTCAGGCTCCAGGCCGCAATGCTCTCTGGGATGGCCTTGTCCGTTCTGGGCACTTCCGCAAGAATGGCGTCAATCGTAAAGCCTGACAGTTGCATACGCGGCAGATCCATAGGTGTTACATACTCGCTGATATTGATAGTGCCGTCCCACTCATCCGTTCCGGCCATGCCCTGAGCGTATAGAACCGCCCTGATGGTGTTTCTTGCAATGGTGGCCTTGGGTATGGTGGTGTCGATGGCCTGGGCGGAGTATTTTCCTGTGGTTATGTAGCGCTCAAAAGACATTATCTTCGCGGCCTGCTGCCGGGCGTCGCTTTCCACGTATTCGGTGCAGGCTTTCACCGCCAGGGTGTGCCGGGTGTCCTTTTCTGCGGTCATGTTATTGCTCAGCGTCACAAAGTGATCTCCCCGTGAAACGTACTGGCGCAGGGTGTCATCCGGCATTAATACCTCGTCCAGATAGTACTTAAAGGTCACGTATCCATCCCTGTCAGTGGTAAATGGAACCGTTGCGATAAATACAGGGTGTGCATTGGCCGTGGTGGCGTAATTGATGGATATGATCGTTTTTTCTTTTTGGCCGATTGTATAAGGAGATACGTTTGTATATGAGTGGGTTATGACGTCTTTGGTGCTGACTGATCCAGCCACATCTTCAATTGTTTTTTCTGTCTGGCTCTTCACGTTCAGCCTGGGATTATTCCCCACGCCTTTAAGTGTATGCCTACCTCTATATTTCCAGTTGTAAGACATGACATAGGTCCGGACGCTGGAGCCATGTGGGGACTCTACTTCAATCATATCTCCCAGGTCTAATGCCGGATAACCCGTCATCAATTCCGTGGAACATGGTGTGTAATTTATTTTCAGCACCACATCTCGCATATTTTGTAATATTTCCTCGTGTGTACTGTCCAAACCATGCTGTAGAAATCCATTGGCCCCTATATCCAGTATTAAGCCGGTTGCGGTATCTTCTAACGCATACTTGTTTTTTCCTCTGATCTGCGCCTTTATTCCTTTAAACCTGACTATGTAATCCGATATCTTTGTTCCGGTTTTCTTTCTTCCGGTTGCCTTATATACTGTCTCCGCGCCATATTGTCGTATGGTGAGTTTTCCTGCCCGATCATATATGGCAAAAGCACATAGTATGGTACACAACTCACTTAAAACATCCCGTGTGGTGGCATTCTGAGATACGGATATTCCCAGCAGCCTATTCCCGTTGGGGAGATTTTCTATTTCTTCCTTGGATTGCGCCAAGCTGATACCGGCCATCTCGGCAATAGTCTCTAAGATTTCATACGGGCTACCGGTGATGTCCGTCACGGACATATCTATAGGATCATCCATAAACACCATATTGTCATAGGCCTTGATCTCTATCTTTTGTCCGGTTCTTTCCACTTCGGAGATATTATATATTCCCAGGGGTATTTCTTCCCATGTGCTGTCCGCCAGCAGAATATATACCGCAACAGAGATAACACCGTTGTAAAACAGATATCTGTCGGCTGTTGTCTGTATACCCGCAGTGAGTTCGGCGCAATATACAGATCCGTATTCAAAATCATTCCCAGATACGCACTTACTGTTAATAGACAATTCCCCCTGTGAAAAATCTTTATTTTCCAGGGGGATCTCCGTTCCATTGTTCAGTTTCAGCGTTCCTTCTATTTTTGTTGTCACCTGCAGCTTATCGAGAGCGGCCCTACAAGCGTCTGAGATCTCATACATCCATGTCACCTACATTTCTGTCATATTGAAAGATACATCCCAATATGAATTTCCGTCAGGCATCGTTTTAAGGTCTATCGTGCGATTACCGGCGTACATATCCGTTGTTATGTTACCGCCAAAGTAAAACACAGTGAGCACCGATTCCGGAGCCACCGCTGCCAATAATGCGTTTACCTCTTCCATTGACAGATTCGTCCATCCAAGTTTCAACTTATAAATGCCCGCTCTCACTCGGTCCCTGTTCATATAACCTATTTCGCTACGGTTACTGTTCTCACTGTCCATATCTGACAGCTCCACTCCGTATTTACTTGGCGCGGGTGGTGTATAGGAGTCAAATTTCACTAAGTTCATGTACGTCCTCCTGTGCGCATATTTCGGCGCTGCTGCGCAGTAATAATGATTTCGTCGATTTTCTCTGTCCCAATGTATATAGGGATAATGATATCTCCGTTATCATTTACAGGCGCCTGCTGCCCGGTTTGGAGTCTGGAAAAAAATTGTTCCAACGCTGCCAGCATAACCTGCAGCATCTTGTCTTCAGGAGACACGATCTCCCCATATCTTCGGTTATCTCCTATCATGGCAAGCTGCGGTTGGTTGGGCCCCACGTAGCCGCCTTCCGCCAGCATAGGGATAGACGGGATATTGAGGAGCCGTACACTTCCCGCTGGTATGATTTCCTGTCCTAAAACAGAGATTGCTCCCCATGATATATTCATTTTATCATTGAGCCAGCCTATAAACCTATTGAATATCTCTATTCCGGCATTGCAGGCGTTCTTGAACGCCTCTTTAAATCCATCCTTGATGCCTGCCATACTGTTCAGCCATTTTTCTCTGGTAAACCATGGAGCCACCGACTCCCGCCACCACTTCACGAGAGCGTTATTGTCCCACCACAGTTTTACAGCGTTCCACATATCCGTCAGAGAAGACTTAATGTTGCTGAATATTCCGGCCCATTTCTCCCGCGTAAACCACGGCGATACGTCATTCTTCCACCAAACCACCAGAGCGCTGGTATTCCACCACGTGGTAATCTCTTCCCACTTGGTACTCAGAGATTCCTTGATGCTATTATAAAGCCCTGTCCATTTCTCTTTGGTAAACCAGGGCGAAACATCATTATTCCACCAGCTCACCAGGGCGGATCCTTGCCACCATTCACGGAACTCTCCCCACTTCTCTGTTGCGGCATTTTTGATTGCTCCCCACAGTCCTTTCCACTGTTCTGACTCAAAATATGGCTTGACGTCATTCTCATACCAGCTACCTATGTCCAGTTTTTCCAGGTCCTCTTTGGCGTTTCGTATGGATACGCCCATGTTCACAAATGGGCCGCCTAACATATTTGTCAAAGTGGCTATGATCGGATTGTTTTCAAAGTCGGAGGCCATGTCCATCAGGCCGTCCCAGGCACTCTTCCAGTCGCTGGAAATGGTGTCAAAAAATCCACCTTCACCTGTCCAGTGAAAATTGTCATACCACTCAGCATCATCTGGGAATAATTGTTTTCCAAGCCATTTCCCAAACTCAAACCCCGCAATGGCGGTTGTAATACCTGCAATGATGCCGCTCCCGATGGTCAGACCTATTTCTGTTGCCGTTCCTGCGCCGAAGATAGTTGCAAGATCTGTGGTAAACAGTCCTGTCAATCCTCCAAGAGAGCTGAGTGCGCCTGTGAGCTTTGATATTCCCCCCAGACCTCCGCCAATAAATTTACCGATAAGCCCCAAGATGCTGCCCAGCACCTTAAAGATTGGTTTTAGTTTTTTAAACAGAAACAGCGCTGTGGCAAATGTTCCCAGGGCATGCCCCCAATCCCTTGCCATTTCCGGATCGTGATCATTAAGCCAATTCGTCAGATCGACCAGCAGACCGTCTTTTCCGAAAAGCTTTTCCAGTATGTCAACCCCCACATCCGCAGCATCTTCAAAAAAATCTATCAGCCCTTCACCGAAATTTTCCGCATACGGTTCTATGGCAGTCCAGAAATCCTTGAGATTCTTATTTATGGTGTTCCAATCCACACCGCACAGATCCTCATTGATGATATTCACCAAGCGAGTGAATCCCTTGTCCTCTGTCCCAAACGCCCAGGTACCTATCGGTTTAAGGAAGGATTCATAAAAATCTTTAAATCCTGTAGCTGTAAATCCAGCAAGCTTAGACAATCCGCCATCCCAGAGCCTTTTTATGGCATCTGTGAATGGCGCTACTTTCTGCGTAAAGAGCTCAAATTTTTGACTGAGAGCATCCACCTCGTTATTTACTTCGCCTACCAAGCCGCCAGTGGGACTCATGGCGGTATTAAAGGTCTGTACGCTTGCCGCGGCGGAACCTATACCTCCAGCGTCCGCTGCGCTACCGCTCCCGGCCCTGTTGATCTCGTCAATAGCCAGCAGTCTGGTGGCTTTAGCAGCCTTTTTAGCCGCCTTTTCTATGTTTCCCATCTCTGCAGCAGTGTCCGCCGCATCGGTGGCCACGGCTGCCATTCCGTTCTCACTGTTGCGGTTCCCCGTCAGCATCTCCGTAAAGGCTTTGAACTGTCGGGCCAGAGTCTGCAGCTTAGACAGAAGGGTGTTGATCATCTGAATAATTGGTGTAAACAGGTTGATAAATCCCTGCCCAAGGGTAGCTTTCAGAGCGTCAAACTGTAGGGACAGAATCCTGGTCTGATTGGCCCAACTGCCGGAGGTTTTGGCAAAATCTCCCTGGGCATCGGACAGGGCCGACATGACATATTGGTAGCGCAGCAATGCCTTTTCCTGTTCTGACATAACGACCGTGGTTTTGCCCCAGCCATTATTAAGAGCGTATTGATCCAAATTCGCCTGGGTCAGCAGTACACCGATCGACTTTAATGTTTCTGTCTCGCCCGTCCATATGGATTTCAGTTTGTTAAAAGCCTCGTCAGTGGACATATTGTAAAAAGATGCCACATCACCGGCAAGTCCTGTTACCGCAGATGCCATATCATAGGACGCCTGCTCAGAGAATCCCATGGATTTGCTCATGGCGCCCAGTGTACCCATGTACTGTTTTGCCACAGTCTCCGACATGCCGAACCTCTCCATGGCATTTTCGGCAAATCTGTTCACATCTTCATTCAGTGTCCGGAATGTGGTGTCTACTACGTTCTGAACCTCAGTTAAGTCTGATCCCAGATCGAGGCATGACTTAGTGAATTTTACCACCGATCCCACCGCCAGTACTCCGCCCAACAGTTTTCCGATGGGTTTAAAGGCATTGACCACTGTAGACTGAGCCCCCTTGGCCAATCCGCTTATCTGTCTGTTAAACAGTGATTTATTAATATTTAATCCAAGGTCTATTTCACCTATTGGCGTGCCCGGCATAGCCCCACCTCCCTATTGATTGCTAAACGCCGCTTTACAGAAAGCCTGAAATTGATCCACATATCTCTGATAGGTTTCCGGATTCTCCTTTATCTTCCGAAGTTTCCGATGCTGCCAATCACTTCTTATTTTTTTCTGGTCAGGAGAAAAATTTTTCAAGACTTTGGGATCCTTCTCTGCCCGAATACTGACGATCCTTCCCAGAGGGGTATCCGGGAGCAGACCAGAGAGCAGCGTGCAAAACTCATTCCAGGACATGTCCTCCTCCTGCCGCAGCCGGATACCGTATTGCTGAGAAAATGACGCCTCTATGAGGCCATAGTCCTCATACAGATCATAATAATCCTCTGTATTTTTACTGAAATCGCCTCTCCACGTCTTCCATGCTGCCACCGGTGGCCGCCGCCATGATCGCCTGATAGACCAGCTTATACTCCGGGAATGGCAGATCCAGCGCCTCCACCTCATTCGCCATCTTTTCTCCCACCAGCATCTCCATGACTTTCCTCATCATTTTGAGTTCGTCAAAGGTTTTACCATCTTTTTCTACCTCTCTCTGCTCCTGCTCGATCATTGCCTGTATGTTCATGACCGTATTCTTGCGGTTGTTTACGGTAACGGCCAGGCTGTCTGTTATCCTTACCATGGGCAGCTCATTGGTGATCCTGCCGGTGATGTCAATTATCTGTGCCATTTTTATTCTCCTCTCTATAAAAGGCAGAGCCGCCGTGCAGCTCCGCCAACTGATTACTCCTCATCTGCCTTAATATATTCCGGCTTGCCATCCGACAGCGCCTCCCACTCCATGGCGTCCGCCGCTGTAGCATCACCGCCCAGGCTGGTCACATTGATCACGCAGGGCATTACCAACTTATCTCTGTTGGGGAACGTTACCGTGAAAATGGAATTGCAGTCCTGGCCCATCTTCATGAACAACCCGGCCACATAGTCATTTCCCGGGTCGCCGTAATTTCTCTTGCCGCCCATACTGATTGAGAGGGACTTTGCCGTCATAAGACGCCGTTTCCATCCTGCCGCATCCATGGCGTCCCACTCTTCCACGTTGCCGTCAATAGAGATGCTCAGGCTTTCCGCATCTTTTACTACCGTTGAGGTATTCCCTGTACGCCCACTGGTGTTTACCCCGAACTCCATGGCATTTACAGGATTTACCCCTGTTGTTCCAAAAAACTGTATGTTCATTTTCATACGTTTCACCTTACCTTTCATAATAAATTTCTGTCTCTATGACCATTTCATAGATCCCATTGTCATCCGTGCCCACATCCACCGGGGTATCTGTAAGCATTCGGGTAAAAAGGATTCGGGTTTCATTCACGGATACCCCTTTGATGGTTTTTACAGCCTCATACAGGCTATCCGCGGCCCGTTCCGTGCGCTCTGTGGATTTGTCCCAGTGTACCAGAAAACTGACCCGTTTTACCCTGTAGGAGCTGTTGGCATCCCCGCCAATGGTTTCCGTTTTGCTTTGAGATCGGTTCAGGTTATACACGCCAATGCATTTCATTTTTTTATCCTGCATTTTCCCACAGTATATATGTTCCCTGTCCACTATTCCCAGCGCGGCTATACAGGCGGCCACATCTACTAATGTAAGCATCACAAGTCAGCCTCCTTCTTATAAATCCGATTAAACGCGTTTTGAGCAAAATCGTCCTTTCTTCCACCCGGCAAATAATCATCCAGCCACTTTCCTCCCGCATTGGGATTTTCCGTTTGGTCAAAATGGTACTCCGGGTGGAAGTATAACCGGCGGGCATACGGGGTATCTGATACCAGGTAAACCCTTCCTGATTGAGACTCACTGCAATCCACAAAGGTACTGTCATTTTGCAGATTGCCCGTCTTATACGGCATTTTCTGAGACTGTTGTAGATCTGTGTGTAATTCCTCTGCTGTTTGTTCCAATGCCCGTACTACTGCTTTTTCCAGCTTTCTGGTCTTCCGGGTGAAAATCTTGACGTTGCATGTTACGTTCCGATTGCCCATTACACCATCTCCAATTTACAGTAATTCACCGTTCCGTCCGGGTTCCGTGCCTTAGTTCCCGCCATGATCCTGCGCTCCACTCCATACAGGACAGCCCGGCCACCGGATATTACAGGCAACTGAGGGCAGATGTCTCCGGGAAAGTAGGCAGTTCCCGTAATCTCTACCAATTTCTTTTCCGGCGTCAGAACGGTTCTGCCTCTGTCCTGATAGTTACAGGTTCCGTCATAGATAACGCAGTCTAAAGGCTCTCCAAAATTTCCGTAACCTTCTTGATCAAGCTCTAAGCGTATCGGAGTCTTGCACAATCTCCTATCTATCAAACACGGATATTTCATCACAACCTCCTGACACATAACCCTGTCTGGCAGAGCATCTCATATGTATCCCTGCGGATGGCTACGCCGTTTTCAACTTTAACGTTCCAACTGTCTCCGAACTTCATGGATACGCCATTTATAGCGTAACTTTCCAGAATGCTTTCGATCAGGTCGGCGTTCTCATATTCAAACTCTGCCTGCATGCAACATACTTCCTGTATGATCTGCCGCTGAAAGTCTGTCAGATTTGAAAATCCCTGGCCCACAATCCTGTTGTAGGTCAGGGAGTCTATATGCCTGCTGGCCTGTTTCAATGCTTTTGCCAGATTTTCCTCGGGGATGCCGGAACCATTATACGTACCACTATAATACTCTTCCGATACATACGCGCCTTGAATCATCCTGTACGCCTCCATCTTTTACTCCGCGATCTCCTCCGCGGGGTCGATATCGACATACACGGAGTCCACTTTCCCGTCCCTTCCATTGGGGAATATAAACACATCGCTGAGCTGCCGGTTCTGATACAGATAGCCGTCTCCCTTGGTGTGATCACCGGGGTTGAAAAAGTAAATACTGCTGATCTTGGGCACGGTCTTACAGGTTTTTCCGCAGGCAATCAGTACATTGATCTTATGGGATCCTGCAACCGTGTTCTCATAATAGGTGCTGAGATTTGTCTTGGAGGGAGACTTGACAGCCGTATAAACACCGCCTTCATCCTTGGTATAGTAGGTCTTCTCCTTGTCCACCTCTGTGTCGGTTGTGAGCGCATATACTGCCTTAGCAGGGCAGAAACCGCCTGCCTCCGGCTCCCAGTCAAACGCATCATAAAACCGTTCATCGTCCACCACTTCCATCAACGTGACGCCGTCAATTTCAGTCACCCGGGTTTCAATGCCCATGCCGCCCTCTGCGATCTGGGTCATCTCGATCTTTCTGGTAAATTCCTTGGATACCTCCAGCAGATCCATGATGTGGGAGCTTACGTACATTACCAGCAACCCCTGGGCCTTATAGCGCCGCAGTTTCCCCGCTGCCAAAAAGCCTTTAAGCTTACTGAACACATTGTTCGCGGTATACGCATCCGCGCCTGTCTCACTGTGATACCCCTCCTGCGCCTTTGCCGCGGCTGCCACCTTGGAGAAAAACAATGCATCCGTCTCCGGCGCCACCTGGGTCTGCTCGAATACCCGGGAAATATTCTGAATGGACGCTGTCTTGTTGGTTTCTGCCACATCCGCCTTATCTACCAGAAACTCTACATCCCTGTCGTGTGTCACGGTATAAGGGATATCCTTCTGGTTGTACTCTCCTTCATTCCAGCCGCCGCTCCTCTTATGGTTCTTGTACCCGCTCACGCTCATCTGGGTAAAGTGGAACGTCTTACCATCCAGCCACCGGACATTGGACGCTATGAAGGGACTTGTTAATGTCTCCTGCATCAATATTTCCAAAAGATCCGGACTCCACTGCTCCGCATAATTTAAATTTGCCATTGTAATACCTGCCTTTCTTGATCAATCTTTGATCAGGTGTTAAACCGATTCCACCGTTTGGTCGGAATCTTACTTTCATTGTTCTGGTTCTGTTGCTGACTCTGGGTCTGTGTTCCACCATCTCCTCCGATCTGGAAACCGTGGTTATTCGCCGTTGTCGGCTTAAGCTGCGGCACGTCCTCCAGAACTTTGTTGATGGCATCCTTGAGTTTTGTCTGGTCAATCTTACCGTCCTGTCCCATCACGGCAGACAGATCCGCCATCTTCAACACATAGGGGATTGTCTTGGCATCAAGTCCCAGATTTACCGACTCCATGACCGCCGCATTCCTGACCGCCGCCTCTGCTACCTGAGCTTTGGCCTGCGTGATCTCCTGCTGTAAGGCGCCAATATCGGGCTGTGATGCTGCTTTCTGCTGCTTGAATGCGGTTACGGCCTGTTTCATCTCCTCTTCTGAAAGACCCTGCTGCTTAAAATAGCTTTTCAATACCGTGTCTTCTGTCACAGTCTGCTTTCCCGCTACAAGACTGGCCAATTTCTCATAGTCAAATGCCGGAGCATTTTGTCCCTGCTGCCCCGTCTGCGACTGTTGCCCAGTCTGCTGCTGGCCCTCCGCCACGCCGCCTCCCTGCCCGCCATCCGGGGACAGAAACATCTTCATGAATCTTTTCATGCGTTCCTCCTTCAGTTTTTGGTGTGTCTCACCATGGATTCAGTTTTACGGGTGTCTCCCGATTCAGTTGAATGCTCCAGTGTCTCTGTGTAGTTTTTACTGTCTTCGGACATATAAAAAGAACACCTGTCTCCAGATGTTCTGATTATTGAAGTTATTCTGTTGCATCAGTGCAACCTACGCCATTCTGCAATGTCAACAGTGTGTGCACATTTTAATATAAATAGATTGACTTCCTTGGCGAGCGTGCCTACTCTCGCATCTCTTTTTAACCATTTCTGGTGTGTGGCGACACGAATTTTCCACCTCAAAGAAGTCTCTCTATTGTATGGTCATTATAGCATTTCTATTCCCTCCTGTAAAGAATTTCTTTATTTCTCAAATACTTATTCCATGTTCTCTCGCTAATGTTTAAGAATGTAATTACAGAATTCTTATATTCCGGTTTCCCTTGAGTGGTTTTTAGTCTTAATACGAGTTGAAACTTCTCACCCCCGTCAATGATTTCTTTTAACACAATCGCAGTGTCTGGCATATTTGCCTTGATGATATAGTCCGGCTGTGAAATAATGCTCGGTATGTATGAGTAAAACCGCTCATAGTCATTAGGATGCCGCTCTTTTATATGTAAGATTCTTTCATCCGTAATAATCACTTCATCTGTTACGATATCATCTGTTACACACTTATAGATATTTCTGTCTATTTTGCCAACTGAATGCACCTCTATTACCTCTTTTGTTTCCACTGTTTTTATTATATCAGATTGTGCATGTTCTGCAACTGTTTTCCACTCCTCCTCCTTCTTTTTATACATTGCTTTATTGGCCGCATCCAAAGAAAATCTGGCCAGGCGGGCAAACTTATCCATCTGCCGCTGCGCATATTGTTGTTGGGCCTCCCGCTGGGCATTCTGTTCGATCTCGGTCAGCTCTGCCCGAGTATATGTATCGTCCGGCTCATCACTGAGTTCAGGGAAATAGGTACTGTGACCATCCTTACACCGCGGATGGTAAAGCCCTGCCGCTATAGCGCTGCTCATCAGCGGATAGGGCCCGTCTTTTTGACTGCCACCGCTCCACACATCGTCTATCAACACTTTTCCGCAGAAAGGCAGACACTTGGGACAGGGATTACCGCGCTTGTTCATGATCACGGTGGATATTCCCCATTCCTTTCGCTTTTCACCTTCTCCGGCCAGATAGGCTCTCTTTCCAGCGGTCCTGACTGCCATGTCGGCATAGTCAGAGACGGTGTGCCTGGCGCCGTTTTTGTATTCCACGCAGTTTATCCCCGCCTGTAGAAAATCCTTTGTTGCCATATCTATGGCTTTTTCATAAGTGGCCGATCCGCTTGCGGCGTACATCTGTGCATTGAAGATTATTTTACGATATTTATCATTGGTCATACGTAGCATGGCATATTCGGCCTTTTGCAGATCGTCCTTGGTTGCCTTGATCAGTGCGTTCATTCTTCTATCGTTCATTCGGAAGAATTGGGCATTTACCGCGGCCTGCCCGCCTGCTGCCCTGTGCAGCCCTGCTCCCTGTTTTAGTGCCTGTAAGATAGCCACCTCCTGATCGGCGTTACCAGCCGTCCTCTGTATAGTGATGAGTGTATCTATTTTTTTATTGATATTGCCAAATATCTGTCCATATCTGTCCTGATTGCGTCTCTTGTATTCTTCCAGCGCCGCAAACTGCTTAACCTGCCACTGTTCCCAATTGATGCCCAGTTCATCCTCTTCCGCTCTATGCCTGTCAAGGTTTGCGATCATGGAGGCAATCAGTTCATCCTCTATTCTTTTGATTGCCTGGACAATATCGTAATCCTCCGCCATGCCTTAGTCCTCTGATCCTTCTATCTGAAACTCCCCTGCGCCCGTATTGATACCCGGTTCTTCCATTTCCGTGATCCCCTGTTCTTTTTTTAGGCGCATTACCTCTTCGTCTTTCCACTCCTTATCCTTTGAGGCTCCATAGAGTTCTTCCACACACGCCTCCAGTGACATGATTCCTTGGGCCTTGCCCTTGCCAACCGTTTCTACCTGGCTCTCAAAGGATGGGTTAGCATATTCTCCAAAGGGAATTTCCACATCGACATCCTCAACGGGCCTCTGGAGCCATATTTCGTATGCCTTTAAGGTTGCGTTCACCACGTCTGGAACGATATTCTGTATAGCCTGCACAATCTTATTTCTGGTATATAGGGTTACTTTTTCTTTTTCCCTCTGTGCCTCGGCATTATCCAGTTTCTTTACGTCAACCCCCAGGGTACTCGGCGATAGGATTCCCTGTAACACCAGATCCAGCGCATTGCAATAGGTGCTCATATAGCTCTCATGCGGGATTTCCGGTTGTTTGACAACGATCTCGCTGGTTTCGTTTTCTTTCATGGGCCTATCCACTTTTATGTATGCGTGGTCAAAGGGATTGGGAGCCATGACCTCCCCCGTATAAGGGTTCCTTGGGAGCATGGTTTCCGGGATATACTCTTTGGAATGTCCCCGGCGCAGCGCATCCATCCACTGACTCCATGACTCGTCCAGCGCATCCAGTGCGTCCGCTTTGCCGTCAAATATGCCCGCTCCCCTCCCCTTGTATTTGTCTGATTTAAACGCCATAAACCTTACGGCCATTATAAAATCGCCCTGAAACAGCACTTCCGGGGCGATGTTCTCTGTCTCTGGAAGGGCTGAAAGACTTATCTCCTTATCGTCTTTCAACAGCCTGGATCTGATATACCCCCGCCCGTACCTTTCCTCCAGAATATACGTTATATTCTTTCTGACATAGCGGGTTTTAAAAATGATCTCCCGGATCCTTCCCCTCTTTACGACATATTCCAGTTCGTCTCCCGGAATGAACTCTATAATCGGAAATTCGGTCAGCGCAGGATCAAAAGAAATCTTAAACGCGCCGTCCCCCACTGTGAGGATCTCCTTTATTGCATCTTCCAGAATATCCTTAAATTGATTGTCTCTCTCTATGTTTTGCCATTCCTGCTGCCATTTATCGCCAACTGTTATATCCCCCATATCGGCAATAACGATATGAGTGATGATTTTCCGCATTATGCCGGGTAGTCCCGTATGCAGCTTATTGATATCGTTTCCGGCAGATGAAACCGCCGCCCAGAACCGTATCCTGTTCACCTGTCCCGGCAGACTGCTGTATAATTCCTGCAATTCATTGGCGTCTCCTCTTGTCCATATACGGTTTACAGCCGCATTCCCATAATAATCCAGTTGTTCCGTCACCTGAAACACACTCTGCTGCAGGGGATTGATCTGCAGGAAACTCCTGATTCCATTTCTTACGTTATCAGCCATTTTATCAAGCCACCTCATTTCTGTCTCACTCCTATCTTTTCCCTGTATGGGATCCAGCCGTATTGCACACTATTGATCATGTGGTCATATTCATCTAATGGGGCACAATCTTTTGTTTCATCCCAACTGTAAGTGTTTAGTTCGCCTATGTAATGAGTACAGGTATCCACTACATAAAAAACCGGCTCTTTGCCGGATGCATCGTCAAAGGCCATCCACCCTAATTGAAGGTTTATCCGGTCAAGGATCTTGATCTGCTTGTAAGCATTATTAAACAGGTAAGTACATTCGGGGTGGCTCCTTCTGTATTTCTCAAATTCTGTTATGGTCGCCTGATCTGCATTGTCAATAAAAACATTTCTTGCGAATCCCCATTCCTGTCTGTTACGCTCCAAAAATGCTATATAGTTGGCCACCGTATCCGATGGGGCCAGAGGGACGCGGATCTCTGCGTTATTGTATACCCTTTCATCCAGTACCAGACACCGGCCTCTATTTGTGATACCGATAAAGCTCATGGCTATGGTGTCCGGGCTTTTCTGGGAATAGGCGGTATCTAAGCCGGAACTGAACCATTCTAACCATTCTTCTTGACCGGCACTATTTACATCACGCACTAATGCTTTTGCATATTTTTTTGTGACCACGTGGCGACGTTCATCAAATATGCTAAATACCAGACCGGTAGCACGGCCACGCAAGCCTAATATCTTATTCTTCCACAGCTTTGTTCCTTTGGGGGTATTTAACTTAATTTGAGCAATCTTCTCCGCAGGCGCCCCTGCATTGTGAGCAAAAGAAAAGAACCAATGGATCCATCCAGGCTTTGGCTCTTCTGTCAACATGTTATTTAGTTCTACCGGTGCATCGTCCCGGTATTCAGGTAGCGGCCTGCTGTGGTTGATATACTCCTTATAAACCGGCAGCCCCGGATCATCCGGGTTAAGGGTTCCCATCAGATAATCGCAGCGCATGGATGCCTCACGGACAAATTCTATGTCTGCTGTGTTGATCTCGTCTATGAGCAGACAGCCGTACTGGCCGCCCAATGCTTTCTTCCATCGCTTTTTATCTCCGTATCCCATGATCAGGACAATTTTGTCTCCTTGGGATGTATGGAGCAAAACATGAGGAATTTTGATCTCGTTGGTGCCACCTCCTTTGTACTCTGTCAGTACTCCAAAAATGTCCAGAATACCTAATTTTTTCATGATGATATTTTTTTCGGCCGTGCCAGTGTCCTCGGATGCAATGATATGTAGCTTTTGCGTACTGGCCGCAACCTTTAGCATAAACTTGAACAGGCCCACCGTTGTCTTTCCCGCATATGTCGTTCCTTCCAGAAACTCTACCGGGGCGGCGCATTTTAGAAATGCTTTATATTTATCTGACAGGATCAGTTTATCTGTATCCATATCAATCACCCATCTGTTTTATCAGATCATCCAGTTTGGACGTTTCTTTCTGTATAGTAGATACCTCCAGTTTATCTTTGAACATTCCTAGGTGACGCATCAGCAACTCCAAAGCCCTGGTTTTATCCGCCATCTTGATTTCCCTCTCCTCTATCGTCATATTGTCAGATACTGTCCTTTTTACTTTCACAGCCTGAATCGCTGCCGTATCCTCCCGGCCTGCGTCCGGGAGCAGGGTTGCACTATCTGTGTCCACCACATCCCGTATATTGACCAGAGCAATTTTTGCCAATTCCATGATCACTCTGTCCTGATTGATTCCTACTCGTCGGGATCGTTCGGCCATCTTCTCCGCAATGACGGTTTGAACTGTAGTTTTCTGTAGTAATTGATAACCTATTTCACTTGCTCTTTTTACTGAATATCCCGCTCTGATTGCTGATTGTGTTGCGTTCAGGTCAATCAAATATTCATCAACAAATCGCTGCTGTTTCTCTGTCAATTTTGCCATCTGGCAACACCTACCTTTCCAAAAGTTTATACTTTATCCAATCAAAAGCACCAGGCCTGAACGTCTGGTGCTTTCAAAGGGTTGCATATGTGAAAAACTTTGCTGGTTCCTCAATCTTTATTATAGTCATTACTTTTATTATTTTTATTCCATTTTTCAAAATCAGAAAGTTTTTTTGAAACAGATGTCTGACTAACATACACAGCTTTAGCCACTTTGTCCTGACTTTTGCCCTCTAAATAATACATTCTAAATATTCTGCGGGATATACTCTCTGGGATTTCTTCTATCCACTGTTCTACTTCCTGGCAGCGCTGTCCCAAACGGGCAATCTCTTTTTCCAGAGAATTTTTACGAGCCAAGTATGCCTGTATATCCGTTCCCACAACCGCATAGGGCACGGGAAAACCAGTGCGGTAGTCTAAAATGGTATCATGACCTGTGTAGGCATCTGGGGATAGGCTTTTAAGTTTTTGGCGCAGTTCCTCGATTTCCTGCTTTTCACTCCGATATATCTCTAAGCGCTTTTTTGTCATCTCCACTTTGTTTTCTCCTTCCTGGCCTGCTGCCATGGGGCGGCATGTTATAGATTGTTGGTTGCACCGGTGCAACTTTTGGGTTGGGATCATATGCCCTTGATCTGGGACGCTACCATATCGGCGGTGTGAGTCCACAATACATTGGGATATATTCTGACTGCATTTGTGTAATAATTCCATTCTTCCCGATCCACGAATGCTCCCATGTGGTAGCGGATGCAGACCATTTCCTCCTGGGTGAGTTGCGGGGCCCGGAGATGAGACTGCAAAAACTGCTGAGCCAGTATAATGCTTACTTCTCCGTGGCCAGAAAAAAACTTGCGTGTATCTTTTTTATATGTCCAAAAATCACCATCTTCACAGGGAACATAATCTTGCAATTTTACCCAGTCATGAAATATTGCAACCAGCAGCGGCGACTCCGGGCGTTCCCAGTCCAGCTCCAATTTCTCGCCAAAATATAATAATGAGCGGTATACGGCCATGCTGTGATCATACAAGCCGCCGATATGGCTGCCGTGATGACTCTGGCTTAATGATGCCGGATAACGAAAAAATCCCATTTCTGCCATGTCCTGGATCATGTTCTCGGAAAATATATGGCCTGCTGCCTCCTTGAAGTCCTCTATCCGCTTTATTTCCCCCGGAGTGTATGCAATTGTTCTGTTCTCCGCCTTTACCGTTCCGTATTCCGTCTTTATTATCGCGTTTTCCATGTTTTTGATCTCCTTTTTTTGAATATTTTTATGGCCTGCTGCCATGTGGCGGTCAAATACCCTCCGCATTTTGGAATTATCATGCTTTCGCGGTTTTCTGCTCCTGCACTTTGCGGCTATAAATCTTCTCTGCGATATCTTCCGGGGGTATGTGTATTTCCTCCGCAATTTTGCCTATGCTCCATCCGGCCTCTCTCAGGGCGTTGACTTTTCCCATGTCTATATGGGTATTCCTTTTTCCTGCTTTTCTAGCTGTGGATCCTGCCAGCGGAGAGGATTCCGTGGGGCCTGCTGCCAGCGGAGAGGATTGTATGGATCCTGCTGCCAGCGGTTCTTGGACTGGCGCTGGTCCTCTGATAATAAACGTTTTTATTTCATCTATGCAGTTCTCGCAGTAGTCGCCCTCTCCAAAGACTTCTATTTTTCCCTCTGTGCTGTCCTTAACTCCAAATGCTATGTATCTGGGCTTGCCGCTGATCTCCTGCTTGCATCTGTCACAAACTATTTTGATCATTATTGTCTCCTGTCTGCCTGCTGCCACAGGACTTTTTATATATATCCATTTGTTGTATTATTTTTACGTCTCGTAAAATATAAAGGAGGTAAACAACTATGAGTAAATTATCCGAAAACTTGAGACGCCTTAGAACCGCAAAAGGGGTATATCTAAAAGAGGTCGCCCCTGTGCTTGCTGTATCTGTAGGCACCATATCCAACTATGAGAAGGATATCCACCAGCCGTCCCTGGACAATCTTGTAATGTTGGCTGATTACTATGAGGTATCGGTGGATTACCTCTTAGGACGTACAGAATGTACCTGTCCGATCAGCGTTATAAACCGGGTAGTCTATGGCAAGTACACCGTGGGGAGGTTCCGGGAGCTGCTTGACCGGCTGACGGATGAGGATCTGCGGCATCTGGTCTACATATTGCGGCTCTTGGAGTTACGAGCCTCTGTGCGGGATAAAAAGCGTTCCTGATCCTGGCAATTCGTTGATCTTTTGATTCTTTCCCAGACTCCCGGGTTCTCCGGGAGTCTGGGGTTCTCTTCAATGATTTGGCTGGTCCGGCCTAATGGTGGCCAGACACGCTCCCTCCTCGTCATATTCTTTTAAGACATAATTCTCACAGGTTGTACAGTCCTGATCGTGACGATGTTCCCTGCATTGTTCTTCTTCATGTTCCGTTAGGTCTTGCAACTTTTTGTCGTACCATTCGCAGTACTCTCTTAGCATCTGTTTTTCTCCTTTCTCTCCGTGGCGGAGGTGATTATATGAGATTGCTCTGGTCAATGGCCTGTCCGCACTCAGGACAATATTTATAATGATCACACTCAATCTCATAGGTCTGGCCGATTTCACAATTGCAATTGTAATTCCTATCAAGGCGATTCCTGTTGTGACGGCATGTATAACAACATTCCTCTTTTACTGATAATTTCTTTGATTTATCCTGTACCTCCGGTTTCTCACTCTCCAAAAACTCCACGTTTTCGGGGTTTAAATAATGACATCCATCGGGTTCATAATCTCCGCTGTCCCAGTCCTTATCAAATTCCTCCCGATCGTCAATATAAACGCCAATGAAACTATCCTGCTCGAACATATAATGCAATTCCTTATTTTTCTCTTTATCCTTTAATCCCAGGAATAAATATGTGCCGTCCCCGCTGGTGCTCTTCATCACAATGGCGGTTTCTCCGTCCATATATTCATATATCCTTTTCCACAACTGATAGTCGGGATCATCCGGGGATGCGTCGGTGAGCATATTAGCGGTTTTTAGTCTTACCTCTATGATCATGTTACTCCTCACTTTCCGGTCTTTCGCACCATTTGAAATCATATATCCATACCCAGGGATTAGCATCCCAACCGTATTTGTCCTTGTCCTGCGGCGGGATTGTAGAGTCCCAGATGCTCGTAAATATGTATCTGGCCTGCATATAGGCATTGTCAGGATCATTGTAAGCCTCCGGGCGGATTGCCACGCCCTCGCTTAAAAAGTCGTCCAGTGTCATCTCCTGGAGGCGCTGGATTCTTACGTCCGTTACTTCCAGCCAGATCCGGGCTGCAGCCTTGGGCATGTGGATGGATGGCCGCCAAATGATCCGATCCGGGCGCGGGTAGTCTGCGCGGTATATGTAGCAGCCCTCAGTGGCATAATATTTATCCTCGTGCATGATCGGGGTTTTATGTTGGGTGCATACCTCGTCTGTCCCCGGTATGGGATCGAAGTTACAATATTCGCATTCCAGGCAGCACTTAAGTGACCATGTTTCCCGGACATACAGGATATCTCCGGGGTGGTAGGCGGGTAACACGTACCTTGTCGGGTTAAAAAACAGTTCTTCGTGGTCCACTTTTTCCGCCCAACGTTCCCCTGTACCCAAAACTCTAAAAATCTTAAATCCGCCCTCATCTGCCCGGTATGTCGGCTTGATCAGGCGTCTGGTGGCAGTCTTGCGGCCTTCTAATATTGCCTGGACCATCTCTGTGTTAAATAAAATTGGAAGTATTTTACTCATGCATTTCTCCTATCCGGCCTATCGCTGGCCTGACCATATTTTTATATGCCGGGAGAGAAAAGACCTTAATGATTTGCTTGCTCCCGTTTTTTCTGGTAATGATCCACCCTTCTATTTTACTGTCCTCCAGGGTTTTACGGATTATATACTTCGCGATCAATATACCTATTGTATTTTTAATCTTATAACAAATTTTCACTTGTTTCCTCCTTTCACAATTTCTATTGCTTTGTCAATCGCACACTGATAGACCATATCTTCCAGCCAAGATGTTAGATTTTCTGTTTCCTTTTTTAATCTCTCCACCACCTTATCCAGGTCATAGGCGGTAGGTGCGCACATTGCCGCAATCCTCACGGGATCATTCTCAACTCTATCCTTTATCAGCTCGTCTGCGTCAATCAGTCTCATTATCTGTGGCTCCCTTCTCCTGGTCTGCCGCCGGGCGCTGCCCCGGCAGGCGCGGGTTGATGATGCTGTTATCTCGGTTGGTGCGTGCGTAGGCCAGGTGATACGGTATCGCGCGGCCTATACGCATTGCCTGGGCGTTGGGCTGGGTTGTCATTGTGTCCAACTCGCTATCACTAAATCTTAGATTACTCATTGTCTTCTGTGACCTCCTCCTGGATGCCCTGCTCCGCGTCTTTGGTTATGGCGGCGGCCTGCTGCCATTTGTATTGCTCGTCACACCGGATATAAAATTCTCTGAGGTCTTTTATGTATTTTTCTGATAATACCTTTACAGGCAGGATCGCCGCCAGAACCTCGATGCCGTCCTTGACGACGATGTATTTGTACCCTTTGGGGTGTATCCGGGCGGTGTAGTCTATATAGGCATCCTCTTTTTTGATCCTGTCCTTGATCGGGGCCAGCAGTGACTCGTCAAAAAATATCATCTCGCCGTTGTCGCGGCAGAGGAATACAGCATAGATGTTTTCGCCAACTACTGCCGCCACATCCATTCTGCTTACTTCCAGCTCCCCGTGCGGGTATTCGCTGAGATCAAATCCGCGCATATCTGCCTTGTCCTTGCAGTGATACTCTTCAATGTGGATTTTCTTTAATTTCTTTGGCTCAACGTCTAACACGGCGGCGATCTGGGACATTCCGGTGATGTCCGGCAGTTCCGGGGCCTTGTAAATGCTGTATCCGGTACTCAGGTATATCTCACCAGGCGCGTGGATCACGGCACACTGGCCGGTACTCTTTATGGTCTGTACAAATTTTGATATTTTCATAGTCCCTCCTTCCCGGGATCCTGCTCTGTGAGGAAACAGAATCCCGATGGCGTATTTTGTGATATATTAAGTTGACTAAAAGGCTTGTTTTGCTGATTTTTACAGGTATCGGCGGGTTCTCTGCCTGCTGCCGTCCGGGAGGATCCTGCTGCCTCCTGAGGAGACTCCCGGGTTCTGGTGTCCAGGTAGTTCTTTCCAAAGACTTCCATCCACTTCTCAGGGCTGTATTTTCGTTCAAATACACGCTGCGCCGCCTGCTTTAGCAGGATGTCCGTCTGACGGCATCTATGGGCCGCCTGTGGGCCGCTGCGGTGGTGATAGGGGCAGAGATAGACCTTTAACCCGTAATGCTCCGACAACTTGCGGTTGGCCGTTCCGTGCATTACATGGTGTTCCTCCCGGCAGGCTGCCGGAGTGTCGATCCCCAGGAGCATGTTACAGAGGTAGCACTCACCGCCGCGCTTATCTTGCATGATGCTCTTTGACATTAAAATTCCTCTCCCCGGCGCAGCAGCTCATCCTCAACCATTGCCGCCATGTTAATGGCATGTATCCTTACGTTTCTCAGGATTTCCGATTCCGCTGTAGTTAGTTTTGTATATAGCAGCCCTTTGGCAAATGCTAATTTTTCTTCTTCCCACTCTATCTCCAGTTTTGCAGTATCGCGGGTATCCTGTTGCTGCTCCATACCTGTCTTTATGGGCTTTTCCATCTCTCTTAACGCTCCTCTCTGTCTCTCTATGCATTCCAGCATGGCCATACAGGACGCCATGGTATGTATTGCCTCAACACAGATCTGTTCCCCTGTGTCTGGGGTTGGATCAAATAAAAACTCATTTATGGCCTGGCACATCTCCCCATACTCTTCGCCTATGATCGTCCCCCATATGGGCGCTGTGTGGTTTTGTTCTCCCCACTTTGCATCCTGGCGCTTTCTTTCCTCCAGGACTTTGTTTATGATTTTTTCCTGTACTATGTCATTGTTCATTGTGTGATTCCTTTCCCCTGGCCTGCTGCCAGGTCTAAAATTAAAATAAATTCATATTCTATGCAAACCGCAACTGTCCGCCCTGCTCCTCACCGATACGCATAGTGCCGGTGCGTTTTGCTATGCATAATTCCGGGAGGTTGGCTTTAACCAGCGCTGCGGCGATTGGCGGGCATACCATATTTCCGCATTTATGGACTTGTTCGGTTCGTGTGATGATGTTCCCGTCGCAGTCGCGGTCAATTATGTAGTCCTCCGGCACTCCGTTACACCCGTATAGTTCCCTGGGCTCCAGCATCCGTAGGCCGATGTCCACGATCTGGTAGTCGATCCCGGCAATCGTCACTAATCCGAACCTGTCCTGTGCTGTCACGGTGTCTAATGGATCTTTTATGTCCTGTCCTGTGCCCTGTCCGTAATATTTTATTAAAAATGCCCTGACTTCCCCAAAGTGTCCGCCGCCGGATGTGATCGTTGGTATTGGCTCCTTTATGTCCCGCCCTTCGCAGTGGTTGTTCATTTGGATCAATGTCGCAGCACATAGGGAATGCCCGTTCCGCGCCGTGACGGTATGCAGGGGTTTTGATACATCCGACGCGTCTGATCTGGTCTCGCCAGCATAATATTTTTGTATAAACGCCGCTACCATCCCGTACCTGTTTGAGCCATCTACCGTCATGATGGGTTTTGTTGCCTGCTGCCCTCTAGTCTCTTTCTTGGACTTCTCAGTGTGGTACTGTATCAGTGTGGGAGCTATCAGGCAGTGTTCATTTTTGCTCACGATGGTCGGCAGCGGCGCCCGCACGTCTTTACTGCGGTCGTCTGTAAATCCTGTCTGTCCGATCTGCACCAGAAACGGTTCAACCAGCCCAAAGCCGTGTTTCCCGGTAATGGTAGGCATTGGCTCCCGGATGTCCTGTTGCTTGCGCTCGCCGCCATGGTTACACTGGATAATAAAGGGATTAGGAGCATCCAGCACAAACTTTTTAAGTCCTCTGGCGATCCTCTCTGACGTCTTAGGAGCCAGCGGGCGTACTGCCCGAATGCCGTATTTTTCTTTGATCTCTTCCGCCGTATCAAAGATACTGGGGCAAGGTAAGGAAAAGTCTATCTGTGTATAGGCTCCCAGATATGGCAGTCTGGTACCTGCTGCCACCAGAGGGCTGTCCGCCGGGCATGTGTCGGCTCCGGCCAGGTGATGGGGCGGCCGTCACAGCGGGCGATCAGGAAAAAGCGTTTGCGCATAGTGGGAGTTCCATAGTCCGCCGCTATCAGTTCCCGGTACTCCACCTGATATCCCAGATCCTGCATCTGGTGGATGAATCTCTTGAAGGTAACGCCCTGTTTTGCCTTGATGGGCCTATGGCTCCGGTTCAGCGGCCCCCAGGTCTTGAACTCTTCCACGTTTTCCAGCATGATCACACGGGGCCGTACTGTCCCAGCCCACCGCAGCGCCACCCAGGCCAATCCGCGGATGTTTTTGTCTTTGGGCTTGCCTCCTTTGGCTTTACTAAAATGCTTGCAGTCCGGGCTAAACCAGGCCAGCGCCACGGGATGACCGCCGCAGACTTTCACGGGATCCACATCCCACACACTCTCGCAGTAATGTTTTGTGGTGGGGTGGTTGGCTTTATGCATCCTGATGGCCTCCGGGTCGTGGTTGATGGCTATGTCCACGCTGATCCCGGTGGCCATCTCCATGCCGGTGCTGGCTCCGCCACCGCCAGCGAAGTTGTCCACCAGCAGTTCACCGTTGATCATCTGTATCACCTCCTCGTATGAAGTCAAACAGGGTGGGCATCTCTGCCTCATCCTTTGCGGCCTCTAGGTATCCCACTCCGTCCCGGTAGTAATCGGGGTTTAGCTCTATGCCGTATCCCTTCCGGTCCATCGTGATTGCCTGCATGGGTACGGTCATCAGGCCGCCGAAGGGATCCAGTACCCAGTCTCCCGGATTGCTGTACCGGTTTATGATCCTCTCCACTATGTCGATCTGTAGGGGGCAGACGTGCATCTGCTGGCGTCGGCGGGATTGATTGGTGTTCAGGGTCTTCATTCGGTTTATGTCATCCCATACTTCCAGATTGTTCCAGGATCCGGGGGCCACTACCATGAAGGTGGCCGGAAGTCTGCCGTTTTCATCCAGTTCTTTGGCCAGTTTTACATGTTCCTGATAGTTATAGATGTGCTGACGGCTGTATTGCCGGTACACCGCCTGCAGGTTGTCCACGGATATTTCTGTCAGCTCTTCTTTGGCCACCAGACGGTCCCCGGAACTGCGCCAGTATCCGTGTGCGTCTATCTGCCACTGGGCGCGGGTGTACTCCTCTTTGCTCTTGGTTACTGGCTCGTCTGCGTAGGCGTTGCTGCGGTCTGTGGGGAGTTTGCGAAAAAGCAGGATATATTCCGGGCATCCCACGCCCATCTTGGAACCGTCTTTGCATTGCTCCGTCCAGCCCAGGCGGTAGGTCTGGTTATTTTCCCGCACCACGTCCGTGACCACGGTGATCATGCCAAAATACTGGAATCCGTGCTTTATGTAGTGGCTGATGCACAGGGCATGAAAGGGTTCCACGGTGGGCATTCCGGTACCGGTGGCGTTGCCGAAGAGTACCCGATCTTTTACGTGGATCGCCGCCACTCTTCCGGGTTGTAATACCCGCAAAAGCTGTGGTGTTAAATAGTCCATCTGCCGGAAAAACTGTTCCGTGTCCTCGTTGTGCCCGAAATCGTTATAATTTGCGCTATACTCATAGTGGTTGCCGAACGGGATGGAGGTATGGATAAGTCCCATGCTGTTATCCGGTATCTTTTTCACCTCTTCCACACAGTCCCCGTGTACAGCGCAGTATTTGTCATTTCTGATTTCCACTCTTTCCACCCCCATTTTTCTTTGCAGTGCCTGCTGCCGCCCGGCGGCGCTCAGGCCGTATTTTTTGATAATCTGGATCATCTTCTCCACCATGTGGTTGTGGCTCTTCCATTTTTCCAGCAGGGCCTCTTTAATCTGGCGCTCGGACTCCATGTATATGACGTCAATGGTCACTGGCTGCTCCTGACCGAACCTGTAGCAGCGATGCACCGCTTGGATGAAGTCGTTAAACTCGTAATCAATCCCCAGAAAGATCTCCCGATGGCAGAACCGTTGAAAGTTACAGCCTGATCCTGACAGGGATTTCTTGGTGGCGAACAGCCGTGTCTTTCCCTCTGAAAAGTCAATTACACGTTGTTCTCGTTCTTCGTAGTCCATGGAACCGTATATGTCCACGGTTTCTGGCAGGGCCTGCAGAATGGCCTCCCGTTCTTTTTCCAGATCGTGCCAGAGCAAAAAGTGATCTTCCGGGGACATGTTTACAATCTCGCGCATTTTTCCTATGCGCTGCGTGATGCTGTCCCTTTTGACTTTCGCTGCCTCCTGTAAACCTGCTGCCGCCTCCTGGAATAACTGGATCTGTCCGTCCCGGTCAGCATCTTCGCCATAGATTACAGGTATCTCGTGCCAGCGGATCTTAAGCGGCGGCAGGACATAGCCGGTATCGGGATAGGATGGGTCTAAGTCGGAGGGTTTAGTGGCAAACAGCGCCCAACTGCTCACCCACAGCCAGAATTCTTCTTCCATGTTGGGGTAGAGGGTCAGGTTATTGGCCTTGGTGCTGTCCCGCTGGAAGAACCGGGTGAGCGCCTGGCCTGTATCCATGATCTCCAGGTATCCGGCATAATGGATCAACTCTTTGTATTTATTTGGGGACGGCGTAGCCGTGGCCACCAGCTTATAGGGAACGCCCTTAAACTTGTCCAGGAAGGTCTGGTAGGTCTTGCTGCCAAAGCTGCGCAGGACGCTGGCCTCGTCCAGGGCGGTGGCCGCGAAGTATGCGGGGTCTATGTCTCCGTCCCGCACTCTCTCGTAGTTGGTCAGGATGATCCGGCTGCCTGCTGCCCTGACCTCATCCATGGTGCGGCAGTATTGGGGCGGGTCATAACCTAACAGGGATACGGCGTCACGGGTAAACTCCTGTTTTACCCCAAGGGGCAGGACAATCAGGGCCTGGCCGTTCTCATGGCCTGCTGCCAGGTGACAAAATTCCAGTTCCTGGACTGTCTTTCCAAGGCCGAAGGATTCAAATATGGCCCTGCGGCCTCCCCGCAGCGCCCAGGCCACCCCGTCGCGCTGGTGGGGCTTTAATGCTTTATTCAGTTGTGAAGGTTCGATCTCGAAACCGCTTTCTGTGGCGATTTCTATTTTGGTTTGAAGAAATTCTTGGTAGGTCATCTCTTTTGGAGCCTGCTATAGCGTTACCCCGGCCGGAGGCTTGGCTCCTTTTCTTATATATTTATATAAATTACATTTTGAGTACTGTTTATTGTACATCCCCCATGGTAGGGTAAAATCAAAAACCATAAAAGAAGGGAGGTGTACATATGCTGGCTAAATTAATTGATATTTGGGATGTGGTCTATCCTCTATGTCAAGGGTTTTATACGTTATTTGCATGTATGGTAAAGATATTTCTTATGCCCGAATTTTTCCCTTATGCAATTCTATTAATAGTTAGCATTTTGGTTAAATTCCGGAGACATTAGGCACTCCCTGCGCTGCCTGAAACACGGCAGCGCTTTTTAACTTATATCTTCAAATAGTTCCATCTGTACCGCCGGTACATCCTCCCATTCCACGCCTATGTAGTCCAACACCTTCCCCCAGCCGTATGTCTCCCCGGATTTATTGTCTTTGCAACATCGGTACATCCAGAATTCCCATTCTTTTGGGTTATCCTCCCGGAGACGGTCAAATCTGTGGGGGCGCTGTTCCAAATGGATTCCGAATCCGCACATGGAACAGCCTGTGCGCTGCGCTCTGGTGGTATACAGATCTCCGTTCTCGTGTTGCTGGATAGAGCCGTATATTGTAGGTATGATTGTCTCCAAGGGCTCATAAGGAATAGTGTTTCCCTCTTTGTCCCGGCTATAGGGCTGCTGATAATATAGCGTCTCGAACAGATCTGTGTGTCCGTGATACCATTCGTTCATCTCAAGAGCCAGCCGCAGGATGTCGTTTCGCATAAATATGGCAAATGGCGCTGATCTGGTGACTGTGGCCCCGTAATAGTTGCACCCATGTTCTACCAAGGCCTCCTCCCGCTGGCCACCTTCGCTGGCCATCATTCCCAGATACGGGAAACTGTTATGGGATTTCGCCCAATCATCACAGGGCTTTTCTTTCAGCCAGTAACAGCAATCATTGGATACGAGAAAGTCTGGGGGCTGGTAGTTCACTCCCTCATTCTCATTTTCGTATCCGCCGAAGAGTCGGAGCCATTTCTGGGGCAACTTCATACGGCTGTTCTTGGCAAAGTGTCCCTGCTCTCCACACTCTCCCGTGATGATCGCATGTCGCACGGTTTTATTATCCTCGGTGGGATGCTGGAGCATATCTATCTTTCCGGCAATCCGTTTTGATATGACGGGAAATCCCATCTCATTTAGGATGTCCACCTTGTTTTTGTAGGATTTCACCGTCTCTATGCCCAGCGCCTTGTGTACTCTCTGTATGCTCCTGTCCTCCACGCCGGAAACAGATATGGCGGGCACATGTATACCAATGCTGTGTAACCAGATGAATAAAGTGATGCTGTCCAGTCCGCCCACCGATACATGGCATTTACAGCCCCGCTTTTGCATCTCCTCGTAGAATTCCCAGGCTATCGTCGTCTGGCGTTCTATTTTTTCTTCATAGGGCTTGGCTTGTAATTCGCTGAAATTGCGTTTCATGTCCTGTTTGGCTTTTCTCCATGCATTTCGGACGATTTCCGGGGCGTTTTCCTCTGTGCCTGTCAGCTCCTCCTCGTCAAATAGTGTCAGTTGACGCATTATAATTCCTCCTTACTGTCTGCGGTGTAACTAACTCTCACTGAGACAGTTAAACTCGTTGCGCAGCCTGGGGGCTGTCTCCGGCTCTGTCTCATAGTATTTTTTCACCGCCCGGCTGATGGCCGACTGGCGGGCCTGCTCCGGGGTGTATTTGCCGTTTTTGCATATCCGGTCTATGTATTCTTCGTATTTGCTCATTTCTGTCCTCCTTTTATTTTCTGGGTTTTATAACTTTTGATGAAGTCCTGCATCCACCTCCGATACCCGTGGTGCTCTCCGGGGTGCAGGGTTACTATATGCTTGCGTAATCTTTTTTCTATGGGCACCCACAGATCAGTATCCGTCACTGGCTCATTTTTAGCAGTCTTCCAGTCCCGGATCATCCACCGCTGGAGCAGCCCGCCGTCTATGGCCGCCGCTATGTAACGATCTTGCAGGTATATCTCTACCTGACAGCTCTTTGTTATCCGTTTCAGGGATGTTTTCAATGCGGTCAGTACCAGGTGGTGTTCTGTGGTGTCCGGAATGTCGATTATGGTTTCCTTGTTGTCTTTTGTATATGTTCCTCCGCGTATCTGGGTTTCTAACAGATACATGGCTACACCATCCGCGCGCCGGGGGCCGTGTAGGTCTGTCTCTATGTATAGGTTTACGATCTTTAGTGGTTCCATTAGCCAGATCCTCCTTTCCGGGACTTTCGCCTGATCTCTGCCTCCGGCCTGTCCCTGCCCCTTACCAAGCGTATCCGCACTTCTGTGTAGCGATAGTAGCTCATGCCCGTGTAGGGATTTACGCCGGATACAATGCTGTCCTTGTCTATATAGTATCCTGGTGTGGGCCGGGGGCCGTTTTCCAGCAGCCGCCGCATTGTCCAATGGCTTGCGGTACTCTGGTGGGGTCGGGGATCTTTCAGGTTCCGGGAGCAGTTATATTCGCAGAGCTGCTTTTGCTCTTCTGCCGGGAACAGGCTCAATTGTTCCCATATCTCCTCGTCCGGCCTCTTGACTATGTAGGCGGCCAGCAGGCGGTACCCTCCGTACTCTTTGATGCTTGTCCGGTACACGGGTCCCGGATCCCAGGCATCTTCCAGCAGCAGTTCCACCGCCGGGTCTCCCCGGATCCGGTTAATCAGAATGTGGATATGGATCCCGCCCTGCCTGCCGATCTCGATACGGTAGACGTATTTGAGCACCGCCCCCCGCTTTTTGTACCAGCGGCGCATCCGGCGGATGAACCGGGCAAAATCCTTTCTGATCTCTCCCAAAGGTTTTCGGGTGCCTTTGGGGTATTTCAGCGTCACCCACAGGTCGTCGGGATGGAAGTTATACTTGATCCTCCTCCGCAGGCGGTTCTCCCTGTTGGTCTGGTTCTGCCGGGCGATCTGCTCCGGGGTGGGTTTCTTTTTCCTCCCCCTCTTCTCCCTTGGAGCGCCATATCTGCCCTTGTATTTGTACTCATATTCGATGGAATTATCGAAGACGTATTTGTCTCTCTTATATGCCATGTCTTCCTGCCCTCGTTTCAGATGGTCGTAAGTTTAATACTGTTGAGACTGTCGTAAAAAAAGTAGAGGAAAAGCCCGAAAATTCAATGTTTTTCTTGACTTTTAGGGCCGCAGGGAGTACACTATAAATAGGTGTTATAGGTGTACTCCTATAGGTTTGCCGGTGGCAATGGTCAGATTGCTACCGGCTGTTTTTTGTCTTCGGGTTCCTCCGCACGATCAGAGTCTTTTTCCTGCTCACGGTCATATGTACATTCACAGGTTTCCCCGAAATCCAGATGTGCGCCGCAATATGGGCATGTCCTATACATCATGGTCTTTTCACCTCCTCACTCCTGGGCTGTCCCTGGGGGCGGGCATCCCGTATCTGCTGTATATAGCCTTGCAGCGTCTGACGGCGACAACGGCGCTGCACCCTCTCCCTGGGCCAGGCGCGCAATTGGATCATCTGCCAGATGATCCGGCTGTAGATCCGGCGCCGGACGGTATGTATGTGTCTTCCGATTGCCGCGGCGATGGTGTAGGTGCGCTGCGTGATCTCCTGACGCTTGTCCCACAGATCCTCCAGTTCCGGCAATAGCGTAAACACAGCGACGGCCACGATCAGGATGATCGCCAGCCTGGCCGGAGCGTCCGGCGGATTAAAGCATTGGGCTATGACTATGCCCGCCAGAATGGCTATTATGGTATCTTTAATCATTTCTGTATTCCCTCCCTATTTTTAATATTACTTCTTCAAAAATTCATCAATGTCTTGCTTTATTGTGGTAAGTATAGTAAAGTAACTTTGGGTGTGCATGTTGTATGGAAGAGAGGTGTAACAATGGACAAATTTATTTCCGGAATTTTGTTTTGCATCGTCAAAGCAAGATTTTAGGATAAATACAATATTTTTTTATGTTGTATTTTAATTTCCTAAAAATTCCCGACTCTTAGTGTTCCCAATCACTAAATAGTCTTGCACCTCAATTCAACCCAATGTGTCTTGCTCGCTTGGGGTCGCTTGGTACGAAATTGCTTGTGGCCCCAAGAATAAATACAAAAGGAGCAAGACTATGAAAAAAAATTGGGAAAAAGCTTTACAAATTACCCTCTTGCTTGTTGGAACATATGGAGAACGCTGCTTTATCTTATTGCACACCTTTATATGCAGTATGAGTCCTGAAGGATTCAGTTTCCTATGTTTATTTATTGTTTTTGTCAAACTTGTTAATATGACATCTGACAGACATTAGGGGTGAAAGCGGCGGGTCTGATCAACCCGTCGTTTTCATTGGTTGAAATTTTGCTATTGCCTTTGTTGTGCTGCATGTCTTTTATGGCCTGCATTCCTCAATTAGAGGCTGCAAATGACATTATCTTCATGACTTGCATTCTTTTTTATTACCCCGTGAAATTCTCTCTTCTCGCCTTCATCCATTGAGCCGCCATCTTATGTCTCCTTTACATCTTGGTCAGCCGCAGGATCTCCTCATCTGTGGCATCCAGATTTTTAAGTAATGTGATCAGCTCGCCCGCGCTGAATGCGTCTTTACCCTCTCTAGCCAGTTTCAGCCGCCTGGACATGGACTGCTGGTTAATGCCTATCCACTGTGCCACGTCCTCCTGACGCAAGCCTTTGACATACATCCGGCCCACTATCCAGTTGGCAAGATCTCTGAGCATATATGCTTTTTTGTTGATTGTTACTCGTGGCACTTATATCACCTTCCTCCTTATCACACAAAATAATTGTTAGTGTAAAATTTTAGTTGGCAAAATAAAAGGAAGAGGCCGAAACCTCTTCC
>CAZGVI010000015.1:0-75799 GCA_964529395.1 uncultured Acetatifactor sp.
AAAAGAAAATCCGGGAACTGGAGAAAAAGCTGGCGCAGGTAGAAAACGAGTTAAGGCAGAAAGACAATGATACCTACAGGAGGCAGAATGCTTCTGTGTCCGAAGTATCAGAATAAAAGAGATTTGGACTTTAGTGTAGTATCAATACCGGGAGATGGTGGCAAATGCGCACTGTTTTCCGGTATATTTCTGTTTCAGTATAGATGCTGTCATCGGGCCTTTTTGTAATATGGCTGCAGATGTAGTATTCCTCTGTAGCTGGCAGATACAAAAGGGCAGCGTCACTGTCCATATGATTGCAGGGGCTGTTTTCTTTGCCTTACAGAGCGCAGTGTTGTCTGTGCTGCTGGAATGGTTTTATCCCATCCGAGGCTGGAAGATTGAAAGCGACCTGTGGCACCATCCGCGGAAATATGTGGTTCCAGTGGTAATGCTCCTGCTCGCGGGGGGAGTCTTAGCTTGGCCGGTACTGCTGTATGCCTTGCTGGTTCTGCTGGCTTTAGAAACCGCTGTTTTCATGGCTTGCGGGACTAAAAAGGGGGCCTGGTCACCAAGCCCCCTCTGTATATCAATCGTTCAGTTTTCTGATCTCCTTGCTCTGATGGGAGATAATGCTTATCACAAATCCGCAGATTCCCGTACATAA
The DNA here is from genome assembly GCA_964529395.1 of uncultured Acetatifactor sp. Taxonomy (GTDB): domain Bacteria; phylum Bacillota; class Clostridia; order Lachnospirales; family Lachnospiraceae; genus Acetatifactor. Next base: position 647 of record CAZGVI010000015.1, read on the forward strand.
AAACATTACTGCCATACCGCTTCCGGCCCCCTGGCCCACCAGCTTTCCCAGAGCTATAGCCATGCCGCTGCCGGAATTCATGAACGGCTCAAACACATAATCTGCCAGAATGCCGCCCAGCAGGATACCGATGGGTATGGTGCTGTACTGAATGGCATTCCTCACGGCAAACACCCTTCCCTGCATGGTCTCCGGGACTCTCTTGTAGAGGATCGTGTTCTGTCCCGCCATGATGAACGGGATGGGCAGACTGGCCGCGATTCCCGCAAAAGACCACCAGAATGTGTTATGTCCCAGAGCCATGGTCATATCGCCCAGCAGGAAGGAAAGGGCGGCGGAGATATAGATCATGCCCACCTTATTTCGGCTTTCCTTTTTAAATGACACGATCAGGCCGCCCAGGATTCCGCCGATGCCCATACCCGCATTGACTATGCCCAGCGCCATGCTGCTGTCGCCGCTCCTTGCCAGGATCATGGGTGAGAGAATGTTTTCATAGGTCAGTCTGGAAAAGAAATTGATCAGCGCCATGGTGAGCATAATATACAGAAGTCCCCGCTCCTTGTTCAAAAAGGTGAAACCCTCCGCCGTACCGGCAAAAGGAGAGGTCCGTTTTCTTTTCTCCGGGTGGTCCGGAATGCGAATAAAGAACAGCAGAACGCAGAACGCGAACACAAAGCTCCCCAGGTCGATCAGCAGGATCAGGGAAAGACCGCCCAGACCGTATACCGCCGCCGCCAGCATTGGATTCACCACCATGATCAGATTGCCGGAAAAGGAGTTCATACCGCTGACATTGGACAGTTTTTCCTTGGGAACCAACGCCGCTACTGCCACTGCGGACGCGGGCTGTTGGAACGCTGTGGTAACGCCCATGATCACATTGATCAGGTAGATATTCCAGATATGGAGCTGTCCTGTCAGCAAGAGCGCCAACACGCTCAACGACCCCAGAGCGGCCACAGTGTCCGCCACCAGCATCACCGATTTTTTGCGGTGGCTGTCCACAAACGCGCCTACGAACAGACTCACCAGGATGTAGGGCACATAGTTGCAGAACGACATCAGGGAGACGGACAGCGCGCTGCGGCTCTGTTCATAGGCCCACAGCACCAGAGCAAATGAAGTCATGGAGCTGCCCAGCTGTGACACGCTCTGACTTAACCACAAAACGATATATTTTTTATAATTATCCATTGAATTTTCCTCCGATTTTATTTTTTGCGATCTGGAGTACAAAATCCAATGTCGGACGATAAATTTTATCTCTGTACAAAACTCGTCCTTTCATCAGACTTTGTACAGAGGTCACAGCTTAGATCGATCATCATATGGCACAACATATTTCTCACCTCCTTTTTCTTCCTTATAAGCGCCTGTGCAGCATACCGCAATTACACATGTTTTGGCGCACATTCAGTATATCATGTTTTGGCGCGTTTTAGCAAGACGCTGAATGTGCGTATGGGAAACGCGAATGCTTGACCATGAGATAATTTCTGGTGACCTGGGCACGTTCACAAAAAAGGCTGGGCATAAGGCGTAAACTGCATAAAAAAGAGTAGCTTTCTATTGGAAAATGAATTATAATATAACGGAATACAGGGACAAGAGATATTTTATGAACACACAGGGGATATTATGGTACGGAGAAGATTTATAAGTACAAGAGCCTTAAAACAGGATATGGTGATAGACCAGGCGATCATAGACAGGAGCGGGCGTGTTTTGATTGCCCGTAAGACCGTTTTGGATGGTTTTCTGATCGAAGCGCTGCAGAAAATGAATGTCACCGGAATCTATATCCGTGAGGGTGAGGAAGATCCCGAGACGGAAAACAATATAGAGATATCTCCTGAAGTGCAGATGACCATCGAGAAACTGACAGTGGCGGATCGATCCAAAGTAAAGTTGTCTGAAAGTGTGAAAAAGCGGGTCTCAGAGGGAATCAAGTTCCTATACAACGACACTTCCGCCCCTGACTTTGTCGATACTGCCGCCAATGTCACCACCAGCCTGGTCAGCTCCATTATGGAGAACGAGGCGGTGGCCTTGAATATAGATGCATTGAAATTCAGCGATGAATATACGTTTCAGCACAGTGTGGACGTAGCCACCATCGCCATGTTGATCGCCAAGAACAGCGCTATGTCGGAAACGGAGATCCAGAAGATCGGCATGGCGGGCCTGCTGCATGATATGGGAAAATCCAAGATTCCCAATGAGATATTGAACAAAGCCGGAAAGCTGACGGAAGAAGAGTTTGCTGTTATGAAAAATCACTCCATTTTCGGCTACCAGATCCTGAAGGACAAGGGGGGGATTCCCCAGGAAGTGCTGATGGGCGTGCTCCAGCATCATGAGAAACTGAACGGGAAAGGATATCCCATGGGTGTGGCGGCGGAGAAGATATATCCCTATGCCAAGATACTGGCCATCGCGGATATCTATGATGCCCTTGTGACGGAGAGGCCCTATAAGAAAGCTTTTTCCCAGCAGGACGCCATAGAGATGATCATGGCGATGACGGACGAACTGGATATTACATATATGAGGAATTTTCTGGGTATTGTGATCCTTTATCCGGTGAACAGCATTGTCACCCTGAGCAATGGAGAAAAGGCGAAGGTGCTGGAAAACAATCCGCAGTATCCGCTGCGCCCCAAGGTCGTCGGCCTGCGGACGGGAAAAGTCTATAATCTTTCGGATGATATCAAGTGCGCCAGTCTGATCATTGAGTGAGAATCCTGAAAATGCGGCCTGGCAGTGGTCTATGGGATTTGTTGCCCCAGGATATCCGCCGGGGATATTTCAGTAAATTCCTCCAGCGCCGGATGATGGGTCAGGGTTTTTATGATCTGCCAGCCCTCCCGGCTGTGGTGCGCGTTGGCGGGAATAGGGCGAAATCCCAGATCCAGATAGACTTTACAGGCCAGCCAGGTGTTGGTCTGGGTGGGTATTTTAGCCTTGGTATACCCCAGGGAAACCATGATCCCCAGCACATGGGTGATCAGTGGTTTGGACAATCCCAGCCCCTGATAGTCTCTTCGCACGGCCACCCAGTGGAGCCATCCGGCTCCGTCGGGATCTTCCTTATATATATTGTAAAAAGCGGTAGCGGTGGCCACTCTTTCCCCCGATTCATTTTCGATAAACACCATGCGGTGTACCAATTCCTCGTCTTTTCCCTGATAATAGCGGTTCCAGGAGGCCAAGCCCTGGTCGTAGCTGGTAAATTCCCGGGCCGAAGTCTCAATGTCTATCCATATATCCCGGTCTCCGGGTCTGTAAAAAACAAAACGATAGCCATCTGGCAGGGGGTAGACCGGTATCCCGGCCAGTTCCCGTTGCAGGAGCAGCTCATAATATTTGATTCTTTCGTCGTGATTGTCAAATTGCATGGGGATCCTCCATTTTGCGTATGTCTCTCTGTGTATTTCGTTGGCGTCTTTTCTTATGTACAGTATAGTGCGGCATGATATATATTTCAAGGATTTTGCATTTTAGAATATTGGCTAAAATGATAAGGAGTCTTATGAGAATAGTTGGAAAAACCAGACAGCTCTCCAAGTTAATATTGATTTTGCTTATCTTTGTATGGATAACTGCGTGTGGGGACACTGAACCGGATAATACCAGAAACAACGATCTCTATCGACGAGTTGCCTGCCTGTGCCATTCACTTAACGAGGACGGATTCGGCAGAGATATTATTACGGTAACGGAAGGAAAGGAATGGATTTATAAAAGAGGTGGTATTGAAGTAGACATCTCCTCAGATGAACAGGAAAATAGCATCACTTATCTGTTTAAGATAAATGATGAAACAGTCTTAAACTATAAAAAAGAAGGTGTTGATTATCCGCAGGAAATTTTTGTTTATTATGCGGATATCAATCAGGATGGCTGTAAAGATATTATTTTGGAAGGCGCGGCGCCAAGGGGAACGCTAGCCGGACCGCATTGGATATATATTTATGACCTAAATAATGATTGTGAATTACGAATCTTTGAGGAGGAGGGTTCTCTAACAGACGAATTGATAACAGGAATTGATCATCTTTTGGATAGCAGATTCCATAAATTATTTCCGGAAGTGAACTTGACAGACTGCAAATATGTGGGAGAACTATTTGTAGATTACTATGGAAATATGTATTATATTACTTCTCTATCAGAGGGAGATACTATAGAAAAAATCCACGGGGTCGGCGAAATGATCATATTCATTTCATATGATGCGGAAAATGAACTTTTCTTTGTAGAGAACGTATTATATATGCCATTTTCAGAAACTGTGAACGATTAATATGTTTTGAAGCACCTGCCAATGATATTATATATCCTCTATTGCATATTTTTTGCGAAAAAACCTTGGAATATGAATATGAAAGAGTTACAATAGACAATACAGAAGGTTTGAGGAGGGTTATATTATGGTGGAATTATTTAATTTAAAAAAGCCTAAAATGGTGACGGAAGCCGCCGCGGCTCAAAAGGGTTTGCATATTGTTCTGGAGATACTGATCTTTGTCGCCGTATTTCTGGTCAGTACCATAATGCAGTTGGCGGTGCTGGCGCCAGTGGAGATCATACTGATGTTCTCCAGCGCAGATTATATAAATGCAGCCGTCTCCGGGGATCAACAGGCGATCGCATTGGCTACGGAGGCGCTGATGCAGTCGAACGCACTTACCATCGCAATGCTCTTTTCCACCGCGGGAATGATTCTGACAGCGCTGCTGTTCTGCAAATTGATCCAGAAGAGAAAGATGACTACCGTAGGTTTCCAGAAACCGGGGATGTGGAAGGAATATCTGTGCGGCATGGCAGTCGGCTTTGGAATCTTTTCAGTGGCGGTATTGATCTGCATGGTGACCGGTTCCCTGAAGATCCGGGGACTGTCGGCGACTTTTTCCGTGGGGATCTTCCTATTGTTCCTGGTGGGATATCTGGTGCAGGGCATGGCGGAGGAAGTGCTGTGCAGAGGATATTTTCTGGTGTCCGTGAGCAGGCGCTATCCCCTGGCGGTGGGTATCGCAGCCAACGCTCTGCTGTTTGCGGCGCTGCATCTGCTCAATGATGGGATCTCTGTACTGGCTTTTATCAACCTGGTGTTATTTGGCGTGTTTGCCTCCATATATTTTATTAAAAGGGGCAATATCTGGGGAGTGGGCGCGCTGCATTCTATCTGGAATCTGGCTCAGGGCAATTTTTACGGCATCCGCGTCAGCGGTATGCAGACCAGCTGCTCCGTTCTGACTTCGGAGATGGTCGCGGGCCGGGAGCTGATAAACGGCGGCGATTTCGGACTTGAGGGAGGTTTGGCAGTGACCATTGTGCTGGTGCTGGGATCCCTGATCCTGCTGATGACCAGACAGCAGCGCTATGCGGAGGAACCGGAGAAAGTGTCCGCCGCCGTGTAAGGCGGCATTCTGCGGAAAGAAGAATAGAATATACTGTGAAAAAGAAAGAGGCTGTGAAAAAATAGGAGATAAAAACTCCGACTTTCACAGCCCTTTGTATTGTGTACACGCAATTCCAAAATCTTTTGACATGCCTCAAAGGCACAAAAAGCAGGATGTAAAAGACTTTTGATAGACAAAATCGGATAAGGATGCGATACTGGCGGTGAGCCGGGAAGGGATCCCGCCGGACAAAATAATATAGCAGGAGGATGGGCTTATGGAGATAGGCAAGAAACTGAAAGAGGCGAGGATAAAGACAAAGATGACCCAGGAACAGGTTGCGGATGCGCTGTTCGTATCGCGTCAGACCATATCTAACTGGGAAAACGAGAGGTCTTTTCCCGACATTGTCAGCGTCGTCAAATTGTCTGACCTGTTTTCTGTCAGTCTGGACGAACTGCTGAAAGGAGACAATGAGATGTTGGAACATTTAGAGGAGAGTACCAATGTAGTCAGGAGCAACAGGAGACTGATCGGGGCAGCGATCGTGGACGTGGTTCTGTTTTTGAGTATGCTGTTTCTCGCGTATTTTACAGAGGGCAGCGTCTATATGATAGTCTGCGCATTTTGTCTTATGGTGATAGGCATTGCGTTTTTGCTGTACCAAATCGTAAAGAGAATCTAGGAGGAGCCAGATATGGAAGAGTATAAAATGGTGATCGTCGCGATGGGAGCGGCGATGGTGATTGTGAGCAGTTTTTTCTGTGTGTATCAGTTATACGGGATCGTAAAGACAGACGCGGAGTGCAGGGGATTAAAGCATCCAAAACTGTGGGGCTTTTTTGCCATCTCCGGGAACGGACAGTCGGGATTGATCCTGTATCTTTTGGGAAGAAGGAAATACCCGGTTCTCCATATAACCCAGGAACAGGAGCTGTCCATGGAGAAGGGCAAAAAGAGATTCGGGATATGTCTGTTGTTTTTGGTTCTGGGCGCTATATTTTGTGTTTGTGCCATGCTCCTGTAGAACTGTGGACATCTTTCAGAACGGATATTGGTGAGACACTGATATGAACCCTTAAAATCCCTGCGCAGAGAGTCGCGGGCAAAGCACCTCTGTACAGGGATTTTCTGTATCTTATATTGATGTTTCCAGTATTTCCCGCAGCTGTCCGGTCTGCGTTTCATAGCGCAGCAGTTCCCGATAGGTGCCTGTCATCTGGCTCACTCCCTGGGCGTCTTCGTCTTTTTCAATACCCAGAGCCTTTTTCAAAGTATATTCCAGCCAGCCCAGCATACCATCGCAGCTGACGTCGAAAACCGGCGCCCAATCCACATCCCGCAGATCCATAAACAGAGTGTACTCATGCAGCAATGCCTGACATAGGGGGAGGGCGAGACGGCCGTTTTCGTCATTGCACCAATAATTCAATACTTCCAGCAGTTCCTGGTAGGGGTTTACAGCTCCGGCGGCCTCCCAGTCGATCAGGTAGGGCTGGTCGTCCTGCCACAGTACGTTTTTGGGATCCAGATCCCGATGGCTGACGATCTGGCAGGAACCTACGGATTCCATCGCTCCCGTGGCTGCCCGATCCCAGCGTGTCAGATTCGGCAGCATAGACTCATATTCGGATATCCAGGGAGCTTCCTGTTCTTTGGCAAGAGCCAGGTAGCCCTGCCAGTCATAGAGAGGCCGCCTAAGCTCTTCCGGTTTTATCCCCAATGTTTCCGGGTCCAGTTTCATACCATGGATCTGCCCCAGTATATGACCTATCCTGCCGCAATGGGAAACGCTTATTTCCGGCGCGAACAGGGAATGGGCTTCTATCCAGGGGTAGACAAGGGCATACTGCCTGACGCTGTCCGGGGACGAACTGCGGGCCATATCTATAGACAGTAGCTGCTGCTGCCCCCGTTCCAGCGCCGCCACCACGGGCAGGGCTCCCGGTTCCTGGGCCAGCCGCCGCGCGACACGCTCCGAATCGATCATATTTTCCATGGCACGGGGACGTTTCATGATATCCGGGTTCAACAGCTTTATCGCGTAATTGTCCCGGTCCGTAGTCACATGATACATCTGATGCAGCAGTCCCCCTTTTACGGCCTGCGGTTCTCCCTGTATGGTTCCCAGCGCGTATTTTTCACATAAAGCCGATAATGCATCCATATTGCTTTTCCCCCCGATGCTGTCTATAAGGCAAAGTATAGCATATATACAGGGAAAAGGCCAGCGGTAGTCCTTGCATTCTTTTTAGATAGCTTATATAATATTTTCAATGCTCTATGTTATAAATGATCATGTACAGAACAGGGAGAGATATGTATGAGTTTGATTCCATATATTTATATAATTTTACAGATGGTTTTTCTATTTTTATTAAGAAAAGTATTTTTGCTGACGGTATATCAGACTGTGGCGGCTTATGGCGCGATCTGTCTGACAGGACTGGGCATAATGGCCTTATCCGATAGAAGTACCCACAGGACATATGGACTTGCGGCTCTCAGAGACTGCTATCTGATATTCTGGAGCGGAGTCCATGGGGTTATTGTGCTTGGGATGCTTACTGTGGGCAGCTACTATCTGACACTGACGCAGGTTACGTTTGTGCAGATCGTCAATATTTTTCTGGGAATCGCGCTCTATTGGATGTTGTATCTGATTCTGGGAAGAACACAATGGGCAATAGGCTGGGGAAATTTTGCGATCGGTCTGATGGGTACAGTCAATCATTATCTGATGCGGTTTAGAGGCGCGCCGTTTCAGTTATCCGATATCAAAGCGGCTGAGACAGCTTGGAATGTGTTTCAAAACTATGATTTTACGCCGGATGTGGTGCTGATTGCAGCCCTTCTCGATCTGCTTTTGTGGTATCTGGTCTGGAGACAGTATCTGCGCTGCGGTGTCCGGAGAAAAACGGATCTCGGGGAGCAACAGGAGAGAAGAAAAGGAAACTTCGGGAAGTCTGTTATGAGGGTAGGAGGCGTTTGTAAAACTGTACCCCGTTGGAACGCATGGATCATCTCTATAACCGTGGCGGTGCTGGGGGGCTGTGTCAGCCTTCCTCTCATACATTTTGAGGAGATATACGCAAATACACTCCAGTTTGCGGGAGACGTATACCTGTCCCGTCTGTTGGCGGAATCCATGGGCAGCACCCAAACTTTGCCAACGGATTATTCCGCAGAGGATGCGGAACTCGTAATGAACCGTTTCGGAGAGGAGACAGAGCCGCAGCCGGATACGCAGGAAAATATGACTGCGGCGCCCAATATTATCGTAATCATGAACGAGGCATTTTCCGATCTCAGGGTTTTAGGGGAACTGGAGACCACAGTGCCGGTACTTTCCTACTGGGACTCCCTTCAGGACAATTGTATCCGTGGGTGGGCTAATGTTTCGGTGCTGGGCGGTACTACAGCCAATTCGGAATATGAGTTTCTGACCTCGGACGCAGTGGGACTTTTTGGAAATGCGATTCCTTATAATCAATACTTTTACACGGGGGAGAGTTATCCTGGCCTGGTATCCGTTTTGAAAGAACAGGGGTATGAGACCACTGCTTTCCACCCCTATCTTTCCAGCGGCTGGAATCGTCCTCAGGTGTACAGAGCTATGGGATTTGACCACATTATCTTCTATGAGGACATAGATGAAAAGATGGATACGATGCGCCTGTATGTCAGTGACAGTGCGGATTATTCATATATTATGAGATATTTTGATGAGAAAGAAAAAGGCGTTCCACAGTTTTTCTTTAACGTGACGATGCAAAATCACGGGGGATACACATACTCGGGGAGTGATTTTGAGACTACTGTACAGCTGGTGGGTGAAATGCAGGGCCGGTTTCCCCAGACAGAACAGTATCTTAGCTGCATGAAAGCCAGCGACGAAGCGCTGGAAGAGCTGTTAAGTTATTTCGCACGATATGAGGAGCCGGTGATCGTGGTGGTATATGGAGACCATCAGCCGAGGCTGGAGGACGGATTTTACCAGTATGTTACGGGACAGAATACCATGGCCTGGAGCCTGGAGCAGAGAATGGATCAGTACAAGACTCCCTTTATCATCTGGCACAACTATCCTGCGGAAAGCAGAGATCTGGGTGATGTGAGCGTGAATTATCTGGCGGCTGTCATGATGGCGCAGACAGGGTTGAAGATGAGTGAATATCAGAGGTATACCCTTACGCAGTACGAGAAGTACCCGGTGGTCACGGCATTGGGACTAAGGGATGCGGCGGGCGGATTGTATCCTGCGGGCAGCGATGCCTTTAGAGAGCTGACCCGTGAGTACCGCCTGTTGGTTTATAATCACACTGCGGATGCCAAAGGACGCAGGGAGACATTTTTTTACTGATTCTTTTCCGGCACATCAGGAGGAAACTGCAACTGCGGGTTGACAAAAAAACGAGGAAATGTACGGCGCGCTTGGTGGTTGTCAACTGTGTATTCTGCTAAAATACAGGGGACGAAACGACATATATGTGGAAAGTCCATTCGGTCTTTTCAACCGTCCGATCAGCGGCTGGGGAGCCATGAGCAAAACAGGAGGCATAAGATGATTTTAGCAGAGAAGATTATTTATTTAAGAAAGCAAAAAAACTGGTCCCAGGAGGAACTGGCGGATCAACTGGAGATATCCCGCCAGTCCGTGTCTAAATGGGAGTCCGCCGCATCGATACCGGAACTGGATAAGATCATTCGCATGAGTACTATCTTTGGTGTCAGCACGGATTTTTTGTTAAAAGATGATTATGACATAGATGTCATAGAAGAGAGAGGACAGGGGGAAGAACCCGCAGAGGGGGAGCAGGGCATTTGCCCCGTGGGAAATATGCCCGGCGACAGAATACGCACCCTCTCCCTGGAGGAGGCCAACACCTATCTGGAGACGGTTCAAAAGACCAGTACTCCCATTGCCGCAGGGGTACTGCTCTGTATCCTTTCGCCGATATGCCTGATGCTCCTGGGCGCCTGGGCGGAGTATGGTCTGGTGCCTGTCACAGAGGATATGGCCGGCGGGCTGGGAATCGTGATCCTGCTGTTGATGGTAGCCGGAGCGGTGTCGTTATTTATCGTAAATGGAATGAAACAGGGACCCTATGAATATCTGGAAAGAGAGAATATCTGCCTGCAATATGGCGTCAGCGGCATCGTGGAGAAACAGAGGGAAAACTATAAGCAGAAGTACCAGAGGGATCTTGTTCTGGGTGTGGTACTGTGTATTTTGAGCGTGCTGCCTCTGATGATGGCCGGAGGGTTCAATGCCGGAGATATCTGGCTGGTATACAGTGTGTGTCTGCTGCTGGCGGTGGTTTCTATAGGGGCATTTCTGCTGGTGCGGGCGGGCTGCATATGGGACAGTTTTAACAAGCTGCTGCAGGAGGGAGACTATTCTGAGGAGAAAAAGCGCGACCGCAGGAAGACTGGCCCGCTGGTCGGCGCCTACTGGTGCCTGGTGACAGCCATTTATCTGGGCGTCAACTTTTATCGTACCAGCTTAGGCGATAAACATTGCTGGAAAACTACCTGGCCGATCTGGCCGGTGGCAGCGCTGGTCTTTGTGGTGCTGTTGGGTATATTTCACGCGGTGGCGCAGTCCCGCGACAGATCGTAGAGCAGATGCGGATGCCCGGACAATGCGTTCCGGGCATTTTTGCGGGAAAATATATCTGCCGCATTGTCAGAAAACCTTTGGATTATATATTGCCGTGAACATCTTTCTTTTGTTATAATGGATTTGTCAAGTAGACGGGTTTTGCAGCTGCTTATGCGGTAAATACTGAAGGGAGGAACAAACGTATGCGTTACAGGAGACTGGGAAAGACAGGTCTGATGGTCAGCGAGATCGGTTTCGGCGGAGAATGGCTGGAGCGGATGGATCTGGAGGGATGCAGGGCGATCTTCAAGGCTTGCGGGGAACAGGGCATCAATATTCTGGACTGCTGGATGTCCGAGCCCAACGTAAGGTCAGCCATTGGGGAGTGCATTAAGGGCAATAGGGAGAAGTGGTATATCCAGGGGCATATCGGATCTACCTGGCAGAATGGCCAATATGTGCGCACCCGCGATATCCCCAGGGTGAAAGAAGCCTTTGAGGACTTACTCACCCGGCTGCAGACAGACTACATAGATCTGGGCATGATCCATTATGTGGACTCGGAGAAAGAGTGGGACGAGATATTGGACAGCCCTTTTATAGAGTATGTGCATGAATTAAAGAAAAAGGGTATCATAAAGCATATAGGCTTAAGTTCCCACAACCCCAAGGTGGCGAAAAAAGCGGCGCTGTCCGGCGAGATCGAGATGCTGCTGTTCTCCGTCAATCCGGCCTTTGATCTGATGCCTCCCTCGGAAAATCTGGACGATTATTTCGCGGAAGAGTACGATGCCTCCTTAGCGGGCATGGATCCGGAGAGGGCGGAACTGTATAAGGTTTGCGAACAGCAGGATGTGGGGATCACGGTGATGAAAGGATATGCGGGCGGAAGGCTTTTTAACGAGAAAACCTCTCCCTTCGGCGTAGCCTTTACGCCGGTCCAGTGTATTCACTATGCGCTTACACGACCCGCGGTAGCCAGCATTATGGCGGGATACTCCGAACCCCGGCATGTGGCGGAGGCAGCGGCCTATGAGACTGCCTCAGAGGAGGAAAAGGACTATGCCAGTGTACTGGCAACGGCGCCTCACCATGCCTACAGTCAGAAGTGCATGTATTGCAATCATTGTAAGCCCTGTCCTATGGATATTGACATTGCCATGGTAAATAAGCTCTATGACCTGGCGGTCATGCAGGAGGAAGTGCCCGCTTCGGTTAGGGCCCACTATATGGCGCTGGAGAAAAATGCCTCCGACTGCATCGGCTGCGGCAGCTGTGAGAGCAGATGTCCTTTTGCCGTGGGCATCGTGGAGAGGATGGCAAAGGCCAGAGAATTGTTTTCCGGATGCTGAGCGGTGGAGCAATAGCACAGGGAAATAACTATTTGCACACAACCCCAAATACCGACGTTTCGTGGCGCAACTGCTTTGCGCCCGGCATTAAACATGGAAAAAGGAGAAAAGCAGCACATGGAAAGAATAAAGACGCGGCAACTCAATCCACACATATTCGCAATGGACGACGCGGGAGAATCCGTGGGATATCTGGTAGTGGGAGAGCGGAAGGCCCTGGTGATCGATACGATGAACGGCTATGAGGATGTGCGGGCCGTGGCGAGGTCGGTCACGGATCTGCCCCTTATGGTGGTGAATACCCACGGGCATTGCGATCATATATCCGGCGATATCTATTTTGACGAAGTGTATATACATCCCTTGGATATGGAACTGGCACGGCAGCACGCACAGTTTGAGGAGTTGGTGCGGATCATGGAGGAGCGGGGACTGCGGATGCCGCCGTTCCGGCCGGTCCGTCACGGAGATGTGATCGATCTGGGGGGCCTGACTGTGGAGGCGGTGCATCTGCCCGGTCATACACAGGGCAGCATCCTGCTGCTCCTGCGGGAGGACCGGGTGCTGTTCACAGGGGACGCGATTAACACCCATCTGTGGTTACAGCTTGAGGAGAGCTCATCGCCGCTGGATTTTCTGCACGCGCTGGATGGAGTCATGTATCTGAAAGACCGGGCGGACTATATTCTGCACGGACATTTACCCCAGTTTCTGCCCATCTCCCATATGGACCGGCTCCGGGAGGGCGTGATGCAGCTTTGCAGGGGGGAGACGGAAGAAGATACGGACTATACGTATTTCGGTGGCACCGCCAGACAACATTCCTATGACGGCGGAAAAGCACAGATTATTTATCCTATGAACTGAACGGCTGGGAAAGAGATGAGAATTTTTTGTATCGCTCTGGCAGTTGTCATCGCGCTGGCGGCTGCCTTTTTTATCGTAAAATATCATATTTTGATGAATCTGGCATTGAATGCCGGAGCAAAGAATCTATTGTCTTCCAACGGAAAAGAGGAGATTCCTCCCCGGGAGGCAGAGATCCGCAGGCAGATCCAGGAGGACGGCGAGTGGCTGGAAAGCCTTCCCCGGGAAGATGTGGAGATACGCTCTCAGGACGGGCTGCGCCTGGTGGGACATTATATTCATGCCCAGGGGGAGCCGAAACGCCTGATCGTGCTCTTTCACGGCTGGCGCGGCAGTTGGACAGGAGATTTTGGCAGCATCGGGAAATGGCTTTATGAGATCGGCTGTGATCTGCTGCTGGCGGAGCAGCGGGCCCAGGGAGCCAGTGAGGGGAAATATATGGGTTTCGGCGTGTTGGAGCGCCGGGACGTGGCTCAGTGGATGCAGTATCTGGAACAGGAGCGTCATAACACGCTGCCGGTGTATCTGGGAGGCGTCTCCATGGGAGCCGCCACAGTGCTGATGGCTGCGGGGGATGAATTGCCGGGCTTTGTGCAGGGCGTGCTGGCGGACTGCGGTTTTACCAGCCCCTATGAAATGCTCTACGAGGTGGGGAGTAAGTCCCTGCGTATGCGGGAGCATCCGGCCATGGACTATGTAGATCTGATCGTGCGGTTTCATGCCCGCTTTGGCATAAGAGAATACTCGACCCTGGAATCTCTGAAAAAGACCCGGCTGCCTGTCTTCTTTGTCCATGGACTGGCGGATGATTTCGTACCCTGCCGTATGAGCCGGGAGGCGTACGAGGCCTGCTCCTCCCGCAAGGAACTGCTGTTGGTGGAGGGGGCAGGCCATGTGCGCAGCTTTTTCTATGACAACGAGAATTACCGCCGGAGAGTGGAAGATTTCTTTGGATGGCAGGGGCAGGCCTGACATCCTCCCCGGATTTATGCGTTCCCGTATTTCTGCTGTTCCTGCTGGCCTCTGTCAAAGAGACTCTTGAACTTGTCGGAAAGTTTGCAGAGCTTGCCATACAGGTCAAAAGTGATCTCGGTGGAAGGCGCTACCTCCATGTAGGAAACCATCATCCGCACCATCAGAAAACTGTCTACAAAAGAACTCTTGAGTATGGCGGCGATAATGATGGAGAGCAGGGCGGCAAAGATCAAATGTATGCCAAGGGCGGCAAAGATTCCCGAAAAAAGCAGGAAGGGAAGGAGCCATGCCAGAAAGGAGATCACCATCACGGCCAGCGTCATGACCGCCGCGTCCTTGAGCAGTTTCTTCCAGTTCTGGAAATAGATGACCACGCCGTCCGCCGCGCTTTTGAAGGCAGACTGATCACCGTGCAGGAAAGTGTAGCCCAGGCAGCACTCGTCCACATAATTCAGAGCGATATGTACAAACATCTGGGCAAAGGAAACGATAAAGGAAACACCGGGAATCTTGCCCAGCAGATCATCCACCTTTTGCAGTCCTTTCTGGAGCTGGCTCACCGCACCGCTCACCAGCCGGTCTACGGCAAAATAGACGTTGGCGGTCAGAAATCTCTGGGATACCATCTCCTTGGCGGCTGCCAGTTGATCCTCCGGCAGTGAACCGGTGGTCACGGCGGTAGTTACCATCGCCACATGCCCCGCCTTGAGGATATACCCCACATAGTGCTGCAGGAACCCATAAACGCACCCCACCAAAATGAACCAGACGGTGAGCGCTATCACGATGCCCCCGCCGTCGCCCAGACTCCCCAGCCATACGAACGGGAACAACGTTACCAGCGCAAAGAGCAATACGATGCCTCCCAGCGCCAGCTTGAGCCATACAAATTTCATGGTTTTCAGAAATACTTCTTTTGTCTTCAATACTTTTTCCTCCCTAATAAGATTGTTATATTGGTTATCTCATATATTATATAATAAAAAATGTCTTTTCCCCCAAAAAGGACGTGAGCGGCAGCAATTGTGGCGCAAGCGGAATACTATAAGTAGGGAGTACCATAAATAAGGAACCGATTGTATCAGGTCCGGAAATATGATAAAATACAAATTATGGAAAATGGACAAGACAGACATGCAAAAAGGGTAAAAAGGGGTCAGGATGAAGATTAAGGTGAAAGAGGTGTGTTATGAACAGGTGCTGGAGCTGCCGACGGAGAAACATATCCGGCCCAGGCGGCCCAGTATACTGTTTCGCACGTTACTGAAACTGCTGGCCCTGCCGGAGCTGTGGGCCACCGGGTTCACCTGGGAAGAGGAAGGTATGGAGCGTCTGGAAAAGGAGCAGCCCTGTTTGATCCTGATGAACCACTCCAGCTTTATCGATCTGAAGATCGCGGCGTCTGTGCTGTACCCCCGTCCCTTCAATATTGTCTGCACTTCGGACGGATTTGTGGGGAAAGACCGTCTCATGCGTCTGCTGGGCTGCATTCCCACCAAAAAATTTGTCACGGACCTGACGCTGGTAAAGGACATGTACTATGCGCTGAAGGAATTGCGCAGCAGTGTTCTGCTGTTTCCGGAGGCCAGCTATTCCTTTGACGGGACGGCAACGCCGCTGCCGGACAGCATGGGTAAGTGCGTCAAGACTCTGGGAGTGCCGGTGGTCATGATCCGCACCCGTGGGGCTTTTGCCAGAGATCCGCTCTATAACAATCTGCAGCGCCGCAGGGTAAAGGTTTCGGCAAAAATGGAGTATCTGCTGTCCCCGGAGGAGATTGCGCTGCGAACACCGGAGGAGATAAGCGGCCTGTTGGCGGAGCAATTTTCTTTTGACAATTTTCTCTGGCAGCAACAGAACCATGTGCGGATCGATGAACCTTTCCGGGCGGACTATTTGAACCGTGTATTGTACAAATGTCCTCATTGTATGGCGGAGGGCAGGATGCGGGGCAAGGGCAGCAGGCTGGTCTGCGAAAACTGCGGCGTGACTTATGAGCTGACGGAATACGGCTATCTGCGGGGAGTGGATATGCCCGCGGACAGGCAGCGCTTTGACCATGTGCCGGATTGGTATCGCTGGGAACGGGAGTGCGTGCGCCGGGAGCTGCAGGAGGGCAGCTATCATCTGCGAGTCCCGGTGGATATCTGTATGCTGGTGGACAGCAAATGTATCTACAAGGTAGGGAACGGTGTGCTGGAGCATACCGTGGAAGGATTTCACCTGACAGGATGCGGGGGACGGTTGGATTACCGGCAAAAGCCCCTTGCCTCCTACAGCCTGTATGCGGATTACTATTGGTATGAGCTGGGGGATATGATCTGCATCGGGGACCAGCGGGTACTGTATTACTGCTTTCCCCAAAGCGGGCAGGACGTGGCCGCCAAGACCCGTCTGGCCGCGGAGGAACTGTATCGGATGAAGAAGTCGATGGGCCGCGGATCCCATGCGGCGGGCGAAAAGATCAGCGCGGACAGCGAAACCTTATAGGAAGGATCTGTCACGCGTAAGAGGAAACGGAGAGATGGATTATGACCGATCAGGTATATCAGTTGTTGGAAAATTATATGCTGTCCTGTATGGGGGACAGCGCCCATGATAAGGAGCATGTCTACCGTGTGCTGTACAGCGCGCTGGAGATCGCTCACGGGGAGCGGGATGTGGACTATGATGTGCTGATCTGCGCCTGTCTGCTGCATGATGTAGGACGCGGAGAGCAGTTTGAGAACCCTTCCCTCTGCCATGCCCAGGTGGGATCGGAGAAAGCATATCATTTTTTGACAGAGCAGGGGTTTGACGAAGGCTTTGCCGCCCGGGTCAGGCATTGTATCCTGGCCCACCGCTACCGCAATAATAATGTCCCGGAGACGATAGAGGCCAAGATCCTGTTTGACGCGGACAAGCTGGATGTGACAGGAGCCATCGGCATTGCCCGGACCCTGTTTTATAAGGGGCAGGTCTCGGAGCCGCTGTACAATGTGGATGCCCAGGGCAGGGTACAGGACGGCATGGAGGATGAGAACCCGTCTTTTTTTCAAGAATACAAATATAAGCTGGAGGATATTTATTCCCACTTTTACACCCAAAGGGGGCGGGAGATGGCCCAGGCCCGCAGGCAGGCCGCATCAGACTACTATGAGAGTCTGCTGGCGGAAGTGCGCCCCATCTATGAAATAGGCAGACAGGCTTTGGCGGAGCATGTAAAAATACTATAAATTTTATGAAAATTTTGTGATATCTATAGACTAATTTACAAGCCGGGGTTAAAATGATTTCCAGATATTTTTTCCCGGCTTGTTGTGCGCCGTGCGGCCGGGAACTCTGATAAAGCAGCGGTGCGGAAATGAGGAGTAGCGTATGAAAGCTGTTTTGAAGTGGCTGGGGAAACATAAAAAGCTGTGCATTTTTCTGGTGATCGCCGTTATCCTTGCGGTTCTGATCGGAAAATTTGTGAGCAGCGTGCAGGAGACGGCCGCAACCATGATGAACATGTTAAACCGACAGGAGACGGCGGCGATAGAGCGGCGTTCTCTGGTAGAGAGCGTGTCGGCCACAGGCTCTGTGGTCAGCGCGGGAAGTAAAAGCGTCACGGCGGAAGTGACGGGCGTGAAATCTCTCAGTGTACCGGTAGAGGTGGGAGATATGGTGGCGGAAGGGGATCTGCTGTGTCTGCTGGATACCACCGATCTGGAGGAAAATCTGGCGAACTCCGAACTCTCCCTGAGCGTATCCCAGAGGAGAACACAGTTGGATCTGGATTCCGCCCGGCGCGGTCTGAATGAGGCGGGAATTTCCGTTCAGGTGGATATGTCCCGCATGGAAGAACAGGTGGCCAGCGCTTTGAGAGCCTATGAGGAGGCCAGAGAAAGCATGAACAGGGCGGGCTCCAGCTATGGAAACGCCAATGACAACAGCGCGAAGATACGGAAAGAGCTGGAGGGATATCAGGCGGAGCTGTCCAAAGTTCACGAGCAGATAAACGGCAGTGTATCCGGTGGTGATGCCTCCGATGTGGAGGCTTTGGAGGCGGAGGCCCAGCGTCTGGAGCAGTTGATCGGGGAATACCAGATGAAATACAGCACTGCGCAGGAGACGGAGCGGAATCTGAAATCTGTCTATGACCAGGCTGTCACGGCGGTGAACAATGCCTATGATGCTTACGAGAGGCAGCTGCAGAGCCAGGAGGATACCATACGCAATGGCAGCAGCACTCTGTTGAGCAGGCAGGACAGCGTGACTTCCAGCCAGTTGAACGCCTCTACTTCGGGTATGTCGGATAAACAGCAGATAGAACGCTATCAGGAGCAGATAGCGGCCTGCACGGTGACGGCGCCTATCTCCGGCGTGGTGACGGCAGTGAATCTGGAGACCGGCGCCAGTTATAACGGGGGAGCGATAGTGACCATCGAGGATATCAGCAGCTATGAGGTCACTGTGGAGATAGACGAGTATGACATCAGCAAGATCAAGGCGGGGCAGAAGGTGGTGATCAAGACCAACGGCACGGGGGATCTGGAGCTGGAGGGAAAAGTGATCTCCATAGCTCCCCGGGCGACAGCCGGATCCGGCGTGACTTATACGGTAAAGACCAGTATCGATACGCCCTGCGACGATCTGCGTCTGGATATGACCGCCAAACTGAGCATTATCATCAGCAGCAGAGAGAATGTGTTGACGGTGCCCTATGCCGCGGTGCAGACGGCGGAGGACGGCAGTTTTTACGTGGAAGTGTTAGATGAAGACGGTGCGGCCGTGCCAGGGGAAACCAGCGACGGTCCCCAGGGTAACGCGCCCGGAGCAGTCCCTCCCGCGGAAGGGGAGAAACCTGAGAATGAGGGGCAGGCGGCGTTGCCCGGCGCACTGCCCACCCGTCGTATTCCCGTGACCAAGGGTATTGAGAGCGATTATTATGTGGAAGTCTCCGGCGAGGGGATCGTCGAGGGGCTGGAGGTTATCGTGCCCGCGGACAACAGTCTGGATGATCTGAACGAGCTGATGCTCCAGATGGGTCCCATGGGAGGATTTTGATGAGCAGGCGGGCGATGATTGAACTGGAAGACATCTATAAGCGTTTTTTTATTGGGTCGCCCAATGAGCTTACGGTGCTAAACGGTATCAATCTGACGATCTATGAGGGAGAATTTGTGGCGGTGGTGGGGGCCTCGGGTTCCGGAAAATCCACACTGATGAACATTATTGGCGCATTGGATCGCCCCACCCAGGGGCGCTACCGCCTGGACGGCGTGGATATGACCGCAGCTAAGGACAGAGAATTGTCCGGTATACGCAACCGTAAGATTGGATTTGTGTTTCAAACCTATAATCTGATCGCCAAGACCAACGCGCTGAAAAATGTGGAGATGCCCATGCTGTACGGAGGGGTCACAGGCAGGAAGAGGGTCAACAGGGCCAAAGAACTGTTGACCATGGTGGGCATGGAGGATCGAATGAGACATTTGCCGGAGGAATTGTCAGGCGGGCAGAAACAGCGTGTGGCCATAGCCAGGGCTATGGGAAACGATCCTGCCATTATTCTGGCGGACGAACCCACCGGGGCGCTGGACTCCTCCACCGGGCGCATGGTGATGGATCTGTTTCACAGGCTGCACAGGGAGCAGGGCAAGACCATTGTGCTGATCACCCACTCTCCGGAGTTGGCGGAGGAGACGGAGCGCGTGATCACCATCAAGGACGGTCGTATCATCGGGGAAAGGCAGGGTGCTGGCAAATGATGATGTTTTATGAAAACGTGCGGCTGGCGCTGTTCAGTCTCAAGGCCAATAAGATGCGCGCTCTGCTGACGATGCTGGGCATTATTATCGGTATCTCCTCCGTGATCGCTATTATGACAGTGGGCCAGTCCATGACCTCCACCATGACACAGTCCATGGCCTCCATGGGAGTGAATAATATCACGGTAGTCTTGCAGCAGAAACCGCAGGAGGAGGAGACTACGGAAGAAGGCATGTCTTTCGGCGGCGACGCGGGCAGGGTAATGATGGACGAGGAGGATCTCTTCACCCGGGAGATGATCGAAAATTATTGTGAGACCTATCCGGAATCCGTGGCGGGAATCTCTGTCACAGAGGGCCTTGGGCAGAGCAGGCTGCAAGATAAAGGGCTGTATGCCAACATACAGGTCATGGGCACCAGCCTGGGGTATTTCCTGGCTAACGACCCGAAATTGCTCCAGGGTAGATATTTCAGCAGAGCGGAGCTGGACGAGGGGCGCAAAGTGGCTATGGTATCGGATATTGTGGTCGACAATATGTTTGGCGGGGACAGGGAAGAGGCCATCGGCAGCATACTCACTGTCAATCTGGGCGATAAGTACTTTGAATTCGCAATTATCGGCGTCTATGAATATGAGCAGAGCGCCATGTCTTTCTCCACGACCTCCGCTAAGGATACGGTGACGGATTTCTATATACCGCTGAATACGGCGCAGAAGATCAGCCATTCGGAGGGCTTTAGTAATTTTACCGTGATTACGGCGGACGGGGTGGACAGCGATGCCTTTGCAGAGACTACCGCGGGGTTTTTCGCACCTTATTACCGCAGTAACAAGGATTTTCAGCCCACGGCTTTCAGCATGGCTTCCATGGTGGAGATCATGTCGGAGATGATGTCCACCATCACCACCGCTATCGCTGTGATCGCGGGGATAGCGCTGCTGGTAGGCGGAATCGGGGTGATGAATATCATGCTGGTGTCCATCACCGAGCGAACCCGGGAGATCGGTACCCGTAAGGCATTGGGCGCGCCAAACAGCGCTATCCGGCTGCAATTCATCATTGAGTCCATTGTGATCTGTCTGGTGGGCGGCCTGATCGGGATCGTGCTGGGCGTGATATTGGGTATGGGCGCGGCCAAGTTATTGGGTGCGGCCGCAACACCTTCGTTGGGAAGTATCCTGCTGTCGCTGGGATTCTCCATGGCGATAGGGATATTCTTTGGGTATTATCCCGCCAATAAGGCTGCTAAGATGGATCCTATCGAGGCGCTGCGGTATGAATAAAATGAGCCATAGTGGTACTTGAGACAGGGGGATGGAAATGGTTTGTAAATTGGTGATATTTGATCTGGACGGTACGATCCTCAATACTCTGGAGGATCTGGCGGATGCGACAAACTATGCGCTGGAGAGATATGGTTATCCGGGGCGCACTATTCAGGAGGTGCGGTGTTTTGTGGGCAACGGCATACGCAAGCTGATAGAGCGCGCGGTTCCCTCCGGTCTGACGGAGGAAGAGGTTGACAGGGTACATGAGACGTTTTTAGGATATTATCAGCAGCACTGCGCGGAAAAGACCAGACCCTATGAGGGGATCTTAACGCTTTTGCGGCATCTGCGGACAGCGGGATGCCTTACGGCGGTGGTCTCCAATAAGGCGGATCCGGCTGTGCAGTTCCTGTGCCAACATTATTACGAAGGACTGTTTGACTTTGCAGTAGGCGAGCGTGCCGGCATCCGTCGCAAGCCTGCTCCGGACGCCGTGCTGGAGGTGCTGCGCCGCCTTGGGGTGGATGGTGCTGACGCTGTATACATCGGGGATTCCGATGTGGATATTCAAACGGCGGCCAATGCGGGTTTGGACAGTATCATTGTCACCTGGGGATTCCGGGATCGGGCCTTTCTGGAGAGCCAGGGAGGAAAACGGTTTGCGGACCGGCCGGAAGAGATTGAAGAGATTTTGGGAATTTTGCAGTAATTCATTTTTTACTTGACAATTATTTTCAAACCTTTATAATTAAGAATACAACAGCAGAAAGAATAATTACCTCGTTTCTAGAGGGGCATTATTCTTTCTGCTGTTTTCTTATACTAAAACAACAGGAGGAGATCATTGATGGCAAAAGAGAACGAGAAAACGATCACAAACCGCGAAGTAAAGGACAGCGCGTTTACCGCGTACTTTGGGGAACCGGAGAATGCGTCAAAACTGTATGCGGCGCTGGGAGAGGAGGAAGTATCCCCGGAGGATATCACGTATGTGACACTGGAAGGAGTGCTGTTTATCGCGAGAAAAAACGACCTGGCATTCACCGTAAAGAATCGTGTGCTGGTAATCAGCGAGCATCAGTCCACGCTCAACGAGAACATGCCCCTGCGGGATCTGTTATATCTGGGACGCACGCTGGAAAAACTGTTGGATGAGAAGGCGATCTACAGGCGCAAGCTGTTCAAAATCCCGACGCCGGAGTTTTATGTCTTCTACAACGGAGACGAGACATGCCCCACGGAAAAAATATTGCGGCTTTCGGATGCTTTTCTTGAAAAGACGGAGCATCCTATGGTAGAATTAAAAGTGAAAGTAATCAATATCAATCTGCCTTCAGGGCATAAGCTGCTGAGGGAATGTCGTCCTATATACGAGTATTCGTGGTTTATCCAGCGGATCAAGGAGTATCTGGACGCCGGATGGCGCCGGGACGCGGCGATCGAGCAGGCGGCGAAAGATTGCCTGGAAGAAGGGATCTTGACGGAGTTCATAAAGAATCATAGTTCGGAGGTGATAAATATGCTGAATACCCAATGGAATTATGACGATGCGGTTGCGGTGGAAAGGGAAGAGGCATTAGAAGAGGGCCGGGAGGCAGGGCTGGCTGTGGGAAAGGCACTTGGAATTGAGGAAGGAAAGGCACTGGGAATCGAGGAGGGAAAAACCGCCGCAGAGAGACAGGTTATTTATTCGTTCCTGGGCCGTTTAGGAGAAATCCCTGAAGATATCCGTAGCCGCATAGAGAGTGAGCAGAACTGTGAAACCCTGAAAAAGTGGTATATGCTGGCGCCGGAGGTGGCAAGCTTTGAGATGTTTCGGGAGTATATAAAGAAGGGACAATAAAGAAAATGACAGCGCAGAATAGCAAACGGATCACATGGATTGACGGCCTGAAAGGGATTGCGTGCCTGTTGATCTTTACACATCATTTTTCTCTGGAATATTTTAACGGTGCGTATTTTGGGGAAGTGATGGAGTCCAGACTTCCCTTTCGGCTGGATATTCGACTTTCCTATGAACCATACGGCATACTTACCAATGGGAATTTTGGGGTATGTGTTTTTGTTACGCTGGCGGCTTTCCTGACTGCTGTCAGTGTGCTGCGCTTATGCAATATGTCGCCGCACGGGAATTGGCAGGAGAAATTGTCAGGTATGATCATTAAACGCTATGTCCGCCTGGCAGTGCCCTGTGGTATTGCCGGTATGCTGTATTGGATGCTGCGGGAGTACCTGGTTCCTCGGTTTGCGTGCTACAGGGGACTGGAAAATATCCTGTCTTTTGTTAAAATGCTCTATCATACTTTTATTAAAATGTGGATTGTGGCGGATCAGGAGGCGCTTGGTCCGTATTGGATGCTCTATATTATCTTTTGGGGTACCTTTATCGCCATCATCCTATCCCTCGCCACAAGGTACACCAAAAAATGGACGCTGCCGTTTTTTTTCCTGGCCGCGTCACTGCTCCTGTGGGCAAAGGATGAATATTATCTGTGTGTGGCGGTTGGCGTGCTGCTGGCCTGGCTTATGGAGAGCGGGATGCTGAAAGATAATAGGCGAAACAGATGGCTGGCGCTGGTTCCCTTATTGGCGGGTCTATATCTGGGGGGGTATCCGAGCTATGCCACGCCAGTATTTTTTTACCGGTATCTGGGAGAGATATGTACGCATATTTATGCAAACAAAGGGATCGCTACTTACCATATCCTGGGGGCAGGCCTGCTGATCCTGGGGATCCTCATGTGTGTTCCGGTGCAGCGGGCACTCTCGGTCAAACCCCTGCGATGGCTGGGTTCCATATCCATGGGTGTGTTCGTGCTACATGTCACTGTACTGCAGTTTGTGGGGCGGCCGCTGCGTGACTGGTTCCTGGGAATGGGAATGGAGTATCCTCTGATGGTACTCATAGTTTATCTGATCTTGTTAATATTATTGCTGCTGCTGGCCTGGGGATTTAAAAATACGGTGGAACGCCTGCTGGAAAAGGGACTCCGACGTTTTTAGGAATGTGCTGGTATAAAATGGTTTATTTTCGGGCATATTGATAATGAATTTGCAGTAAACCAGAAAATAGACCAGGAGGATGCAGACATGGGCAACAAATATGCAGGCACACAGACGGAAGATAATCTGAAAGCAGCTTTTGCGGGCGAATCTCAGGCGTATACAAAATATACACATTTTGCGTCGGCGGCAAAGAAACAGGGCTATGAACAGATTGCTGCCATATTTCAGGAGACTGCCGACAATGAAAAAGAACACGCAAAACTATGGCTGGAGGCATTGCAGGATATCGGCAGTACCGACAAGAATCTGGGCGTGGCGGCGGACGGTGAGAACTTTGAGTGGACTGAGATGTATGATGAGTTTGCCAAGACTGCGGAGCAGGAAGGCTTTCCTGAACTGGCGGCCAAATTCCGTCTGGTGGGAGATGTGGAGAAACACCATGAAGAGAGGTACCGCGCCCTGCTGGAGAATGTGGAGACGGCGTCCGTGTTTGAGAAGAGTGAGGTTAAGGTGTGGGTGTGCCGCAATTGCGGACATATTGTAGTGGGTACTGCCGCGCCGGAAGTGTGCCCGGTATGTCTCCATACCCAGGCCTATTTCCAGATTTATGCCGAAAATTATTAAAATGCGGATACTTTTGGGCAGGCAGCATGGACAGAACAAGGGTTATTTGCCGGCGACGGAGAGCCTGTTTTGTCTGTACTGCCTGTTTCTGTTAAATACAGGCAATATTGTGCCACAGACTGCGGGAGCTAAGAGGAGCGACAGACGTGACGGATTGGCAGGAAACGCAACTTCAATGTTACATAAAGCACGTGGAATGCGGTTCATTTTTGTCTGGTCACGGGGTAAAATGATTCTTACAGGCGGCTGTGAAACAGACATTTGACACATGTTCCGGGCGCTGTCCCGAATGCGGAGGAGATCATAGGACAAGAGATGACAACCGGTGAAAAGATATCCATGCTGCGCAGGAGAAAGAACATAACGCAGGAACAGCTTGCGGAAATATTGGGGGTGTCCCGGCAATCCGTTTCCAAGTGGGAGATGGATCAGACGTTTCCGGAAACAGAGAAATTGATCCGGCTGGCGGGGCTGTTTTCCTGTAGTATTGATTTTCTGCTCAGTGAAGTGCTGGACGGAAAAAGGCAGATGGCGTCGGGACTTTCGGCGGATGGCTGTGTGGCGTTTATACGGGAGTGCAGTTATTTTTTTCTGGCTACATCTGTGGCAGATCGTCCCAGGCTAAGACCCTTTGGCATGATCTGTTCCGATGGGGAAACGCTCTTCATAGTCACGGACAAGCGTAAGAGCGTTTATTCTGAACTGAAACGAAACGCGAAGGTAGAGCTCTCCAGCTACAATCCGGTAACAAGAAAATGGATACGGATCAGCGGCGAAGCAAGTGAGGATGACACATGTGTCAGCCATGAGTTGGCGCAGTCCGCATATCCCGCTCTGCGACAGAAATATCCCAAGGAACAGGAGGAGTTCCTGGCTATCTTTCAGATACATATGGGG
Source organism: uncultured Acetatifactor sp. (assembly GCA_964529395.1). GTDB lineage: Bacteria > Bacillota > Clostridia > Lachnospirales > Lachnospiraceae > Acetatifactor. The sequence continues at coordinate 26,384 of CAZGVI010000015.1, forward strand.
GATATAAGTGTCAACTGATCCATATACGGACGCCTAAACGGCCGGATATGGATCATGATCTCTTGTGTGTTGGCGGGGAAATGCGGAACTTAAAATGGAGGAAAAAGGTATGGAGAAACTATCAAAAGAAGTGGCAGCGATTTTAACGGAATGGTTCGGACAGGATACGATTATCTGCCTGGCCACTATGGAGGGAGGCAGACCTACCGTGCGCAGAGTCGATGGTTATTACGAGGACGGCGCTTTTTACGTGATCACATACGGTTTGTCGAACAAGATGCGGCAGATTGCCGAAAATCCTGAGGTCGGACTGTGCGGCGACTGGTTTTCCGCCCATGGCGTAGGCGAGAACCTGGGATACTTTGGGAAACCTGAGAATGCGGATATCGCAGGTAAGCTGCGGAAAGCTTTTGCGGCCTGGATCGACAACGGACACAATAATTTTGAGGATGAGAATACCTGTATTCTCCGTGTCCGCCTGACGGACGGCGTACTGCTCTGCCATGGAACGAGATATGAGATCGATTTCACCGAATAGGTTTTGGAGCAGGCATTTTTTGTTGCCCTAATGGGTATGCTAGTCTCATGGAGACAAATAAAAACAGGGGAAACGCAAGAAAATTTGATTTTTATGTGCTGTTGTTTTTTCTGCTGGCCTTTGCGGGCTGGCTGTGGGAGGTAGGGATCTATCTGGTGACGAGACAGTCTCTGGTCAACAGAGGAGTATACTTTGGCCCGTATCTGCCCATCTACGGGGTTGGCGGACTGGCACTGTGGTTTCTGCTGCAAAGGCTGCACCAAAAGCCTTTTGTGACATTTCTGTTGTCAGCCGTACTCTGCTCCGTATTGGAGTACGGAGCCAGTGTCTGGCTGGAGTGGAAATGGGGGATGCGCTGGTGGGACTACAGCGGGTTCTTTTTGAACCTGAATGGGCGCATCTGTCTGTTGGGAGCGGTGTGTTTTGGCCTGGGCGGCATGCTCCTCAACTGCTATCTGCTGCCTGCTTATATGAAACTGTACCATAGGATCAGGCCTGGCTGGAGGCTGGTCTTGTGCGGCATCCTGCTGGCAGTATTTATACTGGATATTACCTATTGCGCTATCAAGCCTCATACCGGTCATGACATTGCCTGGTGAATGTCATGACCGGTATTTTAGCGTTAAGAAAGTATTGCTAAATCTTCACGATTCACATATAATGTTTATAACATCAGGCAGCGGATCACTGTCTGCATAATCCCATGCAACAGAATATGCGGGACTAATATTTTAGGAGGTACTGCCCATGCATTCACCTTTGGAGATTGCCAGAAGTTATGTGGAAGTCAGTATACATAAGACGCATTTGTCAGCCTTTAAGATGGTCATCCTCGGTATGTTTGCCGGATTTTTTATCGGTTTCGCGGGTATAGCGTCCACCACGGCGTCGTCTACCATAGCCAATCCTTCTGCGGCAAAGCTGCTGGGAGCGGTGGTATTTCCGGCAGGTATGGCCATGGTGCTGATCGCCGGAAGTGAACTTTTTACCGGGAATACGCTGATCATTCTGGCCGTTTTGGAGAAACAGATTCCGGTACATAAAATGTTGAAAAACTGGCTTTTTGTCTTTATCGGCAATTTTCTGGGGGCGGCTCTGGTGGCTTTCGGCGTGGTCTTCGGTCATACGCCTAACCTGTTTAACGGGGACCTGGCGGGCAGCATCGTGGCGGCGGGGGCGTCCAGGTGCAACCTGAGTTTTTCCGACAGCCTGATCCGGGGTATCCTGTGCAATGTGCTGGTATGTATCGCGGTATGGATGTCTTTTGGAGCTAAGAATATTTCCGGCAAACTGATGGCCAGTTTCTGGCCCATTATGTTGTTTGTGCTGTGCGGATTTGAGCACAGCGTAGCCGATATGTATTTCGGCACGGCGGCGCTGCTTGCCTCCCGGGAATACGGTATCACGGCGGAAGGCCTTACATGGGCAAGATTTTTTATCAACTGTATCATACCCGTGACGCTTGGCAATGTCATAGGAGGCGCGGGGATCGTGGGCTGCGGTTACTGGCTGGGTTATCTGCGTCACACGCCGCTCAGTCCGGTGTCAAAGGAAGAGGAGCAGGAAGAGCTGGATATTGCGGAGGAGTACTGATCGCCATGTACAATATCGGAATATGCGATGGCGGTCAGTTCCAATCCCTGTCAAGGGGCGGATGTTCCTCTCCTTTACTTAAGTAGATCCTGTCTATCTGAAGACCCGTATCACAGGCATATATGGAAAAGATGTGTTCTCCCGCGGTAAAATGTATCCTGCCTGTCAGACACCAAAAATACATATGCAGCGTGGAGTAATTGCACAGTTGTCCGTTGTTGTACTGCATGCTCTGCGGAAACACTTTGCCGTCAACCGCAAAATAGCAACTGTCCGACATATGGTTTTCATACAGTATAAGGAGCCATACGTTATATTCGCCCTCCTCCGAAATATGGATGCGATAATGCATTCCCGGAGCATCTTTTGCGTTTTTCCATGTGTACGGCTTACCGGATACCTGCATTGCAAGACCGCAGCCGCCGTCGGTAAGCGCGCGCACATGCCGCCAATATATTTTACCTGTCACGTCAGGCGTGAGATACGCGTCCGCGCTATTCGCAAGGGCATACTCCGCCTCTATGGCCACCTTTCCATCCCGTTCGGCAAAGATACCGCTGCCGAACAGAGCCGTTATATCCCCTGTGGTTTTGGCCGCATAGTAGCTGTCATACCGTCCGCTTTCCCTATAGGACTGTTTGACAAATTCATTTTTCATATAAAGCCTGTTATATTTCCAGAACTCCTCATCGGCATACACCATATCGGGCAATAGTTCCGTGTCGTTCTCGCAATAAAGTTCGGCCCGGATGCGATCAAGCTCTTCCCAACTTACCTCAGGCTCATCCGCCATAGAATATTCCGAAACGGCTCCATAATAGGTTTCGCACCTCTTCTGCGTGTATATCACAAGCTTATCGAGGGTCACATAATTATCGATCATATACACCTTTAGGGTATGTCTGCCCGGAGACAGATAGGGGAGTTTTGCATATAATTTCTCCCCGTTATTCATGACGCTGTCATGCCAGTTTCCCCGCCATTCATCGTTGGTACCTGATTCTATTATAAACGGTTTAAAATCGTCAACACCTATGCCGAATCTGATTCTGCCCACAGAGTCAAGCGTAAGAAATCTCGTGATTTCAAGTTCAAATTCACCCTCGCTGCATATGGAAAATTCATACATAATATAAGGATTATCTGCCAGAGACGTATCGCTTAACGGGCAAAGCATGGAATTATATGCCATGACCACGCTGCCGCCCTCCCGTCCCATACCGTACATTTTATACCAGCCGGTTTCATGAAGCGGCGGTAAATATACGGGCGCGCAGCGACATTCTTTATACTCCTGCGCATATATGCATACCGCGCCGTCGTCTTCCGTATGGTACATACAGGTTTCGCCGTCCGTACATCCGGTTCTCGCCTCGATCTTTATTCGGATTTTCTGTTTTCTTTCCGCGAGAAGGATCGTTAATTCAGCCTCGCTCCCCGCATAGGCCGCCTCGTCATTAACGCTTATGTAGATACGTTTCTCCGTATTGATCCTCCCTGATTCTTCCGATATATCCAGCCATGCCGGCTTACCGGTTATTTCATACGAGATGGCGGATGCGCAGGTATTGCCGATCTCAAACCATTTTTTACGTTTCCCTCCGCTGTAAAATACGATGTTTCCCTCACCTGAGGTTTCGCTCCCATCCCACAGAACAACCTTAACTGCAAGCTCCCTTCTCTTAATGGAAGGTCTGCACACGGGATAAAAGCATATGCCCGGAGGCGGAAAGGAATCGGGAGTGAGAATGCCGTCCCACTTACCATCCTGCATATGCACATTGTAATACCGCAGCATCTTTTTTAAATACTGGGTCATTTTGCGCGAATATTCCGTATACAGGTCCGCAGCCATGTCATTGCCTCTGTCATAAGATATAACGCTGCGGTCCGCATAATAAAACCCATGGTTCACATAATAGGAGGCGTGTACCTTAAACAAAAACATCTGGAAAAAGGCGTCTTTTTCGTTATCGGGAAGACAGGCATATATTTCATTGGCCCGGGTAAATACACTCTCGAGTCTGCACAGACGCGCTCCGGCCTCGTCTCCGCAGCCTGCCTGCGCAAATGCCATAGGCTGCATATGTTCTATCTTCCTGGCGTTAGTCAGATGAACGTATTCCTCATATAGATCCGCAAGTTCCCCGCCATATCCCCCGGAAAAATAAGAGTCAAACCACTGTGCGGTATATGTGTGGATATCGCAGGTCACAGGCGTATCCTTACCCGCGTTCCACGCGTAATCAAGAAAAGCCTCCATATCCATTTCAAGCGGTTTTAACGCGCCTACGTTTAATACCCACATCTTCCGTATGCCGTTTGCATAGGCTTTTCTGAGCTCATTTGTGGTATGCGAGAGGGGCATTGTATTGAAGAAAAGATAGCTCATATCGGTGGCTCCCCAATAGGAGGCATGGAAATACAATCCGTGTCCTCCGGCCCGCTTTCTCTCTTTTTCATCGGGATAACGCCGGATATGTCCAAAATTGTCGTTCACCCATATGAGAGTAACGTCTTCCGGGATGGCAAGGCCCGCGTTATAAAGCTCAAGAACCTCCTTGTACGGAATAAATGACTGCAAGGCACAGGACGCCGATGACAGACCGCACTCTGTTTTGATGAGCTGTCTCTGGTCGTCCATGATCGTCTCTAAGAGCTTTATTTTTGCCAAAAGCTTTTCTTCTCCGGTAAGCGCGGCATCCTCATCTATCATTTTGGTGGAAAAACCATAATCGTGAACGCCTCTCATACCGATGGTATAACAGACCTCGTAATCCTTATTCATTTCTACGCTTTCGCGCCAGTATTCTCTGATGATCTCCCTGTTCTTACCGGGTATCGAGTAATCGTAATACACGGTGTCACGTTCTTTATCGTCGGCGGTTTTCAGTTTCCCCGCGTGAACGGCATTGTAATCGCTTTTGTACCCTTTTTTGTCGAGCCAGGGCGTCCACTCGTTCTGGTTGCTCCGCATGAGCATATCGCAGTGGGATGTGCCGATAACGATTCCCATCTCATTGGCAAGCCATGCGTTTTTGGGATTTTCCTGGAAATAGTTGACATGCATGGCAGGCCACAGGTAATTGCCCTTGAGCCGGAGTATCAGCTCATATATTTTCTCATACAATTCAGGCCCTATGGTATCGTCATTTGTATGTTTTATAGCCCACTGCTCAAGTTCTTCCTCGTCATTTAAGAATATACCCCTGTACTGAACCGAAGGATAGTCCGCTCTGAAAAAATCGGCCGGAATTATAATGCGGGCCTTCTTTTTCACAGGCACATCCGCAAAGAAATACCAAGGCGATACGCCAAAATAAGCCGACATCTCATATATTCCGTATATCGTACCGCGCTTATCGGCCCCGTTTATATAGAGAGTTCCGTCATACTCTCTAATGACGTAGCCTTCCCATGTATCAAGGATCTCTGCGTCCTTTGGCGACGCAGCACACTTATCAAATTTTCTGACATTTATAGTCGCGGCCAATATATCAATACCGTGGGTATTCTCCTCCGCATCTATTTCAATAAGCCGTACATCCGCGCCCGTAACTTGTATCAAGTCATTTCTCAGATTGTTAAGAGCGATTTTCACTGCGGATGTCTCCCCGCTGTAATAACCGATACAAATTGTGCCTTCAAGTATCATTTGAGATTTCATGCTAACTCCCTTGCTTTCTTAAGTAAACATGGATAATTGCAAAACTATCTTTAGCAAGTACCGAATTGTGCAGATTGTATATTCCATAAGCAGGCTCTTGAAAAACGTCGGCGCTTGGCGAGGTATTTTCGAGCCTAGCGTCCGTTACGCTTTTCACGAAGCGAGAGCGTGCCTGCGTTGGGATATACAATCTACACAATGACACTCGCATAGCAACTTGGTTTTACAACCCCCTTATGCAAACATTGTCAAATCGATTACTTCCGCCATTGCTTTATATCCGTCAAATGGATGCAAACCGTCCAACGGAGCATATTTTGGCAAGATACTTTTCGGATCTTCCGGATCTGCCAAAGCGCTTTCAAAATCGATAATACCGTCCATCTGCGACTCGGGACTGCGCATCCAGGCGTTGATCCTCATTCTCACTTCCTCGGCGGCCTCGGTGTGATCCTGGCTTTTTCCGAAGGGAAGGATTGGCGCTCCATATATTTTGATCCCGTTTTCATGGCAGAGAGCGACCATTTTCTGATATTCGGGAATAAGCCTGTCATATTTACCGGTATCGGAAAGCGAAAGAAGATCGTTGACGCCGAATAGAAGGATACAATATCCCACCCCATCATGTCCGAGAAGGTCCCTTTTAAACCTGTCTCTTCCGGAATCCGTAGGCCATGATCCCAATATGGAATTGGCGCCGATGCCCTTGTTGACCACGGATATATGTTTTGTGCCTTCATTTGCCTGAAGTCTCTCTGCAAAAAAGTCCCCCCACCTTGTGTAAGTGTCCGGCCTCTTTCCCGGTACCGCCCAATCCGTACCGAAACCGTCCGTTATGGAGTCTCCGAAACATATTACGGCCTTACTTCCCGCCGGGGACATAAGAGAGACGTCTGCCAGAAAATACCAGGACGTGGTCGTTGCAGGCGAAGAAAAAATCTCTGTGGCAACCTGGTTCCCCGATACCTGATACGTTGTCGCCCTTGCCCCTCTGTGCCCGGTCATCTGGTCTGCCGCTGAGGGAGCGGCGCCAAAGTACATGGATATGGCGATATTATCGAGAGCCTTGATACGGAAATCCAACGGATCCGTCTCTATGACCTCACCGGCAGGAATAAGGATCTCTTCCGAGCCCGATGCTTTGACTGCGGTATCCGTTGACATGTCTATGGCAGATTGATCTGCCTTTACCTGTTTTGCCACATGCATGGATCGTATCACAACATCGCTTTTACCGTATCGGTTGGAAAGTCTCAGTTTCATCTTGTCCCCGGAAGTCGTCACTCTGACAATCTGACGAACCGTTGTGTCTTCAAGGGGCCGGGGCATACCCTCCGGAGTGGCGATAAAATTTTCTTCTGCCGTTCCCCATGTGGTAACCCATGACATGGGCCTACTTATCTTTTTGTCGCTGTTCATACTGTAACCTCTCTAAAATATGTGGAATTGTATAATATATATAATAACATCTGCCATTGCAAATTTGTATGCTTTTTTTGCCCAATTATATTGCGTTTTCGGGCACATCACGGCAAAGGAGAGAGTTATGTTAAGGCGCTGGATGATGCAAACATGACCATGGAGAATCAGGACATTGGGAAGATAAACGGGTAAACGGGAAATATTCAACAGGTATTTTGCGCGAAAGGATTGAAAAGAGCCCGGAAAACAATGTATAATGATAAAAAAGCTTTTACCTGATATTCGGTGCGGCTTGGCGATAGCAGAAAACAGGGGACGGACAAGAGATGAAGACGAACAGGAGACACTTTTTTATCACCATCATTGTGGCAATGGCGGCGCTGACTTTTTTGGCGGTATACATGATGACCTCCTTTTACCGTAACGCGAGAAAGGATGCTCTGGCCCTGGGCGCGAGCACCATGGCTCAGGAGAAGGAGCAGGCGGAGCGCTATCTGAGCAGGGCGCTGGATATCATACAGATCACTTCCATGGAGATCGAATATCTGCTGCAAAAAGAGGCCGATCCTGATGTGATACTGGCTTTCCTGGAAAATGAGTCTGATTACTACATGAATTCTGTAGACAAGGACTTTACCGGTGTCTATGGCTGGATAGGGGGCGTGTATCTGGACGGCATCGGTTGGGTGCCGGAGGCGGATTATGTGCCTACCGAGAGGGTATGGTATACGGATGCCATCAAGGCGGGCGGCGAGCCTGTGATGATCTCTCCGTATTTGGACGCGCAGACGGGGACGATCATGATTTCCCTGAGCAAAATGCTATATGATAATGAGAGCGTTATATCTCTGGACATATCTCTGGAGACGCTTCAGAGGCTCACGGAACGTATCAATTTAAACGGCCACGGTTATGGATTCATCATAGACAGGGACGGCTTTGTGGTTGCCCACTCCAACTCGGCGGAAAAGGGAAAGGAATACGGCGAAGACGCGGAAAAGAAGGAGCTTATAGGCAGAGTGGTGGCATCCGGCGACACAAGCTTTGATATGGAGATTGCCGGAGAGAAGATCACGGTGTTTTCGGATAAAATCCTGAACGACTGGTATGTGGTCATGGTGGTGGACAACAAAGGACTGTATGCCGATCTGAGTCGGATCATGGTTCAGAGCGTTATCATGTGTCTGTTGGTACTGGGTGTCATTGTAGTGTTTTGCATTGTGGAGATGAAGAGAACGGACCGCTATATGGTCAAACTGCAGGAGAGCCGCTGGGAACTGGAGCAGCTTAACGATAACATCATGCAGATCCTCGCCAAGACTATTGATGCCAAGGACAAATACACCAGAGGTCATTCCGTGCGGGTGGCCAACTACAGCCGCGAGATTGCCAGAAGGATGGGGAAAAGCGAGAAAGAGCAGGAAAAGATTTACAGAGCGGCCCTGCTGCATGATGTGGGTAAGATCAGGATACCGGATTATATCATCAATAAGCCCGGAAAGCTGACAGACGAAGAATATGCCTATATCAAGCTGCACCCGGTTTCAGGTTACCACATATTAAAATCTTTTTCCAAGGATCAACTGATTGCCACCGGAGCGAAGTTTCACCATGAGCGTTTCGATGGAAAGGGTTATCCCAACGGTCTGGTGGGGGAGAATACCCCGGAACATGCGAGGATCATCGGTGTGGCGGACGCGTATGACGCCATGGCATCCAACCGGAGTTACCGCAAAGCGCTGCCCCAGGATGTGATCAGGGGCGAGCTGGTGGCGGGAAAAGGGACACAGTTTGATCCGCGGATCGTGGAGATCATGCTCGCAATGGTGGACGAGGACAAAGAGTATCAGATGCGGCAATCGGACGATCAGCAAAAGACGATCCTGGCCGTGGATGACGAGGACATAAGTATAGAGCTGATCAAGAATATATTTGAGACACAGCCTTTCTACAGACTTTTGACGGTAAGCAGCGGAGAGGAAGCCCTTGAACTTCTGAAAAGAGATCAGGTGGATCTGGTACTGCTTGATTTGGAAATGTCGGGTATGGACGGCTTTGAGACATTTAAACATATCCGTGAATGCAGCGCCATACCGGTTGTGTTCATGACGGCCACCAAGGAACTGGAGGCTATGGAAAGGGCCAGAAAAATGGGAGTGGAGGACTATATCACAAAGCCCTTTATGCCCCAGATCATGCTGGAGACGGTATACGGCGCGCTGAATTGGGAGGGATAGGGCAGAGGGGGTCTATGAAACAAAAACTTGACAGGACATTGGGGATGTATTCCTCGCTGATGATCAGCATTGGAACCATGATAGGCTCCGCTATTTTCGTACTGGCGGGCACAAGCTATGAAACAGCCGGGCCGGGAGCCTCGCTGGCTATCTTTTTGGCGGGTATTGCAGCCGTCTTTACCGGCCTGTCCTTTGCGGAGCTGGTGACGGTAGTTCCGAAGGCCGGCGGAGGTTACGTCTATGTGAAGGAGGCCACGGGAAATAATATCATCGGGTTTATCTGCGGATGGGGGTTTTGGCTGGGATATGCCATGTCCTGCGGCCTGTTTGCTTTAGGTTTCGGCAATTTTATCCATTATATTTTTCCCTTTATTCCCCAGATGCCAGCGGCCTATCTGCTGGTGGTATATGTGATGTTCACAAATATCAGGGGAACAAAGAGTTCCGGCGCCCTGCAAAATGTGATCACTACGGCTTTAGTCCTGCTGCTACTGCTGTATGTGGCGGTGGGTGTGTTCCATATGAACCTTGATTACCAGCAGCCCTTTACGCCCCATGGAATGTCCGGCGTGTTCAACGCCATGGGGTTTTTATATATGACCTATATCGGTTATGGATTGATCACCACTGCCAGCGAAGAGGTCATAGACCCGGAAAAGACGATTCCGAAGGCCATACTGATCTCCATAGCGGCGGTCATATTTATCAAGACCACCGTGTTTTTTGTAGGATGCGGCATTCTTCCCTGGACGCAGCTTGTGCCGGAAGTGACAGGCACTCCGCTGATCGATACTGCTGTGCACATGGGGGGCGCTGTGGGAGGATATCTTTTTGCCTTTGCGGGGATACTGGCGACCCTTTCCTCCATCAATACGGCTGTCATGGCATCCTCCCGGACTTCTTTCGCCATGGCCAGGGACCAGCGTCTGCCGAGCCTGTTCAAGACCATCAACAGGACCACAAAGACGCCTGTCTTTTCCATCGTGGTGTCCTCGATCATTGTGGTGATCGCGGTAACGATCCGGGATCTGGAGCATATCTCCACCGTGACCAGCATTTTTTCACTGACCGGGTATAGCCTTGTCAATGTGGCTCTGATCATTTTTCGCCGCAGGAAACCGGAGCTTGAGAGGAAATTTAAGGTTCCCCTCTTTCCGCTCACTCCCATACTGGGCATAGGCCTCAACCTGTTTTTGATCGTCAATCTTGCCATATCGGATCGTCCTGCGCTGATCATTGCCGTCTCCGTGATCGGAGCCGGGATCCTCTATTATTACCTGATCATGCCCAGGCTGAAATATGCCTCCAAGGGTATCTCCATCGTGGATATCCCGGAGATCAAAGAGCATAAAAAAGATAACAGGGAGAACGAGATCATCATTCCTGTCTCCAATCCTCAGACGGCGGACGGCCTGCTGAATTTCGGCAGGACTATCGCGCTTGCGGAACAGAGTACCACGGTGGTTCCGGTAAAGGTCAACGTCTTTCCCGACAATCTGCTGACCATCGCGGATTACGATGTGATGATGCAGGCCATGAACACCCAGGACGAGATCGTGCGAAAACTGCGGGCATACGAGGAAGAGCCCTTTATGCGTCCGGTGCTGATCAATTCCAGGGAGGTATTCCATGCGATCATGTCGGTGATCAAAAAGGAGAAAAATCCTCTGGTGATCATGGGCTGGCATGGGCATGGACTGGTCAAATACATGCATGGAGATATCACATACCGTATGCTTCAGGAGGCCCCGGCGGATGTGGGAGTGCTGCGGATGCATACCGGGGAGACAAATTTTAAGAGGATACTGTTTCCCTATGGTGGCGGCAGGTATTCCAAGATGACGGCGAAGGTGGTCAACAGGATCGCCAACGCCTACGGCGCGGAGATAACTCTTTTAAATGTGGTAGACCGGGACGAGGACATTGAGGAGACAAGAGAATTTCTGAAAAGTTCGGCCGCCAAATTTGACAGACCCACTCAGATCATGGTGTGCAGCGGCGCTTTGGTGGAAAAGGTGGTGGAATTTTCCGAGAACTATGATCTGGCGGTCATGGGCGCCTCGCTGGACTGGGGTATCCATGAGGTAGTCACCGGATTTCGGACGGACAGGATCATGGAGCAGGCGAAATGTTCTGTCCTGATCATCAAGAGCTATGATCTGTTTTTGCAGAAGAGGAAAGTGCGGGGACTTATCCATAAGACGAGAAAGGTGATTCATCAGTAACAGCCCACAGACGGTTTGGCAGGAATCCGATACGGTTTCTACCTGTGGTAGACGTCTTGCCCCTTGTATGCGTAACCGCTATAGCTTATATTATAGTCAGCAGGCAAGGAGGATTATATGAGAGACTATAGTTTTGGTAATTTTCTGCGTGAGTTGAGGATGCGGCGCGGCCTGTCGCAGTTTCAGCTCGGTATGCTCGTCGGCGTATCCGACAAGGCTGTTTCAAAGTGGGAAAACGGATCGGCAAAGCCCCAGAGCCGTATCCTGTATGGACTGAGCGAAGTCCTCGGAATAACGGTTGACGAGCTTTTGGCTTGCAAATATCATTCCGGAGGATTTGCGATGACAAAAGCATTGTGGACAAAGGCCAGCCAGGCATTGACGGACCTTTATGGAGATGTGCCGCCCATGGAGGCGGTAAACCGATATTTCACCGAATACGAAGAGTTAAAAAGCACCGGTCAGATTACTTATTTTGACTTCCTAGGCAGATTGGCCAGGCTGTCTGTGTGCGGCGAAGGGCATATACAGGTGCTGGGAGGCATCGGCGCTTCCTTTATAGCGTTTATTATGGGAGCCTCAGAGATCAATCCCTTAAGTCCTCATTATCATTGCCCTTGCTGCCATAGTTTTTTGCCTGTGGACGCCCCGCTCTGCGGATGGGATCTCCCCGCGAAAAAGTGTTCCTGCGGCATGGAGATGATACGGGACGGCCATAAGATCCCGTTTGAGATGCTGCGTCCCATGCTCCGCAAAACGGCTCATTATGATATTTCTGTATCGGGGAATCTCTATCAGGCAGCGGAGGAGACGATATTTTCCTATTTTCGGGAAAATAAGGTAGTGATTCTGACAAAAGAGGAGTCGGGCATCAGAACCTATGTCATCCTCGATGCGAAATATCCGGATCTGAAAAACGGACAGGCACTTCCCCTTGGAGAATATTACGACAGGCTTAAGGGCTACCCCGCCATAACGCTGATACGGAATGAGGAGTTGGACGCTTGGAGAAAACTTGAAGAAGAGACAGGGACGGAGTTTGAAAAAGTCCCTTTTTTAGACAAAAGGGTCTTTGATGCGTTTCTGTGCGGTGACACGCAGGGCATCCCGGAGTTCAGAACGGAGTTTGCCCGGACCATGATAGAGGAATGCGCTCCCGCGACAATCCATGATCTCCTGCAGATACCCGGTCTGTGTCATGGCACGGGCGTATGGGAGAGAAACGGTCAGGCGCTGGTTAGGACAGGACGGCCCGTTGGCACCCTGATCGCTTATAGGGACGATGTATTTCACTATGTCCAGGAAAAGGTGAGATCTCAAAACGGTTCCGGCACCGGATTTGCCTGCCATGTGGCAGAAAATACCAGGCGCGGCGCGTATGCCAGAGATGGGATACCTCAGGAAGACAGGCAGCAGCTTCTGACGCTGGGCGCAGAAGAATGGTTTATAGAATCCCTTGAGAAGATCCGTTATCTGTTTCCCAAGGCACATGCCATACCATATGTAAAACATGCTCTGACATTGATGTGGTATAAAGTCTATCACCCGGAATCCTTTAGAAAAATAATCCTGAACGGAAAGTGAAAAGAATCATGCAACTGCCGCCGGATTCGGCGGCAGTCGCATTTGAAAATGCATCGTTTACTGTGGGCAATCCCGGTAAAACACATACCAGTACGGTTCCTCGCCCCCGAAAGTATAGTCGCCGCTCTTCCACTGGATCAGCAGATATTCCACTCCGTCCTGCTCCCGAAAACAGTACATACTGGCAGTGGACTGCGGCTGGCAGATCACGTTGCCCGTGCTCCAGCGCCATACGTCCGACCCTTCGGTATAGGGGTTCATGTCGTTTACATTGCGGAAGGTGTTGCGCATCTCTCCCTCTGGCAGGAACTGGGCAGTGCGCCAGAACAGGGCGTCGTGGGGAAAAGCGGGGTTGGGCCTTCCCGGCACGAAGTCCTCCCGGCGGCGTACCAGATCGCATACCTGCCACGTGCCTATGACACGGAGATCATCGGCGGGGGCGTCGGGAATGGGATCTTTTCTGCGGATGTCCTGGCGGGTGTAATGTCTGCGGTCCGTCTGCCGCAGTACCCAGCATTCCGGTTTTCCTCCGTAGAGCAGATAGGTCTGAAAACGCATCTCTATGAACATATAGGTCACGCCGCCGATTTCTTCTATGGTGTAGGCGTTGCGGCTCTGCTGTCTGGGATAGCCGAAGGAGGCCAGCAGATACCCTTTTGTCCAGCCGAAACACCAGTACCATTCCCCCTGGGGCAGGAAATACAGTTCCCGGATGGACAGGTCGCCGGGTTGGGTCTTGGGATGTCCCGGCAGGAACTGCTCTCTGTCAGGCAGCACGTCCACCAACTCCCAGTGCCCTATGACACGCTCGTCATTTTCAAATTCCACCTGAATATCATCGTTGCGGGGCGTCTGCGGTGTGGCGGACAGCCTGCATATGGGCAGTTTGATCTCCGTCACGCCATCCTCATAAACAATCTGATAGGTGGGCCCTGTGATCTGGCAGTGCCGCTCCTCCAGATGCCGGTGCAATGCCACCACAGCCTGGTCGTATTCTTCTTGTTTGCAGATCAGACAGGCGGTTTCGTCGGGGAAACGAATGACGGTCTCATGGATTCGGAGCATTTTTTCGGCGGGTATTTCCTCCATGTCGGCTAGTTCCGCCCCGGCAGGTATCCCCTCCGTTCCAGGCAGTTCCGCTCTGGCAGGTATCCCCTCCACTTCGGACAGCGCCAGTCCGGCGGGCAGTTCCCCGGTGATCTCCACCCCCAGGCCCGTATCAAAGCCGCCGCCGCGGTACTCCGTCTCATAGTCGATCAGTACGGTTCTGTCCCCCTGTATTTCCCTGGGCAGGATTTCCCGCAGGGCAGACAGGATCCGGCCGCTCTGGTCCCGGCGGCTCAGCAGCAATCGCACATAGGCGATATGGATAGCCTCGCTTTTGTGTATGACAATATTATACATGATCTTTTCCTCCTTTATGGCGTCGGAGAGTCTGCGGAGAGTGGATATGCTTTCCCTGGTGCGGTTTAAAAGGGCGCTCAGCTCCCTCTCCTTTTCCGCCAGCAGCCCGGCCAGCTCCTGCCCAGTGAGTTTTTGCCCGTCCCGTATCTGTTCCAGAGTAAAGCCCAGCTCTTTCAGAGCCAGGATCCGGTAGCAGTCCGAGAGCTGCGACGCGCTGTAGTAGCGGTAGCCTGTGAAGGTATCGATCTCCTCCGGACACAGAATGCCCTCGCTGTCATAGTAGCGCAGGGTTTTTACCGGAATATTGCAGAGTTTGGACAATTCACCGATCTTATACATATAATGCGTCCCCTTTCCGCGCCCGTTGTCCCCTGGACACTCCGGCGCGCAAGATTAATATATAAAGCGCTTTATACCTTCATATATAGCATTACAGCCGGGGGGAGAGTCAATGCTTTTTTCAAAATATAGTATTAGGCATTGCCCTGTGTTCTTTTTTATAGTAAGGTGGAAGGGGAGGAGAAAATGGAATGTACAGACGGGTGTTACATAAAAGGATATTTTATATATGTATATTTGTTTCTCTGACAATCCTGCTGACCGCCTGTGGGAAAGAAACGGATAAAGGAGTTGAGGAAAAAGTTTTTGGCCTTGACTATACTGAAGAACTGGATATCCCGCTGACTGCGCAGATCATTTGTGAGCAGGACGGCGCATGGGCCATCACCACTGTGAAAAATGACTACATCTATAAACTTACAGATCGATCCAGCGTGGAGGAACTGGAGGCGGTGGAATGGCGGCCGGAGGAAGGAAACGATTCCCCTATAAATATTGCGCAGCGAGGTGGCGTGCTCTATGCGCAAATATGGGATATGGATAGGAGCACCATTGAGATCCGTAAATTACCCATCGGCGGCGGATGGAGTGATGTGATGTCACTCAAGGCAGCGGATGTGAAAGACTATACGGTGGTGGGAAACGGGTTTTATGTGGACGGCAGCGGGAAGACGTATCTGACTTGCGGAAACCGTGTGGCATGCTTTGACGGGAAGGGGCAGCAGGCAGGAACATATGATCTAAAGGGCGAGGTGTGTTTTTTTCAGGAGAACGAACGGGGATATATGGAATGTATAACAGCGGATACGCAGGAGATCCGACTGTATGAACTGACGGAAAACGGAGCGGAAGAACGGTGGAGATTGAAGGTGGCAGCAAGAGAGGTGCATGAGATTGTAAGCAGTGAACCGGAAATGCTTTGTCTGGCAACGGAACTTGAACTCTTATTTTTGAACCGGGAATCGGGAGAACTGCTGGCGAGAACAGATCTGGTGAAAATGGGGTGCAGCGCTGTACGGGCAGGTTATTATGACGTGGAAGAGGGAGAGCTGCGGTTGTACAGTCTGCCCGGAAACGGCACGGAAAGTCTGTGTTACAGTCTGTTTGGGGAAAGGGACAGTTCGGCCGAGCAGCGCACAGAGCTTGTATACGGGATGGTGGGCGGTGTCAATGCGGACACATCATCCAGCATATGGATCGCCATCACAGCGTTCAATCAGGATAATGAAGAATATTACGTGACTATCAAAAACTATGACAACAACACGGATCGTCTTCATGCGGATATGGCGGCTGGAAACGGGCCGGATATCATAGATATGACCTATTCCGATTACTATAGTTCCTATGTGAAAAACGGATATTTGGAAGATTTGCTCCCATATCTGGAGCGTTCACAGTATAGGGAGGACATGATCTGGAATGTTCTGGATGCTTATAAGACGGACGACGGGCTGTATGTCTTGATCCCGCAGTTTCGTTTGAGCGGGCTTTTGCTCCACCCGGAAGACCGGGTGCCGGTAGAAGAGTGGAATATGGAAACCTTTCTTGGACTGCTGGAAGAAAACCGGTGGGAAAAGGATATATTCGGGAGTGTAAGAGGAGATCCGCAGAACCTTCTGCTATACATGCTGTCTGGCAGGAAGGAGGAATTTCTGGACTGGGAGCATAAGACGGCATCCTTTGACACGGTAGAATTTACGGATATGTTGGCGCTTTGCAGGGAATACGCCCAGGCCGGACAGCCGAATACGGAAAACTGGACTTCCGAAGAATACATGCGCAATACGCTGTGTCTTCGGGGGAATTTTGGCCTTGGATTTATTTCCTATCTGTCATATGTGGAGATCTACGGGAGAGAGTATCCGATCTATGGGTATCCTACGCTTACAGGGCAGGCATATGGGATATCTGCGTGCGCCGACAGCTGCGCGATCTACGCTGGCAGCAGGCAAAAGGAAGGGGCATGGGAATTCATAGAAAGCCTGTTGAAAGAGTCAAATCAAAAATATCTTGGTATAGCCAATCCGGGCTTTCCGATCCGGAGATCCGTGCTGGAAGAAATGGCGGAGGAACAAAAGGAGATAGAGTTCCGTTCCGGCAATGAATGGGTAACGCTTACGGAAAATGAAATCTCAATCCTGAAAGAGATCATATACGAGGGAAACTTAAGAGAGATTTCCATTGACCGGAACATCTGGGAAGTGATATATGAGGAGACTGCGGCCTACTTCGCCGGGGATAAGAGTGCGGAGGAAACCGCCCGTGTTATACAGAGTCGTGTACGATTGGTTTTGGAGGAATGAAAGATGGTATTTCGTCCGCTTTTGGCATTGATATATTAGAAATCATCGAGTATTATAAAAATGTAACTCAGAACAATAAGTACATTAGGGAATGCACAGAGAGGTATGAGGTGCACAGATAAAATGAGAATGAAGGGCAAATTCGTTTTGGCGTTTACTATCCTGATGCTTGCATTGTGTTCATGCGGTGATCCTGAACCAGGGGTGTATACAGAAAAAAAGACCTTTACATATGATCTCTTTTATCTTGAGATGAATGAGGAAGGTCGATTTGTTGTAAATGATACGTTATGCAGAACGGTGAGACAGTGGTTTGTTTTGGGAGGGACATACAGTCTGTATGAATCGAAACTTGTTCTGATCAGCAATCATAAAGACGTAGAGCTGGTCTTTGTGGCCGATGGAGATAATTGGGTATTTGATTAGGAGGAATCGGAGGGAATGGAGAATCTGGTATTCGTGATAGAAGATCAAAGCGTTTGGGAACCTTTTCCTTTCAAATAGGTATAAGCACTCCTTTGTGCGGAGCAGCAGGAGTATAACACGTAATTTTGGCAGACACAGTTCTGGCATATGGCAATGAGTATGAGGTATATAGGCGATATGAAAATAAAGAATAAAATCGTATTATTATTTGCCATTTTGATGCTTGCATTGTGCGCATGCGGCGGTTCCGAACCAGAACTGTATACGGAAAAAAAGTGTTTTGAATATGACCTGTATTTCCTTGAAATGAATGAAGAAGGCCGATTTGCGATAACCGATTTTTTGATCAGGAATCAGAATGAGTACATTTTGGGCGGAACATACAGTCTGTATGAATCGAAACTTGTTCTAATCAGCAATCACAAAGACGTAAAACTGGTCTTTGTGGCCGATGGGGATAATTGGGTATTTGATCAGGAGGCGTCGGAGGGGCTTGAGAATCTAAAATTTGTGATAGTGGGCCAGTCCATATGGAGTCCATGTAATATATTTCCGCATTTTAAGTAGCTACCGGAACCATCCGTGGACAAAAGCAAAAGAGCGCGCAGTTGACATTGCGCGCTCTTTTGCTATACTATAACCACAGGTTTACGGAATACAAAATAAGTGAGGAACAGATCGGTGGACAAAGAAAAAGCATCCGGCAAAAAAAAGGGCACATGGTATCCGAAGAGCGGCGGCGAATGGCTGATGTGGGCGCTGACGGCGGCCTACGGGCTGGCTTGCCTGTACCTGTATTACATGCAGTCCGTCCAGCCCCTGGACTACAACAACCGCTATTTTCAGTCGGACCTGCCCTATCATATCAGCATGATCGTGGAGGACGGCTGGTATTACAGTTTTACCGCCTATGTCTATCAGGCGCTGTATTTTCTCTGCGGAAAGACTACGGTGGGAATTGCCCTGTTTCTGGCGGCGGTGACAGTGGCTACCCTGCTGTTTACGGAGCTGCTGCTGCGCCGTATGGCCGGAGCGGAGAGGAGGAGCTGGGCCACCATGGCGGCGGCTTTGATCCTCAATCTGGTGATGCCCTTTTACCTGAGATGGGCGGGAAGTTACCGCTATGTGAGCTATCAGTCCGGCAATCTGTGGCATAATTCCACCTATCTGTGCATGCGGCTGCTGGCCCTGGGGGCGCTGCTGTATTATCAGGGTCTGGCGGAGGAGTACCGGGACAAGATCACGGTAAGGCAATGGCTGCTCTTCGCTCTGCTCCTGGTGGTATGCACCGGCGTCAAACCCAGCTTTCTCACAGTCTTTGCCCCCGTGCTGGCCCTGAAACTGTTGTGGGACCTGTGCCATGGAGTGCGCTTTAAGCAGGTATTCCTGCTGGGAGCCGCCGTGCTGCCCGCCTGCGGTGTGGTGCTGTGGCAGAACATGGTGCTGTTTGGGGAAGACACCGGAAACGGAATGACATTTGATCCCTGGTATACTTTTTCCCTGCATGCGGACAGGCCCAAGCTGGCAGTGCTGTGTTCCCTGGCGTTTCCCCTGGCGGTGCTGGGGGCCAGTCTGCTTGCCATGACCAGGCAGCAGTGGAGAGGGCTGAGCGGGGCCAGGAAGGACGTGTGGCCGGGGGGCGTATACCAGCTGCGCCTGAGCCGCACCTATGTATTTAGCTGGCTGATGGCGCTGGTGGGATTCGGGGAGGCGCTGTGCCTGGTGGAGACGGGTAGCCGTTCCCGGGACGGGAATTTTCTCTGGGGATATCTGTTTGCCATATTCTGGCTCTACGTGGTGAGCCTGGTCAAATGGCTATCCCTGCGGAATGTGGATATCGTGCTGCTGACGCCGGAGGGCGGCCGTCCACAGCGTATCCGGCTGTTTTTGATCCGGGCAGCCTATATACTGGCCGGGCTGATCTTACTGTATCAGCTTTTTTGCGGAGCGCTCTTTTTTGTCAGATTGTTGGGCGGCGAGACTTATTTTATGATATGAGCGAGGTCCTTTGACTGAGAGGAGGATTGTACCATGAAATATATTATCAACCAGGACAATTACCGTACCTTTGAGACGCTGGCGGTGAACCGGCTGGCTCCCAGAAGCTACTTTATACCCTATCCTGACAGGGAGCAGGCCCGGAAAGTCAGTCTGCGCGAAAAACGCTATGGCTCACCCAAGGTGATCTGCTTAAATGGTGACTGGGATTTTCATTTTTATGGACGCCCGGCGCAGATGCCCGCCATATTGGATACGGAGGAGGTGGAATGGGATCGGATCGCCGTGCCCGGCTGCTGGCAGTTTCAGGGCTATGACAGACCCTTTTATGTGAATACGCGATATCAGTTTCCCTTTCAGCCGCCCCGTATCCCCACTGTGGATAAGGTGGGGCCAGTCTTTACCTGGACAGGGGCGGATCAGGGGAACACTCCCCGGCGCAGGGATCCCGGTGAAGAATACAATTTTGTGGGAGTATACAGGTATTCCTTCCATGTGGACGATTCCCGGCAGAGGCATGAGCTGTCCTTTCTGGGAGTGGCAAGCTGCATAGACCTGTATGTAAACGGCTGCTTTGTGGGGTATTCGGAAGGGTCTCACAATATGGCTGAGTTTGATGTGACAGAGTTTCTCAGCCAGGGGGATAACGAACTGTTGGCCGTGGTACACAGATGGTGCAACGGCTCTTATCTGGAGTGCCAGGATATGTTCCGCAACAACGGTATCTTCCGGGACGTTCTGCTGCGAGTCTGCGAGGAGAGCGACATATGGGATATCGCCTGGCAGACCGACTTTCGAGAGTCCTCTCAGACACCGGGGACAATATATGACGCAACTGTCACCGCCACGCTGTACGAAGACGGCCCGGCGCGTTTTACCTTGGAGGGGCACGGGATCTGTCTGCATATGGAAACGCAGTCCCGGGAGCATGTGGCCCAGGCGACTTTTTCCGAGCTCTCCGTGAGGGAGTGGAATGCGGAAGAACCGGTGTTGTATGACCTGTATATCGAGACGGAGAGCTGCTGCGTCCGGGAGAGAGTGGGTTTTAAGCGGGTGACTGTCTCGGAGAAGGTTTTCCGTATCAACGGCTGTCCGGTAAAGCTCCACGGCATCAATCACCACGACACCAGCCCCACAGGCGGCTATACCATGACGCCCCAGGAGATCGAGAGGGACATAGCCCTCTGTAAGGAGTACAATATCGACACGATACGCACCTCCCACTATCCGCCGGATCCCTATCTGCTGGAACTCTGTGACGAACAGGGAATCTACGTGGTGGATGAGGCCGACTTGGAAACCCATGGCTGCTTTACCCACAGGCTGCCTCCCAGCTACAATCATATCAGCGACGACCCGGCCTGGAAACTGCATTATCTGGACCGCGCCCGCAGGCTGTTCCACCGGGATAAGACCCATGCCAGCATCATCATGTGGAGCCTGGGCAATGAGTCCGGCGGCTATTACAACACGGACAGGATGTACCATTATCTGAAAAAAAGGACTGCCCTGCCCATCCATTATGAGGGCGTGATCCATTCCCGGCGCAGGGCCTATGACGTGGGCAGCGAAATGTACCCCTCCGTGGAAAAAGTGCGGCAGGTGGGCGAGGGAACCCGCAATATACCGCAGCTCTGCGACAGGCCCTACTTTCTCTGCGAATATGCCCATGCCATGGGTGTGGGCCCCGGCGACGCGGAGAGTTATTGGCGGGAGATCTACCGATATGACAATCTCATGGGAGGCTGCGTGTGGGAGATGGCAGACCATGCGGTGCTCCATGAGGACGGCAGCTACACCTACGGCGGCGACCATGGAGAGTGGGAGCATGACGGCAATTTCTGCGTGGACGGGATCTTTTATCCAGACAGAAAGCCTTCCACAGGCGCGCGGATCGTCCGCTTTCTCTACCGGCCCATCCGCGTGACCCATATGGAGGGAAATCTGTATGAGGTCTTCAATACCACAGGGTTTACGCCCGGCAGCCGCTATGTGCTGCGCTGTGTATGGAGCGACGGCAGGGAGGCTGAGGTGACGCCCATGGTGGGGCCTCTGGAGAAAAAATGTATCCGCATTTTGCCCAGGGAGGAACGCTCCGAGGAGGGATACCGTCAGATACGGCAGGATCCCCGGCAGGAACAGCTGCTCACAGTCACCACCCTGGAAAAAAGTACCGGGAGGGAGGTGGCGGTGGAACAGATCGTCCTGCGCAAGGCGGCTCTTCCCCGGCCCGCCCGCAGCAGCCAGAAACCGCTGCCTCCCATTTTGGAGACGGATAACGGGCACTTCCGCCTGCGTCTGGGAGACTGTGAGCTGGCGGCGGCAGATCCCGGCACCGTACTGTTTCGAGCGCCCACGGACAATGACATGGATCTGATGCGGCGTTCCGCGATGGCGGGATATACGGATCAGAGAGAGGAAGTCCTGAGCGTTGACCGCACGGAGCTGCGGCTGAAGGTGAAAACCCGTATTGTCTGCGGGGCGGTCAGCTTTTTGTGCACGGATACCTATGAGTATTGCAGCCAGGGCATTTTGGTAACCAGCAGACTGCACTGTCTGCGGGGGAGCGGCAATCTCCCCCGATTCGGCAAGGCTTTCCGGCTGGACCGAAACTTTGACAGCGTGACATATTATGGAAGAAATGGGGAGTCCTATGTGGATATGAAGGAGCATACGCAGATCGGCATGGTCTCCTGCCATGTAGGCGATATGACGGAGCCCAATATAAGGCCCCAGGAGAGCGGAAACCGCTGTGACTGCCAGTGGGCGGCGGTCAGCGACGGCAGACTCCGGATCAGCTTTCAGGCTGTGGACCGCCCCTATGAACTGGGGATCAAGCCTTACAGCGACAGGGAACTGCTGGCCATGAGACACAGGGAGGACGAGAAGGAGACGGGCACGTATGTGACCATATCCGCATTTCAGATGGGGATAGGCACAGGGAGCTGCGGCCCGTCCACGGCTCCCCGGTACTGTTATCCTGCGGAGGGAGAATACACACTGCGGTTTCTGATCAATGTGGAAGAGGCGTAAAATCTTTCATAAAAATTAAGATTTATTCTGTGGACAAAGATATGATTTAGCGATACAATAAAAAAGGTAATTATACAGGGAGGAATGACCCGAGGAAATATCCATAAGAAAATATTTTTTATTAAGAAAGGAAATGATACGGATGAAAAAGATAAAGCTAATGACCGCTGTTTTACTGACGGCCTGTGCTCTTGCAGGATGCGGAGGAGAACCTGTGGAACCCACAGATAGTGATCCTCTGGGTGGTAAGCCCATCTCCACTGAGGAGAGCACCCAACCGCAGGAGTCTCAGACCCCCGACAGCACTGAGGAGTCCCAGCAGCCCGAGGAAGGGCCGGTGGCTGCCACGGCGACTATCGAGTCCAGGAGCGTTGTGGACGGCAAGCTGCAGAGCTATCTCACCGGCGAGTGGAAGGATGAGTCCGTTGCCAGCCGCCGCAGCATGGCGGTTATGATGCCCAACGACAAGAAGGCACTGCCGCAGTACGGCATCTCTCAGGCAAGCATCGTTTACGAGGCGCCCGTGGAAGGACGTATTACCCGTATAATGGCGTTTTTTGAGGACTATGACAATCTGGATCATCTGGGGCCTATCCGCAGCAGCCGTGACTATTATGTATATGAGGCCATGGGTCTGGACGCCATCTACTGCAACTGGGGTCTGGCCATTCCCTATGTGGAGGATCTGCTGGCCAGCGATCTGGTGGACAATGTCAGCCAGGCGCTTGCGGGTATACATAATCCCTCCTCGGAAGCCTTTGACAGGATCGACAGGCCGGGGTATGCGACAGAGTATACCGGTTATCTGTTCACCGACGGCTACAACAAGGCTGTGGAGCGCCATGGCTATGACAAGACCTATGACAGCAGTTTCAGAGGAGCGTTCCTGTTCGCCAATGACGGACATCCCGCGGAGTACGCGGATAAGCCCGACGCGGTCAAGGTATATCCCGGCGGCACCAGCAGCAACAGAGGCGGCTATGGCAGTTCCCGTCCCGTGTTTGAGTACAATGCGGGCGACGGCCTGTACTATCGCTATCAGTACGATGCGAAACAGATCGACGAGATGAACGGCGAGCAGATAGCCGTCAGCAATGTGGTATTTAAGATCTGCGAGGGTCAGGTAAGAGATAACAACGATTACATGTTCTTTAAGACCTACGGCACAGGCGAGGCCTATGTCTTTACGGGCGGCAAGGTGATCAAGGGCACCTGGTCCAGAGACACTGTGGATGAACCCACTCGCTATTTTGATGAGAACGGCAATGAGATCGTTTTCAATCAGGGCAAGACCTGGGTATGTAACATCTGGTCTGATTATAAAGAGTTTATAAGCTGGGAGTAACGTTTTCAGGCATATGAGATATAAGGGTTGCGGAGTAGTGTCCGCAGCCCTTTTTTATGTCAAAAAGTAAGCGTTTTCCGGCGCAATCCCATAAGATTTCAGCGGCTAAGGCTTTTTTTTTGTGCTAAAATACAAACAAAACGCAGCATACATAAAAACAGAAAGAAGTCTTATCATGAAAGCAAGCGGCAAAAAAATAAACAGAGATCTGATCCTGCGCGGCAATATGATCCACGCCATTCTCTCCCTGGCGATCCCGGTGGTCATCAACAGCTTTTTGCAGACCATGTACAACCTGACGGACACCTATTGGCTGGGAAAGATCGGCACGGCGCAGTTGGCAGCTATCAATCTGGTGACTCCGGTTCAAAATATTATCATCAACTTTGGCAGTGGCATCACGGTGGCAGGTTCCGTGCTGGTGACGCAGTATATCGGAGCGGGCAAAAAGGAGGATGCCCTCAAGATGGCGAATCAGATATTTGCTGCCGCTATGCTGTTCTCTGTGGTGTGCGCCACGGTGTGTTTCCTCGTTACCCCGGGGATCGTGACCTGGCTGGGGGCGGATGCCGAGACCTACGGTCACAGTTTAATCTATCTGCGTATTGTGATATGGGACATGCCCTTTTTGTACATGGTCAATCTGTTTTCTGCCATCCATCAGGCCCAGGGAGACACGGTGCGTCCCATGTTTTTAAATCTGGGCGGTATCGTGCTGAATCTGTTCTTGGATCCGCTGTTTATCATGGGGTTAAAACTGGGGGCGGGAGGAGCCGCCGCCGCTACGCTGTTTGCCAAGATGGCGCCGGCCCTGATCGCCTTTTTCCTGCTGACCAGGCCCGGAAAGGAGATCCATATCGACAGAAAGCATATGCGTTTTGAGAGGGAAAAGCTGAAACTGATCCTGAAGATCGGATTGCCCTCCGCCATCGGAGGCAGCACCATGCAGTTGGGATTTCTGCTGATGAGCCGCAATGTATATGCCTATGGCACCCAGGCCATGGCGGCTTATGGGATCGGCAACAAGGTCAACGGCCTGATCACCTTACCCTCCAATGGCATCGGCTCCGCCACGGCCACGATCGTGGGACAGAACATGGGCGCACAGCAGCAGGACCGGGCAGAGCAGGGATATAAATATTCCATGCGGATAGCGGTTGTTTTTCTGTTCATAGGTGGTATGATATTATCAAGAAAGCCGATTTCCACCGCCATCGTAAGCATATTCAGCGATGACGGAGAGGTGATAGCCATGGCGGCGGATTTTCTCAGCATCATGGCGTTCTGGTGCTTTTCCAACGGCGTGTACAACAGCACCATGGGCCTGTTTCAAGGGACGGGGCACACAGAGGTCACTATGGCTGTGGATGCCAGCAGGCTATGGGTATTTCGTTTCCTGACACTGTGGGTATGCGAAGAGCTGTTTCACATGGGAGTGCGCAGCGTATGGTATTCCGTGGTCATCAGCAACGGGATATCTTCCGTGATCCTCTACCTGCTGTATCGCCTGGGCATCTGGAAAAAGGCCAAGATCAGGCTGAAACCGGAGGAGAGCGAAAGTGAGACACAGCGGGGAGAAAAAGAGACATAGGGCGTTAAAGGTATATGGGATATGGGCGTTATCGGTCGTGGCCGTGAACCTGGCGGCGGCAGTGATTCCGGGGTTGAGCGACAAGTATATCCAATATATTTTTCCCATATGGGTGAACACATACGGGAGATTCATGGACATTTTTCCTTTTTCCGTGGGGGAGTGGATGTTGGCGGCAGGAGTGGCGCTGGTATGTGTGGCTGCAGTGCTGGGGCCGGTGCTGGGCCTGGCCCATGGGGCCGGGTGGAAACGGTGCCAGGTGTGGGTCCGGCGCTACTATATATTTTTTGCGTGGACGCTGCTTGGCGTGTGCACTGTTATGACTCTGAACTGTTCTCTGCTGTACCATGCGGGAACTTTTTCCGAACAGTATTTTCCCGATGCCAGAGAGAGCTATACGCCGGAGGAGCTTATTCGGCTGCGCAATCATGTGGTGGAGAGATGCAATGCCCTCGCTCTGGAGATGGAGCGGGACGAGGAGGGAAACGTGCTGTATCCCGGCGATGCCCGGGCTATGCAGGAGGAGGCCATCCGGGCCATGCAGAGTCTGGGCCGGAGCTATGGACAACTGGACGGGTATTACCCTCATCCCAAGCCCTTTGCCGCCTCGGATTTTTTCAGCCAGCAGCATATGCAGGGATATTATTTTCCCTTCTCCATGGAGGCAAATTATAATGATGTGATGTATATTATGAATAAGCCGGAAACTTTCTGTCATGAGCTGGCGCATTTACGGGGCTATATCTATGAGGATGAGGCCAATTTCATCAGCTTTTTGGCCTGCGTGCAGTCGGGAAATCCGATGTTTGAATACAGCGGATATCTGTCTGTGCTGAACTACCTGGACAATGACTTTTACAGGGCCGTAAGCGAGGACAGGGCCGCGTACCTGGCACAGCCCCGGATCTCCCTGCCGGTTCAGAAAGATAATATATTTTTGACAAAGCAGGAGTGGGATCGTATCAACGGCAAGGCTCTGATCGATACGGAGACGGTGGATCAGGTGTCGGACGTGCTGCGGGATACCAGCCTTAAGGCGTTCGGCGTCAGCGATGGGATACTCAGCTACAGCCGGGTGGTGGAGCTGCTGCTGGCATGGTACTATGAGTGAAACGTCATATGTCTAACGCAGGTAAAGTTTCCGGGAAACTTTTTGATTTACAAACTCTCTGACTTGATTTATAATTGAAATATATTTTACGGTTCGATAGCAGGTTCGGGGCATATGCAGTCGGCCCCTATATCGGCGGCGCGTTTTGAGCGTTGGCGGCAAATGGGGCGCGGCAGTATGCGGCGGACAGGATTTGGAAAGCGTGCTATTATGATCTTAGTCGACCTGACAAAAAAGCTGTTAAAACGTGGCGCGGAATCGGCCAAGTATAAGTACAATATGCTTATCAGTATGATTGCGATGGTACATGTGTGTCTCGTAGTGCTTTTTTGCGCCCTGCGTATTGTGCCAATGGCAATATTTAATGTGGGCAGCGTGTTGTTCTACCTGATCTGCCTTTGGGTGATCCGTCATGACGGGAATCTGCGGAGTGTGTTTTACGCTACTTATCTGGAGATCATTGTACAGTCCTTTGCCGCCACACTGTGCATTGGCTGGCGGTTTGGTTTTCCACAGTATGTGATCGCCTTGGTTCCCTTCGGATATTATATGTGCCATGCCCTGAACGACAACAGACGCAGATACGTGATCGCTACAGTATTGGGTGTGGCTGCGCTGGTTTCATTTGTAAGCTGTAGAGTACTGTCCATGTTTTTTGGCTCGATATATCAGCTGGATGTGCCCCAGGGGGTGGAACTGGGAATCTATATTTTCAATACCCTCTGCAATTTCGGTTTCCTGTTTATTGTCACGGTGATTTTTTTGGTGGAAATGCAGACGGCCACCAAACAGTTACAGAAACAGAATGAGATACTGGATACCATGGCTCATATCGATCCGTTGACGGAACTGTATAACCGCCGCAGTATGCATACCTTTTTGAGCGGAGTGCAGGATGCGCGGGAGAGCGGGGATTTTTGTCTGGTCATGTGCGATATTGATGATTTTAAGAAGATCAACGATATCTACGGCCATGACACGGGGGACAGTGTGCTGCGGGAGATTGCCCGCATAGTTCAGAGCCGTGTGGAGCACCATGGCCGCGCCTGCCGCTGGGGCGGAGAGGAGATGCTGCTGTTTATCTACGGCGATCTGGAGCAGGCCCTGAGTATCTCCGAGAGTATTCGCCACGCAGTAAATGATTTTGTGTTTTGTCTGGGCGGGCAGAGCATACATTGCTCCATTACCATCGGCGTGGCTCTGCATCAGGAGGGAGACAGGATAGATCATACCATCACCCATGCGGACAACAATCTGTATTATGGGAAACGCAACGGTAAAAACAGAGTTGTGTCGGATATGGAGCTTAAAACAGGGTGACCCGTGGAAAAATATAAAAAAGGTATATAAAAAATCGGAAAAGGTATTGACAATTTTAGGCGCGGCATGTAAAATAACCAATGTTGTGACGCAGTACTGTTGCGGCGTATATCCGCGGGTGTAGTTCAATGGTAGAACACCAGCCTTCCAAGCTGGATACGTGGGTTCGATTCCCATCACCCGCTTTTGTAAATTAATATTTTCTGTGTATGCGCGAGTGGCTCAGCGGTGGAGCACCTCCTTGCCAAGGAGGGGGTCGCGGGTTCGATTCCCGTCTCGCGCTTTTTTATTTTCCACAAACAGTGAATCAAGCAGCCACGCCTGCACGGACAGTTGACGGCTGACGGATAGTCGTTTCGTGCAATCAGGACCGAAATTCCGGGCAAAAGGTAAAGAATTTATATGCCGTGACGATAAGAATAGTACAAATGCCTTTGGCCAAAGCGTTTGTAATACTAACATATAGTCACCACGGATGGTACAGTTACAGGGATATGGAAATCCCCCATATTGTGCCGTCTTTTTTTGCTTATGCGCAGGCAAAGAAGTGAACTGGAAACGAGGGGCGTTTGCGAATTGAATCAAGTGCGATAGGAATGGATTCCGCCAGAAGCTATAAGGCTTCGAGAATGACTTATAACCGTTTTGCACTAAAGGATTATGTGCAGGGCGGGACGAATACCGGCGCGGGTGTGACCGGGCAGCAACTGGGTACGGGAACTATGAAAAAGGAGACTGCCCAAGAACAGAGCCAGGATCAGGAAAACGGTAAGGAAAGCCGCATGCTGACCAGAGATGCCGTCACCGATCTGAGAGAGCGGGTGGAGAGCATGAGAATCGGCAGGACGCAGCTGCGCAGCGGTGCCGACAACACCGTAGGAACCATGCGCAATTATACCATGAGGTATATTTTTATGCTGCTCTTCGGCGATAGCAGGACCCGCGATATATGGGGAGAGGACGAGAACGTCGTACCCGTGGAGGACGGCGGGCAGACCGGCAGTGCGACCCTGCAGCTGCAGCCTTTCAATATGAAAGTTCTGTCTTTTAACACGGCGGAATATTATACCGAGCAGGAGAACACGCTGTTTTCCTCTGTGGGTACGGTGCGGACGGCGGATGGCAGGGAGATCAGTTTCAACGTGGATCTGGCCATGAGCAGAAGTTTTACCCAGGCGTATGAGCAGGAGATGAATCTTGCGGCCCTGCAGCAGACCTGCGATCCTCTGGTGATCAACTTTGACGCGAGTACCGCCACCCTGAGCGATCAGAAATTTCTGTTCGACGTGGACGCGGACGGCGAGGAGGACAGTATCTCCATGCTGGGGGCGGGCAGCGGCTACCTGGCGCTGGATAAGAACGGAGACGGCGTCATTAACAACGGCAGCGAGCTGTTTGGTCCCGAGAGCGGCAACGGTTTTCAGGATCTGGCGGCTTATGATGAGGACGGCAACGGCTGGATCGACGAGGGCGACAGCATATGGTCCAAGCTGAAGATCTGGTGTAAGAATCCGGACGGAACGGATAGTCTGTACTCTCTGGCAGAAAAGGGCGTGGGAGCCATATGCCTGCAGAATGCAGCCACCGACTTTGCTTTAAGGGGAAACGGAAACAAAGACAACGGCTATATCCGCAATACGGGGATCTTTCTATACGAGAACGGCAACGTGGGCACCGTGCAGCATCTGGATCTGGCACAATAGAAACGGTGCGCTACAACATAAAAACACTTTCTGTCTTTTGGGACAGAAAGTGTTTTTATGTTGTAGCGTTTTGCGGCGATGCGTGGTATATCTTATGGAGAGGGAGTGATGAAGATGGCCGCAAACAGACACCGCGGGAATGAGGCCAAAGAAACGGAACAAATGCAGCTTGTGATCGACACCTATTCCGATATGGTATATCGTCTGGCCTTTGCCATGATGAAAAACAAAAGCGATGCGGATGACATTTATCAGGAAGTATTTTTGCGCTTTATCCGGCGTGCCCCGGTGTTTCACAGCCCGGAACATGCCAGGGCCTGGATGCTGCGCGTCACAGTAAACTGCTGTAAAAACCATTGGAAGTCCCCCTGGGCGGACGGACGTATGGAGCCTTTTTTGCAGGAGGTCGAAAATGAAAAATGTGAGAACGGTATGGACGGCGGGGATCCTGCATGGCAGGCGCAGCAGCGCTGGCAGAGGGAACAGCTGCGCCGCAGGATGAAAGAATTGCCTGAAAAATACCGCCTGCTGATTCATCTGTATTATTATGAGGAATTATCCACGGAAGAGATTGCGGGACTGCTGCGCAGGCGAGCGTCTACAGTGCGTACACAGTTGGTCCGGGCCAGAGGGCTGCTGCGGGACATTCTGGAAAGAGACGGTTATACGGCGAATCTGGAATGATGATTCGGGGCGCTGCCGGAGGGAAGGTTATGTAGTCAGGTTACTTGGAAATTTTAGCTGTTATGTAGTATAAAAAAGAAAGGGGCCGGTTATGAAAACATTTAAGCGTATATATCAGGAGTGCTATGATGAGATCCGCCCTGACAGGGGGCTGGTAAAGGAGATGCTGGAGGAGGCTCGAACCCAGCGCAGGGAATGGATGCGATACGCGGTGATGCATATGGTGCTGCGGCCCGCCGCCATAGTGCTGCTGGGGCTGATGGTATTGTTCGGAGGCGTCTCCGTGCTGGCGAGTAACAGCGGCTATGTCTATAGAATAATTGAAAGGATCTCCCCAGAGCTGGCGGACGTGTTTGTGCCGGTACAGGAATCCAGTACCAGAGCCGGTATCTGTATGGAAGTGGAGACGATTTATTTGGAGAATGGGGATAAAACGGCCACAGTGCTGCTTTCTTTCAGAGATACTTTGGGGGATCGGATACGGGGGCAGGTGGACCTGTTTGACAGTTATGGTCTGGACGCGAGCGCAGGCGCGTCATGGGTTAGCGGCGGATGCGGTTATGTAGGTTACGATGAGGAGACGGGCAAGGCATATTTTCGGGTGCAGCTCGATTCGGATGCGGCCTATGAGCGCAACAAGCTGACCTTCCGGGTGAGGGAGCTGCTTTTGAGCCATGAGGAGGAGGACAGAGAGGTTCCCCTGGACTTCACTCCCGGGATGTCTGTAAAGCGCATAAGCCTGAATGGGCGCGGGGGGATGATGGACTGGGACAGGTATGGGGAGTGGATGGATCTGGATATGGAGGAGCCTGCGGGCTTTATGGAGAAGATCTATATAAAAAACACGGAGAGTATGCCGGATGATCCCCGTTCTTCCGGCTGGGTGTTGGACGGCATACCGGTATCCCAATGCGCGGAGGATGATTTTACCGTGACCGGGCTGGCCTATGAGGACAATGTACTTCGCCTGCAGATCTGCCGGGGCGAGCTCTCACATGCCTCCCGGTATGTGATCCCCTATTTGAAAATGGCGGATGGCAGTGAGCGGATCTACTGGTTCAGCACGCATTGGTCGGAGAAGAAAGGAGAGAAACGCCTGGCGTTCGAGGAATACTATCTGCCCTGTACGCCTGAGGAATTGGAGGGAGCCAGACTGTATGGCGAGTTTTGTAGGATAGAGGATCCTCTGGAGGGCAACTGGAAAGTGACTTTCCGGGTGGAGGAAAAAGCAGGCGGTGATGGGGCTGTAACGGATAAGTAAGTATGTTGAAACATGGGTGCGGGCTCCGGTATTTTTGGCATGGAAAACGGGCGGCAGATGCCGCCCGAAAAGTCCGTTTTATTTTCGGCAGATAAACATTCCGGTGGATTTGTGTATATACATGGCTCCTTCCTGCTCCAGTTTATCCTTTATCAGTGACAACAGTTCCTGTCCCCGCTGTTCCAGAATCAGAGAGGCGTTGCCGGGGAAAGAACATATATAGTCGTAGATGGCCTGGGGATCGTCTACGATCAGGTCGTTGTCCTGATCCTGGCGCTGTACATGAGCAAAGTGCTTAAGCAGTTGGGCTTCCGCATTTTCCAGATGAAAGTCGCCGGTCAGGCTTTTAAAGGGCATATCAATGCGGGGATCGAAGGCTGTGACCAGCTGATGCAGTTCCCGCATATGGGTATCCCCCACAGTGGAGCAGTAAAAGACGCCCTGAGGTTTCAATGCCCGGGCAACGGCGGCCAGACAGGCGTCCCGGTGCTGCACATGATACAGCATGTGGTTGGCGATGATACGGTCATAGGAGGCGGCGGGCAGTTCCAGAGAGTTGGCATCCAGGACCAGGTAGGTGACGCGTATGTTCCGGGCGGCCAGCTCCTCCTCATAGGGAGCCAGATTTTGACGGGTCTGTCCCAACATTTCCTCCGAGCGGTCGGTGAGTGTGAGCCGCAGTCCTTCCGGCAGCAGGTGGGTGCGCTCCATCCAGAGCAGTCCTGTGCCGCAGCCCAGCTCCAATACATTCTCCCCCGGCTGGAGGGCCAGCCGCTCATAGACCCATTCCATCCAGCCCTGAGTGCTGGTGGAGTAAGCATGTATGTTGATCCGTGACTGAAGATTGTCGGGATTTTGATACTGTTCCAGAACCTTTTCCTCGCTGGTCAGCAGATTCAGGCACCGCACCAGCACCTGCCACTTGTCCTCCTGAGCGCAGCGCTGGGCCAGCTCAATGGTAGAGATCAGTTGGTCCAACTGGGCTCTTTTTTCCAGCAGCAGGCTTTTTTGATGGGCCAGGATCGCCTCCTGGTCCAGAGAATCCTCCTTTTGAGCGGCTATCAACTGCTGGATCTGTTCCAGAGAAAATCCCAGATATTTCAGCATCATGATCCGCTGGAGCAGGGTCAGAGAGCCCTTGTCATAACAGCGGTAGCCGTTCTCCAGATGGGACACCGGGGGCAGCAGTCCCTTGGCGTCATAATAGCGTATAGTGCGCAGGGATACCCCCGCGATCCGGGCTATTTCCCCGGCAGTATAATATTTGTTCTCCATTTTTCCTCTTTTCCACCGCCGTGCAGTCTGTCTTTCGTCAGACCGCGAGGCGTTCATTTTATCTCCGCTCCAGCGAGCCGGGCGGGTCGGTCGGATATCCGTAAATATATCATACAGGGTGACGCTGGGTAACGGTCAATAGCTAAAACGAAAAAAATAAAAATTTTTACTCTGCTTTTCTTTCTTGTAAAATTATGTTAAAATAAATTAAATATTATGCCCAAAATTTGTGATAGAATTTAGATTCAGGCGTTTCCACAGACTGATCCCTGTCCGGAGGCTGAAGACTCTGAACGGACAGTACACCTACCGATGCGGAGGCAGGCGGCTGCGGGAACTGGCGGAATAGACAGGATGGAAAAGTATGAGAGGACTTTGTAGATTCTTTGAGGGCTTTTGCCTGACGGCTCTGTGCCTGCTGATACCGGTGATGTACTGTGAGGGGGCGCAGGCTGCCAATCCCGTACACCAGATCGGACTGCAGGACTATGTGGAGACGGTGTACGACGAGAGCAACGG
Source organism: uncultured Acetatifactor sp. (assembly GCA_964529395.1). Lineage (GTDB taxonomy): Bacteria > Bacillota > Clostridia > Lachnospirales > Lachnospiraceae > Acetatifactor. The sequence continues at coordinate 59,965 of CAZGVI010000015.1, forward strand.
CATGATGACCAGCGAGGCCAACGTAGTCATGCAGGACAGCGTGGGCTATATCTGGGTGGGCAGTTACGGCGGTCTGAGCCGTTTTAACGGCGTGGAATTTGAGGATATCAGCAGGATCAGGTCAGGCGCTCCGGTCAGCGGGGTACGGTGCATGCTGGAGGACAGTCAGGGAAGGATCTGGATCGGCACCAATGACGCGGGGGTGTATCTGTATGATGATATAGGTTTCAAGCATATTGTACAGGTGGAGACGGCAGACAGTGAACTGCATCAGGAACTGTCGCAGATGAGCGCCACGCTGTCCGTTCGCAGCCTGGCCGAGGATGCGGAGGGTGGGATCTATCTGGGAACTGCCAGCGGTCTGTGGCGTGTGGACGCATCCCTGACGCTGGATCGGGTCGGGGACGATCTGCTCAGAGAGGCGGCTGTGGAGTCGCTGGTCTGCGACGGCCAGGGACGCGTCTGGGGCACTACTTCGGCCAGTGAACTTTTTGTCCTGCAGAGCGGGGAAACGATTTTGACTCTGGGGGAGGACTTCTTTGGAAAAAGCCTGTCTTACGGCCTGTGCGTGGAGGACGACGGCTGCGTCTATCTGGGCACAGCCGACGGCTGTGTGATACGGCTGCGTCACACGGGGAATATCTGGTCTGAGCAGTACTTTACATGGGATGCGCTGACCACCGGAGGCGCCGACGAGGTCAACTACATAATGCGGGACAGCCAGCGGCGGCTGTGGGTGTGTACGGACAACGGCCCCGGATACTTTGATGACAGGGACAATTTTTATAAAGTAAACAGTTTGAACAACAATTCTATTATGAGTCAGATGTGTGAGGATTACGAGGGCAATCTGTGGTTTGCCGCCTCCAGAAAAGGCTGCCTTAAGCTGACCCGCATCAAATTTAAGAACATGGCCTACGAGGCGGGCATTACAAATCAGACGGTGAATGCCACCATGATCCTGGACGGCTGTATGTATATCGGCGGGGATTTCGGCCTGGCCATACTGGATGACGCCAGAGAAAAAGTGGAAAACGAGCTGACCGCCATGCTGGAGGGCGTGCGCGTCAGGGGATTGTTCAGAGACAGAGACGATACCCTGTGGATATCCACCTACAGGACATACGGGCTGGTGCATTACGATCCGGCCACAGGAGAGATCGCGTCCTATACTCCGGAGCAGGGTATGCCCCATGAGCAGGTGCGTATGGTCGTGCAGTTGTCCGACGGAAGCATCGCGGCGGCTACCAACGGCGGCGTGGCGGTGCTGCAGGACGGACAGGTTGCGGAGGTATACGATCAGGAGGATGGGATCTCGAACGAGTGGATCCTCTGTCTGGAGGAGAGCGCGGATCACAAACTGCTGGCTGGCAGCGACGGCAACGGGATCTATGAGATCGACAGAAAGAGCGGGCAGGTGCGCAATCTGACCACAGAGGACGGGCTGCAGTCGGGCGTCATCCTGCGGATGGTGGCCGACGGGGAGAACGGGATCTGGATCAGCAACGGCTCGCAGTTGGCCCTGTGGGACAGTCAGGGGATCCGGCAGATCCCTGATGTGAACGCAGGCACCGGAAGTATTTTTGACATAAAGGTGACGGAGAGTTACATATGGCTGATGAAATCCTTTGGGCTGATCAGGATCGACCGGGAATCTCTGGAGGGCGGAACCCAGGAATACGAAACTTTGAGCCGCAAGGACGGGCTGACCAGCAGTATCACAGCCAACTCATGGAATCATATGGACGAGGATAATGTGCTGTATCTGTGCACCGGAAACGGAGTATATTATATCGACCTGAAGGATATGTATCAGAATACCGTGCCGCCCAAAGTATCCGTGGGGCGCATGTCCACGGACACGACGGTCTATTACAGACCTCAGGACATGGAACTGCGGGCGGACACCCAGCGTATCACGATGCAGTTGGATCTGCTGAGCTATGGGACGGGAGAAGGCACACTGGAGTACTATCTGGAAGGTTTTGACAAATATCCCATCCGGATATCCGGCAGCAACGGGCGGATCAACTATACCAATCTGCCGGGTGGAGAATATATTTTCCATCTGAAAGGATACAACGCGGACGGCGCGGAGAGCGGGGATCTGACTTTTCGCATCGTAAAGGAGAAGAGTCCCTTTGAGCGCCAGTACATCGCGCTGTGGCTGGTCATCGGCGGTCTGCTGCTGTTGATCGTGGCGTTGGTCATCGTACAGTATCTGAATCGAAAGCGGATATTGCAGAGGCAGAAGGAGTACAGGGACACGGCGGATCAGATCATCCGCATCATCGCCAAGACCATCGATGCCAGGGATAAATATACCAGCGGTCACTCTCACCGGGTGGCGGCTTACGCGGTGGAGATCGGCAGACGGTTTGGGCTGAGTGAGGAGCAGTTGGAGCAGCTGCGCTATGCGGCGCTGCTGCATGACATCGGCAAGATCGGCATTCCCGATCAGATCCTGAACAAGCATTTTCAACTGACGGACGAGGAATATGCCATCATCAAGCAGCACCCTACCATCGGCGGCGATATCCTGAAGGAGTTTACGCTGGTGCCGGAGGCGGCGGTGGGCGCGCTGTATCACCATGAGCGCTATGACGGAAAAGGCTACAACAAGGGCCTACAGGGCGAGGAGATCCCGCTGTACGCCCGGATCATCGCGGTGGCGGACGCCTATGACGCCATGGATTCCACCCGGGTCTATCAGAAATCCATGGATCCGGAAGTGATCTACCACGAATTGGAAAAAGGCAGAGGAACGCAGTTTGACGCGCGGTTCGCGGAGATCATGATGGCGATGATGAAGGATGGATTTAAGGCGGAGGAAGGCTGACACTGACAGGATAGCGCGGTTGTCTGGATCTGGCGGCTGCGGATAAAAGGAGAGGAAATATGCGGTATATATTGGAAAATGAAAGATTTAAGGTGACGCTGGACAGCATGGGGGCGGAGATCAAGTCCGTGTGGGATAAGCGTCTGGAGCTGGAGCATATGTGGAGCGGGGATCCCGCCTACTGGGGCAAGACGGCGCCTTTTCTGTTCCCGTTTATCGGCAAACTGGAAAAAGAGAGGTTTATTTATGAGGGAAAGGTATACCCGGCGGATAAGCACGGATTTGGGCAGAGGGTAGAGTATGAGGTGGCGGAGCAGACCGGCGAGAGTATCCGTTTCAGGATACATGACACGGATGCTACCAGGGAAAAATACCCCTTTTCCTTTGTGTTGGAGATCGTGTACACGCTGGGAGCGGACGGGATCCGGGAAGATTGGTATGTGAATAACACAGGGGATAAACCCATGTATTTCTCTGTGGGAGGCCATGCGGCGTTTGCCTGTCCGCCGGTAAGGGAAGGCCAAAAGGGCTGCAGAACAGGACAAAAAATACGTCTGTACGGAGTGGGGAAAAAGGCGGAACTTCAGATCCTGCGTCTCAACGACAAAGGTGTCATAACGCAGGAGTTCTGGCTGGTAAAGCTGGAGGATGGCTGTTTTGAGATTATGGACGGCCTGTTTGACGGGGACGCGCTGATCTTCGATCAGGCAGGGATCACGGCAGCGGCCCTGTGCGACGGGGAGGGCCGGGAGTATGCGCGGGTGGAATGCGACGCGCCCGTGTGGGGGATCTGGAGTCATCCGGACAGCGGCGCGGGATATGTGTGCCTGGAGCCATGGTACGGCATCTGCGACTATGCCGGATATGAGGGCGAGTTGTCGGAGCGCCCCCACACCCAGACGCTTTTGCCGGGAGAGACCTGGAGCGGCGGAAATCGCATGATATTTTAGGCTTGACAAACAAACCCGCATGCACTACAATCGTGTAAAAGTAAGATGAATAGGATATCGACCAGGAAGAGGAATAGTATGGCATGGGGAGCATCCCAGAGAGAGAGCCACAGGTGAGAGGCTCTTATGCAAAGCAGCCGGAACCTGCCTCGGAGTCCTGTATGAGCCTGCTGAATGGGGGAACCTGATAAGGGTATGCCACAGTGGGGAAATACAGCGTAGCACCGGCGTTAACGGTAGGAAAAGCGGAATGTCAGATCCTGCGGGTACGCCCGGTCAGGACAATGCATTAATAAGGGTGGTACCGCCGGGTTTCCGGTCCCTGACAGGGGACGGGATCTGCGGCGTACCGCCCTTTTTGTGTATATTGACCGCCGTAATAATTGAGAAAAGGAGACACAGATCATGGCAGACAAAAAGATGGTGGAAGCGATAACCTCCATGGAGGAGGATTTCGCGCAGTGGTACACGGACGTGGTAAAAAAGGCGGAGCTGATCGATTATACCAGCGTTAAAGGCTGTATGGTGATCAAACCCGCGGGTTATGCGATCTGGGAGCTGATCCAGCAGCAGCTGGACGCCCGTTTCAAAGATGCAGGGGTACAGAACGTGTACCTGCCCATGTTCATTCCCGAATCCCTGCTCCAGAAGGAGAAAGACCATGTGGAGGGATTCGCCCCGGAAGTGGCCTGGGTGACCCACGGCGGCATGCAGCCTCTTCAGGAGCGGTTGTGCGTGCGGCCCACCTCAGAGACTCTGTTCTGCGATTTCTATAAAAACGATATACACTCCTACCGGGATCTGCCCAAGGTATATAATCAGTGGTGCTCGGTGGTGCGCTGGGAGAAGGAAACCAGACCTTTCCTGCGCTCCCGGGAGTTTTTGTGGCAGGAAGGGCACACGGCCCACGCCACCGCAGAGGAAGCCCAGGAGAGGACCATTCAGATGCTGAACCTATACGCGGATTTCTGCGAGGAAGTACTGGCGATTCCCGTGATCAGGGGGCAGAAGACGGACAAGGAAAAGTTTGCCGGGGCGTTGGCCACTTACACGATAGAAGCCCTGATGCACGATGGCAAGGCACTGCAATCCGGCACCAGCCACAATTTTGGAGACGGTTTTGCCCACGCCTTTGAGATCCAGTTCGCGGACAAGGATAACACGCTGAAATATGTACATCAGACCTCCTGGGGTATGACCACCCGCCTGATCGGCGCCATCATCATGGTTCATGGGGACAACGAAGGCCTGGTGATGCCTCCCCGGGTGGCCCCCATCCAGGTTTGCATCGTGCCCATTCAGCAGAAAAAAGAGGGCGTGCTGGACAAGGCCTATGAGCTGCGGAACCGTCTGGCCGGCAGTTTCCGCGTGAAGGTGGATGATACCGACAAAACCCCCGGCTACAAGTTTGCCGAAGCGGAGATGCGCGGCTACCCTATCCGCGTGGAGATCGGCCCCAAGGATATCGAGGCCGGCAAGTGCGTGATCTGCCGCCGGGATACCCGGGAAAAATTGGAAGTGGACCTGGATCTTCTGGAGGAAAAAGTGGGTGAACTGCTGGTGACCATTCAGCGGGAGATGCTGGAGAGGGCCAGGACCCACCGGGATGCCCACACCTATGAGGCTCGGGATTTTGACGAATTTCAGAAGATATTCTCGGAGAAGACGGGCTTTGTCAAGGCTATGTGGTGCGGCGATCAGGCATGCGAAGACCTGATCAAGGAGAAGATGAGCGTTACCAGCCGCTGTATGCCCTTTGCGCAGGAGCATCTGGCAGACACCTGTGTCTGCTGCGGAAAGCCCGCAAAGAAGATGGTATATTGGGGTAAAGCCTATTAGAACCGTATTTTGGACTATATAAATGGAACACTGGAAAGGCGGAAAAGATGCTGCACGAAATTTTTGAACTGCGGGCGGAGGGCTCTCAGCCAGACGCCCGGCTGGTGACATATATTCAGGATCCTTCTGAGGCCATGGCCATGGGAGAGCGGCCCCTGGTGCTCCTTTGCCCTGGCGGCGGCTACGGATACACATCGGACCGGGAGGCAGAGCCTATAGCCCTCCAATTTCTGGCTATGGGATATCATGCGGCGGTGCTGCGGTACTCCTGCGCTCCCGCCCGATACCCCACGGCGCTGCTGGAACTGGCGCAGAGCGTGCTGCTGATCCGGGAACGTGTCGCGCAGTGGCATGTGGATACGGACAAGCTGGTGATACAGGGCTGCTCCGCGGGAGGACACCTGGCCGCCTGCTACGCCATGTTCTGGGATCGGCAGTGGCTGCGGGAGAGGGCTGGCGTGGCGGATCCGGATCGTGAACTGCTGCGCCCCAACGGCTTGCTGCTGTGTTATCCGGTTATCACTTCCGGGGAGTTTGCCCACCGGGGTTCCTATGAGAATTTGCTTGGGGATCTGCCTGATCGGGCGCGGCTGCTTGAGGATCTTTCTCTGGAGGGGCAGGTGAGCGGCGATGTGCCGCCCACATTTGTCTGGCATACCTATGAGGACCAGGCGGTACCTGTGGAAAATTCACTGCTGTTGGTAAGCGCCCTGCGCCGGGCTGGTATCCCCACGGAGTTTCACATGTACCCCAAGGGGGGACATGGCCTGGCTCTGGCCACGGCTCTCACACAGACCTCCGACGGCCGCTGTGTCCAGCCGCAGTGCGCGGGGTGGATCGACCTGGCACATACCTGGCTGGAGGGAATATTTTCTCCCGGGGATTTGAAATAAGGGGCGTCAGATCTACTCTTTTAATGCCGCAAGAGCCAGGGATTTCTGGGGAATCTGTTGGGAAAAGGACTCCTATGATATCTGGATACAGTCCGCCGACATTGGGATATACTGTTATAAATCAGAGGATATGTGTTGGAAACTGGATGAATCCGCGGAACGTCCCGAGTATATTGTATCAAAATGGGACAATTAAAAACAAAAAAATTTCATTTAGTATATTGCATTAAATAATAGCTTGTGATATACTCATCTAATCAATGAGAGATTCATTGAAGATAAGGAGGAGCAGGGATGAGAAAACCGGCAGATGTAAAGGGAAAAGACGACTGCGAAAGGCGGCAGACATGGAAGGAATGCAGTATACGATCTGTGGAAATGGTCAGATACGCCAACGGTTGGCAGAAAGGAGAAATTTTTTTGCCCAAGTATATTGCATTAAATAATAGCGTGTGATACAATCAACTAAATGAAACATGTTACAGAGAATGAGGATACAATATTTGCATGTATCACATTTTGCGGATCCACAGGGTTTTGCAACCATCTGTCAAACTTATAGTAAGAAGGGAGGAATATCATGAACACACAGTTGAAAAAGGGCGCGCTGGAATTGTGCGTACTGTCCCAACTGGTGAGCGGCGACAAGTACGGCTACGAACTGACGGAGCGTATCTCCGAGGAAATGTCCATTGCCAGCGGTACTCTGTATCCGATCCTGCGCAGACTCAAGGAGGACGCTTATGTGACCACCTATCTGGTGGAGTCGGAGTCGGGACCGGCCCGAAAGTACTACCAGCTCACAGAAAAGGGCCGGGAGTACCAGCAGGCCATGCTGCGGGAGTGGGAACAGTTTCAGACGGCGGTGAACCGTCTGGTGAGGTAAAGGATGAATAGACACTGTATGAGCAGGATATGCGCATGAAAGGAGTTAATTATGACAAAATCAGAATATATGGACGTATTGCGGGAAAGATTACAGCATTATAACAGGGCGCTGGAGACAGAGATCCTGGAGGACTATGAGCAGCACTTTGCGGAAGGCCTGGCAGAGGGGCGCTCGGAGGAGGAGATTATCGCGGAGCTGGGCAATATTGAGGATATGCTGCAGGAGTTTTCCCAGGAAGATCTCAAGCAGGAGCTGGAGATTGTGGAGAGCGAGGCCAGCCAGAGCAACAGCTACGAGCAGATCTATCGCGCCGTGGTGATAGAGGGGTTGGTGGCGGATGTGGAAGTATCCGCCTCGCCGGACGATCAGATCAGGATTGACTACGAAAACAATGGCAGCAAAAGCCAGAAACTGCGGTATATTTTTTATCAATATGAAAAGGACGGCATATTTTACGCGGGAGTGAAGGAGCGCAGGGACAAAGATCTGCGCAAGGAGGTCCGCTTTGATTTTGACTTGGGAGACAGCCTGGAATCGTCCTTGCAGGGCATTTTGTCCGCGTTTTCCAACTTCAGAGGCTGGTCATCCTCCGGAGATATCCACCTGCGCGTGCAGATCCCGGCGGGAATCCCTGCGGTAAGATTTTGTAACACCAGCGGCGACCTGCAAATAAAGGGGATACAGACCCAGAAACTGGAGACACAGTGTACCAGCGGCGATCTGCGGATCGAGGAGGCGGACTGTAAAGAGCTTTATGCCAAGACCCAGAGCGGCGATCAGGAGATATCCCGCGTTGCCATGCCTCTGGATGAAACGACGGAGATCGAACTTTCCACCGGCAGCGGTGATATGAAGATCAAGAAGGTGTCGGCAGTGAAAGTCCGCATGAATACGGCCAGCGGCGATATGAACGGGAACGATCTCAGAGCGAACCTGCTGCATGCTCAAACTGCCAGCGGCGATATGGAGCTGGATGATGTGGAGTGCGCAAGAGGTACTTTGCGCACCGCCAGCGGAGATGTGAGCGTCAAGCGTATCAGCGGCGGAGAACTGACTGCGGAAACCGCCAGCGGAGAGGTGGAGCTGCGCGGGGATATGGGGGCACTGGATGTAAAAACGGCTTCCGGCGACATTGATGTGGAAGTTGACTCTGAAATCTCCCGGATCCGTATGATCACCGGCAGCGGCGAGATATGTCTGGATATAGGCCGAGTGGAGGGCGCATCCATCACAGCCCGCACCGGCAGCGGCGATATGAATATCAAGGGTCAGCAGATGTCCGGTTGCCGCAGTTACAATACTTCTTACGGAAACGGCGCCTGCACGGTGAATCTGACCACCGGCAGCGGCGATATCGAAGTAAGATAACTGACTCTTCCCCAATCGCTCCGGGTGTGGTATACTGAGTAAAACGCTCCGCGTTTAACTCTTCTGAATGGAGAGTGCGCTAAAGCGCACGGAGTTAAGGTATACTGAGTAAAACGCGATATCCGATTGCAAGCCGGCAGCAGATTACGGGAGAACACAGTGAACTATATTATTTTGGATTTGGAATGGAATCAAAGCAGCACGGGGCAGGAGCCGGAAACGGCTCTGATGCCCTTTGAGATCATTGAGATCGGCGCTATAAAACTAAATCAGGATCGGATCATGGTCAGTGAGTTCAGCCAGTTGATCCGGCCCACTGTGTATCATCAGATGCACAGGATCACCAGCAAGCTGATCCATATGCGTATGGAGGAGCTGGAGAGAGGAAGACCCTTTACCCAGGTGGTAGAGGATTTTCTGCGTTGGTGCGGGGAGGACTATATCTTCTGTACCTGGGGACCTCTGGATCTGACGGAATTGCAGCGCAATCTGCGCTATTATGGCATGGAGCCTCTCGCAAAAGGTCCCATAGCCTTTTTGGACGTGCAGAAACTGTTCAGCATCGCCTATGAGGACCGCAAGAGCAGACGGGCGCTGGAATGGGCGGTGGACTTTCTGGAGATCGAGAAAGATATCCCCTTTCACCGCGCGTTCAGCGACGCCTATTACACGGCCAAGGTGCTGGCGGCGATCCGGGATCAGGAAGTGCTGAAAAATGTGTCTTATGACGTGTTCAATCCTCCCTCCTGCCGGGAGGAGGAGATCAAGGTACAGTTTGACACCTATTTCAAATATATTTCCCGCACGTTTCCGGACAAGGCCGCGGCGTTGGCCGACAGGGAAGTCAGCTCCAGCAAGTGCTATCTTTGCCGCCGGAATCTGCGCAAGAAGGTAAAATGGTTTTCCCCTAACGGACGCCATTATTACTGTGTGGCTTTCTGCGAAAAACACGGTTTCCTGAAATGTAAGATACGTGTCCGCAAGTCTGAGGATGGACAGATCTATGTGGTGAAGACCAGCCGCTTTATCTCCTCGGAGGATGTGGAAAAACTCACCGAGCGCCGCGATCATGCCCGCAAGATGCACAGCCGCCCCCAAGGAACATCCGAAAAGGTGCCGGGCAGGGCGGTTCGTCGGAAAGGATATGGTTCATGACCGCCGCAGGCCGCCGCGTATGCGTATTGCTGATGGTGCTGTCCCTGATACAGAGTCCTCTGCCGGTCCGGGCGGAGACGGTCGAGGAGCGCATTCAGGAACAGCAGGAGATGACTGTGGAGAGCAACGAGATACCGGGCTGGCCCACAGGCCCGGTGGTCACGGCAGATTCAGCCATTTTGATAGAGGCGGAGACGGGCACGGTCCTGTACGCTAAGAATATACATGCGCGGCAATATCCGGCCAGCACCACTAAGATCCTGACCACACTGATCGCGGCGGAGCGGTGCTCTCTGGACGAATGGGTCACTTTTTCCCGGGAGGCCGTCTACGACACTCCTTCGGACAGCAACCATATCGCCATGGATGTGGGACAGCAGTTGACGATGGAGGACTGCCTTAACGCCATACTGATCCGTTCCGCCAATGAGGTGTCCTTTGCGGTGGCGGAGCATATCACAGGTACGAGCTGGCACGATTTCGCGGATATTATGAACCAGAGGGCTCAGGAGCTGGGATGCGTGGATTCTCATTTTGTCAATCCAAACGGCCTGCCGGATGAGGATCACTATACCTCCGCCTACGACCTGGCGATGATCGGTAAGGCATTTTTTGCCAATGAGATGCTGTGCCGGATCAGTCTCACTCCACGGCTGCATATATTGCCCAACGACCACATGCCCTATGAAAAACTGGAAAATTCCAAGATAGAAATGCTGCCGGGGAGGACCTACAGCTATGACGGTCTGGTGGGGGTAAAGACAGGCTATACCAATGCGGCTCGTTACAGCCTGGTATCCTGCGCGGAGAGGGACGGTATGAAACTGATCTGCGTGGTATTGCGGGACGAGTCCCCCTATCAATATGAGGATACCATAGCGCTGTTCAACTATGGATTCAGCAATTTTGCCAAGGTCAATGTGTCCCAGGTGGAGACCAAGTACAATATTGACAACACGGGACTTTTTTATGGAGAACACGATATATTCGGCAGTTCCAGGCCGCTGCTCACCCTAAACCAGGAGGACTGTATCGTTCTGCCCAGAGCGGTGGACTTTTCCGATACCACGTCCACGATCAGCTACGATACGGCTGATGAAGGACAGGCTGCGGTCATACATTACAGCTATCAGGGAGTGGATCTGGGCAGTGTGTCGGTGGATCTGGCATCGTCCGACGAAAAAGGGTATGATTTTGCCGCGGGCATGATGGGAGAAACGGAGGATGAAGGCGGTGAAAAGGCGCCGGTCTTTGTGTTTGTGGATGTGAAAAAGGTGTCCATGTGGGCGGGAATCGGGGTGGCGGCCGTGCTTGCGCTGCTGGGTCTGCGCCATGCCCTGAAGGAATATCATTTCCCCGCGCGTCGCGCCAATACCCGTCGTAGCTGGGAGCGTGACCGCCGCAGACACCGTCCAAGAGAATACGAGGACAGTCCGGAGATGAGCGCGGAACAACTGCGCAGACAGCAGATCAAAGAGGCCCGCCGCCGCAGCCTGCGCCGGGAGGACGAGGAGGATACGGAACCTGGAGTTATCCGCCTGCACAGGCAGGAGGTGAAGGAGGCTCGCCGCCGTCAAAAGCGCCGGGAGGACGAGGAAACGACGCAGCTGAGTTTTCGCCAGCTGCGCAGGCAGGAGGTAAAGGAGGCCCGCCGCCGCCAGCTGCGCCGGGAGGATGAGGAGAACACCGCGCCGGGATTCCGCCGTCTGCACAGGCAGGAGGTAAAAGAAGCCCTCCGCCGTCAAATGCGCCGGAAGGATGAGGAGAACTCCTCACAGGGATTTCGCCGTCTGCACAGGCAGGAGGTCAGGGAGGCCCGTCACCGCGGTTTGCACCGGGAGTACAGGGAGAGCGAGAAACTGAGTTTCAACCAGATGCGGAGCCCGCAGGCCAAAGAGACGCGTCAGGGGCAGCATAGAGATAAATGAGTATAGCGGAATAGCTATTTACGCAGTATCATGGGCATGCGGCAGTTGACGAGTCAACTGCGGATATGCGGGAATGAGGTAGATATGCGTTTAAGAAATATAACCGGTTCGCGGGAGATGATCGCCGCCAGCCGGTATGTGGTGCATGAGGAGCAGAACTGCCGGGGAAAGTGGCAGGAGATATTCGGAAACGAACATCCGATCCATATTGAGATCGGTATGGGCAAGGGAAAGTTTATCCATACTATGGCTCGGCTGCACCCTGAGATCAATTATATAGGGATTGAGAAATATTCCAGCGTGCTGCTGCGAGCTATTCAGAAGATGGAGGCGGAGGAACTGCCCAACCTGAGATTTATCCGTATGGAGGCGGAGGAGATTTTGAAGGTGTTTGCCCCGGGCGAGGTACAACGTATCTATCTCAATTTTTCCGATCCCTGGCCCAAGGATCGCCATGCGCACCGCAGGCTGCCCTCCAGACAGTTTCTGGAGAAATATGACGGGATCCTGAGTCCTCAGGGACAGTTGGAGTTTAAGACCGACAACAGGGGACTGTTTGACTTTGCGGTGGAAGAGCTTGCCCCTGCCGGTTGGAAAGCCAAAGTGATCACCTATGATCTGCACGGGGACACCGGGCTGATGGAGGGTAATGTGATGACGGAGTATGAGGAGAAGTTTTCTGCGATGGGAAATCCCATTTATAAATATATCATTTACAGGGAAAAATAAGGCAGAAAAATAAGTCGCCCTGACAGGCGCAACAAAGATCAGCAAGGGCCGTGGGGGCCGTAGCGGAACAATTAAAAAAGGAGGAAAAAGAACATGAAGTTTACAGCGGAAAATTTTGAGACAGAGGTATTGCAGGCGCAGGGAACGGTGCTGGTGGATTTTTATGCGGACTGGTGCGGTCCCTGCAAAATGATGGCTCCGTTGGTGGAGCGTATGGCTGAGAAATACGAGGGCAGGATCAAGATCGGCAAACTGAATGTGGAGGAGGCCATGGAGATATCGGACAGGTATCAGGTGAGAAACATTCCCACCTTTATCTTTTTCCGGAATGGGAAACCCGTGGAGACCCATATAGGAGGTATGTCCGCGGCGGATCTGGAGGAGAAGATCAAAGCGTATATCTGAGCCGGAACGGGCACGGTTTTAAATACGGATTAACGCGGTATCACGGGGGACTGTGATACCGCAGGGGTGAGGGAAGATGAAAGTGCTTAAGGATAAGCGTCTGCTGCTCTATGAGGGCAGGCGCACATTGGTAGCGATGCTGGGGGCGGCGATCTACGCCGCCGGTACCAATCTGTTTATCGTGCCGTCCGGCCTGTACAGCAGCGGCGTTATGGGTCTGTGCCAGGTGCTGCGCACGCTCCTGGTGGAATATCTGCACATGCCTTTTGGCAATATGGATATCGCCGGTATGATCTACTATATCATCAATATCCCTATCTTTATTGTTGGATACAGAAAGATGGGTAAGAAATTTCTGCTCAAAACTTTGATTTGCGTGACAGTAATGTCAGGCGGCATGGCTGTCATACCCGTCACCCAGATCGTGGAGGATACCATGCTGGCCTGTGTGATCGGAGGCATCATCTGCGGCGCGGGAGTGGGTATCCTGCTGCGTATGGGAGCTTCCGGGGGCGGTATGGATATCGTGGGAGTGATCCTGGTGAAATGGAGACAGGATTTCAGCGTGGGCAAAGTCAATCTGTTTATGAACCTGGCATTGTACAGCGCCTGTGTGTTTCTCTTCGATGTGGAGACAGCGCTGTATTCCGTGATCAACGCGGCAGTGTACTCGGTTGCCATCGACAGGCTGCATGCCCAGAATATCAATGTGGAAGTGAATGTGATCACCAAGATCAGCTCGCAGGAACTGGAAAGAGAGATATTTTCCGAGCTGGGCCGGGGCATCACCAAATGGAAGACCATGGGGGCATACACCCACGAGGAATCCCATATCCTCTATATCATGATGTCCAAATACGAAGTGCATCAACTCAAGAATATTGTCCATAAATATGACCCCCAGGCGTTTATCGTGGTAAACGAGGGGGTCCATGTGGAAGGGAATTATCTGAAAAAGTTATAGCCGCTCGGCATTAATTGTGATATAGTCCGCCTGACTCATACTCTGGTTCGCAGGTCAGGTTCACGCCCAGCTTGCGCAGTACATTTTTGTCTACCTGGGACAGGATCACGCTGGAGTGTACCTCTGAGCCCCGCAGATTTTGCAGCTGCCGGATAGCCTGCCCGGCCGTCTCGTCCGTGGTGGCGCAGATGGACAGGGCAATGAGGATCTCGTCTGTGTGCAGGCGGGGATTGCGGTTGCCCAGATGTTCCGTCTTGAGCTCCTGGATGGGGCCTATGGTGTTGGGGGAGATCAACTGCACCTCGTCAGGGATATCCGCCAGAACCTTCAAAGCGTTTAACAGCATGGCGGAGGACGCCCCCAACAGTTCGCTGGTCTTGCCGGTGATGATCCTTCCGTCCGGAAGCTGGATGGCGGTGGCGGGCTTGCCCGTGGCGGCGGCCTTGACTCTGGCGGCGCTGACCACCGGCCGGTCATCCGACGTGATGCCTGCCTGTTTCATCAACAGCTCTATCTTTAATATCTGTTCGTCATCCGCGTTGCCCTGGCGTTTTTCGCACAGGGTATTATAGTATCTGCGTATGATTTCCTGGCGGGACGCCTCCTTGCAGACCTCATCGTCCATGATGCATAGCCCGGCCATATTGACACCCATGTCGGTGGGAGATTTATAGGGAGATTCTCCCATGATCTTTTCAAACATGGCGCTGAGCACCGGAAAGATCTCCACGTCCCGATTATAGTTGATCGTAGTCTCACCATAGGCTTCCAGATGGAAAGGATCGATCATATTCACGTCATTTAGATCCGCTGTTGCCGCCTCATAGGCCAGATTGACCGGATGCTTGAGCGACAGGTTCCAGATGGGGAAAGTTTCGTATTTTGCGTATCCGGCTTTGATGCCCCGCTTGTATTCATGGTATAGCTGGGACAGGCAGACAGCCATCTTACCGCTGCCCGGTCCGGGAGCAGTGATCACCACCAGCTCTCTGGAGGTCTCGATATATTCGTTGCGCCCATACCCCTCGTCGCTGACGATCAGGGGGATATTGGAGGGATAGCCGGGGATGGGGTAGTGGCGGTACACTTTCATGCCCAGGGATTCCAGCTTTTTCTGGTAGGCGATGGCGCTGGGCTGTTCCGCGAATCGGGTCAGGCATACGCTGCCCACATACAGTCCGTAGCCCCGAAAGGCGTCGATCAGGCGCAGCACATCCACATCATAGGTGATGCCCAGATCGGAGCGCATCTTGTTTTTTTCAATGTCCGCAGCGTTGATGACAATGACGATCTCCGCATGGTCCCGCAGCTGGGCCAGCATATTGATCTTGCTGTCGGGCTTAAAGCCGGGCAGTACCCGGGAGGCGTGGAAATCGTCAAAAAGCTTGCCGCCGAATTCCAGATAGAGCTTGCCTCCGAAGGCGGCGATCCTCTCCCTGATCTTTTCCGATTGCATTTTCAGATATTTGTCATGGTCGAAACCGATTTTATTCATTCGTTCTCTGTACCTCCCCTCAAGTGAAACACCAAACTCCTTTCATTTTACAAAAAAAAATTGGTAAAATCAAGACATGCTGACGGAAATCTTGTAGGTAAAAGGAAAAGTAACAATATGTAACTGATCAGAATACAAATTGCCAGATCACACCTAAATTGTATTTGCAATTTGACAGTTGACAAAATATGAGACGATATAATATTATATAAGTAGATTTTGAAATGAGGATATAAACAAAAGCATGACATAAATATTTTTAGAGTCATTTTATACAAATCATAAATTTAAAAAGGGGAAAACCAGATGAAAAACCACACCAACACACCCATAGACAGAGACCGCGCCTTCGACATAAACGCCATAAACGAACTCCTCACC